>NZ_GL397071.1:1026091-1056728 GCF_000146345.1 Peptoniphilus duerdenii ATCC BAA-1640 | reverse complement strand
CTCCTTGCTTCCGCTACAAAGCCCCCAACCGGGTCATCCTGAGCGGAGACGGGCACCGTCGGAGTCGAAGGATCTCTACAATGAGAACCTAAAGGAAGACAGTAAACCTGAGTTAGGTATATTTGGATGATATCACTTGCCTTGACTTAGTTAAATATAGCACTACCCGTTCGAATCCCTACACAAAACCCAAAAACATAAAAAAAGAGAAGGTCGCCCTTCTCTTAATTTTTATCTTGGATTTCTTTGAAATTCTGATTTAAAGATGTCAATACCATTAGTATTTACATTGAATAGATCATTGTCTTGTTTTATCCAGTGTGCTCTGTAGTATCCTCCTTGGAAAATGAAGGTATTGCTTGCACAAAGAATATCATAGTAAGACCATCTACTCTTGTCAACATCTTTATAAGTTATCAAGTTATTAATATTGTTTTCAATATAATCCTTGTCAAGAACTCTGTTGAAAGCTCTGTTAGATACTGCCGCAACTTCTTCTCTTGGTATAAATTCATCACCCTTAAAGTTAGCAAGTCCATCTGTGTAGATACTTAGCCATCCTTCATTGAAAGCAGCTTCGATTTCACTCTTAGCCCAATGCTTATTGCCAAGCTTCATATGGTCACCTACTACATCGTTTAACTCTTGGAATCTCTTAAGAGTTGCTATCCATTCGTTTCTTGTGATTTTCTTTTCAGGTCTGAATAATCCATCTTCATAACCTGCAAATACTTTTGCTTCAGTTACAATTCTGATAGCTCTTGTATACCAATCTTCTTTTACATCTTTGTAAGGAATCTTGAAGTTTTCAGTGTACTTGAATCCGTCTTCTACAAGTGCATTTGCCAAGATTTGAGCAGCTTCTGCACGAGTAAGTCCGTCTTCAGGTCTGAAGTATCCTCTATATCCTTGCATATATCTAACTTCTTTTCTATATTCGTTTTCAGCTACAGGTTCTTTTGCTTTTGCTGTTGGATTAACTGATGGCTTTCCAATATAGATATTTCCTCCGCCACTGTAACCTGGTCCCCATGGTTGTGGATTACTTGGTTCTGGCTTTTTATCATATTGAGCTACTATATCCGTATCTTTATCGAATTTCAATCTATCTCTAAAGTTAATCTTATCTCCATCTGTAACTACTTCTTGGTTCGCCATAGCGACAGGTAGCGCAAATAGTGATCTCATTTGATACTTAGGTTGCTCTTGTCCTCCAGCTGGCTGTTTAGCTTCCCAGAATTTAAATATATATGCATCTCTACCCTCTGCAATTATTTCAGGAATAATAACAGAAGCATTTCTCCTTACATAGTAAGTCTTTTCTTGCATGCTTTTAGCTTTAAAAGTAGGTATAAGAGTTACTTTTACATAGTTAGTATCGTCTCTATATGGATTAGATATTTTCAAATCTCTTTCAGCATCTTCTACATATTGAGGCTTATCACCATTAGTTAGACCTGCGTAGATGTTTTTATAAACAACTATCGGAATTTCTACTTCTTTAGTTGAACCGTTAACAAAAGTGATTTTAGCCTTAATTATTTCAGTTCTAGATATTTCTTCACGGTCTAGCTTACCATTTTCTTTAAGCTTATCATAAATTTCACTATCAAAGTCATTTGTTAATATAGATACTTCTTCAATATCACCTGCAACTTTTGATTTTATTAAAGCCTTTAATTCATCTTCACTTGGAAGATAATTATTAACTCCCTCTAAAGATTCAGAGGTGTAGTACATACCTGTTTCAACTATTCCAGGTTTACCTATGTTTTCTTCATACTGTGCAGTAATAGTTGTAACTTTAGCTGTGAACTGTCCTGATATGCTATCAGTCCAAGTTCTTGGTTGAGCTTCATCTGATTGCCATCCCTTGAATACATATTGAATTTCAGGAGAGCTTCCAGTCTTGTCGACTTTCTTTCCAACAGGCTTATTAACTTGAATATCAACAACTTTTTCTGGGTTTACCCAGAATGTTTGAGTTTGTTGTTCTCCAGTTTTAAGTTGTGCTTTATCTGTCTTATCAACTATAACTCTTACATAATTATCTGGAACAGATGGCTTACCCTTACCATGTTCTTGTTCAACTACATCTCCTGTAACCGTGTATGGTACATCAATAGGTTTTACTTCTCCATTTGGATAAGTTACTTCAATTGTAGCTGTAAAGCTACCTGGATCTCCAGTAGCAGGTTGAACGTTATCTTTAAACTTAAATTTTGTTCCTGGTGGAAGAGTGCCCACTTTATCAGGATTATTATCATCATAAACATTCTTTATGAAGTCCTTTGGTTCTGGCTTTGAATATCTTGAGAACCAAAGAGGATCTTTTCCTTTAGGCTCAATGTTTTTATTTAACTCATAAGTTGCAGTAATCTTTGTTTCATTTTTTGTGAATGTGTCTGTTATTTTATCTGTATATTCTTTGTTGTTATCATCAGATATCCACTTAATGAAGTTATTAGTATTAGTTACACCTTTTGCATCGGTTTCAGGTTTTCCTGTTGGAGCAAGAATGTCTGGTATAGTAACTTCTACCTTTGGCTTAACCCAAAATACTTTTGTGAACATCGTATTTGGAGTTGCCTTGTCTGTTGTGTCTACTGTTACCTTTATATAAGATTCAGGTACAAGTGGTTTTTCATTTCCAATTTGTGGAACTACATTATCGACAACTGTAACTGGTACTTCTACTATAGAAGTTTTTCCGTTTGGATAAGTTACTTTTACCTTTGCAGTTGTGTTACCAGCTTGATCTACCGTAGGTTGACCGTCGTCAGCATAAGCAAATTCCGTTCCTTGAGGTAAATCTCCAGGATTCTTTATTAAGTCTTTAGCATCAGGTTTATCGTTTATTGCTGTAACTACATTATCCTTTGCTAATGGTAGTGGCATAATATTGCCTAATGTCACACTATACTTAGCAGTGATATCTGTATCTTGGATAAACTTGTCGCTAACGCTTGATCCTGTCCACGAATTGATTTTACCTCTAGTTACTGTCCATCCAGTAAATGTATAGTCATAAGATACTTCATTTGCATCTGTAAGCTTTGTTCCTACAGGAGTCTCTGTAATTGTAACATCCTTCAATGGATTTACAAAGTAAACTTTGTCAGCCTTTGTTTTATCTGTTGCCTTATCTGTTGGAATAAGTTTTACAGTTACATATCCATCTGGTTTTGTTACTCCAGGTTTTTCTTTAATTACATCAGGACGTTCTGCAAAGTTGAATACGAATTCTGTGTCCTTATTGAAAGTGTCTTTTAGATTTTTGCTATCTCTATTAGACCAAGTTCCTCCGTCTGCAGTGTAGCCTGTGTTTGGATTCTTAGTAATAGCATCAGCTTTATCTGTTAAGTCTACAGTCTTATCAGGATTTACATAGTAAACTGTTTGTCCTGATAATGATCCGTTAGCATCTGCCACAAATGTTACTTTGCTATATCCGTATGGTCTATCGCTTCCATCAGTCTTTTCTTGTGGAAGGATGTCCGCTAGTGGTTCATACATTGCTGTAATAGTTGTTGTTTCAGCTGTAAATGTTTGTTTTAATGCTTTGTCCCAATCTGTAAACTTGTATCCAACACTTGCATTTACTGTTGGCGCTGGTACTGTAACTTCTTTATTAGGTTTTACGTAGTAAACTGTTTGTCCAGTCAAGTTACCATGATCGCCCTTGTCAAAGATTACTTTAAGGTAGCCAGCTGGTTTATCAGTACCATTAGGATTCTTTTGTGGAATTACATCGCCCTTTTCGTTATAAAGAGCTTTAATTGTATCGCCTTCGCTGTATTGGATATTCTTGTCGATTTGTGTATCCCAGCCAACAAAGTCAAATCCTGTTTTAGGAGTTACCTTTGGTGCCTTATCTTTTAATACATGTGCCTTATTAGGATTTACAAATAAAACTTTTTTAGTAATAATAGTAGATCCTATAGTTCCTTTTTCTTTATCAACAGTATCAAAAGTAACTTTGATATATCCATCTGGTTTTTGTGAATCATCATCAGCTGTTTTAACTATAACGTCAGGAAGTTCAGTATATTGTGCTTTTACTAGGATATCTTCTGACCCTTTTATTGGTGTTTTATCTTCTTTGTCCCAGCCAGTAAACTTATATCCTGTCTCAGCTTTTACTGTCGGTTTTTTAATTAGACTATCGCCTAAAGTTTTAACTGGGTCAGCCTTTGGATTTACATAGTATACAGTTTGTCCTTCTGTTATAGTCCCGTGTTCACCCTTATCAAAAGTAACTGTTACATAACCATCTGGTTTTGGCTTGTTACCATCTACAATATCATCAAGTTTCTTGAAGTTTCCTGTTACAGTTGTATCTTTATCATATCTCTTAGCTGTAGCAGTATCTTGATCCCATTTTTCAAATTCATAACCTGTTTGGGCTAGAGTTTTTGGTTGTGGAACTGTTACATCTTTAGCTGGATTTACATAGTAAACTGTAACTTCTTTATCTACAATTTGCCCACCTGTTGCTGGATCTATTACAAAGGTAACTGTCTTGTAGCCAGCTGGTTTTTCTGAATCATCAGTCTTTGTCTTAGGTATTACATCTTTCAATCCATTAAAGGATCCTGTAATTATTGCATCATCTTCATAAACTGTCGGTCTTGTTGAATCCTTATCCCAAGAACCAAATTCAAAACCTGTATTAGCCTTGGTTGTTGGTGGGGTAATAGTTACATATTCTGTTGGATTTACATAGAATTTTGCAACGCCATCAATTGAACCCTTAGCTACATCATCTGTTTTAATTACAAATGTTACTTCCTTATAGCCTTCTGGCTTTTCATTAGGAGTGCCTATTGCCGGTATAACTATGCCAAGCTTAGTAGCCTTTGCAGTTACTGTTATATCTTGTGTGATTGTATCTGTATCTTCCTTATCCCACTTACCAAACTTATATCCAGTATCTTCACTGTATTTTGGTTTTACAAGTTCTGTATTACCAAGTGTTATGCCTGCATTTTTCTTAACATAGTAGGCTTTTTGCTCAGTTAATTTTAATCCATCATCAGCTGCGAATGTCACTCTTACATAAGTGTCATCTGGTCTTGTTGTAGGATTATTAACTGGATCATATTCGATGATGTTCTTATCATCATCCCATTGTGCCGTTGCTGTAGTATCTGCTTTTAGGTTGATTTGATCGCCGGCTTGATAAGTTTTATCGCCAATCATCCAGCCTTTAAAGCTTGCATCTTTCTTAGCAAGATCGCCCTTGCCTGCAAGTCTGACATCTGTGTCATAATCAACTGTTAATACAGGAGGTACATCGCCTGTAGCTCCGTTTGCATTATAAGTTAATTTTACTTCTTTAGGCTTAAACATTGCTATATGAACTCTACCTCTTGTAATAGGTGTAGTAGTGTCAATATCTTTACGCCATTGGTCGAAGATATATTTATCAGCATCGTCTGGAGTTGTGCTTGGTATTGCCAATTGATCAGGTGCAGGTGTAGCGCCATCTGCTAGCTTAGCAAGTTTAACACCCTTCTTAGGATTTACAAAGTAAACTATCTCTGTTTCCTTTTGTGGAGTATTGCCTTCTTCGTATGCTTTATTGCCTGTTATTGTACCCCTTCCATCAGTTTCAAAGATGATAACTACATAACCTGCTGGAGCAGTATCTTTTGGTCCTGCTTTGATTATATTTGGAAGTTGTGTATATAGAGCTGTTACATTTATATTGTCTGGTCCACTTATAACTGTATCCATTGCCTTATCCCACTTATCAAACTTGTAAGTTGGACTTGGCACTACAGTAATTCCTTTAGTATCAAGGTCTTGTAGCTTCTTGCCAGCCTTTGGATTGACATAGAAGGTTGTTTGTCCATCTAGTACGCCGTTAGCTCCCTTTAGGAATTGAACTGTTACATAGCCTTCCGGCTTGGCATTCAATGTACCATCAGGATTCTTAGCCGGAATTATCTCATCTAGCTTTTTGAATTCTCCTTTAACAGTTGTGTCAATAGTATATTTATTAGCTGTTGTAGTGTCTATACTCCACTTGTCAAATTCATAGCCTGTGTCTGCTTTTGTCTTTGGTGGATGAATTGTAACATCTTTAGCTGGATTTACAAAGTAAGTGCGTATTTCTCCTGCATCAATATTTCCACCTTCTGCTGGATCAATTACAAAAGTAACTTTAACAAAAGTTGGTGGTTGTACGTTTGCTGAGCCGTCTGGTTTTGTTTCTGGTATTACATCGCCTACCGGATTAAACTTTGCAGTTATAATTGTGTCTTTAGTAAATTTAATATTGTTTGCCAATATTAAGTCTTTATCATCACTTTCCCATGTTGAAAACTCAAATATATTGCTATTCGGAACTGGTGTTGGTGAAGCAAGATGTACATACTTAGCAGGGTTTACAAAGTAAGTCTTTTCTCCTCCTTGAAGCGTGCCATTTGCTCCAGCCTTGAATGTAACTGCTACATAGCCTGCTGGTTTTTCCGAATCATCAGCTTTTGTCTTTGGTATTACATCATCAAGAGCCTTATATTCTGCAACTACAAAGATATAATCCTTTATAACTGTAGAATCTTGTATATCCCAGCCTGTATGCTCCCAACCTACATCAGGTGTTACTGTAGGCTTTGTTAAGTCTCCAATAGTTTTCGCAGGATTTGCCTTTGGATTGACATAATATAAGATTTGTCCATCCACACTATTAGCGTGGTCTCCTCCGATAAATAAGACAGTTACATAGTCTACTGGTTGTAGGTTAGGTGTTCCATCGTCATTAGTTGCCGGTATGATGTCTTTAAGTTTAGTAAAGCTACCATAGATAGTTGTGTTCTCACTATACTGTTTTTGGTCAGCGGGGTCTATTGTTTGGTCTGTAGGGTTAGTTCCCAGTCTCCATTTATCAAACTGATATCCTACTCCAGCTATAGTCTTAGGAGCTTTTAGTGAAACTTGTCTATTTGGATCTACATAGTAAGTTGTGACTTCTCCTTTCGCAATACTACCGCCAGTGCCAGTTATTGCAAAAGTAACTTCTACATAGCCTGCTGGTTTGTCTGATCCATCATCTTTAAGTTTTGGATAAACTGCTTCCTTTTGGTTGAACATTGCAGTTATAGTTGTATCTTCTTTATAGTTTACAAAGTTTGCTAGACTAAAATCACTTTGAGACTTGTCGCTCTTCCATGCCGCGAAATCATAGCCTGTATTTCCTACAGGTGTAGGTGCATTTAAGTTTACATACTTAGTTGGATTTACATAATAAACTTTTTCGTTTATCACATTGTCATTTTCTTTTATTACACCATTGTCGCCTGCTTTGAAAGTTACCTTTACATAGCCAAGGTGGTTTACTGTATCAAAATCAGGTAAAACAGTCGCCTTTGCTGTTATTACTATATCAGCGTCTTTTATTTCAGTAGTATCTTCTTGATCCCACTTTTCAAACTTGTATCCAGTATCAGCTGTATAATTTGGTTTTGCAAGTTTTGTATCTCCAAGTGTTATACCTGCATTTTTCTTTACATAATATGCTTTTTGTTCCGTTAATTTTAATCCATTATCTGTTGCAAAGCTTACTCTTACATAGCCTTCTGGTCTTGACATTGGGTCTGTAGCACTTGGGTCGTAAGGGATGATATTTTTTGTTTCCTCATAAGTTGCAGTAATTACTGTTGTTTTTTCAGTAAACATCTTTGGTGTTGCTGGATTGTACTTTGTTCCTGTTGTTACGTCGCCTATCTTCCATTCTTTGAATGTGAATGTAGCCTTAGCCACTGGGTCTGCAATCGGAATTGTTACTTCTTTTTTAGGATTTACATAGAAAATCTTTTCTGTTGTATCTTTTGCCTTATCTGTTGGAACAAATTTTACTTCTACATATCCGTTCGGTTTTTTTGTTCCATTTTCTGCAGGAATGACATCAGAATCTTTTTCATAGTAAATCTTAATTGTTGCCTTCTTGCTTAGGGCATATTTTCCATCTTTTGGATTAAGTTCGATTCTGTTGAACTTATAACCTGTAAACTTAGGAGCGGTTTCTGCTGTATAAACATTTTTGTCTATTGCTTCACCAGCTGTGCCAGCTTTTTCTGTTGGATATTCTACTCCGTCGATCTTATAGTCATCAGCAATAGGCTTGCCATTTAAGTCAAGATAAACAATCTTTGCACTTGCCTTTCCATAAGCTGCATAGAAAATTTCCGGTATTGCCTCATACGTTTGTGAATCCCAACCTTTGAATTTAATTTCGTAATTATCGGCAACTGCTGACCCACTCTTTGCCTTATCTTGCCATTCTATGAAGTTTTCATTTGCCTTAGAAGGCTTTCCATATTTTTCTTCTACTGCTTCTCTGACTTCTTTAAAAGTTACAGGTTCAGGAGTTGCCTCATCGCCATCGAAGTATACATAGACAGTTTTTTTATCTTTAGGTGCTGATTCAAATGCACCTGTATTAGCATCAAAGACAACTGGGAAGTGAACATTTGATTTTGATTTGTCATCTGTTGTTATTTTCTTATTGTATTGGTAAGTGATTGTAGCAGTTGCTGGGTCTGTATAATTTGCAGGTTTTTTATCTATACTTACATTACTTATAATATAGCCTTTAAATTTAGGTGCTGCTGCTTTTTCTGCATTTTGATTATGCGCTGGATCTGGAATATTATCACCAAGCTTACCAATTTTTTCTGTAGGGTAATCTTCTCCGTCTATATAGTACTTAGGGTCAATTTCTTTTTTATTTTCGTCAACATATTTAATCTTGGCTTTGCCTTGGCCATATTGGGCTATGATCGTTGAGTCTTCTGCAAATTGGTGTCTTTCACTTAGTTTATAACTAGTACCAGCACCTGTTGCGCCGTCTGCCTTCATTGTCCATCCTGTAAAGTCTTCTTTTACGCCTACAGGGTCTTTGACCGGTATTTGAACTTTAGCATCTGGATTTACATAGTAGAAATATTTTTGTGGGTCTTTCGCCTTTGTAGTTGGATCAAGAGTTACTTTTACATAGTTATCTGGAACATAGTCTGGCTTTCCTTCTTTGGTCTTTGCTTCGTAGATGTTCTTGATAACCTTAACTGGTACAGTAAGTGTTTGAACTTCTCCGTTTGCAAAGGTAACTTTTACCTTTATATTTTCAGTTCTACTTACTTTACCGTTATCATCTTTTTCTTGTAGCTTTTCGTATAGGTCTTTCTTTAATGCATCATCATCTGCATATTCCTTGCCTGCGTCATCTACTATAGTTACAGTATCACCATCGCCTAAAGCTACGGCACTACCATTTTTCACTTGAATAGCTGCTTTAAGTTTGTCCTTTGTAAGTTCGCTAGTTATAAAGTCGTTAACCCAATTGTTCTTATCATCTTTATATGATTCATGGGCTACAAGCTCACTTGTTTGTGAGAATCTTGGACTAATTACTGTGTTTTCAGTAAATTTATGGCGTTTAGCAAAGTCGAACTTGCCATTGGCTTTACCATCATCATTTTGTCCAACTTTATCAGCTGTCCAATTGATAAGTGATGCCTTGCCATTTGAGTCGTTTGAAATTTCAACCCAAGCATTTTTATTGACAAAGTAAACCTTGTTGTCCTTGGATGACATATCGCCAGTAGGGGCAACTGTAACCATTACATATTCTCCGGTAATGTCCTTAAGGTCGCCTTTTTCAGCTTCTGTTAAGAATAGTGGTTTCTTTCCTGTAGTCAATGCTTCGTAAACATTTTTGTAAACTTTAATAGGTATATCAAGTTCTTGTGGGTCTTTGCCACCTTTAAAGGTAACCTTAGCCTTGATATTTACTGTGCGAACAAGTTCTACATTGTCGGCAGCTTTCTTTTCCTCGACCAATTTATATACTTGATCGTCACTTGTTAATTCATTGCCATCTGGATCAAATAATTGTATCTTTGCTCCTGTTGGAAGTGGTTTTTCAGCACCTTTTTCCATCCAAACTAATTGTTTCTTTAAGTCCTCAATAGTTGGAGCAAATTTATTAGACCAATCTTTTGGTTTTACTTTCGGATCAGAAGGATTAGCTTCAATTATATTAGGATCTTTAAAGGCTTCTGTTCTTACAAGACCTGATGCAGATAAGCCTGACCATTCAAACTTCGCAGTAAATACATAGAAGTCTTTTGTATCATTATCAACTATTGTGTTTTTGTTTAATAATGGTTTTTCATCCCATTTTATAAATTTCTTTCCAGTTTCTGGTGTTACATAATACTTGCCAGCCTCTTTTTCTTTTCCTTCTTCTAACTCTTTTGGTTCTGGAAGTAGGTCTGATTTAAGTCCTTTAATTACATCGTAATATAATTCTGTCTTTGAATTTCCGTCCTTGTCAGTAAATGCTCCGCCTTTGTCTGCTTTAAAAGTTACTCTTACATAGCCATCTGGTACCGGGTCATCTTTATTTGGAACTTCGATTACTCTTACATCCTTATAATAGAAGAAAACTTGATCTGCTCCAGTGCCATTGATGCCCAAGAATTCATTTGTTTTTTCATTTACATCGAAGAATAGTTGTTGTTGTGGCTTTTCATTTTTAGCTAATACCCAGCCAGGTATTTGTCTATAGTTTCTTGCATCGTAGTGGCGATTACCATTGGAAACAGCTTCTGGATCTATAATTTGGTATTCCTTAATAAGTTTCTCAAAATCTGTTCTCTTAGCTTCAAATTTCTCTTTATTTTCTTCATTTGCTTTTAAAAGAGCGTCATCTTTTAAACTGCTTGTGTCTGTGAGCTTCAATCCCTTAAAGAAATCTTCGACTTTTGCTTTATATCTTTCATCTATATAGTTGACCGTGTAGTCACGAGTTCTAAATGGTCTGTAGAAGAAGTGGAAGACATTGTCTTTGAATTTTGGATTGTCTATCGTTTTGCTTGAATCATTAGGATCAGGAATCTTTTCTGGCTCTACTTTGAAAGTTTGGAAGAAGGTGTTATTCGCCTTTACCCTTTTATTATAGTCTTTGTATAGTGCCTTTAAATCATCCGGTAGTTTTTCTTCAAGCTCTTCGTGATTTGCCAAGATATATTCTTCATTTTGTTTGTCTCCACTTGTAGCAACAAGGTAACCTGTACGCTTTTTATGCAAAGTCTCAGTTATCTTTTTTGTTTCTTTACTTAAATCCAAGCTTAGAATGTGATGTACTATATCTACATCTACTCTGTCGTTTGGTACCCAAATTGCCTTTAGATATACTGGTGATACAACGTCGTTACCGAAGGAGTATAATTCTGGAACCTTATAGGTGTCTCTATAAGATGTATCGATTTCGTCTGTGTAGTCACCTTTTTGATTTTTCTTATAATGGATAATTTCCCAGCCCATAAAGTCGTAGCCCTTTCTTGTAGGCTTTGGTGGCTCTACAAGTTTTTGTCTTTGAATAACTGTAAAGACTTGCTTGTCGCCTTCATTCTTTTCTTTTTGCGCAAAAGTTTTGGTCTCTTCTTGACCTTTGTCCCCTACTTGGATGATCTTGCGTTTTTTAGTTACTTTTGCTTCGTCAATTGAGCTTAAATTTCCACCGTTCGGGTCGAAAGTTACCTTCCATTGATAATCAGGTTCGCCCCATTTAGCGTAGAGGTTAATTGGGTGGAAAGGCATTTTTTCGCCTGGGTTCTCCCAAATAAGTTTAGTTCCAGCAGGGTCTAGTGCCCAGCCCTTAAAGACCATTTGGTCGGAAAGGCCTTCTGGTCTTTTAACCTTGAGTTTTCCATCTTTTGAATCTGTGTATACAAGATCTTTTAGACCTAATTTTTGCAAATTTGCTGGATTGTCTAATAGGTTCTTAGGACCTTCCTTTGTGCCTACTTTCTTATACTCATCATTTGAATCTACATCAGGACTTAGGGCCTTGAGTGGGAATTCATAGAAGGTATCCAATTGGTTGGTAGATTTAAAATAACTGTCATCTCTAATAATTGATGGGTCGTAATTAAACCTTAGTGGGTACTTGTTACGAGTGTAATGGAATTGTAGATAGCCGTTTTCTGTAAATGCTTGACCACCATCTTTTGGATCGCCATAATCGTCTTGATCGCTATAGAAGACGGGGATAAAGTCTAGCTGACCTATAGGTATTTTGATGCCTTGGTTGTTATAGTATGTCCCACTAGTATTAAGTGTGATTCCATCACGCTCGTCGTTTAGGTTATCAATATCATCTTCAGTCACACGGCCATTTTCCTCGCTTCCCTCTTTGATTACCGGCCATGAATCTCTAGGATTATAGCCATAAGGGGTGAAGCCTGTAACTATCGGGTATTTGTGGCCATAGTCCAGACCGGCGGTGTCCGCCTTGGTTCTTACAAGGTCGTAGCGGATGATGGTTTCTCCTGACTTAAAGCCGTCCATCCAAAAGTCCATGTGGTGAGGGATAGATGGATGATCCTGCTTTATACCGAAGGAAAGGGTTGTAAAGTCTAATGGATCTAAATTGATGCTTGTGCCGTCGCCCTTATCTATATGCTTAGTATAGCCGCCCCAACTGGTATAGTTAGCCATGTCAAGGAACTGATCAGCATTAAGTCTATATGGCGGCGTGTCAAGGTGTTCCGGCCAATTAGAGACAGCGTAGTTTGGTCCCCAACCAAAAGATTGATAGCCCGGTGTAAAGCCCTTGGTTTGCTTGGCATCGTTTGGCCACTTATACATCATTTCATTAAATCTCGCCTTGTAGTGGTAAAGATTGCCAGGACCACCTAGCATTACCGCCTCTCCCTTTGCAGGGTCGTAGCCCCAAATTTCTGGGTATAAAGTATTTTTTTCAGGTTGTTTATTGGACTTTGTAAAGTATAGGTCATAGACTTGGCGATCGTAGTAGATGTTGTAGACAGTCTTACCTGTGGCTGACACAGACTTAACCATGCCTGGTTTTTTTTGGTCTTCATTTTCTTTATCGGTTAATTCTTTATTGTAAACAAAGAATTTGTTTAGATAAAGATCTCTGCCACGATTGAATTTTTCGCCCTTCCAAATTTTTTGTAGACGGGTATTATCTAGGTCTGGGAATTTTATTCCATTTACAGGCTCCTTATCGAGGTCTGGTCTCATGCCTGTGTCTTTGTCTTTATAGACACGAGTGCCCATATACTCATACTTATCTGCTAAAGAAGCACCATCAGCATGGTCTGCCTTTTCTGCCCAAAATTGGACTGCGTAGTCTGCCTTTTCCTTGTCCTTCCACACAGCTGTGAAAGTAACATTACTTGCCGGCATAATCAAATTGGCATCAAGATTTTTGATAGCGCCGCCAGTTGCAACTTTAATTATTTCATTTGCTTTAAAAGTTGTTCTTCCATCCTTTGTTGTTAAGTCAACAGATGGTTTCCAGCCTTGAAATTCCCCGCCGACTTTTGTAGGAATATCGGCATCTGCAATTTTAGGAATCACTTGTTCATAATAAAGTGTACGAGTTGGAAGAGCTGTTCCGCCTTGTGTGTCAAAAACTACATCGTAGTGGGCACGGTTGTAACGGTATTCCAAAATAAAGTTCTCAGCATTTTCTGGAACTTGCATATTTATATAGTTAGCTTCTGGGATAAAGCCTTTTCGATTCGGATGACCTTCACTCAAAGGGCTGGCTTGCATAGTGGAACCAGTGTTTCCGTTTTGAGTGGTTATAAGCTCATGCTTTTTTACTTCTTCAGCAGTCTCTTCGTTAGGGGTGCTTTCGCCTTTTTTTATAAGTGTGCCTTTTTCTCCGTCAATACTTGTAATTGTTCCGTCTGGATTTGTGTACTTAGTAAAGTCCTCTAGTTCTTGGAAGACATGTTTGATTTTAATTTCATTACTTTTAGCATCGTATTTAAACTCTTTATTGGCGGAATATCTTAATCCGTTAACATCATCGCCTTTTTTATTTTTTCCATCTGCCTCATTTTTAACAGTATTGTAGTCAATTGTAAAATCTTTTTGTGGCTTGTCATAACCTGCAATGTCAGGTAGATTCATGGTCTTATTGACCTTGTCCTTTTCTGCTTGAGTTGCTGCTTCGCCTACACTGGCAATGTATGGTTGGTAGTCAACCTGATACTTTTCCCCTCTTTGTACCCTGTAGTCTGTGCGTAGGGTGTAGATAGCTGGCTGAGCAGGATTTTTTATTAAATCCTCAGCCGTCTTGCCTTCTTCAGGCTTTGCCACCTTAACGGGTTTAAACTCGTTAATAATCTTTGCCTTGTAATCCGTTAAGTTTTCATGATTAACTTTGGCAAGTACATCAATTGGTAGCGACGTGAGTATCATGACTATCGCTAAAAATAATGTCAATGCTCTTTTGCTTCTCTCTCTTAGTTGTTCCATACTTTTCTCCTTTTCTACTAGTATAAGCTCTTTTATCCAGATACTTAATCCGATAGATTATTTATATTATTATTTAAATTGATAATTTTGTAGATAGTTGATTTATGTACAAGTATCCTAATTTATCAGTTTACATATAGTATTATTATATCACATGTTATCAATATATATCATATTAATATAGTTAAAATCAACATTTTTTCATGAAATTTTACATTATTTTTACAATTTAGTGCATAAAAAAATAGTTAATCTAAAATTTAACTAAAGATTAACTATTTTAAGTGCTTTTGACGCGTAAAATGTAAATGTTCCTATGAGCAGTAGTGTCCCTTCTTCGGACCTCACTTCTGCTTCTACTACATAGGTGGTTGTGCCTTTGTGAATGTATCTTGTATGGGTGTAAAGTGTCCCTCCGTTTATATTTCCAACGAAGTTGACATTTGATTGCATGGTCACTGCAGTTTTGCCATCGTCTATCATAAGAAGTCCTGCCGCTGTATCCGCCAAGGTGAATAGTACTCCGCCGTGGTACATTCCAAATGCGTTTAGATGTTTCTTGTCCCCTTCCATCTTGAGCCTGTAGTCGTCGCCTTCTCTTCCTAGATAGGTGATGTTATTTTCTTCGATAAATGGTCCTGTCAGTTCTTTTGCTAAGAGTTTCTTGTCTTTCAATATTTGTTCTCCCAAAAATTTAGCTGTATCTTTTTTCTATCCACTAGGCTCGATGCTGTGATGCCAAGGAGCCTTAATCTTTCTCTATTTTCCAATTTGTCGTAGAGTTCTTCTGCGATATTTTTTATATCTTCGTACTTTTCTATGCTTTCCAAAAATGTTTTGGAGATGGTATGGATTTTAAATTTATCCGTTTTTATTTTAATTGTGATGGTCATGGCGGATTTGTCTATCCGCTTTAGATCTTCCGAGAGTTCTTTTGAGAATCTGTCTATATATTCGTAGAGGATTTTCTCATCTCCTGTCGGTGTAAATGTCCTCTCAACTCCCATGGATTTCCTCTTTCTGTCGCCTTTTACTTCTCTTCTGTCGATGCCTCTTATTCTGTCGTAGAGTTCGTGCCCCATCTTGTTAAATTCCAAAGTCATGTACTCACGGCTTAGACTCATTAAATCCTTGACATTATTTATTCCAAGCTCTCTTAGTCTATCTTCTGAGACTTTTCCAATGCCATGGACTTTTGAGATGTCTAAGTCATATAGAATCTCCGGCACCATGTCTTCGTCAATCTCCATAAATCCGTCTGGTTTGTTCCAATCCGATGCGATTTTCGCAAGAAATTTGTTGTAGGAGAGTCCTACTGAGATGGTGAGCCCCGTCTTTTCTTTGACTTCTGATTTTATCTTCATTGCAAGTTCTCTTCCGTCTTCTGTACCTGCGATGTCAAGGTATGCTTCGTCGATGGAGACCTGTTCTATTACTTTTGCGTAGGTTTTTAAGATTGAAAATACTTCGATGCTCTTTTCTTTATAGCGATACATCCTCCCCGGCACGATGATTACTTGCGGGCAGAGGCTTCTCGCCATAAAAATGGGCATGGCGGAATGGAGTCCGAACTTTCTCGCTTCATAATTTGCGGTGGTTATGACTCCTCTTCTGCTTCTACCTCCAACCACTACTGGTTTTCCTTTTAAATTTGGATTGTCTAATTCTTCAACAGATGCGTAAAATGCATCTATATCTACGTGCAGTATCATTTCCACACTAAGTTTCTAAATCCTTCTTCTCTCACGTTGGAGTTGATCAAGTATCTGTTGGCGGTCAGTTCCATCATGTACTTGTCATCTCTATAGGAGTCGGAGTAGGATCTGGAATTGTCGTAGTCGATGGCTTCGTTTGTATTTTCTAGATAGGATTCTATGCGTGCTACCTTTTCTTCTCTTCGGTTGTTGTTTCCTATGAGTTCGTTTAATCTGCCGAGACGGGTCCCGATTACAAAGTCAAAGCCGAGGTTGTCCCCGACTTTTTTCATGTAATTTTCGTAGGATGCGCTGACTAGTAGCAGCTCAAATCCATCTTTTTTTAATTCTTCTAATTCTTCCAGTGCGTCTTTGTAGTAGTATTTTGGCAAGACTTCGTTTACAAATTCATCTATATCTTCTTCTGTCAAATAGTCAAAGATTTTCGCCATTTTATTCTTGGTGGGATTGAAATCTCCGGTGAACTTGTACCCAATAAAGCTAATCCCGATGGATATTCCTTGCAGAAGAAAGTGCACTCCCATCTTCTTTCCATAGTTCTGCCATAAAATCTTTATAGAATCTCTGTCGGTTATAGTCTTATCGAAGTCGAAGATTGCGAATTTTTTCATTCTTCCTCCAATTTTTCTAGGAAGTCTTCGTAGTTTAGTTTGCCGACGAATCTATGTTTTTCTTGTCCATCCTTTAGAATTACAGTGGTTGGATAAGATTTGATATCTTTTTCTTTTCTATACATTTCTTCGTCTGATAGGTCCATGTAGTAGGATTTGAAATCAAATTCCTTGTGGGCATCGGATACCATGTCGATGGCTCCTTCGCAGTGAACACAGTCTCTACTTCCATAGATGATTACTCCGTCTGTAAGTTCTTGTAGGTCATCCATGTTAAGTACAGATGTACCAGTCTTGTTGATCTTGTCCATTCTTCTGATATTTTCATGTTCCATTCTTGATCCGTACATGTCTATATATTGTCTATAATCATCTTCTTCGATTTCGTCTACTCCGTCAAAACATGGTGTTAAGAAGTCGATTGGAGTCTTTAGAAGTTCTATCTTTTCTTGGAATTTGTAGTATTCATCATAGACCAATATAATTCCAAGGTCATTTAAAACTAGTACCACTTTATCTTCCACATTTAACACTTGGGCTCTGTTCTTCACATTGAAGGCGTAGTCGTTTATGCCTTCAATTAAACCCATAGTTTTGAAGTTGATTGTACTATATGCAATCTTTGTGATTGGATTTATTTCTAGTACAGTTAGGTTATCCTTTGCGATTATTCTAAGGTGACCTGCTCCTTTTTGTCCTTCTGCAATCATGCGAGCATCTATTATTTCATTTACTCCAAGTTCTAGAGCTGTAACTTCGTAGAGTGGGTTTAAACTTTCGTCATAGATTGCTACAAATTCTGGTGAACCTATAAGGATGTTGCCCGGTGCAAATCTCATGTCCCCTTGTCTTGAATATATATTTTCTTTCAAAACTTGGATGGAGTTTACATCAAATTTAAATGTACGCACTAGGTCTACTCCCTTGTACATTTGGAAAAATCTCGTCTTAACTATGAAGTAATCTTCTGAAAAGTCGATTACATTTCCCTTAAATTCTAATTTTTCTTTGCCGTGGTAGGTGTCTTTGTAGACATAGTTTGGTCCGGATTTTTTCCAGAATGAACCTTTCTTTATTTTATTTAATTTACCTTCGTTGTATTCATATAGATAGTTTGAACTTGAGATTAAAAGGCGCATTTTCTAAGCTCCTTTCCTACACTTATGGCAGCTTGTGCTCCAGTTGCTTGGGCTGTTACAAGTTGTCCAAAGGATCCTTCGATACAGTCTCCGCAGGCATATACTTTGTCCACTGAGGTCTTTAGATTCTTGTCCACATAGATATAGCCATATTCGTCTTTTTTAACTTCGTCAAAGATTTCTGTTTCTGGTGTAAATCCGATGTAAATAAATGTTCCTTCTGTTTCGAATTCTACTTCTTTGCCGTCTTTTTGGTATACAAGTTTGTCTCTATATACGTCTGTAACTTTTGCATTGAATTCAAATTTTATATTTTCTATATTCTTTGCCATTTCATAGGTGGTGTGGTCGCAGCTTGGTGCATCTACATCAGAGAAAATAGTCACGTCCTTTGCAATGTTTGATAGATAGATTGCAGAGTCCACTCCATTGTTTCCCGCTCCTATGACACTTATTGACTTGCCTTTGAAATTGCTTCCATCGCATAGTGCACAGAATGATGTGTTGTCAAAGTTGTGGATTTCAATTCCTGAGCTAAGTCTCTTGGTTCCGGTTGCTATGATTAAGTAATCTGATACGATTTCTCTTCTCTTGGTGGAGATTTTAAATTTGTCTCCTTCTCTTTCAATATTGGTTACTGAGCCTCTTATAAATTTGCCATCGTATAGGTCGATTTGACTTCTTAGGCACATGATATACTCTCTTCCAGAAATATCTACGATTCCTGGGTAGTTCTTGATGGATATAGCTTCTAGGATATTTCCACCGTATTCGTTCTTTTCGATAATGACGTGGTCGATGCCTGCTCTTAATAGGTATAGAGAGGCGGTTAGTCCTGCTGGACCTCCTCCGACAATACATACTCTAGTTTTCAAGTTCTAAAATCTCCTTTACTGTTGGTTCTAATTCTTTAATAAATATATCGTCTCCATATCCATGATCCATGTTTTCTGCGTTGGTCATATCAAATGGTAGCTTGGATATATTTTCTACCTTGTGTCTCTTTGCAATCTCATCTATGTTTGATTCGCCGAAGATGTAGTGCTTTTCCATGCAGGATGGGCATACGAAGTAGCTCATATTTTCTACCAGTGAAAGCACCTTTATATTCATAAGTTTAGCCATGTTTATAGATTTTTCTACGATTTGTCCTACCAGTTGTTGTGGTGTTGAGACTATGACCACTCCATCGAGTGGAAGTGATTGGAATACTGTAAGTGCTACGTCTCCTGTTCCCGGTGGCATGTCCACAAGTAGGTAGTCCAAATCTCCCCATCTTACATCTTTAAAAAATTGGTTTATGGCTTGACCAACGATCGGTCCTCTCCATAGCACTGGTTGGGTCGGATCTCCTAGGATTAAATTTACAGAGATTACTTTTACTCCTGCGTTAGATTCTTTTGGTAGGATTTCTTGTCCATTTGAAAGTGCCATCTCCTCCATGCCAAATGCCTTTGGAATTGATGGTCCTGTTATATCAGCATCTAGGATGCCGACTTTCTTTCCTCTTCTAGTGAGTTCTGCTGCAAGAGCTGTAGTAACTGTGGATTTACCCACACCTCCCTTGCCTGAGACAACTCCAACTACATGAGCGATATTACTGTGTTCGTTTTGTTTAAATTTTTCAATCATTTTCTTACCTCTATTACTTTAAATTTTCCAAATATATTTTCTAAATATATGTAATTATATTTTGCTTTATTTATTTCTGAGTACTCTTTGAAATCTTGGAACTGAATTCCGTCCACTGAAACCATGATTTTCTTTACATATGCCCTTTTAAGTTCGCCGCCATTTTCTATTTCGCAGGTAAACTCACCGTCTATAAATTCACTTCTAAATTCGAATTTACGATTTGAAAAGTATGTTGCATCTTCTAAATATTCTCTTGCAACGGAGCAAGAATATTCGGATATGTCCCCGTGAATATAGTGTCTTTTCAAGATGGATGCAGCTTTTGCAGTGGATCCTGAACCGCCAAATATATCTAGCACAGTCATGCCTTCTTCTGTCGTCGACTCGATGATTCTTCTCAGAAGTTCAAAAGGTTTTTGGCTCGGGTACTTCACCCTCTCCGATGAGGTCCGTCCTACCATGTCTATGTTCCACACGTCCTTCATGTTTACCATTGTGTAGTAGCCGAGATGGTCTTTGTATTCCTTCACACCTTTAAAATTGTAGGGTTTAAAATCTCTATTGTAGGATTTTTCTTTCAGTGGTTTGAAGATTTTTTGCCTATAATCCTTTGAGTAGAATAGAATATTGTCATGCTTTTTGGAAAAAGATTTCTTGCCAGCACCGCCGCTTTTGTAGGACCAGATGATTTCATTTACAAAGTTACTATCTCCAAATACCTTGTCCATTATGAGTTTTAACTCCGACGATGTTCTATAATCTACATGAAGAAAGATGGATCCAGTTTCTTTTAAAAGATTTTTAAGTCTTGTAAGAATCTCATACATCCAAAGTAAGAATTCATCCTTGTCCAAGTTGTCCTCATAACAATCCTTGTAGATCTTCTCATCTCCCGCATCAATTTCTATGCCAAAGGTCTTGCCAGTGTTAAATGGTGGGTCAATATAGATCAGGTCCACGAGAATTTTATTTTCTTTTAGAAAATTTATGGTTTCAAAACCATCTGCAAGGACGACTAAGTTTTTTGGATTGCCATCTAGAATTTTTTTAATTTTTTTATTATTTTTTAAATTTCTCTCGGCGTTATTTTTTATTAGAGAGCCGTCGTCTCTTAAAATATCCGAAAGTGTAATTCTATGACTCATGAGTTAATTATATCATTTATTCACAATTCTTGAAAATGTTTCTATTATTTAGTAGAATAATTATGGTGATATTATGAAAATTGAATTTGATAAAGGGGTAAAAGAATACCTTTTAAAAAAAGATATGAAGTCTTTCCATATTGATCACGGTCTTCAAGGCTGCTGTGGCGTGTCTGGAATCTGCGAACTTGAAGTTACAAAAGGCGTGCCAGATACTGGTAGCTACAGAATGTTTCAAGTGGATGGCTTCGACATATATGTAAACAATATGCTTAAATTTAAAGATGACACTATGAAGATAGTGTTCTCCAGCTTTTTATTTTCAAAAAAATTAGCTGTAGACGGTTATGACTACAGCGAATAGTTCCTATTTTTACTTTTAGGAGCTTTTTTTATAATTTTTAATCTATTCCCTCTACATTCTACCAAGTTGTATTGGGAATTTCTTCTTTTGCCATTGGACCAAAATTTTTCCATTGGCACTTTTTCTATATAATCTAAGATTGCACAGAGGGTGACTCCGTGAGTTACTATTAGCACGTTTGTATAATCCTTATAAAATATACATTCGTTAAAGAATCTATCCACCCTTTCCATTAGATCGTAGAGATCTTCTCCGCTTGGATTCCTGAAATCTTGCGGCTCTTTGAAGTAGGTATCTATGGATTTTCTGTGTTCTCTTCTGATTCTCTCAAGACTTTTTCCGCTCCACATGCCTACGTCTATTTCTCTAAGGAGTGGAGTTTTTTCTATTTCAACTTCATCTCCTACGATTAATCTAGCACTGTGGTAGGCTCTATAAAGATCCGATGAAAATACCTTGTCGAATTTTATTTTATATTTTCTTAAACTCAGAGCAAGTTCGATGCCTTCTTCTGTAAGTGGCGAATCGAGATGTCCCTGGTTGATTGCCAATGTGTTCCAAAGTGTTTTTGAATGTCTCGTTATATAAAGGTTCATGTCAAAAGGATATCCTTGTTTACTTGAGTGTAGAAGAGTTTCTTCACTTCTGCTGGGTCCTTTGTGATTGCTAAGATCCACATTAGTTTTACCACACAGGACTCTACCACCATGTCATAGGCTTCGATTACTCCTCCGGTCTTTAGAAATTTATATCCAACTTCGTAGGTCTTCGCATCGGAGCCTTCAAGCATTACTTGAGTGGATAGAACCACCACTTTGTCCTTATGTTTACTAAGTTCTTGTAAAAAATTTCTTCTAGATTCAAATGGAATTCCTCCCACACCGTAGGTTTCTAGTACTACCGCGTCATAGGATTTAAAGATATAGTTTAAAATATCCGGCTCCATTCCCGGAGTTAGTTTAAGTAAAAACACTTTTGGATTTAGTTCATTGTAGAAGGTTGGCTCGCAGGTATCTTTCCTCTCGTCCACATATCTAAATATTCTCGGTCCATCTATAAATGCCGCCACTGGATAGTTTATAGAATCAAAGGCGGAATATGATTTAGATCTTAGTTTCTTTGCCCTGGTACCGATGATCGCCTTGCCATCGAAGACTACGTAGACTCCTCTCACATCGTCTTGAGATGCAAATCTAATTGCGTCCATAAGATTTTTAACTCCATCGGTTATGGAATCTGTAATAGGTTTTTGTGATCCAGTTAGGACTATGGGCTTGTTAAAGTTTTGAATTAAGTAGGATAGTGCGGCGGAGGTGTAAGCCATGGTGTCTGTGCCGTGGGTGATTACATATCCGTCATAGCCATCGTTTTTTCTAATTTCTTCTGCGATTTGAAGCCAGTGTTCCGGCTCAATATTGGTAGAATCTATATTTAAAATCTGTTTTACTTCTACATCGGCAAACTCTTTTACATCTGGCACGTAGGATAGAAGTTCTTCTGCAGTTGTACCTGGACTTAGTCCATCTTCAGTAGCAACGGAGGCGATGGTGCCCCCGGTTGCTAGTAAAAGTATTTTTTTCATAGTTTTTTTCTGATCTCTTCTATTCTATTTTCAACTTGTACTTTCATTTCTTCGTACTTAACGAGTTTGTCTTTTTCTTCTTGAACTACGCTTTCTGGTGCCTTCTTAACGAATCCTTCGTTTGCAAGTTTCTTAGTTGCCCTTGTGATTTCTGAGGTAAGTTTTTCGCTTTCTTTTTCGAGTCTTTCTAATTCTTCCGCGTAGTTTATAAGCTCACTCATAGGAAGCATTAGCTCTGCCCTATCTAGCACAATTGATACGCTATCTTCGATCTTTTCTTCTGTGAAGATGAGTTCAGTTCCAAATCCTAAAGTAAGGAGAGTTTCCATTCCAAGTTCAAAGGTCTTCTTGATTTCTGCATCTTCAGTCTTTACGAAGAGTTCTGATTTCTTGCTATTAGGTACGTCTAGTTCGCTTCTTGCGTTTCTGATCTTTCTTATAACATCTTTTAGATATTCAACTCTGTCAAAGTCTTCTTTGAAGATAAGTTTTTTGTCCACTACTGGGAAATCTTCTACGATTATAGCTTTTTCTACTCCTGGTAGGTGAGAATATATTTCTTCAGTGATAAATGGCATAAATGGATGAAGTAGTTTCAAGATATCTTTTAGAACTTTTAGAAGTACTTCTTTAGCTGCAGTCTTAGATGGAGAGTCTTCGCCATAAAGTCTTGGCTTAACCATTTCGATGTACCAGTCACAGTATTCGTTCCAGATAAAGTCGTAGATTTCATTTGCTGCTAGTCCGATTTCATATTTATCCAAGTGGGTTGTCACTTCGTCAATAGTTTCTTGAAGTTTGGTTAGAATCCATTTATCTTCTTGAGTAAATGCATTTACCACGAGCACTTTTTCTTGGTCGCTATCTTCTAGGTTCATTAGCACAAATCTAGATGCGTTCCAAAGTTTATTGGCGAAGTTTCTGTTTGCTTCTACTCTTTCGTAGTAGAATCTCATGTCGTTTCCTGGACTATTTCCAGTTACGAGGGTAAATCTAAGTGCGTCTGCACCGTATTTATCTATTACTTCTAGTGGGTCGATTCCGTTTCCAAGTGACTTACTCATCTTTCTTCCTTGGGCATCGTTTACAAGTCCTGTGAATAGTACGTCCTTAAATGGAACTTCTCCCATTTGTTCTAGGGAACTAAAGATCATTCTAGAAACCCAGAAGAAAATAATATCGTAGCCTGTGATTAGCACGTCTGTTGGGAAGAAGTAATCTAGGTCCGCAGTCTTGTCCGGCCAACCAAGGGTTGAGAATGGCCATAGTGCTGATGAAAACCATGTGTCTAGAGTATCTTCGTCGTGTTTTATGGTAAGTCCTTTATATTTTTCATCTAGGGATGGGTCTGTACGACTAACGATGGTTTCGCCAGTTTCTTCCACATAGTAAACAGGAAGTCTATGTCCCCACCATAGTTGTCTTGAGATACACCAGTCCCTTATATTTTCAAGCCAGTTAACATATACTTTTGCAAATCTCTCTGGGATGAAGTTCACTTCGCCCCTTTTGTATGCTTCTAGTGCAGGTTTTGCAAGTGGCTCCATCTTAACGAACCATTGTTTAGAAATAAGTGGCTCTATTGTTGTCTTACATCTTTCGCAAACTCCAACTGCGTGGTCGTGTTTTTCTTCCTTTGAAAAGTATCCAAGTTCTTTGAAGTCTTCGATGATTTTCTTTCTTGCTTCTTTTATGGTTAGTCCGCAGTACTTGCCAGCTAGTTCATTTAAATGTCCGTCGTCGGTGAAGATTTTCTTCTGTCCGAGATTATGTCTTTCTCCAACTTCGAAGTCATTTACATCGTGGGATGGTGTGATCTTAACGGCACCACTTCCGAAGTCAAGTTCTACATAGTCGTCTTCTATAATAGGAATTTCTATTCCATCTAGAATAGGCACACGAACCTTCTTGCCAACTAGACCGAAGTATCTTTCGTCCTTAGGATTTACTGCAACTGCCAAGTCTCCAGGAATTGTTTCTGGTCTTGTGGTTGCGATTTCTACAAATCCATCTCCATCTACGAACGGATATTTGAAGTACCAAATTGAACCTTCTATGTCTTCGTGTTCAACTTCTGTATCGGAGATAGCAGTCTTACAAGATGGACACCAGTTTATAATTCTGTCGCCTCTGTAGATTAATCCCTTTTCATAAAGTCTTATGAATACTTCTTCAACCGCCTTTGAAAGATGTTCGTCCAAGGTGAAGCTATCTCTTGTCCAGTCGCAGGAAACTCCAAGTTTTTTAAGTTGGTTCTTGATATTTCCGCCGTACTTGTGAGTCCAATCCCAAGCTTCTTCCAAGAACCCTTCTCTGCCGATCATCTCCTTGGTCTTGCCTTCTTTTTTCATCTTCTCTACAACTTTTGCTTCTGTGGAGATGGATGCATGGTCTGTGCCAGGTACCCAAAGGGCACTGTAACCTTGCATTCTCTTGGTACGAATTAAAATATCTTGTAAAGTGTTATTAAGGGCGTGACCCATGTGTAGGTTTCCCGTTACATTTGGTGGTGGCATCATAATTGTAAATGGTTTTTTATTCTTATCTATTTCCGGTGTAAAGTATCCACCTTTCATCCAAAAATCATAGAGTCTATCTTCAAATGATTTCGGATCATATGTTTTATCTAAGCTCTTCATAAATCCTCCTCGTAATTTATTTTTTGATTGATATAAAAAATACCGCATTCTTCATCATAAGGACGAAGGACGCGGTACCACCTTAATTCCCGTTGCCGGGCTCTCAAAGATTATATCGTAATCAACGTGTGAAATTAACTTTGCAACCTTCAAAACTTCATCTTGAAATCTCTCACCAACCGATTTCTCTCTAAAAAGAATCCATTCCTACTCCTCAAAGCCTATCATCTATTATATTATGTTTTATTATATCACAAATTTTTTCGTTTTAAATAAGTTTTTCAAGTTCATCAACTATACTTCCTATATAGGCGATGGTATTTTTAAGGGCAGCGTCTGTGCTTATGTCCACTCCACCAAGTTTTGCAAGGTCTTCGATCTTTAGAGTGCCACCTGCTTTAAGGGCTTCGATCCAGTTCTTCGCTCCATCTTCTTTTTCATAGATATTGTTTGCTGCGTTGGTTGAGATGGTAAGCCCTGCGGAATATGTGTAGGAATATAGTCCCATGAAGTAGTGAGGTTGTCTCATCCAAGTGAGTTCTGCTCCCTTATCCATAACTATTTCGTCTCCCCAGAATTTCTTAAGGGTGTTAAGTTTTAATTCTGATAGGATATCTGCATTTATAGGTTCTCCCTTGTCAACTAGGTAGTAGACTTCTCTTTGGTAGTGAGCTTCTAGTAGGTGGGTTACGAAGTTGTGGAAGTAGGTATTTGTAATCATGTTTGCAAGAATATATCTTCTAAATCTTTCGTCTGTTGTGTTCTTTAAAAGGTATTTTGAAAGCAAGATTTCGTTGCAAGTTGAAGGTGATTCTATAAAGTATAGGGATGGTTCTTCTTCCAATGCCTTGTTATTTTCTTGGGCATAGTGGAAGTGAACTCCGTGTCCGATTTCGTGTACCAAGGTGTAGAGTTCTGCAAATTCTCTAGTCCATGATAGAAGGATGTAGGATCCTTTTTTGTATGGGCTTGAACAGAATCCTCCAGTGGATTTGCCCACATTTGATGCGAAGTCAACCCATCTATCTGTCTTTGCACTCATGGCTACTTTTAGATATTCATCTCCCATTACAGATAGGGCTTCTTCAACGTACTTCCAAGATTCTTCTTCAGAAATTTCTTTGCTAAATTCTTTGTCTATTGGAAGTTTTAAATCCGCAAAGTGCATCTCATCGATTCCGTAGAATTTTTGAACTAATTTTTCAAATTTTCTCATAATTGGAGCGAGGTCTTCCATGATTACGTCTATTTGTCTATCATATAGTTCTCTCTTTACATCTTGACCAAAAAGATGGTAGTCGATTAGAGAATCGAATCCGCACATAGTAGCCTTGGTCTTTTCAATATTTAGATACATTTCGTAGAGGCTTGCAGTTGTGTTTTTATAGTTTTCTAGAGTCTTGGAAAAAGATTCAAATGCAGCTCTACGCACCTTTAAATCTTCGTGGTATTGGTAGAAGTTTTCGAAGAGAACGTAGGAATTTTCATAGGTCTTTCCATCCACTTCGAAACTGTCAAACTTCATATCTGCAAGTTTTGAGATTTCGTAGGTGTTATAAGGTCCGTTTAATGCATAGGAAAGTGATGCGAAGACTTTGGATTCTTCATCTGATAGAACATGACCCTTCATTCTCAAAATACTATCTAGGAATACATGGTAATCTTCATAAGTTTTTTTGTAATCGTCTATTATTTTTTCATCTAGTGATAGAATTAAATTTTCAACGAAGCTTATCTTTTCAAAGATTGGAGAAAAACTCATGTCTATTGTGTTTGCGAAGTTTACATTGTCAGTATCTGTCATGTCTGTGGTGGAAATAAGTTCTGAGTATGTGCTAAGTCTAGATACTTTAATCATAAGTTCTTCGTATAGATCTAGAAAATTTTTAAGTTCTTCCTTAGTCTTTAAATTTTTAAGTTCTGCCATCTTGTCTGCTATTTCACTAGCAGATTTTATATCGGATTTTACTGCGTCCCTATCCTTGTAGAGTCTAGTAATATCCCATTTTAATTCTTCTTTAACTTCACTTCTTAGTGGTAATTTCATAGTTGTACAAATCCTACCTTTCTTCTTACTTTTTTCATGGTGCGTTCAGCCAGTCTTTCTGCTTTTTCGTCGCCTGCTTTTAATATTTCTTCTAAATATGTCTTATCTTGTCTGATTTCTTTGAATCTCGTTCTAACAGGTTTAAGTCCATCGACTACTAGTTCTGCAAGTTCTTCTTTAAAGACTCCGTAGCCAACTCCTTCGTACTTCTTCACGATTTCCTCTGGAGTTAAATCTGCAAATACTGAGTAGATGTCGATTAAATTTTTAAGTCCCGGTTGATCGTCGGTGTAGTTTATGATTCCAATTGAGTCTGTCACTGCGCGTTTTATCTTTCTCGCCGTAGCCTTGTCGTCTTCAATGAGATAGATGCTTGCATTTTCATCTGGATCAGATTTACTCATCTTGGCAGTTGGATCTTGAAGTGACATGATCCTTGCTCCCTTTTTTGCTCTCATCATCTCTGGAACGACGAAAGTTTCTGAGTATCTAGAGTTAAATCTCTCTGCAATGTCCCTGGTAAGTTCCATATGTTGTGTTTGGTCGTCTCCTACAGGTACGAAGTTTGTGCCATAGAGAAGAATGTCCGCTGCCATTAGTACAGGATAGAACAATAGTCCTGCGTTTAATTCCTTTTGTTTTGCAGCCTTGTCCTTGTACTGTGTCATCCTTTGAAGTTGACCAAGTCCTGTGATAGTTCCTAGAATCCATGAGAGTTCCGCGTGTTGTTTTACATGGGATTGGATGTATAGAATTGATTTTTCTGGGTCAAGTCCTGCAGCTAAGTATAGGGATGCTAAATCTAGACTAGTAGCCCTAAGGTCCTTTGGAACTTGTGGCACAGTTATTGCGTGCATGTCAACTATACAGTAAAGACAGTTGTATTCGTCTTGTAATTCTGAAAAATTTTTGAGGGCACCGATGTAGTTACCTAGAGTTAGATTACCTGAAGGTTGGATGCCTGAATATACGATTTTTTTATCCATTTTATCACCTACTAATTAAATCATTCATCGTTTCGTTTACGTCTTTTATAAGTTTATCTTCGTCAATATTTACAAATTTTCTATCCTCTAGCACGATTTTGCCATCGATTATAACCGTCTTTATGTCCTCGCTTGATGCAGAGTAACAAAGGGCGGATATGAGGTTGTTCTTTGGAGTGAAGTTTAGAGAATTTAAATCAAAGATGGAAATATCTGCAAGCCTTCCCTCTTCGATAGCTCCTGCATTTATATTTAGAGCTTCTGCTCCATTTATGGTCGCCATTCGTAAAACTTCTATCGCCTTCACAGCCTTTGGATCCATTTCAACAGCCTTGTTTACGATGGATGCGATGTGGATCTCTTCCAACATATTTTGGTTGTTGTTTGAAGAAGAACCGTCAGTTCCAAGGCAAACCTTGAGACCATTTGCAAGAAGTTTCTTAACGGGAGTAAATCCACTTGCAAGTTTTAGATTGGAGCTTGGATTGTAGACAGGATAGAATTCTTTGTCCTTTACAATCTCTATTTCCTCATCAGTAATGTGCACACAGTGAGCAGCCACCGTTGGAAGCTCAAGAAGTCCAAGAGAATTGACGTACTCAATAGGAGTCATATTATATTTTTCAAGAGAGTCTCTAACTTCCGTCTCAGTTTCACTAAGGTGGATGTTGATTCTACCTCCGTACTCTTTTGCAACTTCAATAACTTCTTTTAAATATTCAGTAGAGCTAGTGTAGATTGCGTGAGGTCCTGGGAAAAGCGTAACCCTTCCATCTAATGCTCCATTATATTTCTCGTAGCCTTCCTTGTGCTCTCTTATGGAGATGGAACCGTCTTCTACGTCCATCATGCCCCTGGTAATAGCACCTCTTATTCCAATCTCTTCCATCGCTCGATATACAGGCTCGATTGGAAAATACATATCACAAAAAGTTGTTGCACCAGATTTAATCATCTCAGCCATACTCATAAGAGAACCGATGTAGACGTCCTCTGGATTTAGTTTCGCTTCGATGGGCCAGATCTTTTCGCCAAGCCATTCCATCAGCTCCATATCATCAGCATAATTTCTAAAAAGACTCATGCCAAGATGGGTGTGAGCATTTACAAAACCAGGCACTGCCAATTTATTTTCTCCATCTAGCACTCGGTCATCTTCTATATTTAAATTTTCGCCAATCTTTTTAATATACTGACCATCTATGTAGATGTCCTGGTGTTCAAGGATTTTCCCACCGATTACATCTAGCACCGAAATATTTTTAATTAACATAATCGCTCCTAATAATTTATTACTACCTTAATATTATAACTAATATAATAATTTTTATAAAGTTTATTGAAAAATTTATCCTGTAGACTTTACAATTTTTCCAATGTCTTATATAATGTTAGAGGCATAAATTTTCGCGGCGAAAATTAATTATGTGGAGGCAATAATATTGGCAAAAATGATGGGACCTAGATTCAAAGAATCTAGAAGACTAGGATTAAACGTATGTGGTCACCCAAAAGCAAACAAGAGAATGACTAAGGGAACCGCAAGATCCGACAAGAAATTAACAGAATACGGAAAACAACTTTTAGAAAAACAAAGACTAAGAGCATACTATGGCGTACTTGAAAAACAATTCGTAAATCTTTTCAAAGAAGCTAAAAAAGCACCTGAACAAACAGGTACAGCTCTAGTTCAATTCCTTGAAATGAGACTTGACAACCTTGCTTACAGAATGGGATTTGCAAATTCTATTAGACAAGCAAGACAATTAGTATCTCACGGACATGTACATGTAAATGGAAAGAAACTTAACATTCCATCTTACAGATGCAAGCCAGGAGATGTGATTTCACTTTCACCAAGAGGAATGAAATCAGCAATTTTCAAAGAAAACTTTGAAACTAACTTCGTAACAAGTTACCCATACATTTCAAAGGATAAAAACTTCAAGGCAACACTTACAAGTGTACCAGGTAGAGAAGATATTCCTATCGAAATTGAAGACCAACTAATCGTTGAGTTCTACTCAAAGAATATGTAATTTACAAAAAACTCCCTTTTCTGGTTGGGAGTTTTTTTATTTTTTGTAAAAGTTGGAATTTTTTAAGTTGCAAAGACTGGGCCCTCGGAGGTTATACCCGTTCGAAGCCCTAGCCGAAATCTTTGATTTCGTTGCAGGTTTTGTGCAAAGAGTCCCAAAGAAGACGAACAAAGTGAAGTCTGATTTGCAGAACTCGACTGCCTCTCAGGATGACTGCAATTGGGAGATAGTCTTACAAATAGTCCTAAAGGAAGGAAGTCACCCTGAGCGGAGACGGTGGAGTTTTAACGAAACCGTCGAAGTCGAATGGGTATAACCATGGTGGAGTTAAGTATGGATGATTAATGTATTCACTTCAAATGAACTATTAATAATAAAGATAAATAAATATCCTTTGCATAACCTAAACTTATTCTTTCTTCTTCAAA
>NZ_GL397071.1:1015496-1025632 GCF_000146345.1 Peptoniphilus duerdenii ATCC BAA-1640 | reverse complement strand
ACTACGCTCAAACAGTGGAAAATTTCTTAACGCCGAAAGCAAAAATCACTTGTAGTGGCATATATTAAATCTATAGTAGACATTGATTAAGGATTCTATGGGATAGGTCAGTTGGTAAGACTTGCTCTTCACGTGTTATACCCATTCGACTCAAATGACTCAGCCTTTGGCTGCGTCATCTTCGCTCAGGGTGACTGTAGTTGGGAGGTAGTCTTACAAATAGTCCTAAAGGAAGGAAGTCACCCTGAGCGGAGACGGTGGAGTTTTAACGGAACCGTCGTAGTCGAATGGGTATAACTCTGGTGTGGTTAAGTTTGGATGATTATTTATTTTACTTCCACGTTTGATTTTTATTTTCCATCTTTCTGGGTATAATTTTACTGAGGTGATTGTATGAATAATGATCCTAAATTTATTAAACTTGTTACTGTTTCTGACAGAGTTAAGTATGATCTTATTACTTCTATGTTTGAAGAGGATAAGATTCCTTATATCGTCAAAGATGACGAGGCTGGAAGCATCATGAGAATTATCGGTGGTTCTAGCATCTATGGCGCTACTATTTATGTGCCGGATTTTATCTATGAAAAGGCTAGAAATCTCGTTGCTGATGCTTTTGAAGGTATAAAGTTCGATAATTACGAGCCCGAGGAAGAAATTTAATACAAAAAATTTTATTTTCCTTATTTAAAATTTTCCATTTAATTTATTATCCCGATTTTTATCGGGATTTTTTGTACAAAAAAAGGTACCTCTAGTACCTTTCGTTTATATATCCGTCGATTAATGATGCTCTCAATTTCTCGTCAAATATGGATTTTTCTTTTAATTTTTCGATTATTCGTTCTGATTTTGTGTGAAAGATTGCTTCTTTTTCGTCTTTTACTACTATTTCTACCAGGGTATTCATTAGTGATTTTGAGTTACACTCCACATAGTAGCCTTCGATTTCTTTGTAATCTTTTAGTCTTAGTATTTCTAGGATTACTCCATCTTTTTGGTCATAGTAGTTGTTTGAGATGTTTAGACAGTCATTGTAATTTCTTTTTTTCTTCTTATCAAAACGATAAGACGATGCCAACATCCGGTAGTACTTAGCAACCGCGTTGTAGTACTGGTAGTTATACATCGCCTTTTCATAGCTGTTAATATTTATATATGGACCTCTCATTTTAAGGACGAAGTACTCGTAATTTAATTTTAGAAATTCTTTTTTTGTAATTATTTTTTCTTCGTACTTTTTAATGAGGTTTGACCTATGTTCGAAAAAATTTTCAAACCAGTTTTCCGACTTCATTATAATATAAATGACAATCCTTGTACAAGAAGTGGTAGGACCATGGCAATTATTAGTACTACTACCACGACTCTTACCAATGTCTTATTGTCCTTCATTTTATTCTCCTGTTACTTCTAGAGAGTTTTCTTTTAGATAATCTGTTACGTCTGCTAATTGATATTCTGCGTTAATGTAGATTTCTCTGTCATTTAGTCCTGGTACTTTTGATAGTTCTTTGTGTAGTTCTTCTAGTGATTCTACGTTTATGTCTAGTGCTTTGTATAGTCCATCTACGTAGATTTTTTGAAGGTCAAAGTCCATTGCGCATAGTCCACAAATGAATCCATAGAATGAGTTTAGTGTTTCAATTTTGTAGTCTGTTGCGTTTATTAGTCTTATATTGTAATCAAGACTGAAGATGTGATCGTCATCTACGTCTACGAATGCAATGTTTCCATTTCCATTTTTTAGATCTTTGTTAGCTTCTTCAATTAGCCATCTTGTCTTACCTACGCCTTTTGCGCCTAAAATAAATTTAATCATTTTGAATCTTCCTTTCTCAGTTGACCTTGGTAATAGCCTTCTTTTTCCATTTTTTCTATTATTTCATCTCTAATCTTCCACCAGGATGTGTCCCAGTTGCAAAACAGAGTGTTCTCCTCTGGTGCTCTACCGAGTAGTCTTCCGATTACAACTTTTTCATCCAAATGTCTTAAAAATAGTATTACTCTATCTACGTATTCTTCCTTTGAGATCAGTTCCACTTCGCCATTTAGGTACATCTGTCCCAGTTTTGTGCCTTTTAATATATATAGGGCGTGGACTTTTACTTCATCTACTTCTAGTACCGAGATTATGTTTGCACTTTCTATTGCATCTAAATCGTCATCGTAGGGAAGATTTAATATTAAATGGGTTGATATTCGAAGCCCTCTTCTTTTTATTCTTTGTACTGCGTCTATATAGTCGCTTAGGAGATGACCTCTATTTATCTTTACTAGTGTGTGGTAGTTGGGAGTTTGAAGTCCTACTTCCAATGTTACCATGTACTTTTCATTTAATTTTTCCAAATAGTCGAGATGCCCGTCGGTTAAGAAGTCTGGCCTTGCGGAGATATTTACGCCTACTATCCTTTCGCTTGCCTTAACTGCTTCTTCTATGGTTTTTTTGAAATTTTCTAGTTCCATGTAGGTTGCTGTATAGTTTTGAATATAGGCTATGAATTTATGAGCATTGTAGCGATCTTCTATATGAGCTATGTTTTTCTGTACCTGCTCTTTTATGCTACCTTCTCTATTTTCAAATGATCCGCCTTCTTCTCCACAGAATATACATCCGCCTACTCCACAGGTTCCATCTCTATTTGGACAGCTTAGTCCTTCTACTTTTATCGGGATCTTGTATACTTTTTCGTGAAATTTCTCTCTTAAAAATTTGGAATACTCATTATATACCATTTTTTAAATATTCCAGCACCTCTTCTGGGTGTGTCTTAGCTTTTACATCTCTAAATTCTTTTACAAGTTTACCTTCTTTGTCGAAGATAAATGTAGATCTGATGGTACGGATTACATCTTTGCCGTACATCTTCCCAGCTTTTAGTACGTCGAACTCCCTATGCACTTCCCTTTCTGGATCTGCTAGTAGCTCGAATGGGAGATTTAGTTTTTCTTTGAATTTTATGTGACTCTTCACAGTGTCTTTGGAAATTCCAACTACTTCTGCCCCTAGTTTTTTAAATTCATCATACAAATCGCGAAATCCTTCTGCTTCTACTGTACATCCGCTGGTGTTGTCCTTTGGATAGAAGTATAGGATAAGGGTCTTGCCTTCGAAGTCCTTTAGACTTAGTTCACCCTTTGTAGAATCTAATTTAAAATCCATTATTCTTCATCTTCCTCTTCTTCGATGATTGTATCTAAGAAGTCTAGTATTCTTTCGTATTCTTCGTCTGATTCGATTTGGTGAAGAGCTACTTCATCATCTTCTAGTTCTTCGTATCCGAAAACGATGATTTCATCTTCTAGTTCTCCTGACATTGGAACTAGTGCAATATATTCGTTTCCTTCAAATTCGAAAACCCCTAGAGCTTGACATTCAAGTTCTGTATCGTCTTCTAATGTTAGCACCATTGTTTCAATTTCTTCATTTTCTAAATCGTGATCATGGTCATGGTCATGTCCGCAGCCACATCCGCAACCGCAGTCTTCGTGATATACTTTTTTCATATTTCCTCCTATTTATCTTTTGTATTTTTTAAAACTTCTTTTAAAAGTTCATATACTCTCTTTGTTGAGCTGATGGAGAGACTTTCTCCAGGTGCGTGTATCCCTGACATGCTAGGTCCTATGGATACCATGTCTATACTACCTATAGTTTCTTTAAATATCGCACATTCGAGACCGCCGTGGATTGCATAGAATTCAATGTTTTTGTTGAATAGTTTTAAATATGAATCTGCAACTAGATCTCTCACTTCCGAATGGTCTTCATATTGCCATTCTGGATAGCTGGATACGACTTTATATTCTGCTCCAAATGCTTCTGCAAGTATCTTATTCTTGTCTGATAGAAATTCTTTTAGACTTCCTCTAGATGATCTAAGGGTAGAGATGATCGTAAGTTCGTCATCTTCTTCTCTTATTACTCCTAGGTTTGAGCTAGATTCCACAAGTCCAGGAATGTCTTTTGAAAATGTCAAGACTCCGTTTGGAATTACATTTAGAACTGAGATGACTTTGTCCTTTAGTTCGTCTTTGTAATGGTATTTTTCCTCTTGTGAAGCTTCGAAGTTGAGCCTTACATCTGGATCAATTTTACCAAGTTCCTTTACATATTCTGCGTTAAGTCTGATTATAAGAAGTCTTACTTCGTTTAAATCTTCTGGCTTTATGGCAAGTTTTGCAGATGCTCTTCTAGGAATTGCATTTTCTTTTACTCCGCCATTTATGGAAATTAGTTTGATATCGAATTTTTCATTTAATCTGTATAGAGCCCTTGCAAGTCTCACAATAGCATTGGCATAGCCTTTGTCGATGCTTGTGCCACTATGACCGCCTTTAAGTCCGCTGATTGAAAGTTCGTAGAAATCTCTTGTATCTTTGAATTCTTCCCTTTCAATCTTGTAGATTAATAGTGATCTTTGACCTCCTGCACAGGCGACTGTAGCCACTCCTTCTTCTTCAGAGTCAAGATTAATAAGTCTTTTCGCTGTAAGTGGACTGCTATCCAAATTTCTTGCACCGGTCATGCCAGACTCTTCGTTGGTGGTGAAGAGACATTCGAGCCTTGGATTTTGTAAGTTTTCTTCGTCAAGTAAGGCAAGCATCATTGCGACTGCTACCCCATTATCTGCTCCAAGGGTGGTTTCTTTAGCTATGATTAGGTCCCTATCAACTATAAAATCTATAGGATCTTTTGAAAAATCGTGTTTGCTTTCAAATATTTTTTCACAGACCATGTCCATATGGCCTTGCAAAATGATCGGCTCCACATCTTCGTATCCAGGAGATGGTTTCTTTACAATGATTACATTGTTTGCCGAGTCTCTATAGTGTTCTAGATCTCTATCCTTTGCAAATTTACATAAATAATCTGCTATCTGTTCTTCATGCATAGAACATCTAGGTATTTTAGTAATTTCTTCAAAGTAATAGAAGAGTTTTGCAGGTTCTAAGTGTTTTAGTTTTGACAAAAATACTCCCCCTTCTATTTAATTATACTCTAAAGTAAGTCACTATTCACCTACTTTGTATAATTTATTTTTCTAAAGCTTTATATGACAATAGCCATCTGGATTTTTGTCCAGATAATCTTGGTGATATTCCTCCGCTTCGTAGAAATTTTCAAGCTTCATAACCTCTGTTGCAATTGGCATTTTGTAGTCGCCCTTTACATTTTCTATAAATTTTTCGATGGTTTCTCTATCGCCTTCATCAGTGTAGTATATTCCAGATCTATATTGACTTCCTATGTCCGGTCCCTGTCTATTTATAAGTGTTGGGTCGATTACTTTAAAGAGTGCTTTTAAAATCTCTTCCAAAGTTATTTTTTCTTCGTCATATATAATCTTAACCGTTTCTGCAGCGTCTGTTCTGCCGGTGCAGACTTCTTTGTAGCTTGGGGACTCCATTCTGGAATTGGCATAACCAACTTCTGTGTCAACTACTCCGTCAATCCTCTTGTAGTAGGCTTCCACTCCCCAGAAACATCCTCCTGCTAAATATATTTCCTTCATCTTATTTCACTTCCTTTAGGGCATCTATCGCTTCATCCAAGTCGTTCTTTTCAAGTATATCTTCCACACTTTCAATGGTATCTTCAATATACTTTGGACTTAAATCTAAGATATATTCAACTGATAGGTTCTCAGCAAAATTGTCCGCAACCTTTTTAAGAAGTATATCTTCCACTTGTCTTTGGATATTGTAGTCGATGTCCTTATCTTTAAATACATCTATGAATACGAGAGAAAATTTATATCTTAAGAAATATAAAAATTCTTCGAAACTTTCTGCATTTGATCCTTCTTCTATGATGAATATGATTTTGAAAAACATATTCCAGAAGAGATCTTCGTTTATTACATTTATTAGACTTTCCCCTACGGATCTGGTGAAACTATCCACATATGTAGGCGGTCTGTCAAAGGTAATGTAGCTTTCTAGATCCATTTCCATATTGGAAATAGATGTGATTCTATTTAGAAGTTTGATAAACTGATCTCCATAGGAGAGTTCCTTTTGTTTTACGCACTTCATAAATAGGTAGTCTACGATTACGTCAGTGTTGTTTTTAAAATTTATAACTATTCCCAGCTCTTCTCTCACCTTGGTGTTAAACACGTCGTGGATAATCTTGGATAGAAGTATTTTAAGTTGCTTCTTGTTATCTTCATAGTTTTGAGCATCCATACTTTCCACGTGGTTGTAAAGAAGCATAAGCTGAGTATCAATCATGATTAGGTTCGTCCTTATGGAACCTAAAATATCCCTGAAGAAATTTTCAGTGATCATGTAGTTGTAATTTTTATATAGGACCTTGTGATCGATTTCTCCCCAGAATACATTGACTATTGACTTAACTTGAAGTTCAAAGCGTAGGTTTCTACCACTTTTAGTCTTGAAAAGTCCGTCAATCTTGTAAATTCTAAAGCCGTTTTTTTGAATCATCGGCTGTTTGTCTGAGAGTTTAAGTAGGATTCTTCTGTCGATATTATTGGTATTGTAGTCATTATCTATGTAGACACAGAAAATTTCCTTAATCTTATTAAAGATATCTACTTCATCTTTGTTAAATCTACATTCGATTCTAATACCGATTAAATCCTGCATCTCTAGAAGTGTTTCTTCCGGAGACATCCTGTCTAGATAATAATTATTTCTGACGATTTTCTCTTTTACAGAGGATCTACTTTTAACTCTGTAAGAAATATTTACAAATCCCTCTTCCTCTTGAAATTCTTTTCTAAAGAAATTTGAAATATCTCTAGAGGCATCTAGCAAAAGATCGTAGTTCTTTCCTAAGCAAGAAAGAGTTTCATCTATAAAATTAAAAAGTTGTAGTTTCATATACTCCTCCGCTTACTTTATACCCAAAGAGCTTAGTTGCCCTTTGAGTTCTTAGTAACATTGTATTTTTTGTATAGTCTTTCTACAGTGTGTTTATAAAGATCTTTTTCTTTTTCTCTTCTTACAAGTCTTTCGATGTCCGGTTTAGCTTCTTCAAAAGTTCTTACGGATTCATCGTTCTTGTTTGTAACTTTTATGATGTGGTATCCAAACTGAGTCTTAACAGGATCAGAAATTTCTCCTACTCCCATGTTAAAAGCAGCATCTTCGAATTCTTTTACCATTTGACCCTTTGTGAACACGCCTAGATTACCACCATTTTCTTTAGATGGACAGTTTGAATATTCTTTTGCAAGTTCTTTGAAATCTGCTCCATTATTTAATTTTTCTTTAATTTCCTTAGCAACAGATTCATCTTCAACTAAGATATGTGAAGCTTCTACAGAAGCGTTGTTCTTGAAATTGTCCTTGTGATTATCGTAGTAATTCTTTAGATCTTCGTCAGTTATCTCAACAGTTTCTAATAATTTTCCAAGGGCATAGGATTTTAAAAGAGTTTCCTTTGTCTTTTCCAAAACTTTTACAAAATCTTCGTCCTTGTCCATTCCCTTTTCGATAGCTTCCATGTAGATCATCTCTTGGTAAATGAGCTCATCTACAACTTGATCCATCATATTGTTTTGAGTAAAGTACATCCTCGTATTTGGATCTAGTTGGGATAAAAATATATTTAAGTCTTCGTTTGTTATTTCTCTATCGTTTACTTTTGCTAAAATTTCTTTATTCATGTTACCTCCTATATGTGAATATTCTATCATTTATAGCAAAACTCTTCAAGATACGAAGCTTTTGTGGTAAAATAATTTAACAGGCAAAAATCTTGAAGCGCCAGAACCTTTTTGGTTGACGAGGAGTGAGATCATCGAAAATTCGGCGGATGTCTCAAAGGTACCACAGCCTAAGTGCCATACAAATATGCGAGTAATCGCAAAACAAAATTGGCAAAGTGGGGCCGAGTAAATTTATCGGAGGTAATTATGTGCGGAATTGTTTGCTATGACGGAAAACAAAATGCATTAGACATAATTGTTAATGGATTAGAAAAATTAGAGTACAGAGGTTATGACTCTGCTGGTATCTCAGTCATCCATGACGGAAAGATAGAAACCATAAAAAAAGCAGGAAGACTAAATGTACTTGAAAATGAAATAAAAAATAGAAATTTAAAATATGTACCTACAACAGGAATCGGACACACAAGATGGGCAACCCACGGTGTCCCAACGGATGAGAACGCTCATCCCCATGTATCCATGGATGGAGTGATTTCAGTAGTACACAACGGAATAATCGAAAACTACATGGATTTAAAAGAAGAACTACTAAATGACGGTTACAAATTTAAATCAGACACAGATACAGAAGTAGTAGCAGGAATAATTGCAAAGTACTATGAAAATAATCTTTTGGATACAGTCCTAAAAGTAAGAAAGATGCTTGAAGGATCCTATGCAATTGGAATCCTATCCAACCATGATCCAGATACACTAATAGCTATGCGTCACGATGCGCCGCTAATCGCAGGACTAACAGAAGACGGCATCATCGTAGCATCAGACATCACATCCATTATCGAATATACAAAGAAAGTAATCTTCTTAGAATCAGGAGATTTAGTATATTCAAACAAAAAAGAATATAAAATCTTTGACAAAAATGACAAGGAAGTAGAAAGAGAAGTAAAGATTATCGACTGGAACTACGAAAAGGCAACCAAAGAAGGTTACGACCATTTCATGATCAAGGAGATAAACGAACAACCTAGAGTAATAAAAGAAGCCATCTCTCTAAGAGTAAAAGATGGATTTATAAACTTAGAAAATGGATTTACCAAAGAAGAAATCGAAAAATTCTCAACCATCTACGTAGTAGCGTGCGGAACAGCACACCACGCAGGAGAAGTAGGTAAATTTGCAATCGAAAAATTTGCAAAGCGTCCAGTGTATGCAGAAATCGCATCAGAATTTAGATACCAAAATCCATTTATAGATGAAAATTCGCTTTTAATCGTAGTATCTCAATCAGGAGAAACAGCAGACACATTGGCAGCAATAAAAGAAGCCAAGAAAAGAGGAGCAAAAGTACTATCAATCACAAACGTAGTAGGCTCATCCATAGATAGAGAATCAGACAAGACTATCTACTGCTATGCAGGACCAGAAGTGTCAGTAGCATCTACAAAAGCTTACACAACACAACTTGTAGCACTATACTTCTTGGCACTAGACTTCGCATACAAAACCGGCAAGATGACAGAAGAAGAAGTAAGAGAAGTAATAAAAAATCTAAAATTAGTACCAGAACAAATAATAGAAATTCTAAAAGATCACAGCACAATAGATGAAATCGCAAAAGAAATAAAAGACGCAGAATCATCATTCTATATAGGACGAGGCATCGACTACCTATCAGCAAAAGAAGGAGCCCTAAAACTAAAAGAAGTCACCTACATCCATGTAGAAGCATTCCCAGCAGGAGAACTAAAACACGGATCACTAGCACTAATCGAAGATAGGACACCGGCATTTGCAATCGCAGGAAATAAAGAACTCCTACCAAAGACACAATCAAATATCAAAGAAATCTCCGCAAGAGGAGGATGGGTGTACGGAATAGGAATCGATGACGATTTAGAAATGTTAAAAACAACCTGCAGAAAAGTAGTAATCCTACCAGAAAATATGGATATACTAATGCCAATCCTAACAGCGATCCCAATGCAACTACTCGCATACTACACATCAGTAGCAAAAGGAATCGATGTAGATAGACCAAGGAACTTGGCAAAATCCGTAACAGTTGAATAAAATTTAAAAAATTTAGTGAGGGTATCCTCACTATTTTTTTGCGTGGAAAAAAATCAACCAAACTTAGCCCCACCAGGGTGACTGTATTACTTTAGGTTATCCTTTTAAATAAAATTTATAGGTGGTCGTCACCCTTAGCGAGGAAATTTATTTCCGAGTCGAAGGATCTGACCTATATTTAACCCATCTATTCCAAAAAAATATTATAAAATACCTTTACAATTGCGGTCACCCTGAGCGAACGAAGTGAGTCGAATGGGTATAAGCTATATTTAACCAAGTCAAAGCAAGTAAAAAATTTCAAAGATTATTAAAGTTAATGTAAATAAATATCCAACACTTCTTTAAAACCAATTCTTTCTTCTTCAAATCTTTTTTTTACGAGGGAGAGGGAGGGAATTAACGTCTCTCGAAAAAACT
>NZ_GL397071.1:994416-1014262 GCF_000146345.1 Peptoniphilus duerdenii ATCC BAA-1640 | reverse complement strand
AAAACCTTCGGTTTTCTCTTCGAGACTCGCAGTTTCCTCCATTCTCCCTCGAGCTCCCTCTACCCACCTCGCATTGGGGAAGGTTTTGGTAGTGATTTTCTTATTCGGCTAAAATTTTCCAAACTCGCTACGCTCAAACAGTGGAAAATTTCTTAACGCCGAAAGCAAAAATCACTTGTGGTGGCATAGGATTAAATCTGTAGTAGTCATTGAATAAGGATTCTATGAGATGAATTAGAATTTATATTTTTGCACGCCTAACGGCTGAGGGAGAAGAATTTAGTATTTAGTTTAATGGAAGCTAATAGCTTCCGCTACAAAATAATCATCCAAACTTGACCTCACAATGGCTATACCCGTTCGAAGCCCTAGCCGAAATCTTTGATTTCGCAGCAGGTCTTGTGCAAAGAGTTCCAAAGAAGACGAGCATTGCGAAGTCTGATTTGCAGAACTCGACTGTCTCTCAGGGTGACTGTGTTCCTTTAGGTTATCCTTTTAAATAAAATTTATAGGTGGTCGTCACCCTGAGCGAAAGAGCCGCTAGGCTCTGGAGTCGAACGGGTATAACCTCCGAGGGCCTAGTCTTGACAACCAAATTATGCTACAAAATAACCATCTACATTTGACTCTGCAACAAAATCCACACATCAATAGACTTTTTTATTAAATAACTATATAATAGAGAAAAGGAATTAATGGAGAATTACAAGTTAATGGAAGATTTTATATATATAATTTTATTTTTAATATCGATATATTTTTCTTATAAATATACACTGATCGAAAACGCCCTACTGAACCTGACCAGTTCCAAACTTAAAAACATGGAACAAGATGGTATCAATACCAAGTTTTGGGAGAATATAAAATCCGACGCAAAGACCTACTCCACCATTTTAATCGGTGACTACTTTGCAAATGGTATCGGCGTTTTATCTCTGTCTGTTTATTTTTTTAACCATTTCAGAAAATACTACGAATTCTTAGGTGCTCTCATATCAATAATCTGTGTCATCGTTATGGGAGAGTCACTCCCTAAACGTCTTGGCAGACAGTCCGTAGAAAAAATCCTTAGAAAAAACGCCAAGTTTATAAAAGTTTCAAATATACTTTTAAGACCGATGGTTCTATTTATCGAGGCCATCTCAAGACTAATACTTACCATCACCAAGGTGGGCAAGGTTAGCGAACCTCTAATCACCGAAGAAGAGCTAAAGGATTTCGTAAGCCTTTCAATGGAAGAGGGCATCATCGACAAATCTGAAGTGGGAATAATAGAAAATGTCATGGGATTTAAGGACTGTTTTGCAAAGGACATCATGACTCCTCGTACGGACATCGTGAGCCTTTCACTCGATGCAACCTACGACGATATCAAAAATATTATTAAAGAAGAATATTTCTCTAGGATGCCTGTCTATGACGAGGATCTTGACAACATCGTCGGCACTCTTTATGTAAAGGATTTATTCGCGGTGGACTTCGTCGGAACCCTTCGTGACAACAAGGATATCTTAAGGGAAGCAAACTTCACCTATGAGTACAAACCTGTGTCCAGTCTCTTCACAGAGATGCGCCACAAAAAGATTTCCGTTTCCATAGTAAGCGATGAGTACGGCGGCACCGAAGGTATGATAACCATCGAAGACATCTTGGAGAAGATCGTCGGAGAAATAAACGACGAGTACGACGAAGAAGAAGATATGGACATAATAAAGCTCTCAAACAAGAGGTACCTGGTAGACGGTTCAACGAACTACGAAGATCTAAACCATGTGCTAGATACGAACCTTAGCTCCGATGAGTTCGACTCCGTGGGAGGAATCATCATCGAGAAGATCGACAGGTTCCCTAAAAAGGGAGAAAATATCGAAATCGATGGAATAAACTTCCACATAGAAGAAGTATCAAAAAATAGAATCGACAAGGTCATTGTCGATATATCAAATAAAAAGAATTAAAATAACTCGGGTAGACCCCGAGTTTTTGTTTGCAAAATTTTATAATTACAAATCCAATGCAAATTGTACTAAATTAAATAAATTACCATTCTTTCTAACAATACCTATATACAAAAGATTTTATTTTCCCCCAAACAAATCTTTAAAAAATTTCACTTAAAAAGAGCCCCTAGAGGCTCTTTTAATTTGTTATTTATCTTTTATTTCTAACCAAGTTTCAGGAATAGTTCCCTTTTCTCTTTGATATTCATGAGTGTTAGCTGCTTCCATAATTTCATAGTAAGCCCAGTGACTTTCGTTTATGTCTGTGAACTTAACTACGTCCTTATGAACTTCAACCATTCCATTTAATGTTACATTAAGATCTGCATAATTATTTAGAATTGTTGCAGCTTCTGCTCTTGTAATAGTAGCATCTGGTTTGAAAGTTCCATCCGGATAACCTTTTATACGGTCGTTGCCATAAGCTTGGTTAATAGCTTCTTCATATACATGACCCTTAACATCTGCAAAAGGAGCTACCGCATTGTTCTTCTTATCGATGAAGAATAGTGCTCTTGCAAATTCTCCACGAGTTATAGGTTCGTTTGGACGGAAATCTCCATCTTTGTCTGCGAACATCAAGTTCTTAGCAACAACTGCATTTATAGCTGTGTTGTACCATGCAGACTTAGTATCCTTGAAATTAGGTTTCATGTTGTTAGACATATCTAGCTCAGCAAGTCTTGCGATTAACGCAGCAGCCTCTGCCCTAGTGATAAGTCCTTCTGGACGAACGGTGTGATCCTTGTATCCGTAAAGATACTTGCGGTGGATTCCTCTTTCCATTTCTACAGCAGGTTTAACAGGTGCAACAGGTGTAGCTGGTTTAACTTCGCTTAATCCGAACCAAATTGACCACCATGGATTGTATCCATTTGAACCTTGTCCTGGATTTTCTTAACTCTTATCTTTCCAAATTGCTTTTACAGTTGTGTTAGAAGTTACTTTGATAATATCTCCAGCTTTTTTAGTTTCATTTCCAACTTGCCATCCTGCAAATTCTTTGTTTAATGGATAAAATTCAGGTGCAAATATAGCAGGTAGAACAAAGCTTCCACCAGTAATAAATATTGAGCTTTCAATGTCTTTTTTGCCACCATTTGCATTGAATTTAACTTCAACAGGTGTTTTTTCATCTGGTTTTGATTGGTTATTTACATCATCATTACCATAAGCTTTTAAAGCTTCCCCCGTTTTGTAATTTCCTTTTTTTAGAGTAATCACGCCAGAAGTTTCATTTAGGCTCTCTCCGTATCTAACATTTAAATACTACCCAATTTATGCTATTTTATCAATCAAAAAAAGAGCCTTCTGGCTCTTAAATTTTTCATTATTTTATTCTATTATTTGTTCTTTATTTTTTAATTCTGCTAGGATCGCGAGGTTTAGGTTTTCTCTATTTATTTTTAAATTAAATTCTCTATCCTTTAGGAGTTCTCCGTCGATATTTAGGTTTATTTCTTCTTCGAGTTCGATCTTTACTTTTTCTGCTCTAAAGGTTTTGATTTTTTCTTCGCTAAATATTTGACCTTTTTTATATTTTGGTATTAGTCTTATGATTTCTGGGACTGTTAAGTATTCTGCCAAGACTATTTCCATTTTACCGTCGTTTAAGATGCTATTCGGCGCCGGATTAAATCCTCCGCCATAGTAGGATCCGTTGCAAAATGCACAGAGGGTGTAGTGTCCCTCTACTTTTTTATCATCTATGGTCATCTTTAGATATTGTCCCTTATTGTTAAATAGTACCTTCAAGGTTGCCAGGTCATAGATTCTCTTGCCTAAGAATTTATATTTCTTCGCATATTCCCTTGCGTATTCCAAGACTTGTGCATCGAGACCTGTGGATGCGATATTTATAGATGTGTGGGTGTCATTTATCTCTATGGTGTCGATCTTCTTTATTTTCGGATCTATTAAATTTTCTAGTGTGAAGTTTTCATATTCAAATATTTTCGAAAAGTCATTTGCCGTTCCCATTGGGATAAGTCCTAAGGCTATGTTTGTATTTTTAAGTACATTTGCTATTTCAGATAGGGTTCCGTCTCCTCCGCAGGCATAGACTATTCCCTCTGTGTTTTCTCGGGCAAATTCTCTCGCCGCTCTCTTCGCGTGGTTCTCATCTTCTGTGAAGACAAATTGGCAGTCTCTTATTAAATTATTCTCTGTGAAAAATTCTTTTATTCTTAAATGGAATTTATGGAAATCATTCTTTCCTGCTTTGGTACTATATATAAATAAATATTTCAATGGTTAACTCCTGACTGTGATTAATTCCTCAAGACTATATTTTTAGCAATATCAGCATGTCTAATTATAACATAGATTAAATTTATTTATAAAAAAACCGGAGATATGATCTCCGGAAATTTTTATTTTTCGTCTATTATTGTTTCAATGGCGATTTCAATTGATTTTACAATGTCATCCTCACTCATAAATGGTGTGCCTGCTGGTTTATCTATTACTTGTTCTGCAATAAATGGAACGTGAATAAACCCGCTCTTTAAACCTTTGTACTTTCTTTCGCCTAGATATCTAATTGAATATAGTACGTCGTTACATACATATGCTCCTGCTGTAAAAGATACATATGCAGGTAGTCCTGCCTTTTTAATATTTTCTACCATTTCAGGAACTGGTAGGTTTGAAATATATCCGTCTGCTCCATCTTCTTTTATTTTTTCATACATAGGTTCATTTCCTTCGTTGTCAGGTATTCTTGCAACTCTTGCGTTTACTCCTATATATTCTACGCTTACACAAGATCTCATTCCTGCTTGTCCTATGGATAGTACAACGTCTGGATTTATTTCTTCTATCTTTTCTTCTATTTTCTTAGGTCCTTTTCCAAATACTGTTGGTATTTGAAGTTTAATTATTTCAGAGCCTTTAATTTCATCTTTTACTTGTTTTACTGCTTCCCATGCTGGATTTACTTTTTCTCCTCCGAATGGGTCGAAGCCTGTTAGTAATATTTTCATTCTTCCTCCTTAGCTAAAAATTATCATATAGACAATTTGTACTGCTAGCATAATTAATGCAGGTACAACTTGATTTTTTATAACTCCGTTTTTGTCTTTCATTTCAAGTATTGCAACTGGAACTATATTGAAGTTTGCAGCCATTGGTGTCATAAGTGTTCCGCAATATCCACATGTTAGTGCCAACATTCCTATGATGGTTGGATCTGCTCCTTGTGCAAGTACAAATGGAGCTCCTATACCTACGGTCATAACTGTGATTGCAGCAAATGCATTACCCATTACCATTGTAAATAGTGCCATTCCTATTGCATACACGATTATTCCCACGACTACATTGCCTTCAGGAATTATATTTCCTACTATATTTGATACAACTTCTCCTACTCCTGCTTGGGTAAATACTGCTCCTAATGATGCTAAAAACATAGGTAGCATACTTAGCGGTCCTACAAGGTCAAGAAGTCTTTTTGAATCTCTTAGATATACATCAAGATTGTTGTCTTTATTCATAAAGAATAGAGTTATCATTGCTAATATAACTCCGCAGCCAACTCCTACCAATGCTCCAAGTTTTGTCATTGTTGCAAATATTACTGCTGTAAGTCCTATCATAAAAGCTGGGATAAATATTTTATATCCAAGTTTATCACTTACTGCTTTTGTATATTCTTTTGAAGGTATATCATTTGTCTTGTATGAGACTTGGTTAAATATTGCAGGTAGTGCCATAATTACTACTAAACCACCTACAATTTTGACTGGTATCCATCTTCCCAAAGCGATTACTATGCCAAGTACTATCCAAAATATTCCTGTACCTATTCTCTTTTCATTTGCCTTGTCATTTAAATTTCTTATTCCTGTATTTAGAAGCAATAGTCCTATTACTATATAGAGGATTTCAAGAAGTTTTGCTCCTGTTGTTACTTCTGGTGATGTGAAAAAACTCATTTAATATCCCCCTTTGCTCCCTTTTTAGAAAGTTTTTTATCTTTTAACATATAGTAGATTATTCCCACAAGTGTAGCTATTATAGCTATTGGTATTTCTACTTTTGCAAGATCTATAAGTTCTACATTGTATCCAAGTTCTTTTAAAGTTCCTTGAACTAAAAGTCCTCCTGCTCCACCGACGAATAGTACTTGACCGAAGAACCAGGTTATGTTTTCCATACCTGCAGCCATTCCCTTTACTTCTTCGATATGTTCTTCGTGGTTGTCTGCTGGAACTTCTCTTACTGCAGCTTCAGCCATTGGCATTACTACTGGACGAATGAAACCTGCAACTCCTCCAAAACTTGCGTTAAACGCTGCAAATATTACTCTCATTATTCCGTAGGATGCGATAATCTTTCCGGCGTTTGCATTTTTTGTCTTTGAAATAAATCTTGCAGCTGATTCTCTTAAACCGTTTCTTTCAAGAGTTCCTGTTACAAGCATTACTATTACAAATATCATCATAGCTCTGTTATTTACAAAGCTGGTACCTAAGGTTTCTAAGAAACCATCAACTCCTAAGCCTCCTACGATTGCAGTTGCAATCATGGAGACAAATATTATAGCAATTGAATTAAATTTTAGGGCAAAACCTATAATAAGAATTGCTATGCCTATTAGTTTTATCACTTTGTCCTCCTTCTGTTTCGGTAGATTCTACCTCCACATTTTGTATTAATTTTTCTATCAAATAAAATTTCCTTTTGGGAAATGAATTTTATCGTGTCCAAATTGTGAGCCGTATGGGCCTTTGAACATAGTTTTAAAAATTCTCCATCAGCGGTCTCATCTATTACTTCACTGGTAAAGCCGACCTTGGTAATTTCTGGATACCTTATTGAAAGATATCTGTGGTCCCTATTGGTATCAAAACCTATCCAATAAAATATTATATCCTTGTAATAACCTGTTGGAAACATCTTCGGCAAAAGGGCGTGAGCATATTTTTCAAACCTGTCCTGCATATCCAAATTCATCTTATGCATCAAATCATCTTTATTTATTGAATCTGCAATTACATCTTGTAGCTCTTCGCAAAGCTTGTAGTTATCACTATACTCTTCTTCCTTTGGATACCAAAAATATCCATAAATTAGTGATCTTGGAAGCCAAAATCCCTTGTAGGCAGGTGCTGTGTATCCTGAAAATGGTTGAGCCCATTCGTGATGAGGCACTCCGTGGTTGTCGCAATATATATCTGGAAGATGTCTATAAAAGATTTCTACCATTGCTTCGGCTTCGGTGTGAATTGAATCTTCCTTAAAATATTCGTGAGCAAATTCTTTTCCAAGAGCATTAAACCTCGCAATGTGAAATATCCAATTAGGATGTTCTTTGATAAGCAGACTGTGAATATAAGACCCGTCTGGATTTTCCATAGGTATTAAAACTACATTTACTTTTTTAAGAAGCTCTTTCTCTTCCAAAAGCTTTTCAGTGAGTTCATAGCATGAATTGGACGAAGAAACCTCATTTGCATGGTGTCTTTCATTGATATACATGGTAGGCTTTTTCATTGTCCTTTTAAAAGTCGGAGTGAAATCATCATCCACATTAAACTCTATGGACTCAATATCTCTTCCCATAAAACTTTTGGCAATATAATTTATTTTTAAATCTCTATTTGATCTTAAAGAATCGTTTAAAGCACAGATGTCTTCGTGATTTAAAACTTTTTCATCAAAGGCTGGAGCCTTTTTATGAAGTTTATATTTTTCGCAAACTTCGTATTCTTTACCATTTATTATAAGAGCCTTAATCTTTAAATCAGAAAATTTACTTAGGCCCCGGTTTAAAATTTTTGAATAAATTTCAAGTTCTTCACCATTTAAACTACATTCAATGATTAATTTTGGTCCATTTTCATACCTATAACCTAAAAGTTTGTAGCTTATATTCATGTCCAGGTATTCTTTTTTAGAATCCTTTATTACAAAAGGTTTGGTGTCTAAGAAGTTTCTAAGTTCGACTTCAAATTTGACATTTCCCTTTCTATTATGGATAAATGGTAGGATTAGTCCAGGACTGTCGAAGTTTCCTGCGTTCATTTTTTGCCCCAAGGTTTTAAAATAATCAAGACCTACAAAATATAAATCTTCGTGGAAGTGATCAATGGATGAGATTCTATCTTGCCTTATATTTAGATTCTTATCGGTTTCGGAAAGACTTATATCCATATAAAGTTCTGCAAAAAATGGTTGAGAATCTTCTTTAAGATTTTTGTTTTCTATATCTTTTCCAATTTCAGATAGAATATTTTGATAAGTATCCCATACATTTTCCAAGTCGGTTTTAAAAGTTTCGATTGTTTTTTTGTCCCCGATTGTGATTTCAAAATAACCTGTGTGAGGATGAACAAGACCCATTCTCTTAAAATCATCTAGGTAAGGCCTTTCGGATAGAATAACTTTATAGGTATCTCTTAAAACAACTCTACCTTTTGATTTTGCAATAATTTCATAGGAATCTTCCATATCCTTATTGATAAATTTTATTCTGTCCCTATCGATAGAAAGCTCCTTTGCTAAAATGTCATCAATAGGATAGAGCTCTTGTAAATATCTAATAGGAAGGTCTAAAAATTTATTTTCATCTCCGGTTCCTTGATTTTTATAGCTTGGAACTGCTCCTGCTTCGTCGGAGAAGTCCGCCCCCTTCATGTAGGACCAATAAATTTCTATTTCATCAACTTCTTTTCCGATAAGATCCGGCAAAATATAATCTTCTATCCAAGAAAAACCGCTTTTATATGAATCTATAACTTGAACTTTTCCCTTTACTGATTTTTTAAGCTCTCTTTCAAGTTCTTTTCTCACTTCAAGAGGCTCACTAATGGCACATCTTATAGAATCTATAACTTTATATTTTTTTAACTTTTGAAGTAAGATGTCTTTTTCCCAAGGGAATTCATATTCTTTTCTCTTAAAGACTTCCTTATTCTTATAACTTTCTATTTTTAATTCTTTAAACAGATCTTTATAAGCCTTTAAGTTTGAATCATAGGTCTTATCTATATAGATCTCTTTAGATCTTGCGGCAGCCTTTGTAAACTGCAATTCATAGGAATTTTCTCTGAAAACTCTATTTGTAATAAACTCAGCTCTTTCTAAATTTTCATCTGTTAAAAGTTTAAAAAAAGTGTCAAAGTCCTTATAAAGAACTTTTATCTTTTCTCCAAACAAAATTTCATCAAAGTCAGCTTTTTCAAATTCAAAATCATTGGAGGAAAAACTTATGTCTAGAGAATTGACATCCATGGCTTTTCTTCTTACTATCTCACACAAAATTTTAAATTCTTCAAAATTTAAGTCGTTTGGATTGCAATTAATCCTTGTATATCTTTTAAAAAATTCATCTGCGTAGATGCCATCTAAAAACATGGACTGTTCTTTTAAATCATCTTTTTTTACAATATCAAAATCTTCCTCTTGGTATGAAAAAATATCCATAATAATCTTATTAAATGCCCTGTCATAATCGTCCTTACTAATGGATATTTCAATTCTTTCCTTATTTTTATTAATATTAAAGTCCCCATCTTCTATCAAAAATTCTTCAGAGCTTTCATTGGATGAAATTATGGGGCTTTTAAGGGAATCTTCTTCCAAACCTATGAAGCTCGCAAGTTTCAAGGCAAGTTTTCTAAGGTGGAGCTTATCTTCTTTTAGTCTTATTTGCATACTTCCTCCAAAGCATCTTCAATAGGTTTCTTGTCATAAGACATATGCTCAAAGCCATCTAAAACTCTTTTTACATATGAATCTCTAGGAGCTTTTTTGATATCTTTTAGCTCATTAGTCATAACATAGACCATGCCCTCTTCTATGCCCTTATCCCCTAGTACTAAAATATTCTTTTTAACATAGTAGGAAGGATAATCTTCATATTCATCTAGGGCTTTTTCATTTTCTTCGTTTATGTTCCAAATACTTACAGGAACTTTGCCATATCCTGGTTCCAGAACGAGGTTTAAATGACCTTTTCCTCGAAATAATAGCTTTGCATTTAATATATAACCGCTGCCTACTAATTCTGAACTAGGACAAGCTTCTTTCATCCATTCCATATTGATGTTTGATCCGTAAGCTATATATTTTTTCATTTGATTCTCCAATCTTGTCTCTTTAATATTTAAGTCACATTATGTCATCCGTAGAAGTTGTGGAAAACTTAATATTAGGCTTTCATTTCTTAAAAAAAATCTACCATGAGATTTTTAAAATAAAAAAACAGGAGGCTGGTTTAACGGAAGCCTTATAAGGCATAACCGTTTAGTATCCCAGTGGCTCCTGCTTAAATAGTCAAAAATTATCTGATGCCTATTATAAAAATAATAAGCTACTCATTCGGCTCTTATTTATTTTGCAATTCTGTCTGTATCTCTTGCTATCATTAGTTCTTCGTTGGTTGGTACTACTAGAAGTTTAACTTTTGAATCGTCTGCTGAGATTACAGCTTCTTTTCCTCTTACGTTGTTCTTTTCTGTGTCAAGCTTGATTCCAAAGATTCCAAGTTTCTTTGCGATGTGTTCTCTATTTGAGATTGAGTTTTCTCCTACTCCTGCTGTGAACACGATAGCGTCTACATGGTCTAGTTCTGTCATGTATGATGCTACGATCTTAGCTACTTTTGAATCGAATTGATCTAGGGCAAGCTGACATCTTGCGTTGCCTTCTTTGGCTCCGTCTTCGATATCTCTGAAGTCTGATGATACTCCTGATAGTGCTAGAACTCCTGATTTCTTGTTAAGGATATCGTTCATTGCTTGTGGTGAAAGATTTTCTTTTTCCATTAGGAATGTAACGATTGCTGGGTCGATGCTTCCTGATCTAGTTCCCATGATTAGTCCTTCTAGTGGTGTAAGTCCCATTGAAGTGTCTTTACATTTTCCATTTTCTACGCATGAGATTGAAGATCCATTTCCAAGGTGGCACACGATTACGTTTAGCTTATCCTTTTCAATGTTTAGGATTTCTGCTGTTCTTTCTGTTACATATTTATGTGATGTTCCGTGGAATCCGTATCTTCTGATTTTGTATTTTTCGTAGAATTCGTATGGAATTGCATACATATAGTTTTCGCCTGGCATTGTTTGATGGAATGCTGTGTCGAATACTGCTACTTGTGGCACGTCTTTCATGATTTCTTCGCAGGCTTTGATTCCTATGATGTTTGGTGGGTTGTGAAGTGGTGCTAGGTCTACGTTCTTTTCGATTGCCTTCATAACTTCGTCTGTGATTAGTACTGAATCTGCGAAGTCTTCGCCACCGTGTACTACTCTATGTCCTACTGCTCCGATTTCAGATACGTCTTTAATTGCTCCGTATTCTTTGTCTAGTAGACATTCAATTACTAAATTGATTGCATCTTTGTGGTCTTTAAGTGGTTTTTCAATTACTTGTTTTTCTTTATCTTTTGCCTCGTGTTTGATTCTAGAACCATCGATTCCGATTCTCTCTACGAGTCCTTTTGCTAGAACGTCTTCATTTGCTGGATTTATAAGTTGGTATTTTAGTGAAGAACTTCCGCAGTTAATAACTAGTATATTCATACTACCTCCCATAATTTTTTATCATTCTTATTATATCATAAATTTTAGATCTTAACTAATTTAGTATTACTTTTATGAATTCTACTCTATATAGTATAATAAATGTGGTGATACTATGTTAATTGCAATTATTGCGGAGTACAATCCATTTCACAATGGACATCTCTATCAAATAAATGAAATAAAAAATAAATATCCCGAGGCGAAGATAGCTGTCATTATGAGTTCGTCATTCGTCCAAAGGGGCGAGGCTGCAATTCTAGATAAGTTTAGCAGAGCAAGATGTGCGATAAAATCTGGGGTGGATCTTGTAATTGAGCTTCCCGTTTTATTTTCTACTCAAAATGCGGAGGTGTTCGCTAAAGGTGCTGTGGGAATTTTAAAATATTTAAATCCAGACGGTCTTGCCTTTGGATGTGAAAGTGATATTGAATTGCTTACAAAAATTATTTCCAAGGTGGATAAGATTGACGAGAATATTTTAAAAGATTCTCTTAACTCTGGTGAAAGTTATATGAAGGCGGTGGAGTGCGCCTGCGATTTTAACGACGAGGAAAGGTCTGCTTTTAAGAAATCAAACAATATTCTCTCCATGGAATATATAAAAGCTTGTAGGAAATGTGGTCTTGAAACTAAGTTTATCCCGATTAAAAGGGTTGGTACGGAATATAACGATGACTTTTCTGTTGGTGAGTTCGCTTCCGCTTCCTATATCAGAGATCATATAGACTCTGGTTTTAAATTTATGCCGGAGTTTTCTTGGAATGAGCTTAAACTTTTGCGAGAAGACAAGTTTAGTATCTACGATATTTTTAGATTTAAGATGGTGGAAGATCCAAGTTTGTCTTCTTATCTTGACTACGAAGATGGAATGGAAAATTTGGTCCTTAAAAATATTTATAAAGATTATGAAGATTTCATAGAATCTTGTACTTCTAAGAGGTACTCCCGCTCTAGGATCAAGAGGATTATCCTTTCGAAGGTGCTTGGGCTTGAGGGAGATTTAATCAGAAGAAATATGGGCAAGCCATATCTACGGGTGCTTGCAGCCAGTGAGTCTGGTTTTGAAATAATTAAAAATTCTAAGGCGGATGTACTCGTTAATTTTAAAAATATTCGAGATGAGCGTTTTGACTCTATCCGTGAAATTTCAGATGTGGAAGTGAAGGCTACCAATTTTTACGAAATTCTAAAGGGTGGCAAGTTGAATCGTGATTTTACGGAAAATTTTATAAAATAGTAGCGAAATTAGGCAAAAAAATTGGTTATAGAAATTCTATAACCAATTTTTTTTATTTATTTTTATTTTTTATGTCGTCGAGAGTTTTCTGTAATCTGTCATACTCTTTTTTAAGCTCTTCTGTTTTGTATGTCTCTTTTAAATTATCTAGAATCTCTTGAGCTTCGTCAAATTTCTTTTCTACGACTTTTGCGTTCATGGTGATTCTCATAATATTTTCTCTGTAATGAGGGTTGTCCTTGTACTTTTCAAAGACTTTTTTCCCTTCTTCGTAGGACTTTCTAAATCCGTCGAAGTTCTTTTTGTTGTACTTCAAGGTGCACATATTTATCCAGTAGATGATTTGGATATCATCGGACTTCAATCCACCTATATCTATTGATTTAAGCACATTTTCCGCCTTGTTAAATTCATCTAGGTTGATGTAGGCGCTGGACTGATTTATTTTTAGAACTGATCTTAGATAGTTGCCCTTCGCCTTTAGGAGAAGTTTGTCCACTTCTGTTACAAAATCCTTGTATCTTTTTTGACTAAATAGTGGCATAAGCTTCTTCATTTTATTCATGTAAATTATGTTATAACCGAGATTTATTCCGGCAACCAGTGCGATTATCGTAATTGCAACCCAGAGATAATTCTTCTTTACAAGCTCTGGATCTATGTTAAAGGTCTTGATGGTAACTAGTATGAGGACACCAAGGGTCACTCCAAATAATATACTTTTCTTAAAACTCTTCATTGTTTTCCTTTCTATTTTTTAAATATTTCTTTATAAGACTGTATAAAAACACGGATAGACACACTGCTACTGCCGCCATAAGGAGTCTCTTTTGAATTCCTTCTTCCGTTGCTGTCGCTGCGTATAGAGCCGCTACTATGATCGCAAATGTGTAGACAATGGTTGCTATTCCTATTATGATGGTGCGGAGTATCAATGAACGTTTTTTGTTGTACGCCTGTTCCAAAATGCTTAGCACAAGAACAATCATAAATCCTTTGAATATCATTTGCACGATTTTTGTGTTTGCAATTGTCATTATGATTTCTTTTAAGTTTTCCATATTTCCTCCTATATCTATATTAAATTATCAGGGGAAACTTTTCAATAAAATGGATTTTAAATTTTTATTTCAATCGGGTATAAATGAATTGGTGATAATATGGAATTTGTAAATTTATATACTAGACAACACGAAAATAGCATCTATGAACTGGAGAGCAAGGGCATCATTACCAACAAAAAGCTATATGTGCAGCTACATATGTCAGATATCGCTCCGTTTTTCCTAGAAAGGTACGATTATTTTGTAAAAATGGCGGAAAGATTCGTCCCAAGAAATAATATTTCCGAGTATCCTATTTGGTGCAGCGTTTCTAAAAAGAATTGTTTAAAGCCCATCGACAAAGAGGTGGTCTATGCAATAAGGGTGCCTAAGGATGAGGTAATATATTTTGACGGCGGCAGATGGGATTTGGTTTTAAATAATCAGTACATACCTAAGGATGCTGCGGATGCGGAAGATTTCTATCGTCTTTTAAAATCCTACGGACTCTCCCATACCTTCGACATCTTCGACAGGAAGTACACCGGTGCCTTTGACGATGTGAAGGCGAGAATAAGGGACAGTTGGAAGAGAATTTTTGAAATCACTGACAGAAGTGAGTTTGTAGTGCAAGCAAACTTATGGTGCATAAAAAAGGAATGGGTAAAGCATATTATCCGCCCTGGCGAAGATTTCTTCAAGATTGTAGAGGATATGGAAGAGACTTGGGTGAAGTGATTTCTTCTGATAAGTTTTTGAAAATTTTGAAAGAAAAAAATTCGTAATAATTAAAATATTTTATTCATATAAAAAATTAAGGGAACCCTGGTGGATTCCCTTTTTTCATATTAATTTCCTTCCCAAATCAATGTCTCTGGATGGGAAAATTTAAATTTTATATTTTTCTTTGGATTTATCTTTAGATTTAAAAATCCTTGTTCCTTTGTGTCCATACTGGTGTTGATCATGAGTTTTCTATATGGTTTGAAGCCGCATTTTTCTTGGACTCTTCTCGATTGTGTATTATTTTCAAAGTGACCGCAGAGGAGAAAATCCAAATCCATTTCGTCAAATAGATATTCACACACTCTGTCCACCGCTTCTTTCATGATGCCTTTGCCCCAGTAGTCCTTACTTAGAACAAATCCCAATTCTCTTCCTTTATAATCTTTAAACTCCTCTAGTTTGTCTTCGTCATTATATTTTTCTACACCTAGAGAGCCGATTACTTTTTTATTTTCTTTTAGCAGGATGGCAAATGTCTTGTCACTTTCGATAAATCTACTTAGAACGATTAAACTTTCGTCCTTATTTTCATGATGGTTCCAACCTGCCCTCTCTCCCACATCTGGAACAGATGCATATTCATAGAAATCATCCAAATCTTCTAGTTTAAATGGTCGAAGGATAAGTCTTTCTGTTTCTAAAACTTTTCCATTTATTTTAAATTCTAAGTTCATTTTTAACCTTTATTTTTTATTTAACTACATTTTTCTTCCAATGATTTTAGCCACATTTCGTTGTAGATTCCATTTAGTTTCAAAAGTTCCTCGTGTTTCCCTTCTTCAACGATTCTGCCCTTGTCAAGGACAATTATCTTGTCGCAATTCATAATAGTTGAAAGTCTGTGGGCGATGATAAATGTGGTCCTGCCCTCTTGAATGGTTTTGATTGCATTTTGAATTAGACTTTCCGTTTCCGAGTCGATGCTCGCTGTGGCTTCGTCTAGTACCAGGATCTTCGGATTGTGAACGAGAGCTCTCGCAAAGGAGATGAGCTGTCTTTCTCCAAGGGAGTAGGTCATTCCTTTTTCTGTTACTGTGGTCCTTATTCCATTTTCAAGTTTGGATACGAAGTCAGATGCTCCTACCTTTATAAGTGCGTCTTCCACCATATTCGCATCGATGCCCGGAGTGTTTAAGGACACGTTGGTCTCGATAGTTCCCATGAATAGAAATGGATCTTGGATTACTATACTCATATTTTTTCTCAAATCTCTAAGGGACATTTTGCATATGTCATTGCCACCGATGGTGATCTCTCCTCTATCTGGATCGTAAAATCTAAATAGCAAGTTCATAAGAGAACTCTTGCCGGCGCCGGTTCTTCCAACAATGCCGACGGATTGTCCTTCTCCAACCTTTACTGAAAGATTGTGAAGCACCTGTTCCCCTTCCACATAGGAGAAGTCCACGTCTTTAAATTCCACATCCCCCGCAAGATCTACTCCATTGTCGGTTAAATCTTCCAGTGGTAGATCCACATTAAACATACTGAATGCATGTTCCGCTGCTGCCATTGACCTTTGGAATGTTCCTATGCTCATCATGGTGTTGTTGATATTGTCGAAGAACTGGGTGGTGTAATTTATAAATATATAAATCATACCCACGTTGGCGAAGTCCTCTCCCCTAAGAGTTCCAATTCCAAAATAGATTATTACTAGGCTCAGGGTTAGATTTTTCATCGTCTCTGAGAAGTTAAATCCAAGATAAGCAGCAAGCATGGAAAGCCTGCGATCTTCTTTAAATGCACTTTCGTTAAGATTGTCAAACTCCTTCTTCTTTTTATCCTTTCCGTTGAAACTTCTTATAACGTCTATGGTTCCAATGGTTTCGTTGAATGTGGAGTTGATTTCTGATACGTACTGTCTGACCTTGAAACTGGCATCCCTCATTATCTTTGCATAGATGTAATTACCTATTGCAAGTATTGGCATTGGAAGTATGAGTGGTATCAAAAGTCTCGGTTCAAGAACTACTATCTTGTACAAAATTGCAAGTATAGTTAAAGATGGCACGATAATATATGAAATTGCCGTTTCGAAAAAATCTTTTATTTGAGATGGGTCATTTCCAACTCTAGATGAGATTTTGCCCGCTGGTTCTTTGTCGAAGTAGCTAACTGGAAATCTCAAAACTTTTTTGAAAAGATCGTTTTGAATGTAGACTATGGATTTATTTGCTCCATAGGCTAAGATTAATTCCGATGCAAATTTCAAAACTGCAAATAGAAGTAGGTAGTATAGGAATAGTTTCACATCCTTCCAAAATTCTGGATAGTTTACTATCCCCACCCCTTCTTTTAGAAGTTCGTTCAATATTCTTCCCACTACTATCGGCGATTGAATCTTAAAATATATCGAAAGTGGCATAAGGATTGTGCCGATTAAAATATAGTACTTCACCTTCATTAGGTAGTGGAGCATGGTCTTTTTCATATTAGTCTTCATTTTTATTTCCTCCACTCACTTGGTAATTGTACTGCTCGCTATACCATCCTACAGTAGCCATCAGCTCTTCGTGGGTACCTCTCTCTACGATTTCTCCATGATCTAGTACGATTATTAGATCAGCATTTTCCACTGCACTAAGCCTGTGGGAGACGATGATGTTGGTCCTGCCCTTTCTCTTTTTATTTATATGGGAGATGATTTTCTTTTCTGTGTTTGAGTCAACTGCAGATAGAGAGTCGTCTAGGATCAGAAGTTCCCTGTCTGCGATAATCGCCCTTGCAATTGCAATCCTCTGTTTCTGTCCTCCAGAAAGGGAAATGCCCTTCTCTCCTGCTAGAGTTTCAAGTCCTTCGTTGAAAGTATTTATATCTCTCTTTAAATCTGTGATTTCAAGAGCTTCGTCAAGGTCAGCTTCTGTGGCGTCACTTCTTGCAAAGAGGATGTTTTCTCTAATTGACTTGGAGAAAAGCACACTCTCTTGAGGAACGTAGGCAATCTTTCTAAACACATCATCCATCTTATAATCTTCGATTGGAATGTCATTTATAAAAAGCATTTCATTATCTAATTTATAGTCGCGAAGCAGCTGTTTTATAAATGTGGTCTTGCCTGAGCCGGTCCTGCCGACGATTCCAAGGGTCATGCCCTTTCTAATTTCCACGTCTATGTTTTTAAGATTATAAACTTCACTACTTGGATATTTGAAACTTAAATTTCTATATGAAATTTTTTTAATTCTATCGAGGCTCTTGTCCCCATCTCTATAGGTTATATCGTCCACAAAGTTTAGGGCGCTGTTGATTCTATTCACACCAGCTTTTCCCAGTGCAACAGCGGAGAAAAACTCTGCAATAGCCATCATCGGCCACACAAGCATACCAAGGTAGATTTGAAGAGATACGATATTTCCCAAAGTTATGGCTCCGTCCTTTAGCATCGCAGCTCCGTAGTAGAGACAGATAAAGTAAGAAAAAGCAGGAATAAAGTTGGCGAAAAGTCCGTAGGATCTTTCGTAAAGACTTAGTTTAATATTTTCTTTAAAAGCATCATCTGTTAGACTCTCGAAACTTGAAGTCGTATTTTCTTCGCCGCTATAGGCTCTAATAACCCTGATTCCCTGTGCCATTTCAAGGACCGCATCGTTGATTTTTGAGTTTTTTTCTTGCACATAGGTGTATTGATGCTCAATCTTCTGTGAGATGCAGTAGATTATTGGAATTATCAAAAGCATCGGAATAATTGACATGGTAGACAGTTTGAGATTTGAACTCATGACCATCATTACAATGACAAATAAAGGATAGATTGCACCTTCAAATAGAGCAAGCACTCCAAAACTAATTGCGTCTCTTACGAAACCTTGGTCAGAGGTTAGGTTTGTCATCAACTCCCCAGTGGTGTGGGTTTCGAAAAACCTGCCGGTGGAACTTAAAATCTTATTATATAGTTTTGTTTTAATATCCCTTCCATAAAAGTCTGAAGTAACCCAGAGATTTTTCGTCCAAACGAGTCCGATTAGGTAGGACCCAACGGTGATGATCACTAGGTAGATGGTGTTATTCTTAAGAAAATCTACATCAAGGGTAGATGCATTTATCCTATCCGCCACATTTGAAATGATTTTTGGCGGAAGCACCGCTATAAAATCAACGATAGCTAAGCAAATAACCGCAAGTATATAATTTTTTTTGTATTTAATAAAATGTTCTCTAACATCTCTGTAAAATTTAAACATAAATCCTCCGAATTTTTACTATTTATTATTATTATTATTATTATAATATATAGAAAAATTGGGTAGTGTTACAAGTTCGTTAAATTTGTAGGGTTGTATGGTTTTGATTCTTTGATGCTATACGTGTAGCATGTGTTTTTATTTTTTTATTTTTGATGATATACCGATAGCATGTGTTATCATTGTTATTTTTTTGTAGTGGAAGTACCAGATGAAGACAGTCACCCTGAGTGAAGGGTGGAGGTTTACCGACACCCGGAGTCGAAGTATCTCTACAATGACATCCTAACGGAAGACAGTCACCCTGAGCGAAGGGTGGAGGTTTACCAACACCCGGAGTCGAAGTATCTCTACAATGACATCCTAACGGAAGACAGTCACCCTGAGCGGAAATGACGAAGCCAAAGGCTAAGTCATTGGAGTCGAATGGGTATAACCGTGGTGGGGTTATGTATGAATGATTTCACTTGCCTTGACTAGGTTAAATATAGCAACTACCCGTTCGGCTCACTTCGTTCGCTCAGGGTGACTGCAGTTGGGAAGATGGTTGCAGGTCTCGTGCAAAGAGTTCCAAAGAAGCCGAATGAAATGAAGGCTGATTTGTAGAACTCGACTGCCTCTCAGGATGACCAGTTGGGAGGGTTATCACTCGATAGGTATTAATTATTTGCAAGTTTTAAAGAATTTACGCCTTCGGCTGTGGAAGCAAGATGCTTCCGCTACAAAACCCACCGGGTCATCCTGAGCGGAGATGGGTACCATCAAAATATCCTAACGGAAGACAGTCACCCTGAGCGGAAATGACGAAGCCAAAGGCTGAGTCATTGGAGTCGAATGGGTATAACCGTGGTGGGGTTATGCATGGATGATTATTTTTAGGATAATAGTTATTAATTTTTTTGGAATAGATTGGTTAAATATAGGTCAGATCCTTCGACTTCAAAGGCTATCGCCTTTTCCGCTCAGGATGACAAATCGGGAGTATTGTCGCTCTATAATTAAATAATTTAGTATCATGGCTATGTAAGCAAGATGCTTCCGCTACGTTTACAATATA
>NZ_GL397071.1:968350-993996 GCF_000146345.1 Peptoniphilus duerdenii ATCC BAA-1640 | reverse complement strand
GACTCATTTGCAAGGACTTTACCTTCGGAGGTTATACCCGTTCGACTCACTTCGTTCGCTCAGGGTGACTGCAATTGTAAAGGTATTTTGTAATATTTTTTTGGAATAGATGGGTTAAATATAGGTCAGATCCTTCGACTTCAAAGGCTTCGCCTTTTCCGCTCAGGATGACCAGTTGGTGGAGAGTAGACATCACCAGGGTTATACCCGTTCGACTACAGAGCCTTCGGCTCTTCCGCTCAGGGTGACTGTAGTTGGGTGGTTTGTTGTAGCCTTCGGCTGTGGAAGCAAGATGCTTCCGCTACGATATTTACTCAAATATTTTTCAACAAACAAAAACTCCTAGTTTCCTAGGAGCTAAATTATTTTTTTATTTTACATTTTTCTTGTGATTTTATATCCGTGGTTCATTGGTCCTCTTCCCTTGCCCAAGTCTAACATGTCTGATAGCGCTTCTGACAGATAGTCCTTTGCGAGTTCGATGGATTTTTCTAGGCTATTTCCTTGGGATAGGTAGGTTGCTATGGCTGATGATAGGGTGCATCCTGTGCCGTGGGTGTTGTCGTTTTCTATTCTCTTGCCTTTAAACCAGGTTGTTTTTTCTTTTGTAACTAGCACGTCGTTTGCGTCGTTTACTGAGTGTCCGCCTTTTACTAATGCTGCTACGCCATATAGTTCTACTAGTTTCTTGCCTGCTTTTTCCATGTCTTCTTCGTTATTTATTTTTATTCCACAGAGTTCTTCTGCTTCTAGTATGTTTGGCGTGATTACTGTGGCTAGTGGTAGTAAATCTTTTTTAACTGAGTCGATGGCATCGTCGGATAGTAGTTTTGAGCCTGATGTGGCTATCATTACTGGGTCGATTACGATGTTTCTTGCGTCGTATTTTTTAAGTGTTTCTACTATTTCTTTTACGATTTCTTTTGAGAATACCATGCCGATCTTTATTGCGTCTGGATAGATGTCTTCGAAGACTGCTTCTAGTTGTTTGTGTAAAAATTCTATCGGTGGTTCGTCTATTGCTGTGACTCCCATGGTGTTTTGTGCTGTCAAGGCTGTGATGACTGACATTCCATAGGATCCATTCATTATGATTGATTTTAAATCTGCTTGTATTCCTGCTCCGCCGCTGCAGTCTGAGCCTGCTATGGTCAAGACTGTGGGCAATGTTTTTTTAATTTTATTTTCCATTTTTTCTCCTTTTTTCGGGTACAAAAAAAGCTCTTCTTTGAAGAGCATCCCAACGTAGGCATTATCCTAATCTGGTTTAGGGTCTAAGTCGAACTTACTCTCAGCTACTGCTCCCCGTATTTTTATTATATTATTTTATAAATTTTTTGGCAAATTACTCTCTCTATTTATTTTTACTATTTCTATGATAAATATTATGACTACCATTACTATTGCTATGATGTCTATGAGTGTGGTTGCTAGTGGCATGTTCCACATAAAATGGTTTACCATTACTACTAACATTAGGAGTAGTCCTTTTAATTTCTTACCTCTTGAGTAATAGTAGAGTCCCATCATAAAGACTGCTGAGTAGATCATGTGTGATCCTAGGGCTCCTTTTATTCTATCTATGGAGTTATCCATGATCATGGAGACTTCGTCAAAGGTGGAGTCTTCTGGAATTATATATCCGATGTCTTCCATTATTTGAAATCCCAGTCCTACTCCAAATCCTGATAATAAAAAGTCTATTCTCTTTTTTGAGTTTAGGATGAGCATGCAGAGCACTGCTGTTGCCATTTTTAATATTTCTTCTGCGTAGGGACTTGCTAATGCGTCCTGCCAATCGTAGAATGTGTCCTCCGACATGAAGAAGCTAAAGCCGTTTTCTATGGCTTCGTTGACGTAAACGGATATGGACGTGGTTATTAAAGCTCCGGCAATTATGGAGAAGAATAATAGTTTCATACTGCCGTCGTATTTTTTTGCTAGTATTATTCCTAGTAGAATCGCTGGCACTATGTATATTAAGAGCATTGTGGATGTTTTAAATACTTTTAAATATATTTCTCCTTTGAATTCTTCTACATAGTAGGCGCTAAATAGGGAGTATATTCCTATGGCTAGGAGTAGAAAATATATTATGAGTAATTTATTTTTGTTTTTCATTTAATCACCAATGAAATTATAGCATAATGGATTTATTTATTACATAAAAAGGCACAGTCTCCTGTGCCTATATTTTTATTATTTTATTCTTCTTTTTTAGCTTTTGCTTCTGCTATAACTTTATCTGCCATTGCTTGTGGTACTTCTTCATATCTTACGAATTCCATGGTGAATGTTCCTCTTCCTTGGGTCATTGCTCTTAGGTCTATTGAGTATTCAAACATTTCTGCTTGTGGCGCTTCTGCTATTAGTAGTTGAGTGCCGTCTGCTTGTTGATCCATTCCTAGGATTCTTCCACGTCTCTTGTTCATGTCGCCCATTACATCTCCTAGGTATGCATCTGGTATAGATACTTCTACTGACATGATTGGTTCAAGTAGGACTGGTCCTGCTTCTTCCATTCCTTTTTTGAATGCAAGGTTTGCTGCAAGTTTGAAACTCATTTCGTTTGAGTCTACATCGTGGTAAGATCCATCGTATAGAACTGCCTTGAAGTTGGTAACTGGATATCCTGCTAGAACTCCGTGTTCTTTTGATTCTACTAGTCCTTTTTCAACTGCTGGGAAGTAGTTCTTAGGTACTGCTCCTCCGAATACTTCTTCGTCGAATACGAAATCTTCTTCGCAAGGTTCAAATCTGATCCAAACGTCTCCGTATTGTCCTGCTCCACCTGATTGTTTCTTGTGCTTTCCTTGTACAGATGCAACTTTTCTTATGGTTTCTCTGTATGGAATTATAAATGGAACCTTCACTACTTCTACGCCAAACATATTTTTAAGTTTTTCAAGGATTACATCTAGTTGTACTTGTCCTTGTCCACCTATGGTTAGCTGTTTAGTTTCTGGGTTTCTATTGATTGTGAATGAAGGATCTTCTTCTCTTAATCTTCTAAGTGATTGAGATAGTTTTTCTTCGTCTCCCTTGGTCTTTGGTTCGATTGCATAGAATAGAACTGGTGCAGGGTATTTTAAGTTTTTATATTTAACTATGTGGTTCTTGTCGCATAGACAGTCCCCTGTTTCTGTGAATTGAAGTTTGGTTGTTGCTCCAATATCTCCAGCGTCAAGTTCTTCTACATCTAGTTGAGTCTTACCTCTTATTGAAAAGATTCCGCCAAGTTTTTCCATTTCTTCTTTGTTTGCGTTATAGATTGGAGTTTCCTTGGTAATCTTTCCTGAGATTACTTTAAATATTGATATCTTACCAACGAATGGGTCTGTGATAGTTTTAAATACTACTGCTGAGAATGGTTCGTTTACATCTACTTTTCTTTCTTCTCCAGATTCGTATCTAAATCCTGAGTGAGCTCTTTCGTCGTTTGGTGCAGGCATGTAGTTTACGATGGTGTTAAGTAGGATATCGATTCCGATTCCCTTTTCTGCTGAACCTACTAGTAGTGGAACTGCTCTACCTTCTAGTAGTGCTGTTGTAACTCCGCGTAGAACTTCTTCTCTGGTGAATTTTTCGCCGTTGAAGTATTTTTCCATTAGAACTTCGTCTGCTTCTGCTACAACTTCTACGATCTCTTCGTACATTCTTTCAGTTGCTTTTATTTGATCGTGGTTTAGTTCTGTTTCTGCAGGTTGTGCATTTACATATTTAAAACCTTTTTGGTAGATAACGTCTGTTACTCCTATGAAATCATCTCCAGATCCTATTGGAACTGAGAATGGAATTACTTTTTTACCGAATTTTTCTTCGAGTTCTTCCATAAGTTTTCTGAAGTTTACATTTTCTGCGTCGATTTTATTTATGAATATGATTCTAGGTAGACCTATATTTTCAGTGTACTTCCACATTCTTTCTGTGCCTACTTCTATTCCTGCAGTGGCATCTATAACCATTAGTACTGCTTCTGATGCACGTAGAGCACCTTGTGCCTCACCTATAAAATCTAAGTACCCAGGAGTGTCTATTATGTTTACCTTGTAATTTCTCCACTCAACGGGTATTACAGATGTACCTATTGAAGAACCTCTTTCCATCTCTTCTTTTGAGAAGTCACTGAGGGTGTTTTTTTCTGTTACTAGTCCGATTTTTTTAGTTGCTCCTGTTTGGAAAAGCATTGATTCTGTAAGATTTGTCTTACCAGATCCGCTGTGTCCTACAAGTGCTAAGTTTCTAACCTTGTCAGTGCTATATACTTTCATTCATTTTCCTCCTGTTGAAATCGTTTCTACAAGTATTATAACATTGAGCATAACAATTTTCTAGTGGAAATATGTTTTTATAATAAACCGCTAAATTCTTAAAATTTTAAAATTTTTTTGAAGAATTTTTTTATTTTATGAAAACGAAAATATTTTATAAATTATTTTAAAAATTTTTCTATAAATTTTTTGCAAATTAAATGATTTTTTGCACAAAAAAAGACTTGGTGCCCAAGTCTTAAATTTTTATTTTATTCTGCCAATTCTCGTTCTTTCTTTTTAGCTAAGAATTCTTTTATCTTAGATGTATCTATTTGAGCGAGTATTGTCGCTATAAATACTATCGCACATCCAACTGTTTCTCTAGGTGTCAAGAATTGATGTAAAAGAACTGCTCCTGCTATGGCTGCTACTATACTTTCAAGGGAGAGGATAAGTGAACCGATGGTTGCGTCAAAATCTTTTAGCGCAACTATTGAAATGGTATATCCCACCGCACTTGAGAGAACTCCTGTGTATAGTAGTGAGGTCCTCGCATCCCATATTCCTGAAAGAGTGACATCTTCTGTGAATAGTGCAATGATCAAAGATATTATCGAATATACGAAGAATTGTATACAAGATAGCATTACATTGTCTGTGTTAGGTGAATAATATGAAATTACCATTATATGAACCGCATAGCCTATTGCTCCAAGGATTAAAAGGATATCCCCTTTTTCTATGACGAATCCTTCTTTTATGGATATAAAATAGAGTCCAACTACTGCAAGAAGTACGCATAAAAATACTTTTCTATCTGGTTTTTTGCCTAAGAAAAGATATAGAATTGGAATAAATACTATGTATAGTGTGGTTAAAAATCCTGCTTTGCCAACATCTGTATAAACTATTCCCAGTTGTTGCAAGTTTTGTCCAACTGCCAAACATAGTCCTATTACTATCCCACCTACTACGGTTAATTTCTTATCTACTTTGTGATTTTCTTTCATGGACTTAGGTCTTACAAGTATTAATATTAAAAGAGATAGTCCTGCTAGAAGTCCTCTTCCAAAGTTATAGGTATATGGTCCCACATGGTCCATTCCTGTGGATTGAAATACGAATGCCAATCCCCAAATAATCGAAGTCAGTCCCAAAAAGAAGACTGATCTAAAATTTTTGTCCATTATTCTCCTCCATTATCAATATAAATATTATCATAATTTATATTTTATGAGAAGATACACTGACTAGTGTTTTAATATAGTAAAATGCTTGTATTTAAAAGTTTTTAAGCGTTTTTATTTCACAATAAATTTTGTTGCATAAAAAAAGAGCTGCTTTTACAACCCTTTTAAAATTTATATTATCCTCTTGCTCCAAGTTCGTGATCGTAGATATATAGTCCAGACCAGTTTTCGTGGATTCTTTCGAATTTTTCAACGATAGTTCTGAAGTTGTCTTCTTCTTCAACTTGTTCATTTACGAACCAGCCTAGAAGTTCAACTGCTCTGTAATCTTCTTCTTCAGTTGCTCTCTTGTAAAGGGCATGGATTCTAGCAGTTACTTCTTTTTCATGAGCTAGAGCTTCTTTAAAGATTTCTGTGAAGCTTTTGAATTCTACATTTGGTTTCTTGATATCTAGGTATTCAACCTTTTCATCAATATCAAATAGGAAATTGTAAAGTTTCATTGCATGTTCATATTCTTCGTGAGCTTGTTTCATCATGAAATGTGCAAATCCTTCCATCCCTTGTTCTTTTAGTTTAGCTGCCATGTCTAGATAGATATATCCAGATTGTAATTCAAAGTTAAATTGTTCATTAATTTGTTCATATAGTGTCATTTTTATTACCCCCTAAATTATTTAACGTCTATACAGGTTTAAACACTTCAAAAACACTGTAAATGTCTATGCCTTTATGGGCAATAAACTTAAGGACTTGTGGTATTTCTGAAGTTTTGAGAAGTATGGAAAATCCACTGTACTCAAAAGTAACCTTGCCATAATATTTAGAATTTATATTGTTAAATGAATCCATAAGTTCTTCTCGGTGACTCATCATATCACCTATTAGAAAAAATATATTTCTAAGAGTATCTTGTTCATCTGTATTAAATACATTTACAAGTTGTGTCTTTGTCATGATTAACCCTTCTCCCTATAAAAGTTATACCCATAATAATTACCCTCAATCAGAAAATAGTATATTATCTAGGATTAAATCATTTGCTCCTTTGAAGTTAAAATCAATATATCTTATCCTACTTGTGTCAACTCCAGTTGCCTTTGCATCACTTAGATCCAGTTTAATCGTTGTATATCCCATGTAGCTATTGCCGTCGTTTTTTATATGTTCTATCTTGGATCTTTCAACCCAGGTTTCCTTTGGAAGTGTTTTGATTTTAGATATGTCATAGGAATATTTTCTTCCAAAATAATCCATTACTGTCACTTCCATACTTCCGCCGTCGTCTTTTTTAATTATGTCGAAGGAGAGATTTTTAAGTCCTGCCACATCTTCTCTTGCAAAGAAACTTAAGTTTGCACTTGTAGTTGATCTTAGGTAGAGTCCGCTATTGAAAGTCGCATCTCCTACTTCAACCATATCTTCGTAGACTTGTGAAAATCCTTGGTAGGTCATGTCGAAGTTTCTATTTGTCGCTGTACTTATATTGTAATCTTCATCGAAGTTTGCAATTACAGAGCTTCCTCCTTCTTGGTACATCTGATAGTAGTCTAATTTTGGAATATTTAAATCTTCAGATGCAAGGTCATAGAAAATATTTTTATTTTCTTTCCCATCTACCGCTTTTATAAATTTTTCTGTCAAAACTTCTAGTATTCTTCTCTGATGTTCTCCTGGTAGAAGGCTCTTTCTGTTGAAGAAGTATGCATCCGGTGGATCTAAATCATAATCTCCCCAAAGGGTATTGAAATTGCCGTGGTTGGCGTATGGAATATAGATTGCAGACTTAAAGTATCCCCTGGAGTTTTCTATGTTTTCATATTGATTTAACTGTTCGAAACCTTCTACATCCGAGTCGTGGGTTCCGTGGATACATAGAAAGTTTACATTCCTTAATTTCAAATTCTTGCCGGCGGGAGTGTACTGACCGTAGGTTCCAGATATGGAGATGATTCCCTTTATCTTTACATTCAGGCTTAAATTTCTATTGCCATCTTCTGGAAGTTTTTCAAGTTCTGTAAAAGATTTTAAAATTGTGGTGGCTTCCGCTCCTCTGGAATGTCCCGCTAAGAAGATCTCTTTATTTAAATCTCTATTTTCTTCCAAGTTTAAAATATAATCTATATTTCTGTAAAGAGCCATTGCCCGCGCATCATTTTCTCCACTTAACCCATAGTTTAAAAATCCATTTAGATAGTTCATATCTACAGATACGACTGCGATTCCATGCTCTGCCAAGTACCTTCCCAAGTATTCATAACCGAGATGGGATTTGGTGGTCGCTCTGTGATTTCCGTGGACGATAAAGAGCACATCTTTCTTTTCATCGTTTACAGGTTTGTACATAACTCCTCTTATAGGCGCCTTGGTGAGGCTGTGAGAAAATAGCATGTCTCTTCTCTTTTTTTTCTTGCCGCTATAGGAGACGTATCCCGTTAAATCCATGGTCTCTTCGTCGTAATTTATGGTTTGTACTTGGTATCTTTCTGATTTTACATTTTGTACTACGAAATTGTAATCTTCCTTGGTATCAAATCCTGGAAAACTTAAAAAATAAAATATTCCTGCGATTGGAACTGCTGTTACAAGGATAAATACCATGCTTAGAAATGATTTTCTATTTAAAAAGACTGCTATGGATTTTGAAAATAGAAATACTACCAATGTTGATACAACTATTACTGCCTGGTATTCAAAATCTGAAAGTGGGTATGTGTAGGAAACTTCTCCGAGAAAATAGTAGATAAATATATAAAGTGCTACAAGGGAAATGAGGTTAAAAGATTTTATTTTCTTTAGGTAGACTACTATTTTTTTAATCGGTTTATAAAATATAGCAAGCGCTATTGAAATAAATATTGTAAGCGTTATTAATATTGAGAGATAGCTGCCCACATAGTCTGAGATGTAGTAGCTGTACATGCTAGAGATTATAAGCGATACAAAAAATATGGATATGTATACGGATTTTTCTGTATTTCTAAAGACATTTTCTATTAAATTTTTTAATTTATTATGTATTTTCGAAAATAATTTTTTAATCATATTATTTTAAAAGAAGACCTGAGGTAAATCTCAGGTCTTAAATAGATTTCCTATTAACTTTTATTCCTTTTCTAAATTTTTAAGTTCGTCTTCGCTAGATTCTTCGTCTTTGAGAGAAGATTTTGCAGGCATGTATTCCTTATCCATCTTGCGAGTTCTCTTTACGTCACCAATTTCAAATAGTTCTACTTCTGTGTCATCATCTACTCTGAACTGAACCTTTACAAGTTCTTGGATGGTGTAGGTGTCTATTACTGTACCGCTACCTCTATCGGTTTCAACTATTTCTCCAACCTTTGGCATCCTCTTTATGATACATTCGTAGCCGTCCTGTTCATACTTCAAACAGCACATAAGTCTTCCGCAAACTCCAGATATTTTAACCGGATTTAGTGAAAGCTCTTGGTCCTTTGCCATCTTAATTGACACTGGAGAAAACTCGGAAAGAAATGTACTACAGCAACAAGGTCTGCCGCAGCATCCAAGTGCTCCTACCATTTTAGCTTCGTCCCTGACTCCAATCTGTCTTAGCTCGATTCTAGTCCTAAAGATGGATGCTAAATCTCTTACCAAATCTCTAAAGTCAACCCTGCCATCAGCAGTAAAATAAAACAGAAGCTTTCCTCTGTCAAAAGTGTATTCACAACCTTGAACCTTCATGTCCAGACCGTGTTCAATACTTTTGTCTTGACAGACCATGAGAGCTTCTCTCGCGTTATTTCTATTTTGAAGTTGGATCTTCTCATCTTCCTCTGTCGCTACTCTAAAGATTGGTTTAAGTTCAGATACCAACTCACTTTCATCTACTTCTTTATTTATGACCACCGTGCCGTATTCCACACCACGGGCAGTCTCTACAATTACATTGTCATCGACCTTAGGATCTACATCCATCGGGTCAAAATAGTATATCTTACCGTTTTTCTTAAAACGAACTCCTGATACCTTTATCATTAAGTTCCCCCAACTTTACAAGCATGGATTCTATTGCAATTCTATAATTTACATTATTTTCTAAGCTTTCTCTCGCCTTTAAAACTGTGTATAGACCAGTTAAGGCGGATTTATTATCCATGTTTAAACTTATAATTTCGTATTTATAATCTATATTTAAAATAAATTTTTCTTCCTTCGTCTGTGAATAAATAAGAATATCTCTAGTTAAAAGTTCCATTACTTTTAAGACGAAAGAAATATCTTCCTTTTCATTTTCATAGAATGGATAAGCCTTCATTGCCTGGCTAACTCCACCCCTTAGCACATCTAATGTAGTATTTAGAATTTGTCTTCTCTTATTTAGAAGTTCTGGATTTTCTAAGTAGTTCGTAACTTCCTTAATCGATCCATTTGAAATATTTGAAATCAGCTCAGCTTGAGATTTAAATCCTTTTGACTCGATGAAACTTCTAAGATCTGATGTAGCAACAGAGCTTATGCTAAGCACCCTTGATCTCGAAATAATAGTTGGAAGCAGCTTGGAAATATTGCTTGTAACCAGGATGATTATAAGGTATTCCGGCGGCTCTTCCAAGGTCTTTAGGATTGCATTCTGTCCTTCGATGGAGAGGTCTTCAAAATGGTTTATGATGTAGATTTTGTTCTTCGCTTCGTATGGAAGGCTAAGTGATTCCAAAATCATATCGTCCACTTGTGATTTGGAAAGTTTTCCATCTAGTACCAAGAGATCTGGATGCTCATATTCATCTATCCCCTCTATGCGCATTAAATGTTCTTCATTTAAAATCATCCTAGCAAAAGATTTTGCCATGGTGAATTTACCTACGCCGCTTTCTCCAGAGAAGACATAGGCGTGGGATATGGTCTCATTGCAGAGCTCATCGCATATTTTAAGATGTGATTTAAACATTAAATTCTAAGAGACTTTTCAACATCTAGTACAAATAATGTAGCTCCTGATATTTCAAAATGCCCTCTTTCGTCTCTTATTTCTTCTGTTTGAGTAACATCTTTGAAAATACCATACACATGATCTAATTCTTTTTCATCAGATCCTATAAGAAGTGTGGTGTTTCCAGCTTTGAAAAAACCTCCACTAGAGCTAACCTTTGTAACTGATATATTTTCTTCATAAAACTTATCTATAAGTTCATCTACAAATTTATTTTGCACAATGGCAATTATCATCTTCATATTATCACCTAAAACCTTTTAAAATCTACAACATCAAGCACAAAAACAGTGGCTCCCCCGACTTTTACCTTAATAGGTAGGGTTGCTATGCTTGTGCCGGGCATATTCATAGGTTGAATAGACTTTATAATCTCTCTTACTTTGCAGTTGTGAGAAATCAGTTCTATAAGCCTATCTACTTCGCTGTCATCAGTTCCAATCATGATGGTAGAGTTGCCAGATTTTAAAAATCCTCCAGTTGAAATAACCTTTGTAACTCTGTAACCTTCCTTTGTAATCTCATCTATAAGATCGTCACTGTCTGCATCTTGAACAATTGCTAGAACGAGTTTCATTCAATCATCTCCAATATTTTTTCTAATGTATTATTGAATACAGTTTCTAATTCTGAGTTTGCATCTATAACAGTTACGTCTTCATACTTTGCAATCTCTTCATAGCCCTTGTAGACTTTTTTATGAAAATCTGTGGATTCAAGTTCAAGTCTATCGGCACCCATTTCATTCTTTCTCTCAAGACCGACTCTGTAGTCACCCATAAGGAGAATGGTTAGATCAGGTCTTATGCCAGCGGTAGCAAAATCATTAATTGCAACTACCCCTTCTAAGAGACCTCTGCCGTAACCTTGGTAGGCATAAGAAGATAAAATATATCTTTCGCACAGTACTATATATCCTTTATTCAAGTACGGAACTATTTTTTCTTCTGTATGTTGGGCACGGGACGCTGCGTATAGAAGCGCTTCACACCTTGGGCTCATCTCGTCATTATTTACATCCAAGATCAAATCTCTAATCTTTTCAGAGATATCTGTGCCACCAGGTTCCCTAGTCTTTATTACTCTATATCCTAGACTTTCTAGTTTTTTATAAATCATATCCACGACGGTGGTCTTGCCACAACCGTCTGGTCCTTCAAATGTAATAAATTTTCCTTTCATAGAATCATTATATCATCTATAAATTTCAATTTCTACAAATAATAACAATCCATGCCATTTCACAAGTTTTTGAGATTAAATGGGTTTATCTTTTGATTTTGAAAAATATTTAAAATAAAAAAAGAGAATGCTGTTACAACATTCTCACCCTCATTCATAATGCTTTGCACATGAAATTATTATTAAATTGTTATCCTCAATCTTGTAAATCAATCTGTCTTCAAGATTTATTCTCCTTGACCAATATCCTTGTAGTTCATATCTTAAAGGCTCTGGTTTTCCTAATCCTTCGTATGGATTTCTCAAAATATCTTTTATAATGCTATTTAATCTTTTTAAAGTCTTCTTATCATTTATTTGCCAATAGAGATATTCTTCAAAAGCTTTTTCATGAAATAGAATTTTCATTCTTCAATGATGTCCTTTTCTATGAATTTATGATCCCTAATGTCTTTTGCTCTATTCGTCAGTTCTTTATAGTAGTCTGAGTCGCTCATAATATAGGCATTTTCTACTAAGTTATTATATTTTTCAAGGCTTATCATTACCACATTTCTTTCATCTTTTCTCGTCACGAGTATAGTTTCTAGATTGTCTATTGTCTTATCGCAGTAATGCTTCAAATTATTTCTAAGTTCACTATAATTTACAGCTAACATAATCCATCTCCTTTTTCTTTATTGTACAATATTTAGTACGTTTTTTTCAAGGTTTAAAATCATTTAAATAAAACTTTCAGAAACAAAAAGTGATTAAAAAATGAAAATTTATATATTATAAAATTTTTTTGTATCTATTTCTTTATCTTTTTTATTTTATGTGCAATAATGAGTAGTAAAGGATTTTCCTTTACACAGTTGATAATTTTTAGGAGGAAAATATGAAAAGATACTTTGGTACTGTTGTAAGAGGTATTAGAACACCTATAGTCAAAAGTGGAGAAGATGTGGCTAAGATAGTTACAGATTCTGTAATCGAAGCTGTTAGAGCTGAAAATATTAAGATGAGGGACAAGGACGTTGTTGCCGTTACTGAATCATTGGTAGCAAGAGCACAAAACAACTACGCATCTACTCATGATATAGCTTGTGATGTAAGATCTAAGTTTTCAAAGGAATTTGGAGTTGTATTTCCTATTCTTTCTAGAAACAGATTCTCTATTATTTTAAAAGGACTTGCAGAATCAGGACTAAAGATGCACATTCTGCTCTCATATCCTTCTGATGAAGTTGGAAACCATCTTATGAACGAAAGGGATCTATTCAACAAAAAGATCAATCCTTACACAGACGTTCTAGATGAAGATGAGTATGAAAAGTTATTTGGAAAATCCGTTCACCCATTTACTGGAATTAACTATGTAGACCTTTATAAGAGTCTTGCACCTAATTCAGAAATACATTTTTCAAACGATCCAAGAACTATTTTGAAGTTCACTGATGAAGTTCTTGTAGCTTCTATCCACACTAGAGATCTTGTTAAAGATGAACTTAAAGAAGCGGGAGCTAAGGTTGTATACGGTCTTGACGATCTACTTTCTGAAAAGACTGACAAACATGGTTACAACGAAGATTACGGTGTGCTTGGTTCAAACCTTGCTGGTGATAATGATGTTAAACTATTCCCTAGGGATGGCCAACAAGTAGTAGACAAGATCAAAGAAATTCTAGACAAAGAATTCGGTGTAAATGTAGAAGTTATGATCTACGGAGACGGCGCATTTAAAGATCCTGTTGGACAAATCTGGGAACTTGCCGATCCTGTTGTAAGCCCTGCCCACACTGCAGGTCTAGCAGGAACTCCAAACGAAATTAAAATCAAGTACATTGCAGATAACGACTTCAAAGATCTAAAAGGTGAAGAACTTAGAGAAGCAATGGTGGATAAGATTGAACATAAGAATAAAAATCTAGTAGGTACAAATGAAACTCTAGGTACTACTCCAAGAAGGATCACAGACTTAATCGGTTCTCTATCAGACCTTACTTCTGGATCTGGAGACAAGGGTACTCCAGTAGTTTTAATCCAAGGCTACTTCGACAATTATTCAGATAACTAATATATAAAAAAATGGAGGTTTTGCCTCCATTATTTTTTTTGCCTTTTATTGAGTTTTTATTTTTTTAATTTTTCGTTGAAAGTACTTTGAATAGATAGGATTCATAGACTATGTATGGATCCATTGAGGTAGTCTTTAGATTTTGATCTAATTCTTCTAACTCTTTGAAATATTCCACCACTTCATCCACCTTGTACTTGAATGAACCTGACCTTACTTTCTTAAGTTCAAAGCTTCCGATTCCTAAGACATTCATAATTTCATAGTCGGGAGTATTCTTTTCCCTAAGCTTCATATAACCCATAAGAAGTCTTATACTTCTTGCGATTAAGACAAAAGTTTTTTGCAGTGGCTCGCCTATATCGTATAAATTTTTAAATTCCGTTATCGCTATATCTATATCACGACTAAAGATTGCGTCCGTTAATTTAAAGATGTTGGTATCAATGTTTTCTGTAAGTACGCTGTCAATTATACTTCTGTCTATCTTCTTATAGGATAGAAATTTTGAAAGTTCATTTTTTAAATCCATGAGGGTGGTCTCTAAATTTTTAGAATTATAGGCACTTTTTGAAATTAAATAGTTCACATCCGATGGAGAGATTTCTATATTTTCTCTGTTGAAATAGATATTTACAAACCTTGTCACCTCCTGAGGAGATACCTTGTCAAATTCCACCTCTCTCTTGTTCTTTTTAAAAAATTTGTAGAATTTTTTCGATTTGTTAAGTTTTGAATTTTCATCGATAAATATAGCCACCACATAATCGGGGATATCTTTCATATATTCCAAAGTCTTATCCACGTCAATGAGATTGCTTTCAAATTCTTCACTATTGGAGACTATTATTAATTTTTTGTTCGCCATGACGGGCAGCGTCTCGCAGGAGCTTACAAGACTTTCATAATCCTTTACATTTACAAGGTTAAAGGCTTCAAAACTCTTGTCCACATATTTATTTTTTAAATATTCCACCGCATTTTCTATAAGCAATGATTCCTTTCCATATAGAAGGTATGCGCCGGATAAATTTTCTTTATAAAGTTCTTTACTATTCATCTTCTCACCGTAAATTTTTCTAAGTTTCTATTGTAAATGAAGCTTACTTGACCGTCCTTCATAGTTTCCAAAACTTCTCCATACTTTCGTAGTTCTTTAATTATACCAGAAGATGGCATGCCGTAGTAGTTTGGTCCGTAGGATATTACAGAAAACTCTGGACGAATCTCTTTAAATAATTTCGTTGAAATTGAATATTTAGATCCGTGGTGCGGAACTTTTAGGATGTCAACCTTACCCGATGTCATCGCATCCAGAGGTTCCTTAGACAGGTCTCCAGTGTATAGGACTTTTAGATCTTTGTAATTTACTAGAAGTGCCATGGAACTATCGTTGCCTTCTCCCATTGGATGTGGAATTTCTCGCAGTTTTAAATCCCCTATATCCATATTTTTAAATTTTTTCAGATTGAAATTCTTCTTTATGGATTCCGCATAGACATTTCCTTCAACAAAATGATTTACATAGATGGTCTTAAATTTTATTTCAGGTATTATTTCAAACAACCCTTCGCAGTGGTCCGTATCGTAATGGCTTATGAAAAGCCCTTCTATCTCGGTGATATTTTTCGACAATAGGTATGGAAGCACATAGGCCCTCGTCGGATCGTAAGCGCCACTTCCTCCAGTGTCCACCATGTAGTATTTTCCCTTGTGCTTGAAGATACTGCAGTCCCCTTGTCCCACATACATAAAGTCCACTCGGAAATCTTCCCTTTCATAAATATCTTGAAAGTTTAGGACGAAAAGTGTTATAAGACAGAGTCCCATAGCCTTTAGTTGAAACTTTGTAAATTTAAATTCTCTATATTTTAGTGCCACAATCACACATAGGTAGTAGCAAACTATAAAGTACCAGTTCACCTTTCCTGTTACGATGCTTTTAAAGTAAAAGTTCAAAAATTTTCCAATCTCTGCTCCCATTCCAAATAGAAAATCTATCGCCGTCTTAGTTAGAATATTTGGAAAAAGAAGATGTACAAATGAAAATCCAACTCCCAATGAATACATAGGTATTACTATTAAATTTGCAAGGACAGTTATCGGATTAAACATGTAGAAACTTCTAAGTATTATCGGAAGTGTCATGATAAATGCACCGAGAGATACAGCGAGCCCCTCACCGATAAAAGTTTTGCCGAGGAATTTAAATCTTCTTGCAAAGATTATTATTCCAAGAGTTGCAGAATAGGATAGCCAAAATCCCACTGAATAGATAACGAATGGATTGTACGCAAGTTGAAATATCATTGAAATTAAAATAATTTCGTAAGATGTATATTTAAATTTAAAAAATCTCGAAAGGACAAGGGTTAAGACCATGATAAATGCCCTAACCGCCGACACTGGAAATCCCAAAATGTATATGTATAGAAATAAAAATACCAGGGATACGATATCGCCGACATTTTTGCCAAATGGTTTTAAAATTCTCTTTATAAATAGAAAAACAAGTCCCACGTGAAGTCCAGAAAATGCAAATATGTGTGAGATTCCTAGATTTCTATAAGCTTTGTACTCCTCCGACATAGATCCGTTGGAAGAGAGGATTCCCTTGTAGGTTCCTTCTACATTTGGATTTAAAAATGAAGATGAATATTCGAGCCTTCTTGCAAATTTTGATCCGATGCCACGACTTCTAACCCAGGTAATCTTTCCATCTAAGACTGCACCTACTCCTCTCGATTTTAAATATCTATATTCCGAAAATCCATTTTCATTAAAAGGTGGCGCTCCCTTTTTAAGCACACCTCTGAAGTTTACCAGGTCTCCAACATAGTATTCTCCATCGGATTTAATAGAAAATCTTGGATTTCTTCTAAAAAAATTATTGCCGTAGGAGATGACGAACCTGTTCCCCTTTGCTTCAACGATTCTTCCAGTGCCGGATATTTTTCCAAAATGTGTAGTAGGATTAGAAATCAAAAGTCCAATGATGAGTACGATTAGGCTTAAATATTTTTTATTTCTTGGTAATTTTGTATGTAAATTATATGTACTAGCCGCCGCTAGAAAAATGATAATTGCCATATCCAGCTCCAAAATAAAAATTTATTCTTAAACTTAGTATATATGAGGTTTACCTCCATTACAAGATTCTAAGAAACTTTCAGCAAAAATGTTAAATAATTACAAGAAACGCTGTAGATATGATAAAATAGTATAGGTGGTTAAATGAAATATATTATAGATCCTTATAATATGGAATTTGAATACAGTTTCAAAAATACAACTTTTTTAAATGGTATAGAGGTAGGGACCATTGACGATGTCTTTTGCGGTAGTGATAATGTTAGAAGCGATAAGTTCACCGTAGATGGAAAATATTCAAAACCCCTCTGGTATGACTCAAAGGCTTACTTCGAAACGAAAAGCAATCGTTCTGTAGAGATTTCTTTGGATACAGAAGCGAGGATGGACCTTGCGGAAGAAGTAACAGCAAATGCGATTCTCCGTCTGGTCATAAAAAATACTTTTTCTTTGGATCCAGAATATGAAATCTTTGAAAATAATCTCATAGTCATGGATAAGAAAGATATTACCTACCAGGATTTCGATCAGCTTGAGATACTTTGCAATCAACTAGTTCGTTCAAATCTTCCCATAGAAGTTAAAGGAAATGTTGCGACAATCCCCGGACTAGGAAGCATTGACTTTGATGGTCCAATCTTAAAGAGAACATCTGAGGTTTCTATTATAAAACTAAAGATGCCTTCCAAAACACTTTCTGGAATTCAAATAGAAATCCTCTGTGGAAGAAAGGCTTATCTCGATTATAAAAGAAAATCAAAACTCATAGATAATATGATGATGACCTTTAGGGTGGATGAAGAAAATCTATTTGCAAAGATGAAGTCCATCGCCATAGGCAAAGGCTATGACTTTGAAAGAAGAGCCGAAGAGAGGGCGAAGAAACTAGAAGAGATGAAACAGCTTGAAGAATCTAAAAATTTAGAAGACAAACCTTCTGAATCTTCTGATGAAGAAATTTCAAATAAAGATTCTAAAAGTTCTAGAAAACCTAAGGAAAAATCTAAGAACGAGGAAAAAGATAAAAAGTCTAAACTAGAAACAGCAAATTTTCTAGACGATGATTTCCCAGAAAAACCTGAAGAACAGTCAGAGGAAATAGAAGAAAATTCTTACGAAAACTCTAAGGTACATCCTGAAGAAAACCTGTCGGATAGTACAAATAAAGATGAAGATGAAGATAAATTCTCTTTACCCACCGAAGACCATTTAGAAGATAAAGCGAGTCCTCTCCCAAAGGGACTAAATGATATTTTAAATTTTGTAACACCTATTGGAGACATAAGGTATGTTTACAAAATACAAAACAAGTATTCACACGATGAAATCAAAGAAATAACTAAGTTTTTAACCGATTTACCTAGTTATGTAGTAATTCTTGGAACATTAGAGAGAGATTATTCAGACCTAATCGTTTCAAGAAGTAAAAATTTAAACGTTGACCTAAAAGAAATCTTAGATCACATAGAAGCTGACCTTAAACAATCTAAGGGCAATATGTTCCAGGTAGAAACCATGTGTAAACCTGCAGAGCTATCTAATGTGATGGAAGAATTCTTAATGGAAATAAAATCTAAATTAGGAGTGTAAAATGTATAAAATTGAGAGAAAAGTTAATCTAGCGCCTAATATCTACCTTTTTGATGTGTTGGCACCACGTATCGCAGCTTCAGCTAAACCTGGACAATTCATAATACTTATAGCTGATGACTATGCGGAAAGAATCCCTCTAACAATTTCAGACTATGACATAGAACGTGGTACAGTTCAAATCGTTGTTCAAGCATCTGGAGCATCTACTCAAAAGATAGTTGCTTTTGAAGAAGGTGAATCTTTCAAAGATTTCGTAGGACCTCTTGGAAGATATTCTGAATTCTTAGACGAAGATCTTGAAGAACTTAAAAAGAAAAGATACTTATTCGTTGCAGGTGGTGTAGGTACCGCGCCAGTATACCCACAAGCTAAATGGTTCAAAGAACACGGACTATCCTGCGACATAATCCTAGGAGCAAAGTCAAAAGAATTTGTAATCCTAGAAGAAGAACTTGGATCAGTGTGTGACAATCTATATGTATGTACAGATGATGGATCATATGGATTCAAAGGTCTAGTTACAGACAAAATCAAAGACCTTTATAGCAAAGGTGAAAAATATGACGTATGCGTATCCATCGGACCTATGATCATGATGAAATTCGTTTGTCTAACTACTAAAGAATATAATCTTAAGACTATCGTATCCATGAACCCAATCATGGTTGACGGTACAGGAATGTGTGGAGCTTGCCGTGTAAAAGTTGGCGACAAAACTAAGTTTGCCTGCGTTGATGGACCAGAATTCGACGGACATCTAATCGACTGGAACAGTGCCATGAAGAGACAGTCACAATATAAATCAGCAGATTCAGTTAGAAAGATTGAACCTCACGTATGTAACTTTGAATACGACATTGAAGCACAAAATCACGAAATCGAAACTGGCGAAGCAATCAAACAAGATAGATTTACAGCAGTGCCTGTTAGAAACCAAGATCCAGAAGTAAGAAGCCACAACTTCGAAGAAGTATGCTACGGCTACAACGAAGAAGAAGCTAGGAGAGAAGCAAACAGATGCTTACAATGCAAGAATCCAAAATGTAGACAAGGCTGCCCAGTTAACATAGACATCCCTGGATTTATAAAAGAAATTGCATCAGGCAACTTCGAACAGTCAGCAAAAGTACTTGCTCTATACACTGCTCTTCCAGCAGTATGCGGTAGAGTTTGTCCTCAAGAAACACAATGTGAAGCACAATGTGTACTTAAAGCTAGAGGAAATTCTGTATCAATAGGTAAACTAGAAAGATTTACAGCAGATAAATCAAGAGAAGAAAAATATAAATTATTTGATAAACCAAGACAAAACGGTCACAAGGTTGCAGTAATCGGTGCAGGTCCAGCAGGACTAACCTGTGCAGGAGACCTTGCAAAGATGGGTTACGAAGTAACTATTTTCGAAGCACTACACCTAGCAGGTGGAGTACTAGTTTATGGTATACCAGAATTCAGACTTCCAGATTCAGTAGTTGAATCAGAAATCGAAAACCTAAAAGCACTTGGAGTTAAGATAGAAAACGACGTAGTAATTGGTAGAACTATCACCGTTGATGAAATTCTAGAACAAGGTTACGAAGCGGTATTCATCGGATCAGGAGCAGGACTTCCAACATTTATGGGAATCGAAGGAGAAAACTTAAACGGAGTTTACTCAGCAAATGAATTCTTAACTAGAAACAACCTAATGAGATCATTTGACAAAGACTTCGACACACCACTTAACGTAGGAAACAAAGTTGCAGTTATCGGTGGAGGTAACGTAGCAATGGACGCAGCTAGAGTTGCAAGAAGACTTGGCGCAGAAGTTTCAATCGTATACAGAAGAACAGAAGCAGAACTACCAGCAAGAGTTGAAGAAGTTCATCACGCACAAGAAGAAGGAATCAAATTCGAAATGCTTACCGCACCAGTTGAAATCCTAGGCGACGAAGACGGTTGGGTAAGAGGAATGAAGATGGTTAGAAACGAACTTGGCGAACCAGATGCAAGTGGAAGAAGAAGACCAGTTAAGATCGAAGGATCAGACTTCGAAGAAGAATTCGAAACTGTAATCATGGCACTTGGAACATCACCAAACCCACTAATCTCACATACAACAAACCATCTTGATGTAAACAAATGGGGCTGTATCGTTGCAGACGAAACTGGACAAACTTCTAGAGAAGGCATCTTCGCAGGTGGAGACGCAGTAACAGGAGCAGCAACAGTAATCCTTGCAATGGGAGCAGGTAAAACAGCCGCAGAATCAATAGACAAATATATAAGAGAAAAGAAAAACTAAAAAAAATTAAACCTTGGAGAGATCCAAGGTTTTTTCTTGCCCAAAATTAAATCATTTTATTAAACTGATTCTAAATAAATTTTTAAATACATTTGTTTCAAAGCATTTTATTAAATCTTTAGAAGTAAAATTTCTTGAAACAATTCAAAATTTTTAATCTAAATTTATTTATGTACTATCAAATTACAATGTAGTACTAAAGTAAATTGTTAATTAATTAATTTATTCTATGTTTTTACATTTCGTGATATAATTTAATAAAATCTAAGGAGGTAATGAAATGAAAGAGAAAAAAGGATTGTCCCTTCCTATTCAAATTTTGATAGGTTTGTTAGCCGGAATCGTCGTAGGTATACTCCTACAAAGTAAACCAGAAATAGCAAGCACCTATATCAAACCACTAGGAACACTATTTTTAAACCTAATTAAACTTGTAATCGTACCACTAGTATTTGCATCATTAGTAGTAGGAGTTGCAGATTTAAAAGACGCAAAAGAAATAGGCAAAATCGGAATGAAGACATTTGTATACTTCTTCCTAACCACAGCTTTTGCAATAGTAATAGGTTTAATCCTTGCAAACTTACTAGATGTATCCTCAGGCTTTACACTACCTGCAGATCAACTACAATTCGAAGCAAAAGAAGCACCAAGTTTCATAGAAACACTTATAAACATAGTGCCATCTAATCCACTTAAATCTCTAGTAGAAGGTCAAATGCTTCAAATAATCGTATTCGCGCTTATTTTAGGCGGCGGACTACTCTACGCAGGAGAAAAAGGAACAGCAGTATTTAATTTCTTTGACGGCTTACAAGAAGCAATGATTTACATTACAAACGGAATTATGAAACTCGCTCCTTTCGGTGTATTCGGACTAATCGTGCCCGTAGTAGCAGCAAACGGACCACAAGTATTACTACCACTTATAAAAGTAGTGGGAATAGTATATCTTGGATGTTTCCTACACGCATTCTTGGTATATGGATCATCCATAGCCCTTGTAGCAAAACTACCAGTAGGTATCTTCTTTAAGAAGGCATTTGCACCATGGGCAGTAGCATTTACCACATCATCATCAGCAGGAACATTACCTATATCATTAGATACATGTGAAAATGAACTAGGCGTAGCTAAACCAATCGCATCCTTTGTACTACCACTAGGAGCAACCATCAACATGGATGGAACTGCTATATACCAAGGAGTCTGCGCACTATTTATAGCAAAAGTATACGGACTCGATATGAGCCTTGGACAACAAATGACCATCGTCCTAACTACTGTACTTGCATCAGTAGGAACAGCTGGAGTACCAGGAGCAGGCATGATCATGCTAGCAATGGTGCTACAAGGAGTAGGAATTCCAGTAGAAGGAATCGCTCTAGTAGCAGGAATAGATAGAATCTTCGACATGATAAGAACATCAATAAACGTACTCGGAGACATAAGTTGTTCAGTAATAGTTGCAAAATCAGAAGGTAAATTCAACGAAGAAGTATACAGAAGAAAACAGTTAAGTAAATAAGAATAGCCACAAAAGTGGCTCTTCTTTTTTTGGAGGTAACATGAAGAAAAAACTAGGAATATTAGGAGGCATGGGTCCACTTGCGAGCATGGTCTTCTATGAAAGAATCATCCACAACACATTGGCAAATTGTGACAATGAGCATATAGATATCATGCTCTTATCCCATGCAACCATACCAGATAGAACAAGCGTAATACTAGAAAATAGAGATCACAGCGAAATAGTAGACGTAGTTAAACCTGACTTGAAAGCGTTTGAAGGCTATGGAGTATCAAACATCGCAGCGTCTTGCAATACATTCCATAACTTCTTAGAAGATTTGGAAAAATTAACAGACATACCATTTATAAATATGATTGACATTACAACAGAAGAAGCAAAGAAGCACGGAAATGTCGTGACCATACTTGGCACAAAAGGCACATTGCAAACTGGAATCTATGATAAATATATAGAAAAATATGGACTAGAACATCTAAGAGTAGATGACAAAATTGAAGACGAACTAATGGATATAATCTACTATATAAAATCTACCAACGATGTAAAATCTAAGAGATTGAATGAAATCTGTAAGTATTATTTAGATCAGGGTTCAATACCAATACTTGCCTGCACAGAACTCTCAACCATCGACCTTGAAAAAGAAATCGATGAGCAAGCAATAGACGCACTATCAGTATTAACAAGAGAATGCATATTGAGATCCGGATATGAACTAAAATATGAAAAAATAGTACATTAAAAATATTATGTAAAATTCGAAAAATAATACATTAAAAATATTATGTAAATTTTAAAAAAATAGTACATTAAAAGCGACTAAGAATACCTTAATCGCTTTTATTTTTTGATAAATATTTGAGGCAACCACCCATGTCTATCCTCGCTCAGGGTGACTGAGTGGTTAATTGTAGCGTAAGCAATCTGCTTCCATTAACCTAAATACTAAACTCTTATTACTCAGCCGTTAGGCATATGGAAACATATCTTTCTATTTATCTTCGTAGCGGAAGCATTTTGCTTCCACAGCCGAGAGTCTTCTGCACAGAAAAAAAATTAATTGATTCTAAAATCTTATACAGGTCCACTTCTCTACACGGTCATCCTGAGCGAAGGAACCTGGTATAATGAATTCATAGACAACCGTAAATGACAAAAGAATGATTTGCTAGCACTAAAATAATATTTTTTTCAAAGAACCCGTCAAGGGTCGCTACGCTTTTCCCCTTGACAGAACCTTAGAAAAAAATCATTAGTGCTTAAGAGCAAATCATTCAGAAAAATAGAAAAGGAAGGAAAAACAAATGCCAGAAGATAAAAGACGAACATTCACAAAAGAATTTAAACATAAAATAGTAATGTTAAAATTTGCAAACAAAATGAAAACAAAAGAAATATGTAAAATGTATGATCTAGATAGGCAAACAATTCATAGATGGGTCAACGAATTTAACGCAAAAGGCATGTCAGCCTGGGAAGGAAACGGCGTAGTCCCAGGCGATGCACTAGAGATGCATAGAAAAATGAAAGAAATGGAAATGGAGCTAGAAATATTAAAAAAAGCCGAGGCATACTTTGCGAAGAAAAAGATAAAATAATAGCCTTTGCAATAAAAAATCTGGGAGAATATCCAGTGCGCATAGTATGCCGAGTACTCCAAATAACAGAGCAAAGCTATTATTACAGAAAAAAGCATCCAAAGAAAAAAAGATACACACAAGAAGAATTAGACAACGTCGAAAGAATATATAGAGAAAACCATAGCTGCTTCGGAAGAAGAATGATAAAGAAATACCTAGAAAGAGAAGGCATAAAATACTCAGAAAAGAAAATAAGTAACATCATGAAAGAACTAGGATTACAAGCAAAATATGGCAGAAGAAAAATACAAAATGTCTATACAAACAAAGAAACAAAAGAAAAATATGTAGCAAAAAACATATACAACAACCTAGAAAAAGAAGAACAAGAAAAGATAGAAGCATGGTCAATAGACTTCACAGAACAAATAGTAGAAGGTAGAAAAATATACACCTGTGCAATAATAGATATAAGAACAAAAGTAATAGTAGGATACAAACAAGCATATAAAATAGATGCAAAGCTAGCAGTAGAAACATTAGAAGAAGCAATAGAAGCATATGGAACACCAGACATGATACTATCAGACAGAGGATCCCAATTCACAAGCAAACTATATAAAAGAACCTTAGAAGAACAAGAAATAATCTGTAGTATGTCCAGACCATACAAACCAGTAGATAATGTATATATAGAAACCTTCTTTAAAACAATGAAAACAGAAATAGGATATATAAAGAAATATACGATAGAAGAATACAAGATGGTTGTAGAATATTGGATGAACTATTACAACACAGAAAGGATTCATAGTTCAATAGGATATTTAACACCTCATGAATATTTATACGAGACAAAAATGAGTTTGTCATTATGATTTTAACTTTTTTCTTTAAAAAGGGGTACCACTTCCAAGACGGGTACCGTCGGAGTCGAAGGATCTGACCTATATTTAACCTAGTACTTGCAGATGAAATCATCAATACTGTCCGCACCAGGGTTATACCCATTCGACTCGGAAATAAATTTCCTCGCTCAGGGTGACTGTCTTCCTCTAGAACATTTATAGAGAATACCTTCCCAGCTGTTGTTACCCTGAGAGGCAGTCGAGTTTTGTAACGAAATCAGATATTTCTACTAGGGCTTCGACGCCTTCGGAAACATAACTTTCTATTTTACTTAGTAGCTGAACCTTCCATGTTCCTCAGCCGAGAGGCGTGGAGCCTTTAAACCTCCCTTGTTATTAGATAAATATAGAGCGCCCATATTCCCAACTGATATACCTTATAGAGATCCTTCGACTACAAAGGCTAACGCCTTTTCCGCTCAGGATGACCGGGTGGGTGGTCGTAGCGGGTGCAAGGAGCTTCCATCAACTGCCATAATAAACTCTCTTTTTTTCCCTATGAAATAGACAAGTTAGACCCATAAAACTCACTGAGTTCTACATAGTGGTTGTGTCCCTTTAAATTTATGGTTATATTTATAATTTTTAAATAAAATAGAGACTCGAGTTAACGAATCTCCCTAGTATTTTACATATAGTCTTTATATTAAATCATTTGCATTAAAAAAAGCTGGAACTTAATCCAGCTTTAATTTTTATTTAATTAGTCAAGAAGTTTAGAAACAACTCCTGATGCTACTGTTCTTCCACCTTCACGAATTGCGAATCTTAGTCCTTCGTCCATTGCGATTGGTGTGATTAGTTCTACTTTGAATGTTGCGTTATCTCCTGGCATTACCATTTCTACTGATTCTGGTAGTTGGATGTCGCCTGTTACGTCTGTGGTTCTGAAGTAGAATTGTGGTCTGTAGCCGTTGAAGAATGGGGTGTGTCTTCCGCCTTCTTCTTTTGTTAGTACGTATACTTCTGCTTCGAAGCTTTTGTGTGGGTGAATTGTTCCTGGTGCTGCTAGTACTTGG
>NZ_GL397071.1:927085-967397 GCF_000146345.1 Peptoniphilus duerdenii ATCC BAA-1640 | reverse complement strand
TTTTGCCATTTTAATCCTCCTTATTTATCTTTTTTCTTGCCGACTACTTCATCAGCAATGTTTTTAGGTACTTGTTCATAGTGGTCGAATTGCATTGAATAGTTTGCTCTTCCTTGTGTATTTGATCTTAGTGATGTAGCATATCCAAACATTTCTGCTAGTGGTACGTAGCATGTTACTATTTGTGCTCCGTTTACTAGTTCCATTCCTTCCATTCTTCCACGTCTTGAGTTGATATCTCCAATTACGTCTCCCATGTATTCTTCTGGGGTTGTAATTTCTACTTTCATCATTGGTTCTAGTAGTACTGGATTTCCTTTTGCTAGTGCATCTCTTAGTGCCATTGATCCTGCTATTTTGAACGCCATTTCTGATGAGTCGACATCGTGGAATGATCCGTCGTATAGGGTTACTTTTATATCTAGTACTTCATATCCGCCTAGTACCCCTGATTGAAGTGCTTCTTCAATACCTTGTTGGGTTGGTCCTATGAATTCCTTAGGTATTGCTCCCCCTACGATTTTGTTTTCAAATACAAAACCTGAACCTGGTTCTAGTGGTTCTACTTGTATCTTTGCGTGACCATATTGTCCACGTCCACCTGATTGACGTACGTATTTTCCTTCTCCTTCAGCTGGCATGGTGATGGATTCTCTGTAAGATACTTGTGGGTTACCTATATTTGCTTCTACTTTGAATTCTCTTAGTAGTCTGTCTACGATTATATCTAAGTGAAGTTCTCCCATTCCTGCGATGATTGTTTGTCCTGTTTCTTCATCTGTGTAGGTTCTAAATGTTGGGTCTTCTTCTGCTAACTTTTGTAGTGCTAGTGCCATCTTATCTTGTGACGCTTTTGTCTTTGGTTCGATAGCTACTGAGATTACTGGTTCTGGGAATTCCATGTTTTCAAGAATGATTGGGCTCTTTTCATCACATAGAGTATCCCCTGTTCCTGTATCTTTTAGTCCTACTGCTGCAGCGATTTCTCCTGCGAATACTTCTTCTACTTCTTCTCTCTTGTTAGCGTGCATTAATAGGATTCTTCCTATTCTTTCTCTCTTGTTCTTAGATGAGTTTAGTACGTAAGATCCTGCTTTTATAGATCCTGAGTATACTCTGAAGTATGCTAGTTTTCCTACGTATGGGTCAGATACTATTTTGAATGCTAGTGCTGATAGTGGTTCGTCATCTGATGCGTGACGATCTTCTTCTTCGTCAGTGCCTGGTTTTGTTCCTACTATTGCAGGGATGTCTGTTGGCGCTGGCATGTAATCAACGATAGCGTCTAGTAGTAATTGAACTCCTTTGTTCTTGTAAGAAGATCCACATGTTACTGGGAATATTTTTACATCTATAGTTCCCTTTCTGATTGCTCTTTTAATCATTTCTATTGTGATTTCTTCTTCTTCAAGATAAGCCATCATTAGTTCTTCGTCGAACTCTGATACGGCTTCGATCATTTGATCTCTATATTCTAAAGCTTTTTCTTTATATTCGTCTGGAACATCTGTTATTTCTATTTCAGTTCCGTCTTCGTTCTTATAAATTTCAGCTTTCATTTCTACAAGGTCAATCATTCCAATGAAGTTTTCTTCTGCTCCCATTGGGATTTGGATTGGAACTGGATTTGCATGTAGTTTGTTCTTTATGGTTTCAATTGATCTATAAAAGTCGGCTCCTGTTACGTCCATCTTATTTATATGGCATATTCTAGGAACTTTATATTTATCCGCTTGTCTCCATACTGTTTCTGATTGTGGCTCAACTCCAGATTTTGCATCAAATAGTGCTACAGAACTATCTAGTACACGTAGTGATCTTTCTACTTCTACTGTAAAGTCTACGTGTCCTGGTGTGTCTATGATGTTTAGTCTGTATCCTTTCCACATTGCTGTTGTTGCAGCTGATGTGATGGTGATTCCTCTTTCTTGTTCTTGCACCATCCAGTCCATTTGTGCTGCACCTTCATGGGTTTCTCCAATTTTATGGATCTTACCTGTGTAATAAAGGATACGTTCTGTTGTGGTTGTTTTACCAGCGTCGATGTGAGCCATAATACCTATATTTCTTACTTTATTTAATGGTATTTCTCTTGGCATATTTCCCCCTTACCATCTGTAGTGAGCAAATGCCTTGTTGGCTTCTGCTGTTCTATGCATTTCTTCTTTTCTCTTTACAGAGCCGCCTAAACCATTAGATGCGTCTAGGATTTCTTTTGCTAGTCTGTCAGCCATGGTTCTTTCTCCACGTTTTCTAGCAAATCCTACAAGCCATCTTAGTCCTAGTGTTTGACGTCTTTCTGGTCTAACTTCCATAGGTACTTGGTATGTTGCTCCACCAATTCTTCTTGCTTTTACTTCTAATACAGGCATTACGTTGTTAAGAGCTTTGTAGAATACTTCTATTGCTTCTTCGCCTGTTGTTTCAGCTACTTTGTCAAGTGCTGTATATACTATTTTTTGTGCTGTTCCCTTTTTTCCGTCTAACATTACGTTGTTTATAAGTTTTGTTATTACAACGTCATCGTACTTAGGATCAGCCATAACAATTCTTTTTGGTATATGTCCTTTTCTTGGCATAACTTCCCTCCTTAACCATTATTAGTTGATTCATCGGTACTCGGTATATCCGCTTGCCTAAGCAATCTATATAATGAGTCAATTTTTAAAATTATTTAGCTTTTGGCTTCTTTGTACCGTACTTTGATCTTGATTGTCTTCTTGTGTCCACTCCTGCTGTATCTAGTGTACCTCTTACGATGTGGTATCTAACCCCTGGAAGGTCTTTTACTCTTCCACCTCTGATAAGAACTACGGAGTGTTCTTGCAAGTTATGTCCAATTCCTGGTATATAAGCCATGACTTCATATCCATTTGTTAAACGAACTCTTGCTACCTTTCTAAGTGCTGAGTTAGGTTTCTTAGGTGTTACTGTTCTAACCGCTACGCATACTCCACGTTTTTGTGGTGATTGTGCTTTAGTTTCAACTTTTCTTAGTGAGTCGTAGTTTACTCCTAGTGCTGGTGATTTAGATTTGTGTTCTACCTTTTTTCTTCCGCTTCTAACTAGCTGATTAATTGTAGGCATTCTGCACCTCCTTCTTTATTTTACATAGTGGAAAGACTACCCTGGAAGAGTAGTCTTTCACACTAAACTATTTTATCATTCTATTTCTGTTAAGTCAACCATATTTTTGGAGACTTTTTCAGTATTTTCAAGGAGTTCAAAGTTTTCTTTAAGCTTTTCTGAAAGTCCTAGTTGTACTTTGGAATTCATCCTTGTTCCTGTTCCTGCAGGGATTAATTGTCCTATAATTATATTTTCTTTTAATCCTTGTAGTTGGTCTTCTTTTCCTTTGATTGCTGCATCTGTTAGAACTCTTGTGGTTTCTTGGAATGATGCTGCTGATAAGAAACTTTCTGTTGCAAGGGAAGCTTTTGTAATTCCTAGTAGTGCTACTTCGCCTGTTGCTTCTTGTCTTCCTTCTTCTCTTGCTAATTCATTTGCTCTCTTGAAGTCAACGTTATCTACTAATGAGCCTGGTAGTAATTCTGTTGAGCCTGCATCTAATACCTTGGTCTTGCCCATCATTTGACGAACTATTATTTCGATGTGTTTGTCATTGATGTCTACCCCTTGAAGTCTGTATACTCTTTGTACTTCTTTGATGATGTACTGTTCTACTCCTTCTCTTCCCTTAACTTTTAGTAGGTCTTGTGGGTATACTGAACCTTGAGTTAGTTCTGCTCCCTTTTCTACATAGTCTCCGTTTTTAACTTTTATTCTTGCTCCGTAGACAATGTTGTAGGTTGCTGCTTCTCCGTCTTTTGAAGTTACTACGATTTCTCGTTTCTTATCTTCTTCTTTTATTTCTACTGTTCCATCTATCTCAGTGATTACTGCAAGTCCCTTTGGTTTTCTAGCTTCGAAAAGCTCTTCAACTCTAGGAAGACCTTGGGTGATGTCTGCTGCGGCTGCAACTCCACCTGTGTGGAATGTTCTCATTGTAAGCTGAGTTCCCGGTTCACCAATGGATTGTGCTGCTATTACTCCGACTGCTTCTCCTGTTCCTACTTGACTTCCTGTTGCCAAGTTTCTTCCGTAACAGTGTGCGCAAACTCCGTTTTTACATTTACATCCAAGTACAGATCTAACTTTAACTTCTGTTATTCCAAGTTTTTCTATTAGTTCTGCATCGTCGTCTGTAATTTCTGTATTCTTTGGTACGATTATTTCTTTTGTTTCTGGATTTACTATATCTTCTGCTGAGTATCTACCTTCGATTCTGTCCTTTATACTTTCTATTAGTTCTTTTCCGTCGGTAAATGCTTTTGCTACGATATATTCATCTGTTCCGCAGTCTTCTTTTTCTATTATTACTTGTTGTGATACGTCTACTAGTCTTCTGGTTAGGTATCCTGAGTCCGCTGTTCTTAGAGCCGTATCTGCAAGTCCCTTTCTAGAACCATGGGCTGACATGTAGAACTCAAGCACTGATAGTCCTTCACGGAAGTTTGATTTAATCGGTACTTCGATAGTTCTTCCTGATGGTGATGCCATTAGTCCACGCATACCTGCTAGCTGTCTGATTTGGTTCTTAGATCCTCTCGCTCCAGAGTCCGCCATGATGTAGATATTGTTAAGTGGGTCGAATCCACTCATTACTTCGTCGGTTAGCTCGTCTGTTGCGTTGTTCCAAATTTCGATTACTTTTTCATATCTTTCTTCATCAGATATTAATCCCATTGCAAATGTATCTTCGTAGATCTCTACTTGTTCATCGGCTTTCTTTAGGATTTCTGGTTTTATTTCTGGTACTTCTACGTCGCCCATGGAGATTGAGATTGCTCCTATGGTTGAATAGTGGTATCCAGTTTCTTTGAAATGGTCAAGTAGGACTGCTGTTTCTATATTTCCATGTATTTTGTAAGTTTTTTCGATTATGGTTCCAAGTAGTTTTTTATCTACTACTCTGTCTATTTCTAGTCCGTATGGATCTTCTTCTCTATTTACAAATCCTAGATCTTGAGGGATAAATTCGTTTACTAAGAATCTTCCTACTGAAGAGTAAACTATCTTTCCTCTCTTGTCATCTTCGTCTTTGTATCTTCTAACTCCTACTTTTGCTTGTAGGTGTAAAAATCCACTTCCATATGCATGCATCATTTCATCAATATCTCTGAAAACCATGCCGTTTCCTTTGACTTCATCTTTTCTGTCAAGGGTTAGATAGTACATACCTAGTACCATATCTTGGGAAGGTGTTGTGATTGGTTTACCATCTTTTAGAGCTAGAATATTGTTTGTAGATAGCATTAGAAGTCTAGCTTCTGTCTGTGCTTCTATGGATAGTGGTAGATGGACTGCCATTTGGTCCCCGTCGAAGTCAGCGTTGAATGCTGCACATACTAGCGGGTGAAGTTTGATTGCTTTTCCTTCTACTAGCACTGGTTCAAATGCTTGGATACCAAGTCTGTGGAGGGTCGGCGCTCTGTTTAGTAGTACTGGATGGTCTTTTATAACTTCATCTAGCACATCCCAAACTTCTTCTGTCTGTCTTTCCACTTTTCTCTTAGCTGCTTTTATATTGTGAGCATATTCTTTTGCTACAAGCTCTCTCATTACAAATGGCTTAAATAATTCAAGCGCCATATTCTTTGGAAGACCGCATTGATAGAATTTTAGATTTGGTCCTACTACTATTACTGAACGACCTGAGTAGTCGACACGCTTACCTAGTAGGTTTTGTCTAAATCTACCTTGCTTTCCTTTTAACATTTCAGAAAGAGATTTAAGAGGTCTGTTGCCTGGTCCGGTTACTGGACGTCCCCTTCTTCCGTTGTCAATAAGAGCATCTACCGCTTCTTGTAGCATTCTCTTTTCATTTCTAACTATTATTTCTGGTGCATTTATATCGAGTAGTTTTTTTAGTCTGTTGTTTCTATTTATTATTCTTCTGTATAGATCGTTTAAATCTGAAGTTGCAAATCTACCACCGTCTAGTTGTACCATCGGTCTTAGATCTGGTGGGATTACTGGTATTGCATCTAGGATCATCCATTCTGGTTTGTTTCCTGATTGGATAAAGGCTTCTATTACTTCAAGTCTTCTAGAAACTCTAATTGCCTTTTGTCCTGTTGCACCTTCCATTTCCGCCTTTAACATTTCAGATTCTTTTTCTAGATCTATCTGTTTTAAAAGTTTCTTTACGGCTTCTGCTCCCATTCCTGCTTCGAATTGGTCACCGTATTCGCTCTTTAGTTCTCTATATTCGACTTCTGGTAGAATTTGTTTTACAAAAACAGCGTTACATTCAGGTTCTACTTTTGTAACTATATATGAAGCGAAATATAGAACTTTTTCTAAGGCTCTAGGGCTCATGTCAAGGGCTAGTCCCATTCTTGAAGGGATGCCTTTGAAGTACCAAATATGTGAAACTGGTGCTGCTAGTTCTATGTGACCCATTCTTTCACGACGAACTTTGGCTTTTGTTACTTCAACTCCACATTTTTCGCACACTACGCCTTTATATCTTATTCTTTTATATTTTCCACAGGAACATTCCCAATCCTTAGTAGGTCCAAATATTTTTTCACAAAATAGACCTTCTTTTTCAGGCTTCAATGTTCTGTAGTTTATTGTTTCTGGTTTTTTCACTTCGCCATAGGACCATTCTCTGATTTTTTCAGGGCTTGCTAGTCCTATTTTGATAGAGTGGAATAAATCATGCCTACTCAAATGAATCTCCTTTCTTAAAGAACTATTCTTCCTCTTCCATATCGTCGTCATCGTCCATATCATCCATCATATCTTCAGCATCTTCGCCGGTTATGACCTTTATGAATGATGGCTCATCATCGTCATCCTCATCGTCTTCTTCGATGGACATATTTTCGATTTCTTTTGATGAAATTCTTGAAAGGTGAGAAGTTCCTTCTATAAGTTCCTTAATATCTTCTTCTGTTTCTGCTGCACCTTGATCTATTCTTGCTAGATCTTCTTCATCTACTTGTAAGTCGACTAAGTTCTTGTCTTCGTCTAATACTTGTATTTCTAATGCAAGTGCTTCCAATTCTTTTATTAGAACCTTGAAACTTTCTGGTACGCCAGGCTTTTGAATATTTTCGCCTTTTACGATTGCTTCATAAGTCTTTACACGACCTACAATATCATCTGATTTAACTGTAAGCATTTCTTGTAGTGTGTAGGATGCGCCGTAGGCTTCAAGTGCCCAAACTTCCATTTCCCCGAATCTTTGTCCACCGAACTGAGCCTTACCTCCTAGAGGTTGTTGAGTTACTAGTGAATAAGGTCCTGTACTTCTTGCGTGAATCTTTTCATCTACAAGGTGGTGAAGTTTAAGCATGTACATTATTCCTACTGTTACTGGATGGTCGAATTCTTCTCCGGTTCTTCCGTCCCTTAGTTGAATCTTCCCATCTGCTGGAAGTCCAGCTTTTTCTAATGAATCTATAATATCTTGTTCGTTTGCTCCGTCAAATACTGGTGTTGCAACTTTCCAACCGAGTTTTCTAGCTGCAAGTCCCAAGTGAACTTCTAGTACTTGTCCTAGGTTCATACGGGAAGGTACCCCTAGTGGATTTAGAACGATTTGGATTGGAGTTCCATCAGGCATGTATGGCATGTCTTCTGCAGGCATTACCCTTGAGATAACACCCTTGTTGCCGTGACGACCACACATCTTATCTCCTACTTGGATTTTTCTCTTCGTAGCGATAAATACCCTTACCATTTCTTGAACTCCTGGTTGAAGTTCATCTCCTGTAGATCTTCTAAATGTCTTAACATCTACGACAATTCCCTGTTCCCCATGAGGAAGTCTAAGAGATGTATCTCTTACTTCACGAGATTTTTCTCCAAAGATTGCACGCAGTAGTCTTTCTTCTGGACTTTGGTCCCCTTCTCCCTTAGGAGTTACTTTACCTACTAGGATGTCTCCAGGTTTAACTTCCGCTCCAACTCTTATGATTCCACGTTCATCTAGATCCTTAAGCATATCATCCCCGACATTTGGAATGTCCCTTGTGATTTCTTCTGGTCCTAGTTTAGTATCACGAGCTTCAGATTCGTATTCTTCTATATGAAGTGAAGTTAGTACATCGTTTATAACTAGATCTTTGTTTACTAGCATAGCGTCTTCGTAGTTATATCCTTCCCAGTTCATAAATGCGATTAGGATATTCTTACCAAGTGCCATTTCACCCATATCTGTAGATGGTCCGTCGGCTATTACTTCTCCAGCCTTAACCTTTTGACCTTCTTTTACGATAGGTCTTTGGTTGATGGTGGTGCCTTGGTTTCCGCCTACAAATTTGTGAAGTTTAAAGTTTATTACTTTGCCGTCCTCATCTCTTTTAAGAGTAATTGATTTTGAATCTACTTTTTCAATTACTCCGTCATCTGTTGCAACGATTACAACCCCAGAGTCTTTAGCTGCGCGGTATTCTATTCCTGTTCCTATAATAGGAGCTTCTGTCTTTAGAAGTGGCACTGCTTGACGTTGCATGTTGGCTCCCATTAGGGCACGGTTTGCGTCGTCGTTTTCTAGGAATGGAATCATCGCAGTACCTACAGCTACTATTTGCTTAGGGCTTACGTCCATGTAGGTAACCTTGTCTGAATCGAAGAAGTCAACCACACCTTCTGGTCCTCTTGCAACGATTCTAGAGTTTACGAATTTTCCATCTTCATCCAAAATTTCGTTTGATTGGGCAATGATTTGTTCGTATTCAACGTCTGCTGTTAAATATTCAATTTCATCTGTTACGATTCCTTCTCCAAGTTTTACCTTTCTATAAGGAGCTTCTATGAATCCATATTCATTTATTCTCGCATAGGTGGTTAGAGAAGTGATAAGACCGATGTTTGGTCCTTCTGGGGTCTCAATCGGACACATTCTTCCGTAGTGGGAGTTGTGTACGTCACGCACTTCGAAACCAGCTCTATCACGAGATAGTCCTCCAGGTCCTAGAGCTGAAAGTCTTCTCTTGTGAGTAAGTTCAGAAAGTGGATTGTTTTGATCCATGAATTGTGATAGCTGTGATGAACCGAAAAATTCTTTAATTGCAGCTGTCACTGGTCTTATATTTATAAGAGATTGTGGTGTTGTAGTATCCGCATCTTGTACAGTCATTCTCTCTTTTATTACTCTTTCCATTCTGGAAATACCAATTCTAAATTGGTTTTGCAGAAGTTCTCCAACTGATCTGATTCTTCTATTGCCTAGATGGTCAATATCATCTGTAGTTCCAACTCCTTGTGAAAGTCCGAACTCATATGAAACAGAAGCTAACATATCATCTACTAAAATATGTTTTGGAGAAAGGTCGAATTTTCTTTTTATAAGTTCTGCCTTGAAAGCTTCTTCATCGTTTGAAAATTCATTGTATATTTCTTCAAATACTGGAAGATAAATCTTTTCCTTAAAGCCTAGATCTTTTAAATCGAAAGGAAGATCATAATTCTTTGGAATTGAGAAGTTGTTTCCGTGTACAATTACTTTTCTATCTTCGTCACCAGCGTGGATTGCCTTGATTAAAACAGTAACCGTATTAACTCCTGCATTTTCTATTCTAAAAGCATCTTCTCTTGTAAGTTTATCTCCAGCTTTAGCTAGGATTTCTCCTGTAAGCGTATCGATAATATCTTCTGCAACGAATTGACCTTCTATTCTAGATGCGATAGAAAGTTTCTTGTTAAACTTGTATCTACCTACATGGGCAAGGTCATATCTCTTGTAATCGAAAAACATATTTTCGAAGAGACTTTGCGCAGAATCTAGAGTAGGTGGTTCGCCAGGTCTTAGTTTTTTGTAAATTTCTATAAGAGCTTCTTCTTTATTAGTAGTCAAATCTTTTTCAAAAGTTCTAAGAAGTAGTTCTGATTCACCTAAAAATTCTGTAATTTCTTCATTTGACTCTAAACCAATTGCACGTAGAAGCACTGTAATTGGTATCTTTCTAGTTCTATCTATTCTAACGTTAATTACGCTTTGTGAGTCTGTTTCGTATTCTAGCCAAGCTCCTCTGTTTGGAATAAGAGTAGCAGAAATAAGTTTTCTACCTACCTTATCAGTTTCTTGTTTGTAGTAAGCACCCGGGCTTCTAACAAGCTGAGAAACTACTACACGTTCCGCACCATTTATAATAAATGTGCCTGTTGGTGTCATAAGAGGAAGATCTCCCATAAACACTTCTTGTTCTTTGACTTCTCCGGTCTTTGTGTTGATAAGTCTAACCATCACTTTAAGTGGCGCAGCGTAGTTAGTATCCCTCGCCTTTGACTCATCTATATCGTACTTTGCTTGTTCTTCGTGAAGTTTATAATCAACAAACTCCAAGATTAAATTGCCGGCGTAGTCTTCAATCGGACTTACATCTTCAAAAACTTCTTTAAGTCCTTCATCAAGAAGCCATTTATATGAGCTAGTCTGTACTTCGATTAAGTTAGGTAAGCTTAAAACCTCCTCAATCCTTGAAAAACTCATTCTTTCGCGTTTCCCGTATTTAACAGGATGTACCATCAAATCACCCCTACTTTTGGTATATAAACGTTAAATTTAGAGCCTACTAGTCCACTCTAAATTATTATTATGCAATTTATTATTATAACACTATATGTCAAGGTTTCCAATAGCAATACAGAAAATACTTATAATTTTCACTTAATTTTAAAATTTATTTATTTTTAAAGGCTTTTTATAATTTTTTTAGCTATTTTTATTTTTCTTTCCATTATATATATGTTTTTAAAAACTATTTAGTATTTATTTAAAATTTTTTAAACAATTATCAAATGAAAAATATTTTTTTGAATATGCTATTAAAAATTTTCCAATTTAAAATTATTTTTATTCTTCTCTACCCCATTCCTCATTAACTATCTTTTTAAATCCGCATAACTATGATAAAATAAAGGTCTATAGGAGGTAACTATGTCAAAAGAAAGTATATCGCTTATTAAAAGTATAGTTATTGCAGTTATTTTAGGACTGCTTATTAGAAATTATGTATTCAATATTGCATCGGTTAATGGTGCGAGTATGGAAAATACTCTTCACCACAAAGATCTTTTATTCTGCTTATCTTACAAGAAGTTTCAAGAGGTAGAAAGAGATTCAATCGTTGTTATAAAACCTCCAATTCCTGGAGAAAAAAGAAAATTTATAAAGAGAGTTATCGGTCTTCCTGGTGAGACTGTAACTATTAAAGACGGACAAGTTTACATAGATGGCAAGCTCCTTGACGAGCCTTATGTAAAAGATTTTACTCCAGCCCATCTAAATGGAGATATAGATGATGAATTTGTGCTAGGTGATGGCGAATATTTTGTAATGGGAGACAATCGTCTAAACTCGGAGGACTCGAGAGCTTTTGGCCCTATAACCAAGAAGAATATCTACTCCTTTGCAGTTTATAGATTCTTCCCTTTCAAATCAGCCACATCTATCGTTTATAAAGATAAGGAGAATTAATGGACAGACAAAAAAATATTCGTAACTTTTCTATAATTGCCCATATTGACCACGGTAAGAGTACCCTCGCCGATAGGCTGATTGAAATGACTGGGATGCTTACTGAAAGAGAGATGGACTCCCAAGTTCTAGATTCAATGGATCTTGAACGTGAACGTGGAATTACAATTAAATTAAAAGCCGTTAGGCTTGTGTATAAAGCTAAGGACGGACAGGAATATCTTTTAAACTTAATCGACACTCCTGGTCACGTGGATTTTAACTACGAAGTTTCAAGGTCACTTCAAGCTTGTGAAGGTGCCCTTGTGGTGGTGGATGCATCCCAAGGTGTGGAGGCGCAAACCCTTGCCAATGTGTACCTTGCCATCGACCAAGACTTGGAGCTCGTGCCAATTATAAATAAGATTGACCTACCTGCTGCAAGACCTGAAGAAGTTAAGCAAGAAATAGAAGATATTATCGGAATCGATGCTCATGATGCTCCTCTTATCTCTGCTAAGACTGGCGTGGGAATGGAAGCTGTCTTCGATAAAATTATTGAAGCTGTGCCCCATCCAACTGGAGATGCAAAGGCTCCTTTAAAGGCTCTAATCTTTGACTCTTACTACGACTCTTACAAGGGAGTTATCTGTTACATCAGAGTTTTCGACGGAGTTATTAAACCTGGCATGGAAATTCAAATGATGTCAAACGGTGCAACCTTTGAAGTTGTGGAAGTCGGTGTAACCACTTCTGGACTTATGAGTCTAAGTGAACTTTCTGCAGGAGATGTTGGATACTTCACCGCTTCTATAAAAGAAGTGAAGGAAGCTCGTGTCGGTGATACTGTTACAGAAAAATCTCGTCCTACTGAGAAGGCTCTCCCTGGTTACAAACAAGTTCAACCGATGGTATTCTGCGGAATCTATCCTGGTGAAGGAGAAGAATACACCGCAGTTAGAGAAGCTTTGGAAAAATTACAGGTAAACGACGCTGCCCTATCCTTTGATGCAGAAACTTCTGTTGCTTTGGGATTTGGTTTTAGATGTGGATTCTTAGGTCTTCTTCACATGGAAATCATCCAAGAAAGACTTGAAAGAGAATTTGATTTAAATATTATCACCACCGCACCTTCAGTTATCTACAAGGTACACACTGTGGATCACAAAGTATTTGAAATCCAAAATCCATCCAACCTACCTGATCCAACTGAAATAGAATTTATGGAAGAACCTATCGTTCGTGCAGAGATCATGACTCCTACAGATTATGTGGGGGCAGTTATGGAACTTTGCCAAAACAGGCGCGGAATCTTTATAGATATGCAGTACTTGGAAGAAACTAGAACTCTAATTAGTTACGACCTTCCACTTAACGAAGTTATCTACGACTTCTTCGATGCGCTTAAATCCAAAACTCGTGGATACGCAAGCTACGACTACGAACTTACCGGATACAAACGCTCAGAACTTGTGAAGATGGATATTCTTATAAATTCTGAACTTGTGGATGCCTTCTCAATGATCGTTCACAAGGACACAGCCTATGCAAGAGGCAGAAGAATTTGCGAAAAGCTAACGGATGTAATTCCAAGACATCAATTTGCAATTCCAATCCAAGCTGCCATTGGCGCGAAGATCATCGCTCGTGAAACCATAAGAGCCCTTAGAAAAGACGTACTTGCTAAGTGCTACGGTGGAGATATTTCAAGAAAGAGAAAACTTCTTGAAAAACAAAAAGAAGGTAAGAAGAGAATGAGATCCATCGGTTCTGTAGAAGTGCCACAAGAAGCATTCTTAACAGTACTAAAATACGACGAAGAAAAATGACATCAATCTACATTCACATTCCCTTCTGTATAAAAAAATGCAACTACTGTGACTTCACATCCTACAGCTGCATTTCAGAAGAAAATATAGAAAATTATTTTAAATATTTAATTAAAGAGATGGGGATGAATCCTCCTAAAGATGAAATTAATTCCATATTTATAGGAGGAGGAACCCCCTCTTTTGTTGATTCAAAATATATAGAAGATATTTTTAATGTTTTGAAGAAGTATCCTTGGACAGAAGATATTGAAATAACCTTGGAGGCAAATCCTAACTCGATTACCAAAGAAAAATTAAAGGTTTACAAAGACTTAGGAATTAATCGAATCTCCATGGGAGTTCAATCCTTCAACGAAGATATCTTAAAGAAAATCGGCAGGGTTCACAAAAATAGCGACACATTCTCTGCCGCTAAAAATATTAGAGAAGTGGGATTTAAAAATCTAAACCTGGATCTTATGCTTGCCCTTCCAGATCAGAAAATGGATGACGTTGAAGATTCTCTAAGAGAAATTGAAAAATTAAATCCAGAGCATATTTCCTATTATAGTCTTATAATTGAACCTGGAACTCCAATGGAGAAGTTTTACGAAGAAGGAAGGTACACCTTTCCTAATGAAGAACTGGATAGAAAGATGTATCATCGAGTAGTGGAAGGCCTTGAGAACCTAGGATACCATCAGTATGAAATTTCAAATTTTGCAAAGAGTGGATATGAATCGGTGCATAATTTGAGATACTGGAAAATAAAAGAATATTTAGGCTATGGTCTATCTGCATCGTCAAGCATTGGCGAATACAGATACACAAATACGGATAATTTTAAAGATTATTTTGAAATGATCGATGAAGGTAGACTTCCTCAAATATTTAGAGAAAGATTAAAAAATATTGACAGGCTCCATGAATACATGATTATGGGACTTAGGCTTAATGATGGTGTGGATATAGAAGATGCAGAAAATAGATTTGGCATCGACATAAAAAAATATTACAAAGAAGAAATTGAAAAAAATTTAAAATACAAAACCATTCGCATGGAAAATAATCGGATATTTTTAACCGATTACGGCAGAGATATTTCTAATCAGGTAGAGCTTGATTTCATGAAATAACTCTTGCAAACTCGTTGCCCTCGTGGTAAAATACTAAGAGCGTAATAATTAATGGAGGTGAAATAAGTGGCAAATATTAAATCTGCAAAGAAAAGAATCGAAATTGGAAATAGAAATAGACTAAGAAACAAAGCTAGAAAAACTGAATTCAAAACAGTTATAAAGAAATTTGAAAAGACATTAGCTGAAGGAAACTTCGATGAAGCTAGAGAAATCTTAAAAGATGTAGATAAGAAACTTAAAAAAGCTTCCGTTAAAAATGTAATTCACAAAAACGAAGCTGCAAGAAAAATTTCTAGACTTACAAAGAGACTTAATAATGCAATCTAGCATTTTAATAGGAAGGTTTACCTTCCTTTTTTAATACCCTTTTACAGATAAGGATACATATGGAAAGAGTTTTATCGAAAGAACAGCTCCTCGCGACAGAATTTCGAGATGGACCGGCGATGGTCCTCGCAGTTCCAGGAGCTGGTAAGACCACTATGCTCATGCATAGAACCAACAAATTAATAAGTAGTGGTGTTGATCCACAGAATATTTTGACCATCACCTTTTCAAAGGCATCGAGCCTTGACATGAAGAGAAAATATTTTGAACTCTTCGGCAAAAATGATGCAGAATTCTCAACTATCCACGCATTTTGTTATAGGATTCTAAACTATCACAAGAGGCTTCGCGGAGTAAATTACAATCTTCTAGAAGGAAAAAGACCGAGCAAGCAGGAGATTCTAAAAAATATTTATAGAAATATAAATAAAAAGAATCCTACTGATGAAATTTTGGAATCACTCCTATCAGATATTTCCTACGTAAAGAATATGTGCATTTCTCCGGAGGAACTCGTTGATAATCGTGGTTCTGAGATCAGTGGATTTAAAGAAATCTTTCATAGCTACGAAAGTTACAAGGCTTCCAAGAATCTAATCGACTTCGACGATATGATTACGAAAGCCTACGAAATTCTCTTGAACGATAAATTTGTGCTACAAAAAGTGAGAAGTACCTTTAAGTACTATCAACTGGACGAAGGTCAAGACACATCCTTTGCACAATTTAGAATTATGGAGCTTCTCGCCCATCCTAAGAACAATCTCTTCGTCGTTTTAGATGATGACCAAGCCATCTACGGATTTCGTGGAGCAAGCGTGGAAGAAGTTAAAAAGTTCGAGGAGAGAATCCACCCAACCATCTTCAAGATGCAGAGAAATTACCGTTCTCAAAGGCATATTATCGACTGCGCAAACACTTTTATCGAAGGAAACAGGGAGAGATTTGACAAGACTATTGAGTCGACCTTGGTAGAAAGAGAGCCGGTGTACCTGGTGAAGCTTCCGACGAGGATAGACCAATTTAAATTTATAAAAAGTAAACTCGACGACAAATCTTCTGCGGTGCTATATAGAAACAACGCACAAGTCCTAGGTCTTGTGGAATATTTTGAAAGAAATAATATTCCATTTAATATTCGGGACACGAAACTGAGATTCTATAATAATTTTATATTTAGAGATATCTTAAACATCATAGATTTTTCAATAGATCCATCTAACTACGAAATTTTCTACAGTTTTTACTACAAGATCAAAGGCTACATCAGCAAAAGACAGATGGAATATATAAAAAATATCCAGACTGACAACTATTTGGAGGCGCTTCTCAAGTATCCTGATCTTCCTTCCTACTACAAAGATAATTTTTATGAATTGATTTTGGATTTCAAATCTCTGAAGAAAAAGACCATGTACCAAAAGATTCACTTCATCCTCTACGAACTAAATTATAGCGATTACATGAAAAATTCCTGCAAGAGAATGGGACAAAACATCGAAGAATCTCGTGAATTTGCATATACCCTAATGCAAATTGCAAAGAACGTGGACTCCTACGAAGAATTCATCGGAAGATTAAAATATCTTGACGAACTACTAAGAGAACCAACAAAATCCACATCGAGCCTTACATTTTCAACGATGCATTCCGCAAAGGGACTGGAGTTTGACAGAGTATTTATCATCGACTTGACTTCAGGAATACTTCCAAGTTCTCGCTCCATCGAAAGATTGGATAGAGGAATCTACAACGACTACGAAGAAGAAAGAAGACTTTTCTATGTGGCGCTTACAAGGGCTAAGGAAGAATTATATTTAATCGAACCAGGAAAGTATCTCGACGCCAAGACGAAGGAATCAGAATTTATGACAGAAGTTAGGAAGAAGCAAGGAAGAAAAAGTAAAAAGCAAAGTAAATAAAGATAATTTTTAAGCGGCACCGCCGCTTTTTTTATTGAGGAAATTAAATTTTTTTGTGGAATATTTAAATTTTAAATGATATTAGCAGACTGTTTCAACCAATCGGCTCCGCCTCTTGGGAAACAGGTTGCATCACACCTACTAAGACTCACTGCGTTCGTCAAGTTAGGTGTAGAACGTATAGCGTGGAATTTTTATTATTTTATAAAATAATAAACTATCGCAACTGCAGTCACCCTGAGCGAACGCAGTGAGTCGAACGGGTATAACCTCCGAAGGTCAAGTATATGCAAATGAGCGATAACAAAAATAAAAGCTCCAAGACGATTCCGATTACAGAAACTCAAAAATTCTAAACCACGTCGACCTGCAAATTCGCAACTCGCTTCGCTCAAACAGTGCGATTTGCAGCCGGTCTCCTTAGGTTTGAATTTTACGAGTTTCTTCCAGACGGAATCTCTTTTGGAGCTTTTTATTTTATGTACATGTTCAATGTAGAAAAAAATATAACCCTGTAGCGGAAGCAATCTGCTTCCATAAGCCATGATACTAAATTATCTTTCCTCAGGCGTTAGCCGTGAAATAACCATTCCTACTATTCACACCTGTAGCGGAACCTTCCAGGTTCCACAGCCGAGAGGCTCTGAACCAGCAAACTCTTTTGATTTACAGAATTTCTAAAGGTCTGTCTCTATGGATTGTCATCCAGACCTGACACAGTGAGTCGAACGAGTATAAGCTGTTCTTAACCTAGTTCTTGCAAGTGAAGTCACCCATACATGACCCCGCCGGGGTTATACCCATTCGACTACGGGTGTCGGTAAACCTCCACCCTCCGCTCAGGGTGACTGCCTTCCTTAGGTATTTCTATGTAAAGCCTCTCGGCTGTGGAAGCAAAATGCTTCCGCTACGAGGATAAATTGTAGGCAATATTGTTGTACGCCTGGCGGCTGAATTTAATTGTACCCACATTGTAAATTAAATAAATATTAATTCCAACAAAAAAAGAACAGTCGAAACTGCTCTTTTAATCGTTCTTATAAAAATCTAAAATCTATCTTTTAAATCTCTTAACTTTCTAAATTCTTCCAAACTATTTGCCATAAGGAATGGATTGATTTCTTTTTCTTTTCCAATGGTAGTTGGTAGTGTGCATCCGCCTTTTGCAACTACATTTCTTGCCCATTTAAGTTCTTCTTCCACTCTTTTATTTTCTCCAAGGCTTAGTACAAATTTCAAATTGGATACTGTGTATTCATGAGCTGGGTAGACTTTTGTATCATCGGGAAGTTCTCTAAATCTCTCCATGGTTTCATATGAAGATTTATAATCTCCTGTGAAAACTCTACCGACTCCTGCTGAAAATAGTGAATCGCCGCAGAATAGATTTCCATCGAATAAATAAGAAACATGATCTTCTGTGTGACCATTTGACTTTATAATTTCAATCCTCATGCCCATGATTTCGATGGAGTCCCCATCTCCTACTACTTCGTCTTCTGTGCAGAGATTTTTAACTTCTTTAGGTCCATAGACCACCGGATTATATTTCTCTTTTAAAATTTTTACTCCACCGGTGTGGTCTCCATGCTTATGGGTTAGTAGTATGGCTTTTAATTTTAGATTTTCTTTTTCAATTTTTTCGACTACTTCTTCCACCGTCGATGGATCTACAACTATTAATTCTCCATCCTTTTCAATGGTCCAGATGTAGTTGTCATCTAAAGCTTTTAAATATCCAATCATTTAAATATCTTTAGCCTATCTTCAACATTGCCACGATCTTTTGGTTCTGGTTCTTCTAAGATTTGTCCAAATGGCATCTGTCCTACCAAGATCCAATCTTTTGGCACGTCAAACATTTCTTTAACCACATCATCTATAACTGGATTGTAGTGTTGGATGCTTGCGCCGATGCCAAGATTTCTAAGCTCAGTCCAGATATTTATTTGAAGCATTCCGTTGGCAACGTGGCTCCATTCATCAAATCTATCGCTGTATGCCGGGAATTGTTCCTTTAGGTTTTCAACTTTTTGCTTGTCTATAAAGTATAGAACTGTTCCGTAACCATTCTTAAATGAATCGATCTTTTCTCTTGGAACTTTGCCGCCAAACACATCGTAAATCGCATCCCAAAGCTTATCTTGATATTCACCTAGTGCAAGAACTACTGATTGGGATTTATTGTTAAAGGAATCTGGAACTTGGTGTACCACTTCTTTTACAAGATTTATAACTTCTTCTTGTGACACCGGGATATCTCTTCCAATATTATAATAACTTCTTCTCTTCTTTAATCCTTCGTGCATTTTTTCCTTCCTTTCTCATTTAAAAATTTTCTTTACAATAATTTTTTACCCTTAAATTTTTTATTAAAACTTTGGCGATATTTTGTAAAAATGTAAATTTGCTTAAACAAAAAAGCCGCCGAAGCGACTTTATTTTATAATTTTAAATTTTAAAATCTCTTTATCTTATTTTTGTATCTTAGATATTTCTTGCCATACCTAGTTTGCAGCGCTCTTTCTTCTTTCAAAGTTTGTGAGATTACAAGAAGCACCGTCACTATAAATAAAAATATAAATGAAAGCCTGGTCGTAGTCACAAGGTGTCCCGCTGTGATTAACATAAGTGCTTTGTAAAGCGGATTTCTATTTATTGTATAAGCGTCCTCTCCGTCAAACTCCTTCATCTTATCTGCGTTTGGTCCTCTCATGCTGTCCTTTATGGTTGCAACTACATAGATTGTTAGGAGAAGTCCATAAACATATAGAAATATTCCTGGGTACTTCATAATATTTCTATTTAAATATCCTGGCACCGGTCTTACTAAGTCCACTACTAAAAGATTTATATTGGCAATAAATATTAGGATGAAGTAGAGTTTGTTTCTCTTTATATCTACTAACTCGCCTGTCCTTTTTAAATCTTCGCCAATCTCTTTTCTTATTGCAAATAGCATTATTAAATATAGTATAAATGCGGATATTGGTACGTACTTCATATGCTCTTCCTATATATTCTATAAGTTATGTCTATGGTTGCTCCGAATTTTTCTATATCATTTTGCATCTTTTTGTTGTAGTCCCAAATGGTTGAGCCTTCTAGATATCTATAACCTTTTTTCGCAGCATTTTTAAAAGATTTAAAATACATGGCTGAGGTCACACCCTTATCTCTGTATTCAGGTATTACAAAAAGCACAAAAACTCTAAGTCTTTTTATAGATTTTCTTCTTAGTAGAAATTTGATTGCTTCAATTGGTCCAAGTTTACCTTTGAAATCCTTAAGTATTTCATTGTAATCTGGTAGGGCTAATGTAAATCCTATCGGCTCGCCTTCGTTATTTCTAGCAATCATGATGAGATCTTCATCTGCATAAGGTTTTATGGCGTTTACTATATTTGTGATTTCTTCTTTGCTAATTGGACTGAAGTCTTCCCATTCTTCTGGCATTCCCTTTTCAAGAACTTGGTAAACAGATTCCGTCTCTCTTTTAAGATTGTTCTTCATGTCTGCCGTGTAAACCTTGTATCCGTACCTCTCTTCAATCTTAGGTAGAAGCACTTCAAGCTTTGCAACTTTGTCTTCAAGATCATTAATCTCTGCTCTGTATGCGTAGACATCGTGGTACTTTTCAAATCCAAACTCTGTGAAATGATCGTTGTAGTATGGCGGATTGAACTTGTTCATTATGGATGGCATTCTATCGAAATTGTCGATGATAAATCCTCTATTATCATCTCCTCCTGGAAGAGCAACCGGTCCCTTAGCCGTGTCCATTCCTTGAGATTTAAAAAATTCAACCGCCCTATCCAAAAGTTTTTTTGAAACTTCTAAATTATCTACAGCTTCATATTCTGCAATATATCCAACTTTTAATCCGTTATAATCATTTAATTTTGTGTCTACAAATGCAATTAGCCTTCCTAGGCAATCTTCATTTTCATCTGTAGCCATAATGGTTATGTATGGAAACATACCGAGGTCATTATTTTGCCCTTTTATATATTTTAAATAATCTTTCTTTATCGGATAGACAAAGTACGGATTATCTCCATAGACTTTTTCATAAATTCCGTAGAATTTTTCAAAGTCATCCTTAGTTTTTACTTCTTTTATCTGTATCATTTAATTCCCTCTGTAAAAAAATGGAGCTACTGAAGGGGCTCGAACCCTTGGCCTGTGCGTTACGAGTGCACTGCTCTGCCAGCTGAGCTACAGTAGCATAAGGGGAATCTCCCCTATAATCATTTAAATCTTACCATATCGGAGCTTATAATATCAAGAACCGACATGGTAGCAATTATCATAAAATTTTTAATCTAGAACTTCTATATTTTTAACTACCACATCTTCAACAGGTTTATCCATAAATCCTGTTTCAGCGTTAGCAATCGCATCAACTATATCCATTCCTTCAACTACTTGACCAAATACTGTGTGCTTTCCATCTAGCCAGTATGCTCCCCCAAGTTCAGAGTAAGCTTTTACAACTTCGTCAGGAAATCCGCCCTTTTCTCCAAGTTCTTTCATCTGTCCAATGATATCTTCAGTTATCTTTGGACCTTGCACGATGAAGAATTGGCTTCCATTTGTAGATGGTCCTGCGTTTGCCATGGAAAGAGCTCCCCTAATATTTCTAAAGTCGATGCTAAATTCATCTTTAAATGGTTTGTCCCAGATGGATTCACCGCCACGTCCTGTACCTTCTGGATCTCCACCTTGAATCATAAAATCTTTTATAACTCTGTGAAAGATTGTATTGTCATAGTAGCCATTCTTTGCATGGGTCAAGAAATTTTCCACCGCAAGTGGCGCTGCTTCTTCTAACATCTTCACCTTGATATCTCCAAGATTTGTGTGAATTATCGCGAATTTATCTTCTTTATTTATTTCTAATTGTTTCATATTTTCTCCTTATTAATTTTCACTTATATAGTTTGCCATATTTTCTGTAAATCCATTGGTCCTTCTGCTGTATACTTCGTACCCAATGAGTAAGAATATCCCTTTTAAGATGGAGCTTAGACTCATTGCTGCCCAGATTCCACCTACCATGTAGATTGGCATAAGAAGTTTTGCCATTGGAATTCTAAACACATTAAATACTAGCCCAACCAGTGCAGGATACTTTGTAAGTCCAAGACCACTCATCATTCCTGTGGTTCCTATTTCCAAAGTCATAAACAATTCCGATGGAGAGATGACCATGAGGTACATTGCTCCTATTCTTATGGCTTCTTTGTCGATTGGAATGAAGAATGTAAATAGTTCTTCCGCCTTTGTAAATAGTAGTATCGTTGCAAATCCTCCGATTAAAGAAATTATAACGAGACCTTTTCTTCTAGCTTCTTTTAATCTGTCAAACTTCTTTGCACCGTAATTTTGTCCGAAAAATGCTGCAAAGGCACTGGCAAATCCTTCACTACTCATCCACGCGATACTCTCTATCTGAGATCCTATTGAATAGGCAGCTATCGCCGCAGCTCCATAGCTTGCGATGTAGATGTTTAAGTAGAGACTTACCAAGGCGTGAATTATAGATTGAGCACAGGCTGGCACTCCAAGTTTTAAAACTCCTTTTACATAGTTAAAAGATACTTTTGAAAAGTATTTAATCCTTACGAATATTTCTTGTCCCTTTATTCCCGCATACATGGTTAGGAAAAATCCAACCGCCTGTGCAAGTACCGTCGCAAGGGCGGCACCTTTAACTCCCATCTTAGGAAATGGTCCGATTCCAAAGATTAAGATCGGATCTAGTACTATATTTATAATTAAGGAAACGATTGAAACTATAAAAGGCGTTACCGAGTTTCCCTTTGCAAGAAATGATGCATGAAGCACCGGATTTGCAAATAAAAATATAAGTCCTATAGTAACTATTACAAAATAATCTATTGCAAGAAGTTTTACACTCTCTTCCAAATGGAATATATCTACGAGATTTTCTTTAAATATCAAATAAAATGCCGTGATGAGTACGCAGATGATTAGATTTACAGTGGCAGAAGCCTTGAACACTTCCTTTGCTTCTCTTTCATTGCCCCTACCGTAGGCTTGACTAAGTCCAACTGAGACTCCAGTCTTACCAACGAGCATAAGCGAATTGGCAATCCAAACAAAAAAACCACAGGTTCCGACTGCTGCTACGGCATCTGTGGAAAGTTTACCTAGCCAAATCAAATCGATAAATGAATATGCCATCTGTATAAATGCCGTTCCCATAAGTGGCAATGACATCTTGATCAGGGTTCTATAGATCGGTCCATTTAGCAGGTCTATCTTTTTTTTCATCTATTCACCTTCAAATGGATTGGTGTCTCCTTGATCAGTTATAATAATCGGTCCATCCTTTGTAATTGCAAGTTGATGTTCGTATTGGGCGGAGAGTTTACCGTCTCTCGTCCTAGCAGTCCAACCGTTCTTGTCTATCTTTAAATTAAATGTGCCTTCGTTAATCATCGGCTCGATGGTAAACACCATTCCCTCTTGGATTCTAAGTCCACGACCAGCTTCTCCATAGTGGAGCACCTGTGGATCTTCGTGCATAGTCTTGCCGATGCCGTGGCCGACAAACTCTCTTACCACAGAGAATCCTTCTCCCTCTGCGTAGCTTTGAATTGCATGTCCAATATCTCCAAGTCTATTCCCAACTTTTGCTTCTTTTATTCCAAGGTACAAGCATTTTAAAGTTGTATCCATTAAATGTCTTGCTTCTTCGCTTATATCTCCAACTGCATAGGTCCATGCTGAGTCTGCAAGAGATCCATTTAAGTTTACAACCATATCTATGGTTACAATATCTCCATCTTTAAGTGCGTACTCAGTTGGGAATCCATGACAGATTTCGTCGTTTACTGATGCACATGTTGCATACGGAAATCCTTCGTAACCTTTTTGTTCTGCTGTTGCTCCAAATTCTTTTAAAATACTTTCTACATAGGCGTCGATTTCAAGTGTTGTGACTCCCTCTTTAATAAATGTTCTAAGTCTTCTGTGGACTTCTGCTAGGACCTTGCCAGCTTCGATCATGCCTAAAACATCTTTTTTCGTGTATATGTTAACCAATTAAATCCTCCTCTTCTAAAATTTTCTTCATATCTATATCATTTTTTGCAAAGTCCAAAATCTTTTCGTTGAGTTCTATGGACTTTTTAATTGCAACTACAGCTTCTGCTCTTTTGCCAAGCTTTTCGTAAGAACATCCGAGATTGTAGTATAAATTTTCTGAATCTGGATTTTCTTCTATTCCTTCCAAAAGTATTTCAATCGCACTTTTATAATCCTTCTTTGAAATATATATTGCAGACATATTTAGGTAGATGTCATCTTCTGTAGATTCGTCCAGCGCCTTTTTATATTCTTCAAGTGCTTCTTCAGGTTTTCCCATCTTGTATAGGACCACCCCTCTGTTGTAGAGTGCTCTGAAATAAGACGGGCAAATTTCAAGAGACTTGTCTATATACTTAAGCGCCGTTTCATATTCACTTCTCTCCTCATAGAAAGAACCGAGATCGTTGTAAGAAACATAGTCATAAGGATCTAGTTCGATGCATCTAAAGAGACATTCCATCGCGTCGTCCTTTTTTCCCATTCTATCTAAAATATGGGCGAGGTAGTAGTACGCTCTGTCATAGGTTTCATCCTTTGAGATTGCAAGTTCATAATATTTCTTTGCCATATCCAAATCATTTTTAAGATCGTAGTAAACAGCAATACCATAGTAAGAACCTGGGAGACTGTCGTCGATTTCTATAATCTTCTTAAAAGTTGCAAGTGCCTTTTCGTTTTCGCCTTCGATTAAATAGATGTCTGCGATTTCAAAATATGAATCTGTAAGCTCCTTTTTAGTCTTTGCAAACTCCAAAGATTTTATATATGCCTCTTGTGCTTTTATATATTCAGATTTAAGCAAAAATTCATTTGCCATGATTATATAGTTGTTATACTTTTGTTTCATAATGTCACCAAAACTATTATAACACAAAGGCTACAACTGGTAATAATATCGTAGCATAAAGATTGTTAAATTTTTTTCTAAGATTTGCTGTAAACACTTAAAACGATACTCCATCTATGGTAAAATAGAGATGGTGAGAAAATGAGTAGGTACCTAAGTGCAGATATTTATTACAAAGAAAAGTATCATGAAAAAGTAGCTAGGCTATCTCTAAGTTCTGGACTAAGCTGTCCAAATAGAGATGGAACTTTAGGAAATACTGGTTGTATCTTCTGTTCAAAGCTTGGTGCCGGTGACTTTGCAGCAAACTCTAAAGACTCTATAAAAGATCAAATAGAATCTCAAATAGAATTTTTAAAGAAGAAATGGAACGCAAAAAAATATATAGCATATTTTCAAAGTTTCACAAACACTTATGGAGATGTGGACTACCTTCGCAAGATTTTTTACGAAGCCATAGAATATCCTGGAGTGGTTGGACTTACGATTGCAACTAGAGCCGACTGTCTAAGCGACGAAATTTTAGAACTTCTAGAGGAATTAAATAAAGTTACGGATCTAAATATTGAACTTGGACTTCAAACTGTAAACGAGAAGACCATCGAATATATTAGAAGAGGCTACTCTCATAAAACTTTTGATAAAAATGTAAGGAATTTAATAAATTTGGGTATAGATGTTACAACTCACGTAATCTTCGGGCTTCCCGGTGAAGATGAGACGGATTTTATGAATACTATCGACTACATAAATGAAATTCATCCTCTGGGAATAAAGATTCATTCTTTCTACATAGAAAGAGGTTCCAATATTTACGAAGAATACGTAAGAGGCGAAGTGTCTACCATAGATATGGAAACTTATGTAAGATCTGTAGTCAATGCTATCTGCAGATTAAAAAGGGATATTGTACTATTTAGAATAACGGGAGATCCAGTTAAATCTCTCCTAGTTGAACCTAAATGGTGTCAGGACAAACTAAAAGTTATCGCCACTATTAACAAAACCCTAAAAAATTTAGGGGTACCACTTTTGAAATTGGAGGAGAAATGAAAATCAAAAAGGTAATCTTATCACTAGCACTAATGCTTGTACTAACTGCCTGTGGAAAAACAGACAACGCAAACAAAGATACAGGCGCAGCTGAGAACGACACTGTAAGAGTCGCAATTCAAACTGAACTCGACGGATTAAACCCAACTAAGATAACTGCAGGAGATACAGAAACAGTCCTAGATCAAATCTTCGACGGACTATTTGACACAGATAAGGACGGTAAATTAGTTGGAGATCTAGCAGAATCTTATGAAGTTTCTGATGACGGTCTTGTTTACACTTTTAAATTAAAACAAGGTGTAAAATTCCACAACGGAAAAGATTTCAAGGCAGAAGACGTAGTCTATACTTATGATCTACAAGCAGGACTTACTTCTAAGGAACCTCTTTCAACTAAGTTTGAAATTATTAAGAGCGTAGAAGCAGAAGATGACTACACAGTTAAAGTAACCTTAAAAGAAAGACAAAATTCATTTATATATCTTACTTTGAAGGCTATTCTTCCAAAGGGATACGAAGATCAAGATACAAACCCTGTGGGAACTGGACCATATAAATTTGTATCCTATGTACCTGGAGAAATTTTAAAACTAGAAAGATTCGACGACTATCACAACAAAGATCACATTGCAAAGATCAAAAACTTAGAAATAATTAGAATGAAAGACTCTCAAACTATGTTAATGGCTCTTCAAAATGGAGAAATCGACGTAACTCCTGGTCTATCTTCTGAAGAAGCAGACCAAGTAAAGGACTATGCAAACATCATCGAAGGACCACAAAACTTAGTTCAAACCTTTGCTTTAAATAATGACTTCGGTCCACTTAAAGACCCTAAGGTAAGAGAAGCTCTTAACATGGCAATAGATAGAGATGAACTTATAAAGACAGTGGCAGGCGGAAGAGCAGCAAAAGTATTTTCTAACTTCTCTCCTGCACTTCCAAAGTACTACAACGACTTGGGAGAATACTACAAATCTGACAAAGAAGCAGCTAAGGCACTTCTAAAAGAAGCCGGATATGAAAATGGATTCAATCTTGTATGTAAAGTTCCATCAGATTATAAATTCCACGTTGATACAGCAGAATTTATCGAATCAGAACTTAAACAAGTTGGAGTAAACATGAGCATCGAACCAATCGAATTTGCAACTTGGTTAGACAAAGTTTACAAAGGCAGAGAATTTGAATCAACTATCATTGGATTTATCGGATACCTAGACCCTAACCAAATTCTAGAAAGATATACTTCTGAAAACAAATCCAACTTCATCAATTTCAAATCAGCTAAGTTTGATGAAGAAATGAACCTTGCAAACACTGCAAAAGACGAAAACGAAGCAGTAGAACACTACAAAAACGCTCAAAAGGCTCTAGTAGAAGATCACGCTTCAGTATTCTTACAAGACCCTAATATTATATTAGCAATGAGGAAAGGACTTAGTGGACTTGAACTATATCCTATTCAAAAGAGAAACTTTGAGGATCTAGAATTCACTAAATAATAAAGATGAAAATATTTGTAAACAAGCTCATCTCCGTAATATTAACCCTATTCTTGGTAAGCATCATGATATTTTTGGTATTTCAAGTGCTTCCAGGAAATCCTGCGGAAATAATACTCGGAGTTGAAGCTGACCAAGCACAAATTGAAAAACTTGAAAAAGAATTGGGCATAGATAAACCTATGCCTGTAAGATATTTTGAATGGATAAAAGGACTTGCCCGTTTGGATATGGGCAAGTCTCTTAAATATGGAGTAAGTGTAAAAGATCTTTTCGTAAAGAGATTTCCTGTTACATTTTTCTTAACTCTCTATTCACTATTTCTAACTGTGGCAATAGGAATTCCCCTTGGAATTTGGATAGCCTCGAAGGAGAACACCTGGTACGGAACCCTTGCAAGTTGGATTACTCAACTGGGCATATCGATACCAAGCTTTTGGCTGGCATTTATGCTCATAATGGTATTTTCACTTAAGCTCAAATGGTTTCCAACCTTTGGTTACAACGCAATGGGTGGAAGTCTCTTGGATAAACTTCACAAGTTTTTCCTCCCTTCCCTAGCGATATCTCTTTCAAATATTGCTACCATCGTTAGATATTTAAAGAGTTCCATTTTAGATCAAGTAAGGCGTGACTATGTGAGGACCGCAAGAGTTAAAGGACTTAAAATAAATAAGATTTTATACAGACACGTCCTTCGTAATGCACTTATACCTGTAATTACAATTCTTGGAATCATCCTTACCTCAAGTATCGGTGGCTCCATAGTAATTGAAAATGTATTTGCTCTACCTGGGCTTGGTTCCCTTATAGTAGAGAGTGTATCCAGTCGTGACTTCCCGCTTATCCAATCTGTCGTAGTTGCCATCGCCTCTATGGTTATCCTGATAAATTTCTTTGTCGACATACTCTATAGAGTCATAGACCCAAGAATCAGAGGTGAATGATGAAGACGAATAAATTTGGAATAAAACTGGGCAAGATCATCATAATATTTTTTGCCGTAGTGTTTGTAGTAAGTTTCTTTTGGACTCCCCACAACCCTTATGAAATAAATTCTGATATAAAGTTCACCCCGCCGAACTCAACCTACCTCTTCGGTACGGACAATTTCGGTAGAGATATTCTCTCAAGACTTATGGTGGGCACCCAATCAGCATTCTTACTATCAGTAGGAGCTGTCAGTGTCGCATTTATAATTGGACTTTTAATCGGTGGATTTAGCGGATACTTAGGTGGCAAAGTGGACGAAGTGCTCATGAGAATAATAGACGCCCTTATGGCTTTTCCAGGAATACTTTTTGCAATCATGCTCGTGTCAGTATTTGGACCTGGAATCGAAAACACGATAATTGCTCTTGGTATCATGGGAGTTCCATACTTCTCAAGGGTTACTCGGTCAGGATTTTTACAAGTTAAGAAGAGAGACTACGTTCGTGGTGCAAGGGCAAAGGGAGCAAACGGCTTTCACATCGCCATACACCACATAATTTTAAATATAAAAAACCAACTTACCGTTGCGATAACCCTCGCAATCAGTTCGACGATTATTTCAGAAGCGGGACTAAGCTATCTAGGACTTGGAATAAAACCTCCTACTCCTTCCTGGGGCAGGATGCTTAAAGAAGCCCAAAGCTACTTCAACCAAGCTCCATGGTACTTCTATTCAACTGGGATTATTCTATCCCTAATGGTATTTGGATTTACATTACTTGGAGATGCCCTTCGCGACAAGAGATTTAAGGAAAAGAAAAAATGATGAAGAAACTATTAGAAATAAAAGATTTGACTGTGGGATTTGATTTCCAAGGCGAAGTTAAAAATGCAGTCAATCATGTATCTTTTGACATTTATGAAGATGATTTCGTCGGACTTGTTGGTGAAAGTGGCTGTGGTAAATCTGTAACAGCTCAAACAATTTTGGGCATCCAACATCCAAACGCCAAGATTATTTCAGGAGAAGTTAATTTAAAAGATGAAAACCTCCTTAATTTTACAGAAGATGAGTGGATGAAGTACAGAGGTAGAAGTATTTCAATGATCTTCCAAGAACCAATGACCGCACTAAATCCACTTATGCGTGTTGGAAGTCAAATAGAAGAAGTTCTGAAGATTCACTACGATTTTGACAAGAATAAAAGACGCGAACTGGTATATAAAACCATGGAAAACGCAGGACTAAGAGATGTAAAAAAACTCTACAATATGTATCCTCACGAACTTTCTGGAGGAATGCAACAGAGAATTATGATCTGCGTAGCACTTATAGCAAACCCAAGAATATTAATAGCAGACGAACCTACCACAGCTCTAGATGCGACGATACAGATGCAAATTTTAAGTCTCTTTAAAGAAATCGAACAGATCTACCACGGCGGAATATTATTTATAACCCACGATTTAACATTGGTATCTAGAATCTGTAAGAGAGTCCTTGTAATGTATGCAGGAAGAATCGTAGAATCAGGTCCTGTGGATGTAATAATAGATAATCCTATGCATCCATATACAAAGGGACTGTTAAAAGCGATACCTTCCTATAAAAAGAGAAACGAAAAACTCTACAATATTCCAGGACAAGTGCCAGCACTAAGGGAAAGAAAGAACGAATGTTGTCCGTTCCACGATAGATGCGAGTACAGTATGGATATATGTAAAGAGTCCTTCCCAGGACCGACAGAAGACTCTGGAAGAATCGTCTATTGTCACCTATACGGAGGTAACAATGGCTGAAATATTAAGAATAGAAAATCTCACAAAAGAATATAAAATGAAAAAGGACAGTCTCTTTGAACCGACGAAATATTTTAAAGCACTGGACGATGTGAGTCTAACTGTAAATAGAAACGAAATCTTTGGCTTGGTTGGAGAAAGTGGCTCTGGAAAGAGTACCCTAGGCAAGGCGATACTCAAATTAATAAAACCAACTTCAGGCAAGATTTATTTTGAAGGAAAAGATATAGAAACCTTTGATAAAAAAGAACTCTTTGACTATAGAAGAAAAGTTCAAATGGTATTCCAAGATCCATATTCATCACTTAATCCTCAGAAGAAGATCGGTTGGTCATTAATGGAGATCCTCGACATTCAAAAGATTGGAACTAAGAGTGAAAGAATTGAAATGGCGGAAAAAATCTTAGAAGACGTAGAAATGAGACCTTCTGTTATGGAACAGTATCCAAACGAACTCTCAGGAGGACAGAGACAGAGAATTTCCATCGCATCAGCGTTAATCGTTGAGCCAGAACTTGTGGTAATAGACGAAGGAGTAAGCGCCCTTGACGTATCAGTGCAAGCGCAAGTTTTAAATCTTTTAAATGAACTTCAAGAAAAATATAATTTCACTTGTATATTTATATCCCACGATTTAAACGTAATCGAATACCTCTGCGATAGAATCGCCGTGCTCCACAATGGAGTATTGCAAGAAGTCTTTAACGCAGAAGAATTATTTGAAGAAGGACGAGCCGAATATACCAAGAAGTTGTTTGAATCGGTGAAGATGAAACTGAGATAAGTAAATAAAGTATAAAAAAAGCAACCTAGATAATTTCTTTGGTTGCTTCATTATTTTTTGCTCATTAATTTTATTAGTAAAACGAGAATAGGCATGTGATAATCGATAAGCATTAAATACATTTATTAAGTTGTAATTAAATTACACTATTATCAAATCTATTTATAAACATTTACATATAATAGTTGCACAAATAATATTATTAAATTAATGATAAATCTTTCGAATGATCTAATACCAATATGTCTTACAATCTCTTGTTCTAGATAATATTTTATAATCTACCATGTATCTTCTTAATAACGCATAATCAATATAGAAATTTTTTAATTTCTCATTAATTTCTTTTTCAGTATATTGTACGTTTTTTTCAAAGGTTAAATTAGCTATATAATTAAATAATTCTATCTTGTCTTTTTCTTTCTTCGGAATTTTTTGAATTTTATTATCTTTTATCCATTTGTTTATGTTTTGTGTATCCAAGCCTTATCTCCTTTCATATCTTTTTTGTTATAAATATGGTACCACGAGTAAGAAATTTATACAAATAATTTTAAAATCGTTAAATATTTACAATGTGATAGAATTTATAAAATACTTATTTATTCTAACCATCTGAATTATTTAACAAAAAGATATAGTTTTGTTGTTACTTATTTGTGTATATTTCTTCTATTTAAAAAAGTTTCAATCTATTATACTCATAAGTTAAACTATAATTCGTATAATTTTTGAAAGTAACTTTTTTTATAAGGTGAACCTTGATCTATTTGCCATTTTAGACATTCCATCATCTTTGGAAATGCACGAGACCTGCGACGAAATCAAAGATTTCGGCTAAGGCTTCGAGGCTACAATTATCCTCCCAACTACAGTCACTCTAAGCAAAATTGAGGGTTAGGGCTCAATAGACCTAGTATATGTAAATGAGTTTTAATAAAATAAAAGCTCCAAGACGATTCCGATTACAGAAACTCAAAAATTCTAAACCACGTCGACCTACAAATCGCAACTCGCTTCGCTCAAACAGTGCGATTTGTGGTCGGTCTCCTTAGGTTTGAATTTTGATGAGTTTCTTCCAGACGGAATCTCTTTTGGAGCTTTTTATTTTATATATATGTTTAATATAGGAAAAAATATCACACTTGTAGCGGAAGCATTTTGCTTCCATAGCCGAGCAGTCGAGTTCTACAAATCAGCCTTCACTTCGTTTGGCTTCTTTGGAAATCTTTGCACAAGACCTGCTGCGAAATCGAAGATTTCGGCTAGGGCTTCGAATGGGTATAACCTTCTAAGACATAGTTTAAGCAAATAAGATAATTTTAAATTTTCTAATTAATAATCATTATCTCTCACGCTATCTGGATAGCATTTAAATCTCCCACGAAGAAATAATTAAATTACATAAAAAATAGATGCTCTACGTTCTACACCTAACTTGATAAGCGTTGTGAGTCTTAATAGGTGTGATGCAACCTGTTTCCCAAGAGGTAGAGCCGATTGGTTGAAACAGTCTGCTAGAGCATCTAAAAATTGTTATTAATTATCCTAAAAAATGTTTTTTCGCAAAGGTCATATCTTGCACAAGTTCCAATGTTCCTAGATATTCTCCTTTTTCATCTCTTACTGCGATGTAATTTACATATAGTGTCCTTCCTGCTTTTTCCATCCAGATTGGGACGTTGTCCTTTCTTCCATTTCTAAAATCATCGATGATTGCATTTACAATCGCTTGTACCTTTGGTGGGTGGCAGGTCATGACATTTCTATCGATTGCCATCTTCGGTCTCTTCATCAACTTTTCTCCCTCGTTGAAATATTTGTTGATATTATTTTTATCTACGAAGGTTATTTCTGCTGGTATTGAATTTAAAACAGAATTTAATTCATTGATATTCATATGTCCGCCTGATAGGTACACTTCATTTTCAATCTTTAGTTTAAATTCTTCTTTAGCTTCCTCAGCTTCATCCCAGGTTTCATTTACTCCAAAGGCGATGTCGTAGTCCTTCATATCTTTGTAAATTCCTATCCAATCATCTTTTTTAAAATGAACTGCACAGTTTGGGAATAGAATCTTTTCTTCTTTGTAGATCATCTCTTCGATTCTCGTAAGAAGAGTTTTAAATCTTTCTATATTTTCTTCTGCCTTATCCTTGTTTGAAAGAAGTTTCTTCAGTTCTGCTCTGATTTCGTCATCATGGGTCCACATTACATTGGATGGTCCTACTATTCCAAATCCAGCTTCGAGATGAGGATATAGAAGGTCCCCCTTTTTCGCATAGTGGATGCTTAAATTTCTCATTTCAAGAAAAGCATCGTAGTAATTTTCTTTCTTTTCAAGGGCAACTTTCGCTTTTTCAATTAATTTTCCGAGGGCTTCATTTTCAAGATGGAATATATTTAGCGGATGACCTTTAGTGTTTATTAGTTCTTCTGCAATTTCAAACTTCTTTTCAAATAATCCTCTATCGATTTTATTTTCCGTATTTTTTATTAGGTCCACGCTTTTACTAGGATCTTTGTCTTCCTTGTGAAATAAGGCTGAGTGTATGTCGCAAAGCTTTTGTATTTCTGAAACAGGAGTTCCTTCTCTTATAAGGCTTTCTTCCGCTGCCATGATTTCTGTGGCATCTACTCCTTCGAAATTCTTTTTAAAATCTTCCCTTACAGATTCCAAGTCTTCTCCTGCACCTAGTCTTTTTAAGTAAGATTTGATCAAATCGATTCTTTCTTCTCTTGTCATTTTTTTCTCCTTTCATTAATTTCTATCTCTTAATGATAATTTTACCCAATTAGAAAATATTTTTGCGTTGTTTTAACAACGAATTAAAAAATAATATTTTCATCTATAATTTTAAATTTATTCTTTTTAAATTCTAAGATTCCTTCCTTTTGCATCTTTGAAAGCTCGTTTGACATAGCAGATCTGTCCACGGATAGGTAGTCTGCCAATTGTTGACGATCATACGGAATGGAAAAAGAAAGTGACTTCTCCTTCTTCACCCATTCAGAAAAGAATGAAAGCAGTTTGCCTCTAATGGTTTTAGGTCCTGTGTGGAGAATTTTTCTTGAGAGATTTAAATTTTTAAAAGAAGCTATTCGTATTAGATTAAGTATTAGTTGGTCGTGGAAATTACAAGATTTCTCACAGGTTTTAAATATTTCATTGGTCCTTAAAAATAAAATTTCAGATTTTTCATTTGCATACACATTTATCATCAGTGGCTCATCATTTAATATTGCATAGGTCTCTGCAAATATTCCTCCAGGCGAAATCACACCAAGCACCGTGTTGTTACCCCAAAGGTCTGCTCTTTCCACTACGACGCTGCCAGTTATAACTATTCCCATGTACTCTGTTTTTTCCCCTTCTCTAAGTATAACCTCACCTTTTTTAAAAGTTTTCCTATAGTTATTGATACATTTAAGAAGAAGATCTACTTCATTTTCTTCTATATTTTTAAAAATTTTGGACTTTAAAATTATTTCTTTCATTCTCTAACCTTTTTTATTTTTGTTGTTATAACAACGGAACTATCTTTAAAACAATTATATTCTATATACAAGATAATTAAAAGGTAAATTTTAGGAGGTAATTATGAATAATCAAATGTTTTGTTTTCAATGTGAACAGACTTCTCGTTCACAAGCTTGTACCGGATGTGCTGGTGTATGTGGAAAATCAGCTACCGTTGCAAACTTGCAAGATAAATTAACAGGAGCGCTTATAGGTCTTGCACAAAGTGCAAAAAACACTGGACTACCAAGAAAAGAAACCTGCAAAATTATTTTGGAAGGGCTTTTCACTACTGTAACAAATGTAAATTTCAACGATGAGACCGTAAAGGAAATGATAGATAAAGTTCTAGAAGAAAGAAAAAGCATCGTCCCACACTGTTCTAAATGCGATAAAACTTTTGGAGAATACGATGATTACGACCTTAATAGACTTTGGTCTACAGATGAAGATATCCGTTCTTTGAAGTCTTTAATTCTCTTTGGTATTCGTGGCATGGCTGCTTATGCATACCACGCAATGATCTTAGGTTATAGTGATGACGAAGTGGACGAATTCTTAGTACGAGCACTTGACGTAATTGGTAATGAAGATTTAAAAATGGATGACCTACTTCCAATAGTTTTAGAAGTTGGTAAAGTAAATTTAAAATGTATGGAACTTTTAGATAAGGCAAACACAGAAACTTTTGGAAATCCAACTCCAACAGAAGTAAGTTTAGAAGTAGAAAAAGGACCATTTATAGTTATCACTGGTCACGATCTATACGATTTAAAACTTTTACTAGAACAAACTGAAGGCAAGGGAATAAATATCTACACCCATGGAGAAATGCTCCCTGCCCATGGCTATCCAGAACTAAAGAAATACTCCCACCTAAAGGGAAATTTCGGAACTGCATGGCAAAATCAACAAAAGGAATTCGATAATATCCCTGCACCGATACTCTTCACTACAAACTGCCTAATGCCACCAAAAGAATCTTACAAGGACAGAGTCTTTACAACAGAAGTAGTTTCTTTCCCTGAGCTTACCCATATAGGTGAAGAAAAAGATTTTACACCAGTTATAGAAAAAGCTCTTGAACTAGGTGGATATACTGAAAATAAAGAATTCACTGGTATAAATGGTGGAAAAAGTGTAACCACAGGTTTTGGCCACAATACAGTTTTAAGTATTGCAGACAAGGTAGTTGACGCTGTAAAGAGTGGGCATATCTCTCATTTCTTCCTTGTAGGTGGTTGTGACGGAGCACGCCCTGGAAGAAATTATTATACAGAGTTTGTAGAAAAAGCTCCTAAAGATTCTGTGATTTTAACTCTTGCTTGTGGAAAGTATCGTTTCAACGATTTAAATCTAGGAGATATAGATGGAATCCCAAGACTACTTGATGTTGGACAATGTAATGATGCCTATGGCGCAATCAAAATTGCCCTAGCTCTTGCAGATGCATTTAACTGTGGAGTAAATGAACTTCCTCTTTCCATGATTTTATCTTGGTATGAACAAAAGGCGGTATGTATCCTACTAACACTTCTATACCTTGGAATTAAAAATATAAAACTAGGACCTACACTTCCAGCATTCCTTTCAGAAAATGTTCTAAACTACTTGGTAGAAAATTATAATATTTCACCTACTGGAAGCGTTGAAGATGATCTAAAAGCGTCTCTAAATTAATATAAGCCCTTAGGGGCTTTTTTTATTTTTAAAATTATATTCTAAAATTTTTCAAAATTTAAAATTATTTTCCGACTTATTCGTTTCATAAAAAAAGAACCTTTCGGTCCTTAATTTTATTTTTTAAATTATATTCCTAAGAATGCTTCTGCCATCAAGAAGTATACCATTAGTGCCAATGAGTCTATGATGGTTGTAATCAGTGCAGATGCCATGATTGCAGGGTCTAGATTTACTTTCTTAGCAAGTATCGGAAGAAGCGCTCCTAGTAGTTTTGAAAATAGCACTGTAAATAGTATTGTTACTGATACCATTCCCGCTAGAAGTGGTCCATTTGATGTAAATAGCCAAATCCTAAAAAAGTTTGCAAGGCCAAGGGTTGCTCCTGCTATCATTCCTACTCTTATTTCTTTCCATATTACTTTTAATCCGTCTCCAAAACCGATTTCTCCTGTTGCCATGGCACGGATAACTACCGTAGAAGCTTGTGAACCTGCGTTACCGCCTGTGTCTGTTATCATAGGTATAAATGATGACAAGACTACGTACTGTGCGATAAGTGCATCGAATCTTCCTATGATTGCTGTGGTTGCTGTTGCTGAAATCATAAGTATTAAAAGCCAAGGTATTCTGTTCTTCGCAAGTTGCCACGCACTTTGATCTAGGTATTCGTCATCTGATGGTGCTACCGCTGCCATCTTGTGAAAGTCTTCTGTAGCTTCCGCTTCAACTATGTCCAAAATATCGTCGAATGTTATAATTCCGCATAATCTGTGTTCTTGGTCAACTACCGGTAGTGCCAAGTAACCATATCTTGTGAAGATGTCTGCTACTTCTTCTTGGTCGTCCTGTGTCGTTACGAAGATGACGTCTTCCTCCATTATATTTTTAATAATTTGTGTTTCATCTGATGTTACTATTGTTCTTAAAGATACAAAACCGATTAGCATCTTGTATTCATTTTCAACGTAACATGTGTAGATGGTTTCCTTATCTATTCCAACTTTTTTGATATAGTCTAAAGCTTCCTTAACTGTCATCTCTGGCTTTAAGGATACATACTCTATGGTCATTATAGATCCAGCTGAATCCTCAGGGTATCTTAAAAAGTCGTTTATTAGTTTACGCCTATCTGCCGGTGCTTTTTTAAGAACCTTGGTAACTACGTTAGCTGGCATCTCTTCTATAACGTCGACCATATCATCGAAGTATAGTTCATCTAGGATTGAGTGAAGCTCTTCATCTGTAATAGAGTTTATAATTCTCTTTTTGTTGTACATTTCCATGTAGGAAAATACGTCGGAGCCCATATCCTTTGGAAGCATTCTAAATACTAAAAGCATCTGTTTATCTTCTAAGTCCTCTATTACTTCTGCAATATCGACTACGTTCATTTCAGATACTACTTGTTTTAATTCTTTTAAGTTTTTTTCTTCTATTAATTTTACAAAATATTCTCTTAATTCAACATATTCTTGATAATCCATATTTCACCCGACCTTTCCTATATATTTTAACAGAGTTTAGAAATTAATAAAAGGCTTGATATGAACCAAGCCTTTTTATTAATATTAATTTTATTTTATTTATTTGATTTTAGCAAGTGCTTGATCAAGGTCAGCGATTAGATCGTCAACATTTTCAAGACCTACTGAAAGTCTAACCATACCGTCTGTTATACCAGCTTTTGCTCTTTCTTCAGCTGTGTATGGGCTGTGAGTCATAGTTGCTGGATGTTGGATTAGAGTTTCACAGTCACCTAGTGAAACAGCTAATGTACAAAGTTTAACAGAGTTCATAAGAGTTCTTCCTGCTTCGATTCCGCCTTTAAGTTCGAATGAAATCATAGCGCCTGGAAGTCTCATTTGTTTCTTAGCAAGATCATAGAACTTAAATGATTTAAGTCCTGGGTATTGGATAGAAGCTACTTGTTCATGTTTTTCTAAGAATTCTGCGATCTTCATTGCGTTTTCGCAGTGTCTTTCCATTCTTAGGTGAAGAGTTTTAAGTCCTCTGTTGATTAGGTATGCTTCAAATGGGCTTAGTACAGCTCCTGTCATATCTTTTAGACCAACTAGTCTTGCTTGTGCAACTAGTTCAGCAGATCCTACAACGAATCCGGCGATAACGTCTCCGTGTCCGTTTAGGTACTTAGTTGCTGAGTGAACTACTAAATCTGCTCCTAGTGAAAGTGGTTTTTGAATATATGGAGTACAGTAAGTGTTATCTACTATAACCATTCTTCCTTCTTTTTCATGAGCTATCTTAGATATTTCTTCGATATCGCAGATGTCCATGTTAGGGTTTGCAGGAGTTTCTAGATAAACTATTCTAGTGTTGTCTCTTATTTTAGCTTTTACTTCGTCTAGGTCAGCCATGTTTATAAATTCAACATCGATTCCTAGTCTAGTAAGTCCATGTTCTAAGAAAGCAAATGTACATCCATAAAGAGTCTTAGATGCTAGTATATGGTCTCCAGCTTTGATAAATGGCCAGATTGCTGATGTAATAGCGCCCATTCCAGATGCAGTAGATAGAGCAGCTTCTGCTCCTTCAAGTAGTGCAACTTTGTTTTCTACCATTGAGTTGGTTGGGTTTCCAAGTCTTGAATAGATGTATCCATCTTCTTCAAGTGCAAATCTTCTTCCACCTTGTTCAGCTGAATCAAATATAAAAGTTGATGTAGCGTAGATTGGAGTAGCAAGTGCGCCGTATTGATCATGTACAGTGCCTCCGTGAATTGCTTGTGTTCCTACTCCCATTTTCATTAGTTCGTCTCTTGTGTTCATTATTTCCTCCTAAAATTAAGCTATTTTTGCGTCTTGTGGGGCAATGCCCTTGTCTATAAATTCTTTTGCTTTTGACTGTGGCATATCATATTCATAGTTCCATTTATCTTTAGGTTCTGTAAATGGAATGTAAACAGAGATTATAGCCACAACCGCAAGTATAAATTGATACCATAAGAATGGCATGATTTGGAAGGTACTTACTGCGCCTTCAGTTAATTTTGCTGCTATAAGAAGTTGAGCTCCGTAAGGGATAAATCCTTGCATTACGCAAGAGAAAGTATCAAGAAGTGAAGCTGATCTTCTAGGGTCCATTTTATATTCGTTTGAGAATTCTTTTGCAACAGGACCAGCGATGATGATAGCTACAGTGTTGTTTGCAACTGCTGCATCAAGAGCACTGATTAGTACTGCAGTACCAACTTCTGCTGATTTAGATCCCTTTAAGAATTTCTTAGTCTTTTGAATTATCCATTCAATACCACCTTCGTTTCTAACCATGTAAGCTAGACCACCGGTTAACATTGAAAGTAAGAATATTTCAAATACTCCAGAGAATCCTGTGTAAATGTGTCCAGGAAGTTCAAGAAGAGTAAATGAATGTGTAGCGATACCAATAATACCAGAAAGTAAAATACCTGAGGTAAGTACTAAGAATACGTTGAATCCAAGTAGAGCTGAAACAAGTACAACTATATATGGAATAACTTTTACAAATGAGTATTCGTAAGGTCCGCCTTGGGTAACTACTTCAGGTTTACCAAAGATAAGAAGTAGTACAAATGTGATTATAGCTGCAGGAAGAGCTAGTTTAAAGTTCATCTTAAACTTATCTCTCATTTCAACGTTTTGGGTACGTGTAGCAGCGATAGTAGTATCAGAAATAACTGATAGGTTATCCCCAAACATAGAACCTCCAACTAGAGCTCCTATAGTAAGTGGCATGCTTAGTCCACCTTGGGTAGCAAGTCCAACTGCGATTGGACACATTGTAGTGATGGTACCTACGGATGTTCCAGTTGCAAGAGAAATAAGTGCTGCCATAAGGAATATACCAGCAGTTAAAAGTTGTGGAGGTATGATACTCATACCTAGGTTTACAGTACTTTCAACTCCGCCCATTGCTCCAGATACTGTAGCAAAAGCTCCTGCAAGTATGTAGATGATACACATGATTATAATGTTTTCATCTCCACATCCTTTAACGAAGTTTGAGAATTTAGAATCGATTGATCCTTTAAACATTATAAATGCGAATATAATACCAACTAGCACTGAAATAGGTGCTGGCACTACGTAGAAAGCCATCGGAACTTCTTTGTAATTTAAGTAAAGTCCTACGCCAAGGTAGAAAAGTACGAAAATTAGAAAAGGTATCAAGGCTTTGCCATTAGGTCTTACTTTTTTGTTTTCCATTTTTTTCCTCCTTAAATAAAGAAATAATTTTGTCCATCTGAATTTATTATACAACGAAGAAATAGTTTTCACAATATTATTTTATAAATAAATTATCTGATAACTATATTACTTCTCTCTTATACTAAATCAAAAGCCTTTATTTGCATCATTTTATTAGAATAATAAATATTATAAATTTTTATTCTTAA
>NZ_GL397071.1:885867-926642 GCF_000146345.1 Peptoniphilus duerdenii ATCC BAA-1640 | reverse complement strand
AATTTTTATTCTTAAACTCTAGCTATTCGCTATCTTTTATCGGTTTAAAGTCTGATTTGAATATTTGTTTGTTAATTAAATCTTACTATTTTTTGCGGTTTTTAGCTTTTTTCATTTACTTATTATTATAATAATATTATGATTTTTACAATAAGCTTTAGCATCTTAAATATATGAGTATGATATCCTTTTCATAACGCAATTAAAAAAACTGTCTCTTAATAGAAACAGTTTATAAATAATTTAATTTACAAAAATCTAGCAGCGATCAAGGCTCCTATAAAATTTGCTATATAGAAATATCCTTTCCTAATCTTGTGTCTAAATAGAAACATTCCAAAGAAACCACCTATTCCTCCTCCAGCTGCTCCAAGAATTAAAAGAAGTGCTTCTGGAACTCTCCACATTTTAAATGATGCTTTAAATTTGTCATATCCATATAAAAAGAATAAAAATATATTTAATATCAAGAGAACAAATTTTATCCCTAATGAAAATAACATTAATATTTCTTTCATACTATCCTCCAATTACATTTTGTACGTCAGCTTTCGTTATGTGGTTGATTTCATCACTACGTTCTTCTATAACTCTAGACTTAAGCTCTAAAATAACTTTTTCAAAGAAATTTCTCGCTTCTCTTCCGTTTCCAAAATGCCTATCCTTGTTTTGACATAGATGTTTAAAGTAGTTATAAATAATTTCTTCAGTTTCTTTGTCGCTATAGAATCCTTGAGCATTTGTTAAAGATTTGTAGATTTCTAGTAATTCATCTTCGTTATAATCTTGGAATTCTATTATTTGAGTGACTCTTGATTTTAGTCCTGGGTTCGTATCGAAAAGTCCCGCCATTTCGTTTGTATATCCTGCAAATATTACTACAAGCCTATCTCTATTGTTTTCCATTTCTTGGATTAATGTTGCTATAGCCTCTTTCCCAAAATCATTTTCTCCTCCAGAAGCTAAGTCATACGCCTCATCTACAAATAGTATTCCTCCATAGGCCGACTTACAAATATCTCTTGTCTTTATCGCTGTCTGTCCAATATATCCCGCAACTAAATCAGATCTTTGAGCTTCAACTACCTTTGGTGTGGCAAGAATTCCCATATTGTAAAATATTTTTCCCATTATTTTTGCAACTGTAGTCTTCCCTGTTCCAGGATTTCCTGTAAATGCCATGTGGTAAGACCTATTGTATTTCTTGCCTGTCTTTTCTTCAACGAGCTTATCATATAGAACTTCATTTTTTATTCCTGTAATCTGTTTCTTGACACTGCTCAAACCTATAAGAGAGTTAAGTTCTTCCATTGCAGCTTCCAATGTTTCTTCTTCACATTCACTTGGATCTATTCCAAAGTCCAAAGAGTACAAGGTAGTAAGTTCCTCTCTCGTTGCTATTCTAGATCCAATATTTAAAGCCTTGGTCTTTATTGCGTCTTCGATTAAATTTCTCACACTTCTACCATTTGCAAAGAATTCTTGCATCTGCTCCTTGGCTATCTTCTTCTTAAATGCTTTTTCTCCATCTGAGCTTATTATAAACTGATTATCCTTTGCTATTAATCTTGCTATCTCCATAAGTTCTTCGTCATTGTAGTCTTCGAAGTTGATTTCCATATTTATTCTAGACTTAAGACCTGGATTTGTTTTTAAAAGTTCTCTCATCTCATCAGTATATCCGGCAAGTATAACTATGAATTCGTCCCTCTTATCTTCCATAGCTTTAAGTAATGTAGCTATTGCTTCAGGCCCAAAATCATTTTCTCCTCCAGATGCCAAGCTATAGGCTTCATCTATAAATAGTATTCCACCCATTGCCTCTTCTATAACTTCCGCAGTCTTAATTGCAGTAGCTCCTATATACTGTTGAACTAGGTCCCCCCTGTCTACTTCAACAAGATGACCCTTTTCCAAAATTCCAAGAGATTTAAAAATATCTCCCAAAAGCCTCGCCACAGTAGTCTTACCAGTTCCAGGATTTCCATAGAAAGCCATGTGATATGATTGTTTATTTTTATTAATAATCCCTGCTTGCTTCCTCTTCTGCTCAAATTTTATCTGGCTTATGATTTTATTTATTTCAATCTTCACAGAACCTAGACCTATTAATTTGTTTAGCTTTTCTAATGGCTCATTTAATTCTGAATCTATGGTTTCTTCATTTTGTTTAACCATCTTTATCTTTTGCAAGTATTCATTTGCCACATCTGCTTCTTTTGAGTTTCTCTTCTTAAGCATGGTCGATCTTGCAAGTTTCTTCAAAGCTTCATGCTTGTTACTGCCATAGTAATAGTCCATTTTGAGAATTTCAAACCCGTTATCAGGATATTGATCTATTATTTTTTCAACTTCGTTAAAATCTCTTTTTAAAATAAGATTTCTAAGACTAATTTTTCTTAATTCATCTTCGCTAAATAGATTTCTTACCTTTTCGTAGATTCTCCCTAGGTTGGCAGCATCTTTCTGTATATAGTAGATTTCACTTAGAAGTTCATATTTTTTTAAATCATTATTTGAAATTAATTCTAAATATTTCTTTGCTTCTTCTAAATCTTCGTTTAAAAAATAGCTTTTTGCTTTTAAATATAGGTACTCATCTTCTGTTATATCATTTTTCAACTTATCCAAATGTTCTAAAAATGATTGCAAATTTGTGGATTCAAGTCTAAGTTCCAATGAGTCCAGTACTTTTCTACTTGTGTTTTGCATATTTTCTCCTTAAAAAAGAATGGATCAGGATCCATTCTTATTCATCAAAATAATTTACTCATACTAAATACTCAAGTCTTAAATATTTTTATTTTTTAAGCTTAAGGGCTCTTAGCAGTTTTAGCTTATATGGGTTTGTATTGTATACAATGCCCGCTTGAAGATCATAACCTCTTAATTTTCTATTTTTAAAGAAGAATCTAAATATTAGCACAATTAATAATATTAGGAATGGTAAGCTATTTGCTATCTTGTTTATTGCTAAGAATATGAATTTTGGAAGAAATACTTCGCAAATTTCAAGTAGACCACCTAATATTACTATCATTACGAAAAAAGTTATAACTGAATAAATCGTAGGTAATATTGCAGGATATGTCTGTTGAACTTTTAGTATATTATTTACAGTTTCTAAGTTTTGTCTTCCTGATGGTGAGTCAAAGTGTTCTAGAGAAAGTTCAATTTCTTTCTTATATTGTAATGCGTCTTCCTCAGAAGTTAGGTGATTATCTCCTTCAAAAAGCCTAGTTGCTCTCCAATAATAAATATCTCCCAGAGTCTTGTCCCATTCTATACTGTTTATTTCAAATTTATAAGGTTCAATGCTCAATTCCCCAATTACAGTAGAAGCATTTCCCGAAACTTTTTTCGCGAGTTTTGCATATTTAAGTGCTTCATCAAAGTTTTTGTTTATAAATTCCATGTGAGTTTTATAGTAGTAAGCATATGCTGTTTCTTTATTTTTTATTGGATTATATAGAAATTCAAACATTTTTCTAGCTTCTGCCGTATTTGAAATGTTGTATCTATAAATTTTAAATAGTGTGAAATGCGCCCAGTAATCGTTAGGATCTATTTTTAGAAGTTTCCTGCAGGCTTCTTCTTGTCCTTTAAAATCATTTAAAGCTTCACAATATCTTGCATATACATACCATGTTCTCTTATAGTTTGGAGCCATGCTTTCGCAATATATAAGCATATCACGCACTTCAAACAACGTTGTGCCGATGCTACTTTCTATCATGTCTATAGTTTTATCGACAGTTAATTCTGGTCTATTATCTGCTTTTTCTTCAACAGGAGGATTAATTTCGTTTAAATAATTTTTATAACTGCCTTCATCTTTGAATATGTCGATTGCTTCAGAAATAATCTTCACCATTTCTTCTGCTTCAGCTCTAATTTTCGTGTCAAAATGGTTCGCTCTTCTGGTTTGTTTCTTAAGTTCAGAGTTTAGATGCTCAAGTATTTCTTCTCTACTTGCATCTATATTTAAATTTAATAATTCAAAATAATTTTTCATATTTCACCTATTCAATCTCTAAATTTGAAATCTTATCTTTCTTTTCAATTATTTCCTGTTTAGATAAATTTGACTTTCTCTCAATATCTATAGACTGCATAAATGTTTGACTTGCTGAGTCAAAAATATCTACATGTATTATACCGTCAGTATCATAGGAGTATGTTACTAGAAATTCAGATCCTATTGGTCTTTGCACCTCTGGAAGTCTTACTGTCATTTCACTTACTATTGAACAATAATTAAGATCCTCTTCTTCTCCTTCTACGACTCCTATGTCTATGAATCCTTGGTTTTCAACGGTGGAAAAAAAACTTGAAGTCACTGAACAAGGAAGCGGAGAATCTTTTTTAATTATTATGCAATTTACATTTTCTTTTTCCTCGTTTAGCACAACAATTCCAAGAGAGTGAGAGTTAACGTCTATTATTTCTATTCCTGAGAGATGTTCGTTTGCGTTTTCATCACTTTCTATTAGATTGGCCTGAATTGCTGCACCTATTGCAACAACCTCGTCCGGGTTTAGTTCCAATGATGGCTTCTTACCTATTAGTTCTTCAACCATTTCCCTTACTAGCTTGATTCTTGAAGATCCTCCTACAAATATAGTCTTGTCCACTTGGTCCCAGGTTAAGCCTGCATCTTCTAATGTGAAGTTCATCATGTCACAGGTTCTTCTCACATCACTTCTGATTAGGTCGTTAAATATTTCTTGGGTTATCTCGATTTTGTCTCTTATATTTTCATAATTTATTACAATATTTGTCTTTGATTTTGAAGATAGGGCTTTCTTAGCATCTTCAACTTTTTCTCTCAAATATTCTATGGCATATTCATCATCGTATAGGTCAACATCATATTTTTCTTCTATCTTTTCAATTACATATCCCAATAGAGCATTGTCAAAGTCAAATCCACCCAACTGTTTGTTCCCATTAGTAGATAATACTCTTAAATTACCCCCTCTTAGCTCCATTGCAACGGCATCAAAAGTTCCGCCTCCAAGGTCATAAATCATTATATTTTGATCTTCAGATTTATTATTAACTCCGTAAGCAAGTGCTGCCGCAGTCGGTTCATTTATAATTTTTAAAACTTTTAAACCTGCTATATTTGCAGCGTCCTGGGTAGCTTTTCTCTGAGCGTCATTGAAGTATGCTGGTACTGTTATTACCACAGAATCTACTTCTTCTCCGAGATAATCTTCCGACATATTCTTTAATTTTTTTAAAATGATTGCAGATAAATCTTCTGGAGTTAGATAGTCGTCGCCTCTTGGAAATTTAAAGGACTCATCTCCCATCTGTCTTTTGATGTATGAAATTGTGTTTTCCGGATTTATTCCAGCTTCTTCCTTTGCCGCCATTCCTACTACTACATGGTCTTCATCAAAGAATATAACTGATGGTGTGGTTCTATCTCCTTCATCATTAGGAACTATTTGCGGATTGCCTTCTTTATCAATATATGCAACACAGCAGTTAGTAGTTCCTAAGTCTATTCCTATTTTCATAGTAAAGCTCCTTATTAATATATTAAACTTATCTATATAATATATATACGCATTTTTAAAGTCAAGAATTATGACTTTTTCATTAAATAAAACGGAATATTTTAATAAAATTTAAACTTAAAGTTACTATTTTTATAATTTTACATTTTGTTGCATCGATTAAAATTTTTTATTATGATTAAATTTTAAAGACTTAATTAATATTAATATTCGAGGCGTTATTTTGGAGTCAACTTTATTAGTTTTATTTTGTTTGATAATCTGAGGGATTTTGTCAATATATTTGTCCATATTTTCAAATATTAATCCAATTGCGGTTATATGTTTTAGAATTACCTGGTCATTGGTATTTTGTTTTTTAATTCTTCTAAATTAAAAGAGAGCAAGAAGATATAAAAAGCATCATCAATGATAAAAGGCAGATGTTTTTTCTATAACGAAGTGTTCACCAGACTCCATGCATATATGTTTCTATTCGTTGGGCTAAGTGTAAGTATATTTTTATTCGACAGTCTAAAAAATTTAAAAAAAGAAAGATTAAATAAAAAATACAAGCCTAGCTAGACTTGCATAAAAAAACTGCCTCTTTATTGAGACAGTTTTTTTATTAAAATGATTTTCTTAGGATTTCTAGTACTGCTTCTTCTGAAAGTTCTACAAATCCTCTGATATTTCTTCTCTTATGTTCTATGGTCATCTTTGCCATTTCTTCTAGTTTGTCTTCTGTTACTCCTGTATCTCTTAAGTGCATTGGAATATCTAGCGATTCAAAGAATTTATATAGGGCAAGGATTCCTAGTTCTGCTGCTTTCTTGTCATCTCTTTCTTCTACTTCAAATACTTCTCTTGCAAATCTTGCAATCTTAGGTGTGGTTTCTTCATTCATGCAATATTCGAGCCATCTTGGTGTGATGATTGCTAGTCCTACTCCGTGGGTGATGTCGAAATATGCTGATACTTCGTGTTCAATTGGATGCACTGACCAGTCTGCAGATTTACCTGTTGAAAGTAGTCCGTTTATTGCCCAGGTTGATGCCCACATCAAGTTTGCTCTTGCTTCGTAATTTTCTGGTTCGTCCATTGCACGTCTTCCGTACTTAACGCAGGTTTTTAGAATTGCTTCTGCAACTCCGTCTTGGAAGTAGCAGTCATCTAATGTGAAGTAGTTTTCCATGGTGTGGCTCATTATATCTGCTGTTCCTGCAGCTGTATGATACTTTGGAACTGTGAATGTATATTTAGGATTCATAAGGGCAAATTTTGGTAGTACATGGGCATTTGCAAAGGCAAGTTTTTCCTTGGTTTCTAAATTTGTTATTACTGCGCTGTCATCCATTTCTGATCCTGTTGCTGATAGGGTAAGCACAACTCCTATTGGTAGTGCTTCTTCTATCTTCGCTTTACCAGTCAGTATATTCCATGGGTCGCAGTCCAATTTATATCCGCCGGCGATTAATTTTGCACAGTCGATGGTGGATCCACCGCCCACTGCTAGGATGAAGCTGATGCCATGTTCTCTTACTAATCTTATTCCTTCTCTTGCAGAGTCAACCCTTGGGTTTGGTTCGATTCCCGCAAGTTCAAAGTATTCGATTCCGTCCTTCTTTAGTTCTCCTACGATATCATCATAGATACCATTCTTCTTTATGGAGCCAGTTCCGTAACAAAGTAGAACCTTATTTCCATATTTTTTAATTTCTCTTCCTAGATTTTCAAGTTGGTCTTCACCGAATAAAATCTTTGTCTTTACATCGAAAATAAAATCTTTCATAATTCCTCCCTATTGTTCTTTTATTCTCTTGTATCTCTCTATATTTTCATCGCTTAAAAATTCATAAGCGTTATTTATCTTTTGAAACATTTCCTTGGCTCCCTCTTCCTTATTCAAATCGGGATGGTACTTCTTAGCAAGCTGTCTGTACTTTAATTTTATTTCGTACTTATCTGCGTCTGTGCTCAAACCAAGAATTCTAATAGCTTCTTCGTAGGACTGTTTAAATCCAATGCCCGTATAGTTTTGTCCCTGACTATTTTGGCTTCCACCATAATTTCCTTGATAGTTTCCTTGATTATAGTAGTAGCCGCCACGATTGAATGCGTCGAAGAATCCTCCTTCTCCAAAGAGATCTTCGAAGTTTATATCGTCGCCAAAGGTGTAGTAGGTTCCGCCAAATGAAGAATTAAATCTCTCTTCAAATTCTTTTTCTCTTTCTTCCTGTTCCTTCTGCCTTCTAAGTCTTTCAAGTTCTTCGATATGCGCCTTATATTTTTTGCCGTAGTCAGAAATCTTGTCAAAGGTTCTCTTCTTTCCATGTAGGTAGTAATCCGCCCTGTCGTAGAAATATTCCGTCGCCATGTACTGAATATATTTTAAGTAACTTACGCCCTTTACTCCCAAGATAGGCACCACCAATGATAGAAATATGATGGTCATGATGTACTTGTTTCTTGTGACTGAATATAAAACTATAGGATTTAAAAAGAAAAATATAAGTAGACATCCCCCTCCCAAGAATAGGGCTGCTAACATCTGTTTAATTCCATTGAAAAATGATGTTGCAAGTTCAACCATAAATATAATTATATTTAAAAATACTTCTATAAATTTGCCGACGCCATTTAATATGTGTCCTAAAATCTTCTTCATTTTCACCTCATTTCATCCTTCAAAAACTTTTCTATATCTCTTCTATCTTCTTCGACTAGGTCGTAGTTTCCTGCCAAGAATTCCAAATGGTGGGTGAGTTCATGGCAGAAAGTCTTTTTAAGTTCTTCTTTTAGAGCTTCCCTAGGCAAGAATCCATACATCTGCATAAATGATCCGTAGAAGATCGCAATCTGTCTTCCAGTTGCATCTATTTTGTAAAGTCCTAGCACAAGCATGGTTTTATTTATATCCTGTGGATGGTACATTACCCCTTCTTCTAGCACTATTCCACCGTTTAAATGGTCAAAATACTTTTCCGGGATATCTTCTACTATCTCTTCTAAAAGTTCTTCAACTTCATCTATTCTACTTAGATCCAACTTTTAAACCTCCGTTTTTAAGACCGACAACCTTTATATTTAATTTCAAATATTCTTCAAGAATCTTTATGATTTCATCGGTTACTTCTTCCCCTGGTACCAGTATTGGACTTCCAGGCGGATAGGGAATTACAAAGGAAGTGGATATCATTCCCTCTGTATCTTTTAATTTTACCCACTTTGATTCTTTTCTAAAAATTTCACAAGGTTTATTTACAATTTTTTCTCTGTAGGAAAAGTCTAAGGATTTTGGATAGTCATTTTTGTAAGTAGAATTTTTAAGAGCTTGTTCTAATTTTCCTATGGAAACTTCATCGTCTGAGGCAGTTATTATAAATACTGCACAAAATGGTGTCGCCATCTCAGCTCGTATTCCGTAATCTTTTATCGCTCTTTCGATTTCATACCCAGAAATATTTTCCTTTGAAACAACGAGTCTCGTCGGATCAAATCCATCCCCTTCTAAAAATTCAAAGCCTTCCTTCTTTAAATTTTCTTTTAAAGTTTTGAGCCTTTTTATATTTTTATCTAGTCTTTTACCTCCATTTTTCTCCATAAAATCCAAAGCTTCTTCCATGGAAATAAGCATAAGGTACGATGGAGAGGTGGATTGCAAAAGTCTCATGGTCTTCTCTAGTAATTCAACTGAAACTCTATCTGTATACACATGCATAAATGCTGAGCCAGTTATGGCAGGCATTGTCTTGTGAGCGGACTCTATGGCTATGTCGCAGCAGTCCTTTGCAGAGAGTTCAGAAAGTTTCGGCAAGAAATTTAAATGTGCCCCGTGAGCTTCATCCACTATTAAAATAGTACCGCAATCTTTGCATATTTTAAATATTTCTTTTAATGGGAGTACCTTCCCAAAATAGTTTGGACTCGTAACTACCAAGGCTCTATATTTTCTCGTCTCTAATTTTTCTTTTAAATCGTCTAGGTCGATTCCAACAGGCACATTGAATCTCTTATCTATTACTGGATGAATATAGGTCGGCTCAAGTTCTGATAAAATTATTGCGTTATACACTGACTTGTGGCAAGTTCTCTCAACCAATATTTTGTCTCCTTTATCCAAAGATGCCATTATCGCAGACATTATTCCAAGGCTTGACCCTTGTGTTAGGTAGTAGGATTTTTTACTCCCATAGATTTTCTTAAGTTCTTCCATGGATTTTAAAATTGCACCACTAGGTTCTAATAGATTGTCCGTTTCATCCAGTTCTGTTACATCGTAATTAAATTTTAAATAATTAAATTCTCTTCCCTTATGACCAGGGGTTGAAAATGATATATCTTTCGATACGGATTTTACACTGTCAAATATAAATTTATTCATACTTCCTCCAATACTATTATAACAGGAAACGTTATGGTAAAATACATTTGAGGAGGTAATTATGGCGTCAATATATACTCATGATAGATTTGGAAGACAAGTCGTTAAAATCATGCCAGAGATAACCTGTGGACTGACAAACAGAATACTTTTTCAGTTTGGAAATCAAGGACCGGATCTCTTTTTCTTTAATTTAGGTTTAAAAATAAACGGCAAGAATCCTGGAACTGCTATTCACGACCAGCCTTTTAAAGATTACTTGGATAGAAATAAAGAATATGTAAAATCTTTAAATAGATGTTCCGATGAATTCTATTACTTTGCAGGTTCAATCTGCCATTTTATTCTAGATAGCTACATACATCCAGCGGTTGAAGCAAATGTAACTAGTTCATATTCCCATATGGATATTGAGATAGAGCTAGATAGACACTATATGTTAGAAGATGGAAAAAACCCTCACAAATTTAATATGTCTACGATTATTCCTCAGCCAACTATAGCTCCAAAGGTTGTGCATGTCTATGATTCCTACGGAGTTAAGTTAAAAGATGTCTACGACAGTATCGCTGGTTTTAAAAAATATAGAAAACTATTCCATACCGGAACTTATGCAAAAGAATTTTTCTTAAAATTAATTATGGTATTAAGCGGCAAAAAAGAATTTACAGGACAGCTCATTACCCACAAAGTTCGACCTCAGTCAAAAGAAATAAATAAAGTTTTGGTTGATAAGTTTGACGAGGCACTTGCAAACGCACCGCGACTTATAAAGAATGCCTTAGACTACATCTACAACGACGGAGAACTTGATCCTCAATTTTTAAAAGATTATATGGGAGAAATTAAATGAAACTTACGAAAAGTGAACGCAACTGGATTTTGTATGATGTCGGCAACTCTGCATTCATACTCCTATTTACAACCATAATTCCAATTATGTTTAACTCTCTAGCTAAAGGTCATCTAAAAGATTCAACCTACCTAGCCTACTGGGGTTATGCAGTTACTATTAGCACCATACTTACAGCCCTTGTAGGTCCATACTTCGGAGCCTTGGCGGACAAATTTTCACTTAGAAAGAGATTCTTTATAGTATTTATGTCCCTCGGAGCTTTGGGATGTTTTTTATTTCCATTTACCAAATCTTGGATGGTATTCTTAGCACTTGTAATTATTTCCAAAGTAGGTTTCAATGGATCACTAGTATTTTATGATTCAATGCTAATAGATATAACTTCAGAAGATAGGATGGACAATGTTTCATCCCTCGGATTTGCATACGGATACATAGGCTCTGTAATTCCATTTGTAATATCAATTTTAATATCTGTAAAGCACGAAGCCTTGGGCATAGGCATGGATCTAGCTATGAAGATGGTATTTACCATAAACGCTCTATGGTGGGTACTATTCACCCTACCTCTACTAAAAGTTTACAGACAAAAATATGTAAGAACCGAAGAAGAAACAGATAAGATGCATCTGATCCAAACCTTTGAAAAAATAAGAGGGGACAGAAAAATATATATGTTTTTATTCGCATTCTTATTCTATATAGATGGAGTCTACACAATAATTTCAATGGCAACAGCCTACGGAACTTCCCTTGGACTAAGCTCCAACGGATTAATCCTTGCACTTTTAGTTACCCAACTGGTAGCTTTCCCATGTGCCATCTACTTCGGTAAGATTTCTAAAAAATATGAAACTGGAGTTTTAATTAAGATATGTATACTTGCATACCTACTAATTTCTATATATGCAATATTTTTAAATAATATAGTTCAATTTTGGATTCTGGCAGTAAGCGTTGGTATGTTTCAAGGAGCTATTCAAGCTCTATCCCGTTCCTACTATGCAAAGATAATTCCAAAGGAAAACTCTGGAGAGTACTTCGGAATCTACGATGTATTTGGAAAAGGTGCTGCAATCATAGGTACACTAGTAGTTTCACTTGTGACACAGGCAACAGGAAACCAACACCTTTCAATATCCACCCTATCCATTATGTTTTTAATAGGAATTATATTATTCTTTAAAACGGATAAAATAGAAAGCAAAAATTAAATTAAAAATAAAAAGTAAATATCAAAAAAAGTATAAAAGGGACCTATCATGGTCCCTTTTATGTATCTGGAAAGAAAAAAGATGATTGGGTTCTTTACAAACCCAAAATTATTTTATCATCTTAAATCTATCTTTTCAATACCAAATCAACAATTTAGCGTGAAATAATTTTATTTTTCACAAAGTTATTTGGATATTTTTAAATATTATTAAAATTTTAGAACTTTTCCATGTGAATCTTAGATTTAATATCTATTTCTTCTCTTCTTCTTACTCTTTCATCGCCAGTCCCAATTGGAATTATGGTAAGCACTTTGTAGTCCTTTGGTACTCCAAACTCTTCTTTGAAAAACTCTTGGTACTCTCTTCCATCTTGAGTTTCCCCTTCCCTTACGTTTACCCAGCAAGTAGAAAGTCCATTATCAACCGCACAAAGACCAATATAAGAAGAAACAATTGCACATTCTTCAACCCAATTTCTAACAGTATCTGCATTTGTCATAACTAATATGCACATTGGCGCATCTTTTAGATATTGTGTTCCAAACATTTCCATGTCGGCAAGTTTCTTAAGGTTTTCCTTTTCAGTTACGATTACAAATTCCACAGGACGAGAAGATGCATAGGAAGGACCCATAATTGATAGAGAAAGTATCTCTTCTATGGTTTCCATGCTTGGTAGTTCTGGTTTATATTTTCTAATACTTCTTCTCGCTTTTATTATTTCTTTTAACATTTTACCCTCCTAAAATATCTCTTAATATCTATAATATACCCCATTCTAAAATTAATTTCCTTTTTATTATCAAATTTATTTGAAAAATAAAATATAGTTTAACAAATACAAATCTCTTCTAACGTGTTTTTATAATAGAATGATATTTTATTTATCCGTTATAAAAAATACTTGTTAAAAAATTAAAAATAATATAGAATTAAATTAGAAAAGCTTTTCACATTAGCATTTTACTATGTTTGTTTAAAGCTTTACACTGACATGTGAGGTGATTAATTGGCAGATTTGAAACCAAAAGGCAACAGAATAAAAATTATTACAGGTCATTTTGGTTCTGGTAAGACTGAATTTTCTATCAACTACTGTCTATTTTTAAAAAAATATTATGAAAAAGTGGCAGCAATAGACTTAGACATAATCAACATGTATTTTAGGATTAGAGAGAAGACTGAGTTCCTAGAAAATAATGGAGTAGAAGTCTACGGTTCAATTATGAAAAAGATGCAGGCACTTGATATTCCTGCTGTGGATCCGCAGATTTTAATGCCCCTTGAGAGAGAAGAATATCAAGTTGTAATGGATATTGGAGGCAACCCAAAAGGCTCCTTATCCCTAGGTAGGTACAGAGAGCTTCTACATAGATCAGGCTACGATAACTATTTCATCATAAATAGAAATAGACCTGAGACTGCTGAAGTTTCAGACATTATTGCTTTTATTAAAAGTACAGAGGCTCATTCTCAAACGAGAATAAATGGACTTATTAATACAACTCATATGCTAAAAGACACTACCGTAGACGATGTACTTTACGGTCAAGAAATAGTCGAAGAAGTTTCAAAACTTTTAAATATTCCAGTTGTCTACACAGCTTGTATAAGACCTGTTGCAGAACAACTTGAAAAAGAAAACTCGATTAAAAACGAAATTTTTCCAATCGACCTATATTTCAGAGACGATTGGATGATTTGAGGAGGAAAAAATGGCAAAAGGTAGAGTAGAATTCAATGAATCAAGATGCAAAGGCTGCGGTCTTTGCGTAATTGCGTGCCCAAAAAACGTAATTGAAATCGATCCACACAAGATCAATGGTAAGGGTTATAGCCCTGCAACAGCTGCAAGACCAGAGGACTGTATTGCTTGTCAAAACTGTGCAATAACTTGTCCTGATTCAGTTATTTCAGTAATTAAAATAGGTTAGGGATGGTGATAAAATGACAAAGGTATTAATGAAAGGTAATGAAGCTGTAGGTGCAGCTGCTATAAAGGCTGGTTGCAAATACTTCTTTGGATATCCAATTACACCACAATCAGAAGTTCCAGAGTACTTATCAAGAGAACTTCCAAAAATTGGAGGTTGTTTCTTACAAGCAGAATCAGAAGTTGCTGCTATAAACATGCTTTACGGAGCATCAGGAGCAGGTGCAAGAGTTATGACTTCATCTTCTTCTCCTGGAATCGCACTTAAACAAGAAGGAATTTCTTACATGTGTGGAGCTGAACTTCCAGCACTTATAGTAAACATGATGAGAGGTGGTCCAGGACTTGGATCTATCCAACCATCACAAACCGACTATTTCCAATCTACTAGAGGTGGAGGAAATGGTGACTACAGAACAATCGTACTTAGCCCTTCTACTGTTCAAGAAATGGTAGATTTAGTTATGCTTGGATTTGACCTTGCTGATAAGTACAGAAACCCAGTTGTTTTAATGGGTGACGGTGTTATCGGTCAAATGATGGAACCTGTTGAATTTAAAGAAAGAACAGAAGAAGAACCAGCAAAACCTTGGGCAGCTACAGGTAGAGGCACTAGAAAAGAAAACAATATTATAAACTCAATCTATCTATCTGCAGATGAACTAGAAGTACACAACCATCATCTAATTGAAAAATATAAAACTATCGAAGAAAACGAAACAAGAGTTGAAGAAGTAGGTCTTGAAGAAGGCGTTGAACTTGTACTCTCTGCTTATGGTACTTCTGCAAGAATTTGTAAATCAGCTATGGGAATCCTTGAAAAGAAAGGATACAAAGTAGGACTTATAAGACCTATTACTTGCTGGCCATATCCATATAGTTCATTCAAAAAAATTCCAGAATCTTGTAAAGATATTCTAGTTGTAGAAATGAACCACGGACAAATGACAGACGATGTTAAGATTGCTACAGAAGGTCGTCAAAACATCCACTTCTTCTGCAGACTAGGCGGAAATATTCCAACAGCTGAAGAAGTAGCAGAAGCTGCACTTAAAGTATTGGAGGCTAAATAAATGAAGAAACCAGTATTAAAAGAAAATGAAACTTGTCTATACACATACTCAGAAGGCTTAACTGACGAAGTATTCCACTACTGCCCAGGATGTACTCATGGTATCATCCACAAATTAGTAGCAGAATGTCTAGTTGAAATGGGTCTTCAAGACAAAGCTATAGGCGTATGCCCAGTAGGTTGTTCAGTACTTGCTTATAAGTACTTCAACTGCGATATGTATGAAGCTGCTCACGGTAGAGCTCCAGCAGTTGCAACCGGTGCAAAGAGAGTTCATCCAGATAAATTTGTATTCACCTATCAAGGCGATGGAGACTTGGCTTCTATAGGTACAGCTGAAATCGTACACGCTGCCCACAGAGGAGAAAAGATCTCAACAATATTTGTAAACAACGCAATCTACGGTATGACAGGAGGACAAATGGCTCCTACTACTCTTATCGGTCAAGTAACCACCACTTCCCCATACGGACGTGATGAAGACTGGTCAGGTAAGCCACTTAGAATCTCTGAAATGCTTGCAACCATAGACGGAGCAAAATTTGTAGAAAGAGTTTCAGTTGATACTCCTGCAAATATCAGACGTGCAAAACGCGCAATCAAAGAATGTTTCCAACTACAACTTGATAATAAAGGCTTTGGTATTGTCGAAGTCCTATCTACTTGTCCTACTAACTGGGGACTTCCTCCAGTAGAATCACTTCAATGGTTAAGAGACAATATGATTCCATATTATCCACTTGGTAATTTTAGAAGAGGTGAATAAAATGACAAGAAAAATAGTAATGGCAGGATTTGGTGGTCAAGGTGTAATGGCAATGGGACAACTTATTTCCTATGCCGGCATGCTTGAAGGTAAACACGTATCTTGGTACCCATCTTACGGACCAGAAATGCGTGGAGGAGCTGCAAACTGTTCAGTAGTAGTATCTGAAGACCCTGTAGGATCTCCAATCATAGCAGTAGCAGACGATGTAATAGTAATGAACGAACCATCTCTTTCATTGTTTGAATCACATGTAAGACCTGGCGGAAATTTATTTATAAATTCATCACTAGTTAAAAAAGAAACCACAAGAACTGATATAGAAGTTCACAAAATTCCAGTAAACGACATCGCAATCGATTTAGGTAACGCAAGAGTTGCAAACATGGTTATGCTTGGTGCATATCTAAATATAACTAAGCTTGTAAAAGTAGAATCTGTAATCCAAGCATTTACAAAAGTTTACGGAGACAAGAAGAAGAAACTTATTCCAATAAACGAAAAAGCTATCGAAGCAGGTGGAAATGCAGCAGGCAAAGAATATGTAACTGCAGCTGAAAATAAAGTTGAATCTAAGACTCCAGAACACTACAAACACCTAAAGGGTGGCGAAGAAGAAATGAAGATCAATTATCTAAACGACGTTAGACAAATGGATAAAGCTCAAGAAGAAAAGATCTTCTCTTCTGAACTTAATATAGTTAAACAAGCAATTCTTAACGAAGTAGAAAGTATCAACTACTTCAAAATGTCTTCTGAACAACTAACTGGTGAATCAAAAGAAATCTTTTTATCACTTGCTCATCAATCAGAAGAACACGTTGACTATCTAAACAAATTGAAAAATAGCATAGAAAAGAATGAAGCAACTGTAATAGAAAAAGTTAAATCTTCTCTTGAAGGTAAAACCTTTGAATGGGGCAAGATCAATCCAGAAAATGCAACCATGGTACTATCAGTATTCAACCTTGGAATGAACATTAAGAAGGTTAACATCAAATTCTATGAAAAAGCAGCTGCAAGATCAGAAGTACCTGAAGCAAAAGGACTTTACAAAGAACTTGCATACTGGGAAAACTTCCAACTAACACAAATTGCTAAACAATACGAAGAACTTAAGAACGAATGGTGGTCTGACCAATCATACGCTCCATTCTAAACTTATAAATTAAATATTATAGGGAATGAAGTACTCCCTTTAAACGCGAAAGCTGATGACTTCTACTTAAATGTAGAGCATCAGCTTTTTTTATGCTATTATAATAATGAATTTAGTTGAAAGATTATTAATTACTTATACTCTAGAATAGCTTAAACTAAAAATAATTTATCCAAAATAATTTATCCAAAATAATTTAAAAATGAAAAAATAAGGAGAAAAAATGTTAAATTCAATCGCATATATTTTTATCCTGGGATGTATACTTTCCTACTTTATGAAAAACATAAAACTTCCCGCTCTTTTCGGGATGCTTATAACCGGGATGATTCTCGGACCATTTGCACTAAATATTCTCGATGAAAAGATTTTAAATATTTCTGCAGAGCTTAGAAGAATTGCCCTTATAATCATTCTTGCAAGGGCTGGATTTACTCTGGATATCTCAGACCTTAAAAAAGTCGGCCGTCCCGCAGTACTACTTTCATTTGTGCCTGCAAGTTTTGAAATCATGGGAATGGCAATATTTGCTCCCCTACTTTTAAAAATTGATTTAATAGACGCACTTATAATGGGAGCTGTCGTTGCAGCGGTAAGCCCCGCAGTGGTGGTTCCAAAGATGATATACCTAATGGAAAATGGATATGGTAAGAAGAATTCCATTCCTCAGATGATTATGGCTGGTGCATCGGTTGATGATATATTTGTCATAGTTCTATTCACATCTTTCGTATCCATTGCAAAGGGCGGAAATGTAGATGTGATGAGCTTTGTAAATATTCCTATTTCCATAGCAACTGGGATAATTTTAGGTTACGCAGTCGGAAAACTTTATGGAATGTTTTTAAAGAAAATTAAGATGGAACACACCATCCAAACTATGATTACCCTATCCATCGCGTTCTTACTGGCATCTACAGAAGAAGTGCAAAATATAGTTCCCATCTCTGGACTGATTGCAGTTATGGCCCTTGGAATTGGAACACAAAATACCAACTTCGAAGCCGCAGCAGAAATTTCAAGCGGTTTTAGGTCCCTATGGTCTGGAGCGGAAATACTTCTCTTCGTATTAGTAGGAGCGGAAGTAAATCTTGGATATGCTTTAAAACTAGGACCTATTGCACTAGTTACAATTATTTTATGTCTAATGGTTAGAATGGTTGGCGTATATGTTTCTGTCCTAGGAACAAAACTTAACCGCGGCGAAAGAATCTTCTCCATGCTTGCTTACACTCCAAAGGCAACGGTGCAAGCTGCTATAGGAGCAATACCTCTTGCCATGGGACTTAAATGTGGACCGCAGGTGTTAACTGTGGCTGTGCTTGCAATACTATTTACCGCACCATTTGGCGCATTTATGATCGACAGGTATAAATATTTACTAAAATAAAAATAGAGCAGTCTACTGCTCTATTTTTGTGTTGATAATTTTTATTCTTCTATAGAAATCTTGGTTGCACCTTGGATGTTTATATTTGTATTATAGTACTTTGTAAGTGCTTTTATCATATATTCTACATCCATAACTCCTGCAGTTTCATAATTTGAATGCATTGCAAGTTGTGGTAGTCCAATATCTACAGCATGAAGTGACACTTGTGTGTTTGAAAGATTACCTAGAGTTGATCCGCCTTGCATATTACTTCTGTTTGCAAAATGTTGAACCGGAACTTCTGAAAGTGCACAGATCTTTTTAAATACAGCTTGTGAAAAAGCATCTGAAGTGTATTTTTGATTTGCAGCTTCTTTTATTACGATTCCTTTGTTCATGAAGGCTTTGTTTCCATCGTCGGTTAACTCTGGATGGTTTGGATGAACTGCGTGGGCGTTATCCGCACTTACTAAGAATGATTTAGCAACCGCTCTTAGATAGTCTTCTTCAGAATATCCAAGGGCTGAATTGATTCTTCTTAGTGTGTCTTTTAAGAATGTACTCATCGCTCCCTGTTTTGTGTTTGATCCAACTTCTTCGTTGTCGAAACAAGCATATACATTTATCGCTACATCGTTTGATGCTGATATAAATGCTTTAAGTGATGTGAAGGCACATTCCAAGTCATCAAGCTTTGGTGAAGATACAAATTCATCTTTATATCCCCATACTTTTCCTTCTTGTCTGTTTACAAGGAATAGATCCTTTGAAATGATCTTACTTTCTTCTACTCCAAGTTCTTCTGCGATCATCTTGTTGTAGTCGCCTTTTTTCATTGCTCCTGTTGTGAAAAGTGGAAGTAAATCAACTTGTCTATTGAATTTATATCCGCTATTTACTTCTCTATTCATATGGATTGCAACATCTGGAATAATCAAAATATCCTTGTCTATATATAGAAGTTTTGAAACTATTTCATTATTTTCTTCTACCAAGACTCTTCCAGCTAATGTGAGAGGTTTATCTAGCCATGTCCAGTCTATTGGACCGCCATACACTTCTACATTTAGTTTTATATAGTCTCCAGGTCCTTCAAGCTCTGCTACGCTTTTAACTTTAAATGTTGGTGAGTCAGAGTGTGAAGCCACTAATTGGTAGTGGTAGTCTGAAATATTCTTTCCTACTTTGAAAGCTAAGATACTTGAATCGTTTCTAGTGATGTAGTAGTTTTTGCCTTTTTCAAGATTCCAGCTTTCGCCTTCTTTTAATTCTACAAAATTTTCTTTATCAAGGTATGATTTTACAGTATCTACTGTGTGAAACATACTTGAGCTTTTTTTAATAAATTCTAATAATTCTTTTGAACTTTCTATATAGTTCATGATTCCTCCTTTTTAGAATTTAGTTTAATCTCTTGTCTTCCCTTGCTCTTATTATTGGTAGTATAACGCCTAGTCCAAGAAGAACAACTGGTGTACAGATGTTAAGCACAAGTTGGAATGGATCGTCTGAGATGATTCCTAGAGCACAACAGAATGCTGTAACTATGAAACACCAGAAACCGAAGAACAATGCAGCTCCATTGTTTTTCATAAACTTAAATTCTCTATCAAACTTATCATTTTTCTTTCTAAGGGCAATATATGCCAAGAATACCCACAAATAACGAAGTGGCATTGTAACTGAGTTAAGTTTAGTTAACTGTCTTAATACTGTCGCTGCTCCTGGTACCAAGATTTGTGCAAGGATAATTGATCCAGAAAGCACAACTACAAGTTTGATACCATTGATATATGCACCATACTTGTTTTTCTTTAGAAGTTTTCTTGGAATAAATTGGTTGGTTCTTTCATCATCAAGTAGCATTCTAAGTGGAGCATCGATACTTACAACAAGTACTGCGAATTGTCCAATTAGGTTACATAGTGCATATATAATTAGAATTGCGTTACCAACTCCATAGTATTCTCCCAATTTTTGGAATGCCCAATAAGAACTATTAGCTGCGTAAGAGTCAAAGGTTGCTTGGTCAGCATTTATAACGCTAGGGTCAAACATCATTCCCATAGCAATAGTTCCGAAAATTGCAGAAACAACTACCATTATAGCAGCAAATATCATTGCTTTAGGGAAATTTTTTGCTGGATTACCATCTACCTTGTTTACATAAGGGCTTAACTTTTCAATTCCGCCTACAGCAAATACAAGTATTGATAAACTTGTGAAATATTTCTTATCAAATGTAGGAATCAAATTAGTTAAAGACCAATCCATCTTTAAGTATCCGCCGTTAGGGTTAAGAGTTGGTGCTGCTAGCATAAGAAGTATATATAAAATACCCATTACAAACATACTAGAACCAGCGATAGCTGCTAAATTTTTAAGCGGATTAAGTCCTCTACTTGCTACCCAACAGAAGAATAAAAATACGCAAAGTGTTGCTAACTGAATATAAAGTGTTGGTATTGTGTCATATGCTTCTGCGTTTTGGAAGAACATCCAACCCATAGCCTTTAATCCACCAGAACCTTTTGAAGCTATATAAGTAATATGTACAGCCCAATAAGTCCATCCTGCGTAGTATGCGATCTTGTCTGTGGTAGTTGCTCTCATCCATGAAGTAACTCCTCCACCTTCGTTTTTAAATGTGGAACCAAGTTCTCCAACCATAAGTGCGTATGGAATAAAATAAAACGCGAACATTAGGATCCATGAAAATATTACTTGAATACCGTTAAAGAATACGAAACCATTAGTAACGTTTCCAAATCCCCATAAAGTAGAGAATACCATAAAGCATAGTATCTGCCACTTAATTTTCTTTTCTGAATCTTGCATCTTGTGCATCCTCCTAAAATTATTTTGTTAATTTTATTTTATCTGAAATATGATTTAATGTCTATAATTTTCGTAAAAAATGAAAATGCTTTTATAAATCTTTTATTCGTATTCATTTGATCTTTTAAATATAAAAAAATAGTTTTACAAAATTTAAAATCGCGATTCTTTGGCTATATAACTAATAATTTTCACTGAAAAATATTTAAAATAAAATAAAATCCAATTAAAATTTATAAATAAAAAAATGGATGAGACCTTTTCGAGAAAAGGTTGTCATCCATTTAAAGCTCTATTAAGATAAATTAATTTAAATTTTAAATAGCTATTTTTTTGAAACCGTGTCCTTGTATTTCCGCAGTTTCTGATACAGACATAAATGCTTTTGGATCTACAAGTTTTACATAATTCTTTAGTTTTACAAGTTCCATTGAGGTACAGATACAGTAGATTATTTTTAACTTTTTGAATTGGTATGCTCCTTCTCCGTCGATAAGGGTAACTCCTCTTCCAAGTTTCGCTTGAATCATCTCTGTTACTTCGTCCCATTTTGAACTTATTATAAGTACTTGTTTCTGTTTACCTACACCTAGGTGAATCTTGTCAACCAAAGTATATCCGATTATAAACGCAATAAGTGTATATAATGCTTTGTCGATTGAAAATACAAATGCGGATATTGCTATTACTATTCCATTAAGAGCAAGTAGTCCTGAGCCTATGTTTACGTTCCAGTACTTCTTTGCTATTGCACCTAGAATATCAAATCCTCCTGTGGAGGTTCCATATCTAAAGGTGATTCCATTTCCAATTCCTGAGAATATTCCTCCGAATATACTTGCCAAGATTAAATCATGTGTAACTGCAAATCCCTTTGGAAGTATTGCGGTCCACATTGCAATGTATAGAGATGTAAATACTGTAGAAAGTATAGTAAAGAATATAAATTCTCTTGATAGTAGGAATACTCCTATTATTAAAAGCGGAAGATTAAGCGCAAATACCAATATGGATAGTGGTATTCCCGTTGCGTGTTCAATAAGTATACTCATTCCGTTTACTCCGGCAGCTATCATTTGGTTTGGTCTTATAAACATAACTATGGAAATGGTTATGAATAGACAACCGATGAGTACCGCCATGAATTTTTCAAAAAATGTTTGTTTGAAAATCATTTTTTCAATCGATTTAAAATTTAAATGTTTTTCCATGCTAACCTCGTATTTTATCATTTTCCATTGCAATTCTAAGATTGTTGGAGAGTGATGCAATCTCTATACCTTCTGCTACAAATCTCTTAACTATTTCTTTTCTAAGCCTTGAAACTGTTTCAAAGTTTAAATCCACATTCGCCGTCCAAATGGTAACCCTTAGGTTTACTCCATATTCGGATAGCTCATTTATAAATACAGTGGTGAAATGACGTCCCACCCTTTCGTTTATTGGTCTAATGTCCAGCACGTCCTTGTCACTTTCTACACATTCTACCATTATTTCCATGGCTCTATCTATATCCGCTGTATATGCAATGGTTATATCTAAGAATCCACCGGATATCGGATCGACTATGTGGGAGTTTTCCAAGACTTCCTTATTCATCACTGAGTTTGGTACTATAAGTCTAGAGTTTGTAAATGTCCTAATAGTTGTGTGTCTTAGAGAAATATCTTCTATATATCCAACTATCCTCATGTTTACAAAATTGATTCTATCTCCAACTTCAAATGGTCTGAATACGGATATCATAAATCCAGCTATCAAATCTTCTAAACTCTTTTGAAATGCAAATGCAAGCACCGCCACAATGAGAGATGAACTCATTAGGATGGAGCCTGCCATGCTTTGGAAGGTCTGAGAAAGATTACCAATCTTAAAGATCATAACGAGAATTATAAATCCTTTTATAAGTGTATTTAAAAAGTTATAGGCAATCTTGCCAGTCTTTCTAAACTTTTTAAATATATAATCGGTTATCTTTATCGCTAATAATCCTATTAGAAGTGTGAGTGCTATGACAGTGATATCCATCATCATAGGACTCATCTTCGATGTAATTGGCTCTGCAGCTTTTTCTATTGGCTCTTTTATCTTGTCTATTTGATCATTCATTTTTTCACCAACTTATAAAAAATTGTACAACGTCCTTCTTTAACTTTCAAGATATGCACATCACCATGTTATTAAGGAGCTTAGATTACTTGCTAAATTTGTCAATTATATCTTCTAGAGATAGTTCTTCTTGATCTCCTGTCTCCATATTTTTAAGTCCAAAGACATTGGATTCTAATTCATTCTCTCCTATTACTAGAGCGTACTTAATATCTAGTGCGTCTGCATATTTAAACTTCTTGCCCATCTTACCAGATTCTGTGTAGATGGTGGTGCTGATTCCAGCTTTTTGAAGTTTAGCTAAAATTTCTATAGATTTTTCGATGGTGCTTTCCATTGGTATGATTATGATGTCGGATACCTTGTTCCCTTTCTTCTTGATTAGATCAAGTTCTTGCATCTTTGAGAAGAGTCTAGTAAGCCCTATGGACATACCAACTCCTGGCATAAGGTTTGTGGTGTAGTATCCAGCTAGATTGTCATACCTTCCTCCTGATGATACTGACCCAAGTTCTCTGTGGTCATCTAGGAATGTTTCATAGACTGTACCTGTGTAATAGTCGAGACCTCTTGCTATCTTTAGATCGATATTGAAGTAGTCGTCATCAACTCCGTAGGCTCTCATGTACTTAACTACAGCTTCTAACTCTTCTACTCCTTGTTTGAAATCTTCGTTATCGCAGTTTAATTTCTTAAGGGCGTCTAGAATTTCTTCCTTGGTGCCGTCGATTCCTATAAATGAAATTAGTTTTTCGATATTTTCTGAACTCATCCCTATCTTATCAAGCTCTTCTTTTACATTGTCCACGCCAATCTTATCAAGTTTATCCACGATTCTCATCACTTCTTCTGAAGATTTAACTTCTAAGCTTTTGAAAAATCCATTTAGAATCTTTCTATTGTTGATGTGGATTGTGAACTTTCCAAAGTCGAATTCTCTAAAGATTGAATAGATAACAGCAGGACATTCCGCATCGTTTACAAGAGATATCTTTCCATTCCCAATGATGTCTATATCACATTGGTAGAACTCTCTGTACCTTCCCTTTTGCGCTCTTTCTCCTCTGTAAACCTTGCCTACTTGGTACCTCTTAAATGGAAAGTGTAAGTCTGAAAAATGTTCTACCGTATATCTTGCTAGTGGAACTGTTAGGTCGAACCTCATGGCGATATCTGTAGTTCCTTTGGTAAATTCATAGACTTGCTTTTCAGTTTCTCCGCCGCCTTTTGCAAGAAGCACCTCTGCCTTTTCAAGTACCGGAGTGTCGATTGGCAAAAATCCGTATCTTTCAAAATTCTTTTTGATTATATCTAATAAATTATTGAATACTACTTGGTCCTTTGGTAAAAGCTCCATAAATCCAGGTAGTGTAGATGGTTTTACAATAGTCATTTTTCCTCCCTTATATTATAAGTTTTCCAACATTGTATAAATATGCCGATATCCTTTCAAGAGATGTTAGGCATTTGTCGAAGAGCAGTCCACTTTCTGGATCGCATTCTCCGTTTTTCATTCTTTCTATATGAGTGTTTCTATAATTTGTAACGAATCCGTCCACCCTGTTGGTGAAAAATCTTAGTCTATTTATTCTTTCTGCATATGTGATATCTTCACCGATTGTATTAAACATAGTGTTGATAGAGTTTTGGATAGATTCCATTTCCTTGACTGCCTTTTCTGTATAACTTAGCTTTCTTTCGTCGGTTGCCTTTGCAATATCTGCTGCAGCTTTTATATGGTCTCCAATCCTTTCGATATCTCTTACGATTCGCATATATCCTGTAAAATTTCCCGCCATGTTCTCATCCATTTGAAGGGATAGACAGTCGATAATATGTTTAGTTATCTTTGAATTTAAGAAATTTAATATATCTTCATTGTGGAAGATTAAATCATATTTCTTGTGATCAAAATTAACTAGAAGTTCCATCGCCATTTTAAAATTGTCCTTCGCAATGGCTAGCATTCTGTTGGTTTCTGCTCTAATGTCTGTGATTTCTACTGATGCATCTGTAACAGCTCTTCTAGGATTGATATATTGAAGCGCCATTTCTTCTTGTTCCTTGTCATCTCCACTTACAACCATAGTTGCAAGCTTAGCTAAATGTCTTGAGAATGGAAGTAGAATTAAAGTAGCCATAATATTAAAGAATGTGTGCATATTTGCAATCTGTGCCGCTGGTAAATTTCTAGAAATACTTTCGATGAATGTATCAATCGGAACTACAAATGAAATTAAAACAAATATAATAGTTCCTATAAAGTTAAATAGTACGTGGACTGCTGCAGTTCTTTGCGCGTTTTTAGAAGTTCCAATTGCTGATAGAACAGAAGTTATACAGGTTCCTATGTTAAATCCACAGATGATGTACATAGATCCTGTAAGTCCTATTAGTCCTTCGTTGGCAATGGCTTGCAGGATACCAAGGCTGGCTGCAGATGATTGGATAAGTCCTGTTACAAGTGCACCTACTAAGATTCCTATTATTGGATTTGACATGGTAATCATAAGTTGTCTAAAACCTTCATACTCTCTAAGAGGTGCCATGGCTGTACTCATGAGTTCCATCCCCATAAAAAGAAATCCTAGACCTAGGATTACTTGTCCTAAATATTTAACAGAATTTTTACTCACAAATCGGTTTAAAATAAATCCTATAAATGCAAATATTGGTGCAACCGCTGTAATATTTAAAGCAACTAGTTGTCCAGTTATAGTGGTACCGATATTGGCTCCCATAATAACTCCAACCGCTTGTTGAAGTGTCATAAGACCTGCATTTACAAATCCAACTACCATTACAGTAGTACCTGATGATGATTGTATTGCCGCAGTTACAACGATACCTACGAGAAGTCCTCTAAAGATGGACTTAGTCATCCCTTCTATTATCTTGTGAAGTCTATCCCCTGCTACCAGTTCTAGACCATTACTCATAAGATCCATGCCATATAGGAAGCATGCAAGTCCTCCGAGAAGGGCAAAAAAATGAGTGATATCCAATTTAATCCTCCATTACAAATTGTTTATAAGTTCTTTAACATCTTTCTTATCTATCTTTAACTTGGTTACAGCTACATCATAGGCAGCATCGTCACCAAAATCTTTTTTGACCTTCTTTAGATACTCGATATCTTCATCGCTTAAATTGTGTACCAGGATTCCATCCATTATTGTTTTTGCACATCTTATATCCATATCGTACTTGTCCATGAGAAACTTGACCCCATTTACAGGACCTAGATCTCTACTTAATCTCTTTAAATATTCGAGATCCTCATCTGAAACAGCGTTTATCGCTTCTTCACATTTTTTCAGTTTTTTTTCGTCTTTTGCATTGCCTTCAACAACCATATGTCTTCTAAATAATATTAGAAGCATCACCACCGAAAGGGCGATGGTTATAAAGAGCAAACTTAAAATAAAAGTAGGCATTTAATCTCCTTTATCTTGTAAAAATTACCCCACTGTGATACTGTAAGTATCGAAGGAGGAGCTATGGCAACAAGAGTAAATTTTTATAATTTATTAGTAGATCTTTCAGAATATACAGTCCGTGCTTCCGATATGTTAAGGCGCAGCCTTATAGATTTCCAATACGAAAACGTAAAGTACCTAGTGATGGAAATTCATGAAATCGAAAATGATGCGGACAAAGTCTACCACCAAATTCAAAAACAAGTTGAAAGACAGTATATACTTCCACTTAACAAGGAAGATATTCTCCATCTCGGTCATTCCATCGATGCTGTAATCGATGACATAGAAGATATCCTGATGGCGATCTATATGTATGACATCAAAGAGATAACAACATCCACATATACTTTTGTAGATATAATCGTCGACTGTTCCAATAGCATCGTTCTACTTATAAACAGCCTGAAGACCGCAAAAAAATATTCGGACATAGAAGATTTAATTAAACATATAAGAAAACTTGAAGATAGAGCCGACAATGTATATATAGAGTCTACTCAAAATATATTTTCAAACCTTGAGGCAAAAGATATTTTAAAGCATAACACATTAAGTCTAAAACTTGAGTCCTGTGTCGACACATGTCAACATGTTGCAGATACAGTTGCTAATATCTTTCTTAAGAATGTTTAAATTTAAAGCATTATCTCAATATTTATTATATAATATAATTTACAGTTAAACAATTTATTTTGAGGTGACAATGAAAGCAGTAGAAAAATTATTAGATAAATACAAAAATAGTCCCCTTATGATCTTTATTGACAAATTGCTCTTTAGGATCGGGGACAAAAATCTGCCAGCTATGGCGGGATCTCTAACTTTTTTTACCATTCTTTCAATATTTCCATTTATAATCGCCTTTTTAAATATTATTTCTTTTGTAGAAGTATTTAATCAAAGTGAATTTGTAAATTTGATGACGATGCTGCCAGAAGAAATTTATTCAATCATTGCTGAATTTATTTCTCAAATGAATAAGGCGTCGAGCACCGGGCTTCTATCGGTTTCATTGATTCTGGGTATATTTTCTGCATCCAGTGGAGTTAAGCAGCTTATCATAAATATAAATTATGCCTATGGAATAAAGGACAATAGAAATTACTTTTTAAGAAGACTTATAGCAGCAGTCTTTACCCTACTACTCATGGTTATGATAATACTTATATCTATTACATCAGTAGTTGGAGAGATGGCTATTACAAAGGCTATTCTATTTTTACAGATAGATGCATCAAACTTTTACAATGTGTTTAAAGCTTTGAGAAACTTGGTTCCCATAGCTTATATGTTAATAATATTTATTGTGATGTACTACTTTACGCTAAATAAGAACATCAGAAGAAATATAAAGATAACAGAAGTTCTACCGGGAGCTATATTTACAACCATAGGACAGAATCTTTTCAGTGCCCTATTCGGTGTATACCTACAGAACTTCGCTAAGTACTCGGTGACCTATGGATCTCTTGGGTCCATATTTGCATTCTTAACTTGGAGCTACTTTATGAGCTACACCATGCTCATCGGCTCTGAGATAAATGGAGTTTTGTACTCGATGAAGTATTTTAAAACTCAGAACCTGCATCCGAGATATGAATCCGTGTTTTTTAAAAAAACTGATATGTGAGGAGACAAGATGAATAACGATTTAGAAAAAATAAAATTAAAAGATAGACAATTGGAAAGAAAAAGAAGAGCGAGAAGAAGAAAAGAGAGAGCAAGAAGAAGATTTTACTTCGTTGTAACAATTATCGTGCTACTTATTTTTAGTTTTACTTTGAGGAAGAGACCTTCGAGAGTTGCTAAGAATTTAGAAAGTAACTCAGACTATGTAGCTACATTTCTAAAGATTAATATGAGAGAAAATCAGCTAAATCCTATTAACTTCAACATCAAAAAAGACGATGTAAAGGCTCTTAGCTATATCGCAGAAGTGAGAGCTTCAAGAATTAAAAAGAAATTGGTTCCTGGAGAAAATCATATCACCACTGCTGCAAAGTATGCCTACGATGCTAAATGGGTAAGAGATGTAACCACAGGCAAAGTTTCCTATGAAGGAAATAAAAAACTTGTATTCTTAACATTTGACGATGGTCCAAACACTACCATCACTCCACAAGTTTTAAAAACTCTAAAGGCAAATGGAGTTAGAGGAACCTTCTTCGTTGTTGGAAGAGCCATAAACGACAAGTCCAGCAGATATTTGAAAGAAGCTCTAGTAGATGGAAATGCAATTGCAATGCACTCCTACACCCACGACTACCATCTTCTTTATCCAGAAAGATCTGCAAATGATAGCCAAGTTTCAAAAGAAGCTGACCTTTTATCAGCGAAGCTAAAAAGTATCCTAGGAGAAAATTTCGCATCCCATGTATGGAGATATCCAGGAGGACATATGTCCTGGGACAATATTGAAGGCGCTGACTCAGCTCTAGCAAGCAGAAAAATAATTTGGATAGATTGGAACTGTCTATCAGGAGATGCTGAACCTAAAGCAGTAAGACCTTCTACTCCAGAAGGAATGGTTAGATATATCGATAGATCTCTACATCAAAATGAAGAAACGAGAGTGGCGGTAGTACTTATGCATGACGCAATGAATAAACAACACACCGTAAATGCGCTACCAAGTATAATAAATTATTTCAAAGAAAGAGGCTATGAATTTGCCCTTCTTAAATAAAAAACGATAAAATTTTTCCCCCGTTAGTCGGGGGATTTTTTAATTCAAAAGAAAAGAGAGGTCGCCCTCTCTTTAAAAAACTTATTTTTTTGCCTTGTCATACTGCATCTTAGCAAGAAATGGTGATGCAAATGCAGATATTACTACTCCCATTGTAACTATTGCAGTTGCTCTTGCTCCATAGATTGCTATTTCAGGATTGGTTTCTGCAAGTATTAGCGGAACACTGGCAGAAAGTCCAGCTATGGTTGAAATTCCAAAGGTCGCTATTCCTGACCTCTTCATAATCTTCTTTTCTATAAATAAAAGTGGTAATGCTGTTAAAACATAGTATAAAACAGTCATAACTACTCCAGAAATTCCTGCTGTAAATGCATCTAATAGGTTTATCTTCGCTCCTACGCACCATCCTAGCATAAATATTACGAATGGCATTCCAGTTACCAAGAACTTACCAAGTTCATGGTCTGTATTTCCAATTATTATTCCAAGTACCAATGGAATTACCATGGATAGTATCGGCATAAAATCTAACTCTGTAGGTTGAGTAAGCCCAAATATAAATAAGGCTACTACCGGAGTTGCAAATAGTGACACAAGTCCAAAGGCTGATACGTCTACTTCATCTCCAAAATCTTCCATAATCGCTAGGAATAACGATGGGTTAATAGAGGTAAGAGTTGCTATAAAAGCAACCAAACTTATACCTAAAAATCCTTCTAAGCCAAATACTTTGAAAAATAAGATTCCTAATCCAACGCATAGAGCAGTTCTAAATACCAATAGGAAAAAATATCTTTGGAATACGTGTTTTATGGTGGATAGTTTCAAAAGACATCCAGAGATAAATATAGCCGCTCCTAGGATAAAGTTAAGTCCACTTCCTGCAAAAAATGCTTCAGTCACACCACCCACATGAAATAGTGTTGGGTGAATTGTGTTTATGAGAGCCGATACGAGCATAGGTATTAATAAGGTCCCTCCCGGGATCTTTTTCATAAGTTTCATGCTTTACTCCTTACTTTTCTAAATATTTAAGAGCTGCTGCTCCCATTGACATAGCAGCTATCATCATAGATTCTTCTCTGATGTCAAACTTAGGATGGTGATGAGGGTATGCTTCACCTTCTGGCTTAGCTCCAATATAGAAGAAGCAGCAAGGAACTTTTTCTGTGTAGTATGAAAAGTCTTCTGATGGTGATTGCGGTCCGCAGTCTTCTACTCCAACTAATCCTGGAATATTTGCTTCTTTTACAGCTTCAACAACTAAATCAGTCATCGCTTCATCGTTTATCAAAACTGGATAGTCGTTCTTGTAATCCAAGTCTATCTTACAGCTATACATAACTTCTAAGCCTTTGCACATAGCACGAACTTCTCTTTCAATCATTTCCCTTGCTGAGTTTGACATACATCTTACATCCCCTTCAAGGGTTACTGAGTCTTTTATAATATTGAACTGTCCTTTTCCGTCAAATGATCCTATGGTTATAACTCCACTTTCCATCGGATTCATTCTTCTTGAAATTATAGTTTGTAGGTTTACTACCAATTGGCTGGCAATTACTATTGCATCATTTGCTTCGTGAGGTGAAGATCCATGTCCGCCTTTTCCCATTATTTTTGCGATGAATTTTGCCCTTGCTTGTTGAGTAGGTCCCTTGTGGTAGTAGACTTTTCCAAAATCCATTTGACTCATGACGTGACATCCGATTACATTGTCAACTCCATCTAGAACTCCTGCTTCGATCATTCCTTTTGCTCCTCCCGGTGGAACTTCTTCTGCTGGTTGGTGAATGATTACAATCTTTCCTTTAAACTCATCTTTCATCTCTATTAGAGCGTCTGCTAAATTTAAAAGGTATGCTGTATGAGCATCATGTCCACAGGCATGCATTACTCCCTTATTCTTAGATGAAAAAGCAAGTCCAGTGTCTTCTTCAATTGGAAGCGCGTCGAAATCTGCACGAAGAGCGATGGTTTTGCCCGGTTTTCCAGAATCTATGGTGACTCTAAGTCCATAGCCACCCATGTTCTTGTCAACCTTTACATCCTTACCTTCATAAAATTTTTCTATAAATTTGCTGGTTTCTGTTTCTTCAAATGATAATTCTGGATGCATATGAAGCCATCTTCTATCTTCTATCATCTTTTCTCTTCTCTCTTCGAGTAGAGAAAATAATCTTTTTGTGTTCATATTTCCTCCTTATTTATTTTGCTAATCTATTTATATTATAACATTAAAGCACTATATTATTTTATTATTTAGTAGATAATGATAGTTTTAAATTTATTTCTATGTAAAACAGTATAAAAAAGAGACTTCCTGCGAAGTCCCTTTTAATTCTTTATTCTTATTTTGCTTGTTCAAGAGCTTTGTTAGCTGCGTCCTTGTAAATTTCAAGTGATATAGTTGCTCCAGATACTGCTTCTAGTGCATCTACAGATCCTTTTTCTACAAGTTGTTTTGGATATTCAGCTGCTCCTACTAAAGATTGTTGAGCTTTGTCATACATAGCTTGATCTTTGATTTCTCCGTCAACTTTTCCGTAGTCTTCACCTTTTTCAGTTCCGTCTGCATCGAAGTTCTTAAGAGTTGCATCAGTGATCTTTCCGTTTTCAACAGTGATTGTTGTTTCCATGTATCCGCCGTGTTCATCTTTTTCTGAAACTCCTGTGTAAGTTCCGTCTTTTAGTTCTGCTTGAGCTTCAGTTTGTGTTCCAGCATTTGCTCCTTCATTTTTCTTTTCAGCGTTGTTTTTGTTTCCACAAGCTGTAAGTACTAGTGTAAATGCTAAAAGTATTGGTAATAATTTCTTCATTTTGCATTCCTCCTTTTTCGTTATTATAAAAATATTACAAGATTTTTTTGAAATTTACAATACATAATCATGATTAATTGATAATGTGAAGAAACTTTCAAATTTCTGTAATATTTTGAAAACAATACATAAAAAAACTCAACCCTTTTGGATTGAGTTTTAATTATATATTTTTTATTCAGTGATCTTCTTTTCTTTAACTTCTTCTTTCATTTGTGATATGAAGTCTTCGATTTTTACATCTTTTACTTCTTCTCCAGATCTCTTTCTGATGGATAGAAGTCCTGATTCTACTTCTTGTTCACCGATTACAAGCATGTAGTTTACTTTTCTAAGTTGAGCTTGTCTAATCTTGTATCCAACTTTTTCTGCACGAGTATCCATTTCTACTCTGAATCCACTTGTCTTTAGTTTGTTCTTAACTTCTTCTGCATAGTCGTGGAATTTTTCTGATACTGGAATGATTTCAACTTGTACTGGTGCAAGCCATAGTGGGAATTTACCTGCGAAGTGTTCGATTAGAATTCCCATGAATCTTTCGATTGAACCTAGTAGTGCTCTATGAAGCATAACTGGTCTTGCTTTTTCTCCATCTGCGTTGATGTATGTTAATTCGAAGTTTTCTGGCATTCGGAAGTCAAGTTGGATAGTTCCACATTGCCATGTTCTTCCGATTGCATCTTCTAGATGGAAGTCGATCTTAGGTCCGTAGAATGCTCCGTCTCCTTCGTTGATTGTGTATTTTAATCCTCTTTCTTCAAGGGCATCTTTTAGATTCTTTTCTGCGATATTCCAAGCTTCGATAGTTCCCATGAAGTCATCTGGTCTAGTTGAAAGTTCGATTTCATACTTAAATCCAAATGTGCTATATAGAAGTTCTGCAAGGTCTATCATCTTGAATACTTCGTCTTTTACTTGTTCTGGTAGACAGTAAACGTGAGCATCGTCTTGAGTAAATGTTCTTACTCTGAATAGTCCGTGAAGAGCTCCTGAAAGTTCATGTCTGTGAACTTGTCCAAATTCAGATAATCTTATAGGAAGATCTCTGTATGAGTGAGCTTTTTCTTCATATACTAGGATTGATCCTGGGCAGTTCATAGGTTTAACTGCGTAGTCTTCTCCGTCGATCTTGGTGAAGTACATATTGTCTTTGTAGTGATCCCAGTGACCTGATCTGTGCCATAGTGCTTCGTTTAGGATGATTGGAGTTTGGATTTCTCCGTAACCATTTTCAAGAAGAACATTTCTCCACCAGTTTAGAAGTGTGTTCTTTAAAATCATTCCGTGTGGTAGGAAGAATGGGAATCCAGGTCCTTCATCTCTCATGGTGAATAGATCTAGTTCTCTACCGATTCTTCTGTGGTCACGCTTTTCAGCTTCTTCCATTCTTTCTATATATTCATCTAGTTGTTTCTTCTTTTCAAAAGAAATTCCGTAGATTCTTTGAAGCATCTTGTTGTTTGAGTCGCCTCTCCAATAAGCTCCTGCTATTGATAGAAGTTTAAATGCTTTTATTATTTTAACATTTCCGATGTGTGGTCCTCTGCATAGGTCAACGAAGTTGCCCATCTTGTAGATTCCCACATTTTCATCTTCTATTCCTTCTATAAGTTCAACTTTGTAATCTTGTCCTCTTTCTTTGAAGAATTCAATTGCCTTATCCCTTGGCATAATTTCGAAGGTTACTTCGTGAGCGTCCTTAACTATCTTTTGCATTTCTTCTTCGATCTTTGGCAAATCTTCTGGGCCGATTTTGTGTTCAAGATCGATGTCATAGTAGAATCCATTGTCTATTGCAGGTCCTATTGCAAATTTAGTTTCTGGCCATAGGTTCATAATTGCATGGGCAAGTACGTGAGCACTAGTGTGCCAGAAAATCTTCTTACCTTCCTTATCTTCAAAAGTTAAGATCTTAACTTCTGCGTCACAATTAATAGGATCGTTTACTCCTAAAACTTCGTCATTTACCATTGCTCCAAGAGCATTTCTTGCAAGACCTTCTGAAATAGATTTTGCAACGTCATAAACTTTTATTCCCTTTTCAAATTCTTTTGATGATCCATCTGGAAAACTTATTTTCATCATTTCCTCCTTAAATATAAAAAAAAGATCATACATCGAAAGGACGTATGATCGTGGTTCCACCTTGGTTCGCCTGTGTAGGCCTTAGTGAATTTAACGCATTTCTTACGCTGCATATTACTACAGAACTCCGGGGTAGTCTTCGCCTCTAGGAATGTGGAGCATTCTCAGCTGGTTTTAGCTCCTCTCTGTAAGATTCTAATAGAAGTTACTCTTCCCATCCGTCAATATAAATAATCTAGCACTAATTTAATTCTTTGTCAAGCTTACACTAGATTTTCTTCTCGACAAATTTATTATACCCATTACCATCATTCCTATAACAGAATTTATAACGATTGATCCGCCGGGTCTAATATCGTAGTAATAAGAAATTATTATTCCCACCATGGTGTAGATTACTCCCAAAAGAACTGAAAGTAGTACGGTTGTCTTGTAACTTCTGCTTACCATTAGTGTGGTTGCAACAGGAAGTACGATTAGAGATGCAACTAGAAGTGCTCCTACAATCTTGCAGGCAAGTGCTATTGTTATTGCAGTTAGTAATGTGATGATTGAGTTTATATATCTTACATTTACTCCTGCAAGTCTAGCCAAGTTTTCGTTTATTGCAATGTCCAAAAGGGCTCCATAGTACCTAATTGAAAGGTATAGCACAAGGACAAATACGATTCCTATGAAGATTAAATCTTGTTCTGTAACTGCAGATATACTTCCAAACAGGTATGATTCAAAAGTATTACCTCCTGGTGCAAAGTCAGATAGCACCGCTGCAAATCCAAGTCCGGTACTCATGATTACCGCAACAGCCATATCTCCATATTGAGGAAATTTCTTCCTTATTATTTCTATTAAAAATGCTGCAACTATACAGATAAATACTGCTCCTATTACAGGATCTAGTCCAAGGATAAGTCCTAGACCAACCCCTGCCAAGGAGGTATGGGAAAGAGCATCTCCAATCATGGAAGTTTTTCTATTTACCATGACTACTCCGATTAAAGGAATCATGATTGATAGCATTAGTCCTGCTAAAAGCGCCCTTCTCATAAAATCAAATTCCAACATCTACAAGTGCCCCCTCCCTCATATCTAAAATTCTATCTAAATTTAAGTGATTTTTAATGAATTCACATTCGTGGCTAACCATTAGAATAGTTATACCTTTTTCCTGATTTAATTTTCCAATCATTTCCATAAAATGAACTTTGTTTTCCATGTCCACTCCAGATGTAGGTTCATCCAAAATTAGAAGTTTCGGATCCTTCACAAGAGATCTCGCAATCATAACCCTCTGTTTAAGTCCGCCAGAAAGTTCATTGAAAGGAGTGTTTTCGTATTCCAAAATATCTAGAGCCTTTAGTTTGTCCCTAGTCATCTCCATAAGTTTCTTGCTAGGTTTCTTTATAAAGCCAAACTCTCTATAAAAGTTTAAGCTCACAAGTTCCTTTACTGTAACTGGAAAGCTGATTCCATTAGATCTTTCCACCTGTGGTACATAGCCCACATCTTTAAAATCTTTTATATTTTTTAAATCTTCCCCAAATAGTTTTATACTTCCTGAATAGCCATTTAATTCCCTTAGCAAAATCTTAAGAAAAGTTGATTTACCGGAGCCATTTTCCCCAGTTATAACCACAACTTCTTTTTCTTTAAGCTGAAAGTTTAAATCCTTTAAAATATGTGCCATTCCATAGGAAAAAGAAAGATTATTTATTTCTAAAATATTCAATTTCCACCTCATTTCAGAGAATTATATAATTTTTCCAAATTCTCTCTCATTATATCAACGTAGTCCTTACTATCATCTAAAATATATTCCATCGAAGTCAGATAGTCGGTCTTGCCTCCTATTTCACTTGCCAAGGTATCTGCACCTTTGGTTTCGTTGTTAGCTTCGTAGAAAATAGTGTTAATATGTTTTGCCTTGCAGAACATAATAGCCTTACGAATGGTCTTAAGACTTGGCGTTTCAGTAGATACAAGCCCTTGCAAAGGATACTGTATAAGACCAAATTCCCTCGCCAAGTATTCATAGGCATAGTGAGTAACTACAAACTCTTTGTTCTTTAAATCTTTGAACTTATCCCTGTACTCAACCTCTAAATTGGTTAAATCTTCTATTGCATCTACCTTATTCTTGTAAAATTTTCTCTTAAGATCTGGATACTTCTTTTCAAGAGCTTCGAAAATCGTATTGTAGTATGATTTTGCATTTTTTAGACTGAGCCAAGAGTGAGGGTCATAGGTCACCCTGTCAAGAGAAGAAGTCGATCCATTTAGATGAACTTTGAGGTCAATCTTTTCACCAGTGTTATCCAAAATTTGGTAAGGAAGAATCTTTTCAGAAACCCTGTCCGCTATGAACACCCAGTCTCCACCCTCTGGCATCTTGTAGTAGATAGCGCCGCTTTCGTGACCCATCTCAAGGGAATAAACCTTGTCTTCTTCTACATCAATAGTTTCCTTTTGGCGAACGAGCACTCCCTTTTGTTCCATAATCTTCTTGCCCTTCTTGATTAGCTCATCCTCTTTCATGCCATTTTTCTTTAAAAAAGCAACCCTCATCAAATCTTCGTGGGTGTGACCGAACTCAATCTCATACTTCATCTTAGGATCGGAATTAAACTCCGCCATGTAGGCAAAGTCGCCGATGGCAGCCTGACCCTTGTAAGTAATAAGTTCAATATTTTCAGAAAGAGTTACAATCTTAAGATCAGGAAAAGTCTTTTTAACCTGAGGCAAGAACTTCTCCATATTCGCACCGTTAACAAAGAAAATATCCGCCTTCTTAAGCTCTCTTAAATCCTTTGGAGTCGGCTCCCACATGTGCGGGTCCTTGTCAATGGGCATAAAATATCTAACATCTAAAGCATCCTTAGCAATATTTTTTGTCATTGTGTATATAGGATAAAAAGAGGTATAAACAATAGGTTTCCCTCCTTGTTCTACCTCTTTTCTTTCACATCCAACTAATAAAACGACAAATAAAAAGACTAAAGATAAAACTTTTCTTTTTATTTTCATGTTGTCTCCTATTATTCAGCTATTTCGCCAGCAATTTGTTCCATTGTTGAGTTAGGTTTTACATAAGTAGGATACCAATTATCCATACCTAGTAGTTCATTTTCATCGCTACCATATCTCATATGGAAGTGGATAAGCTCTTCTTCGCCATGAACAGGCATCATAAGTAGAATAGGGTATTTTGAATCTGGGTTCTTAGATTTGAAAACAAACCATTCTAGATCGTAGTTGCCGTGTTTAACCTTGTGCTCATTGATAAGTTCGTACTCAGAAGTTTCAATAGCCTTTCCGTCTTTATCTTCGAAATTGTCAAGAAAAGTAACATTGTTACCTTCTATCTTGATACCTAAGAAGTCAGAATGTCTCTTTTCTTTGTAAGCAGCCTTAGCTTCTTCAGCAGACTTGCCATCTTTCTTTCCAAGAGCTTCATAAGCGCCTTGTACTTCTTCAGCATCTAGGTAACCTTCGATACTATTCCAAGTACCTTCCCAATCAGCTATAGTTACGCTGTCTTTAGATTCTTCTTCAGAACCTTGGTTCTTATTAGCATCACTTTCTACATTAGTTTTATTATTTTTTTCATTAGCAGCTGCATTACCTTCTTTTTTACCACAGCCAACAAGTAGAGTTAGACAAAGTAAAAAAACTGCTAAAAATTTAAAATTATTTTTCATTAAAATCCTCCTGATGTAAAATTTTATGGATGTGAATCATCAACAATTGCAATTATAAAATACGAAATTATAGATGTCAAGCTTTTTGATAGCAATTATCATTTTTATTTTAAAATAAAGTAATATAATGAAAAAATCTATTTTTGTTACATAAAATTATCGGAAGATAGATAAAATTTTTAAAAAATTTGTTACAAGAGACGAGTTTCCATAAACCTTGATACAAATTATTTTTAAGCGAAGCGTAAAAAAGTGTAAAAAAGTGTAAAATCTGATTTATCCCAGTATTAGAAGTAATTTCTTCCACAATCGAATGCTACAAAAGAATTTGCAAAATATTAACATCTATAAAGCGACAACCATTACAACTGGTCATCCTGAGAGGCAGTCGAGTTCTACAAATCAGCCTTCATTTCATTTGTCTTCTTTGGAAATCTTTGCACAAGACTTGCAACGAAATCAAAGATTTCGGCTAAGGCTTCGAAGGATCTGACCTATATTTGACCTAACTAGGCAATTATTTTAAAAATCTCCCAACTACAGTCACCCTGAGCGGAAGAGCCGAAGACTCTGTAGTCGAACAGGCATAAGCTATATTTAACCAAGACACATTGCAAATAAAAAATAATTAATTATTTTGATGCTCTACGTAGAGCATGAGTTAATTTTTTATTTTCTAGTAAAACTTCTGTGATAATAAATATCTTTCATATAATCAATTTTTTCTTTTCCCTTCAAATTTTTTACGAAAGACTCTATATTCTACTGCAAAAGATTCATACTTTAGTAATAATACTTATCATCATCTCCAAAAATTCCATGCAAAAAAACCTGCCTCGCGACAGGTTAATTTAAATATTTATTTTTTATCAATATATTTCCATTAGAGTTCCGAAATCTTCCAGCTCTCCTTTGGACAACACTATCGGTCTTGCCACTCTTGCGATGGTTTCCCTCGATGAATGGTTGCTGTAGTTTCCAGTCAAGTAGTGGTAGTTGAATACTTTGCCCGATGCTCCGCCGATAAATCCATACTCATAATTTTTTAGTTTGATTTGCCCTGGATCGATGAGGAAGATTCTAACTTTGTCTCTTAATTTCTTAAATATTCCCATGTCCGAAGTGATTAAAAAATTAGATCCCACAAAGGTGGAACACTTGCTATATCCCTGTTTCACGTCAACCATAATGTAGTTGTGCCTCTTGTAGTATTCTAGGAGCACATCGTCTGTCAGACTCAAATTGTGGACGAAGTACTTGCCGAAGCAAAACGAATTTAGTCCAACGTATTCACTGTATGTGGATCCGATTTTCTTTGCCGATGGGATTACCTTCCTATCGTGGAAAAGTTTTTTGTAATAGTCGAGATTATCCCTGTCAACTACCATTGTTCCGTCGGGAAGTTGATGCACCAACAGATCAGGGTGCCCCTTCAACCCTTCTGGTAGGTTTTCGTTGGGCGTAGTGTAGATGACATTTAAATTAAAACTTTCCAATTTTTCCACGATTTCTCGATTTATTTCATAATTAACTAATATTCTCTTCATTTTGTCATCTCATACATAAATAGCGATGCCGCCACCGCTGCATTTAGGCTGTCAATATTTTTATCCATAGGAATCAGAACAGCTTCGTCGCAAATTTCTAAAATTTCTTTCGATACTCCTTGAGCTTCACTGCCGATGACTACGATAGTGTCATCCCAATCTGTCTTTTCTCTTATATTTTTTCCCTTTAAGTCGGCGCAGATAATTTTAAATCCATTTCTTATGTCCATTAAGTTTATATCTGAATAAACCTTGGTTCTAAATATGGATGCCATGGTGGAACGCACCACCTTTGGTGAGTAGAGCTCCGCACATTCGCTGGAAAGAAGCACTCCATCAATGCCAAAGGCTTCTGAAGTTCTTATGATAGTGCCGATATTCCCGGGATCTTTCACCCCATCAAGGTAAAGATACTTTCCAGGTTTCGGCTCGAAAGTTTTATTTTCTACTTCAAAATATCCGATGATGCCTTGAGGAGTCTTGGTATCAGAAAGAGTTTCGAAAACTTCTCTGTCATAGATGTCGTAAGGGATTTTTCTTTCTTCTAGTAGATTTATAATTTCGCCAAAATCTTTCTTATCTTCAATAGCCACATACTTTGGATCTACGAAGTCCAGTGCCTCCCTAATGACTACAGCACCTTCAGCTAAAAATAAATTTTCTTTTATTCTATATTTTTTTTGAAGCAAACTTCTATAATATTTTGCTTTTTTATTCTGTCTACTTTTTATAATTTCCATAATTTTATTATACATGAAAAAAACAGAGTTTTCACTTAGGTTGTTTTATGTTTGTATTTAATTTTATTTTTAATATTTGTATCTTTTAAATTTCCGCAGGAAGGCAGTCACCCTGAGCGAAGGGTGGAGGTTTTCCGACACCCGTAGTCGAATGGGTATAACCCTAGTGGGAATATGTTTGGATGGTTTCACTTTCAAAGTGACTGTAGTTGGCAGCTTTTTAAGAAATAATTTTCTAGACTAGGTTAAATATAGGTCAAATCATTCGGCTGTGGAAGCAAAATGCTCCGCTACGGAGAGAAATTTAAGGTTTAGTTATAACACGCCTGACGGCTGAGGAAAAATAATTTAGTATCAGGTTAATGGAAGCAGGTTGCTTCCGCTACAAAAACAAATCTTTTATAAGTTTTCTCTAAAAATAAATTCAGAACATTCCTCCGACCTATCTCTTAGAATCCTTACTCAATGACTACTACAGATTTAATCCTGTGCTACCACGAGT
>NZ_GL397071.1:841537-885417 GCF_000146345.1 Peptoniphilus duerdenii ATCC BAA-1640 | reverse complement strand
CTTCCCTCTCCCTCGTAAAAGAAAATTGGAAGGAAAAAGAATTGGTTTAGGTTATTTATAGGATATTTAATAATATTTATTATGATATTTGAAAATAATTCATTTGCAAGGACTTGACCACCAGAGGTTATACCCGTTCGACTCGGAAATAAATTTCCTCGCTCAGGGTGACTGTAGTTGGCAATTTTTGAGAAATAATTGCCTAGACTAGGTCAAATATAGGTCAGATCCTTCGAAGCCCTAGCCGAAATCTTTGATTTCGTAGCAGGTCTTATGCAAAGAGTTCCAAAGAAGCCGAGCATTGCGAAGGCTGATTTGCAGAACTCGACTGCCCCTCTCCCTCGTAAAAAAAGATTTGAAGAAGAAAGAATATGGTTTTAAAGAAGTATAGGATATTTATTTACATTTATCATAATTTTTGAAATTATTTCACTTGTCTTGACTTGACCCTCGGAGGTTATACCCATTCGACTCCAGAGCCTTCGGCTCTTCCGCTCAGGGTGACTGCAATTGGGTGGTTAATCTGTACAAAGACCCTTCGACTTCAAAGGCTAACGCCTTTGCCGCTCAGGATGACTAATTGGGAGAGGTTTCGCTAGATAGGTGTTAACTATTTGCAAAGTTTATTGTAGCCTTCGGCTGTGGAAGCAAAATGTTTCCGCTACAAATGCAAGACACATTTTCCCAAACAAAAAAGTCCAAGAACTATTCTTGAACTTTCTTACTTAATTAATACTCGTATAGATCCTCTGTTTCGTAATTTTCTACCACTGGTTTTTGAGGTGTATCTTTTGGTGCTGCATTAGGATCTATTTCTTCAAAATATTGGTACACGCCCCAGGAGTTTAACTCTTCATTTCTTCCAATATAAACTGGCATACCAACTTTAGATGCTGGGAAGATATAGTTTTCTATATCGTGATTAAACATTCTTATACATCCGTTGGACACATACATTCCTATTTGATGTGGTTTGATGGTGCCGTGGATTCCATATCCGCTGTACTTACCAAGGTTTAACCCCATCCATCTCTCTCCAAGTGGATTGTACGGATCGTCCGGCGAAGTTGCCTTATACTTTCCGCCCATTCCTCCCCAAGCTGGGTTCACGTGTTTATTCATAATCTTTCCCTTTACCGCTGGAGTTGGTGTTGCTGATGCACCTACCGCTACCGGAAATTTATATAGAACTTCATTTCCCTTGTACATAGTCAAGATCCTGTTGATTAGGTTTACTGTGATCCAATTGCCATTTGTCGGTGGTTTTACATAGTCCCTCACTCTAATATTTTCAGTGTGAAGTACTTTTTTCGTCATCGCATCTACCACTCCTGTGGTTGGCACGTTTAACTCAGCTTGAAATCTCTTTATTCCTTCAATCCTTGCTGCACCTTTTAAATTTGAAAAATTATTTGGTCTTGTATAGGCAAGTGATGAATTTGGTAATGCTGCTGAGATGATGATTAGCGCCGCTAATACTATATTTTTAATTCTTTTTTTCATTGTCACCAAGCACTTTCTTTAAATATTTTCCCGTGTAGGAATTTTTATTTTTAACTATTTCTTCCGGGCGTCCCGTTGCCACAATCGTCCCTCCTCCAGAACCTCCTTCTGGTCCTAGATCGATTATGTGGTCCGCCGTCTTTATTACATCTAAATTGTGTTCGATCACCACAACTGTGTTGCCCCTGTCCACCAATTCTTGGAGAACTTCTATAAGCATGTGTATATCTGCAGTGTGAAGACCTGTTGTCGGTTCATCTAAAATGTAGATGGTGTTTCCGGTTCCTCTCTTGGATAGCTCCGTTGCAAGTTTTATTCTCTGCGCTTCTCCTCCAGAAAGTTGGGTGGATGGTTGTCCTAATTTTATATAGGATAGCCCTACATTTTGTAGTGTTTCTAACTTGCGAAGTACCCTCGGATGGTTCTCGAAAAATTCTATCGCTTCTTCCACAGTCATGTCAAGCACGTCAGAAATATTTTTGCCTTTAAATAATACTTGTAGTGTTTCCCTATTGTACCTCTTTCCTTTGCAGACTTCGCAAGGCACATATACATCTGGTAGAAAGTGCATCTCTACCTTTATTATTCCGTCTCCACTACAAGCTTCGCATCTTCCGCCTTTTACATTGAAAGAAAACCTGCCCTTCTTATATCCACGCATCTTGGCTTCGTTTGTCATGGCAAATATATCTCTTATTAAATCAAAGGTTCCTGTGTAGGTTGCTGGGTTTGAACGTGGTGTTCTGCCGATAGGACTTTGGTCAATGTCTACAACCTTGTCTATATTTTCTAATCCTTCGATTGATTTATATTTTCCAGGCTTGATCTTCGATTTGTTTACCGATGAAGCGAGGGCCTTGTATAGAATTTCATTTACCAAGGAACTTTTGCCTGAGCCACTGACTCCAGTAACACAGACGAATTGTCCGAGAGGTATCTCAACATCTATATCTTTTAGATTATTTTCCGCTGCTCCATGAATTTTTATGGTCTTGCCTGTATATTCACGCCTTGTCTTTGGAACTTCTATCTTCTTCTTGCCAGAGAGATACTGTCCAGTTATGGATCTTTCACATTTTTCTATGTCTTCCACCGAGCCTGTTGCGACGATTTCACCACCATGGATTCCCGCCTTCGGGCCGATATCCACAATCATATCACAGGCTCTCATGGTATCCTCATCATGTTCTACTACAATCAAAGTATTTCCAATATCTGTAAGCTCTCTAAGAGTTTTCAAAAGTCTGTCGTTGTCTCTTTGATGAAGTCCAATGCTCGGCTCATCAAGGACATAGATAACTCCAACCAAGTGAGATCCTATTTGAGTAGCAAGACGAATTCTCTGTGCCTCTCCACCGGAAAGGGTGCCTGCCATTCTGGACATGGTCAAATAATCGAGACCGACATTTTTTAAAAATCCTAGACGCTCTCTTATTTCTTTTAGCACCTGTTTTGCGATTATCTCTTCTTTTTCAGAAAGTTTTAGATTGTTGAAAAATTCCAGAGCATCAACGATGGACATATCCGTCACTTCTGCAATATTTTTTCCATTTACCTTTACCGCTAAGGACGCATCCTTTAGCCTCTTGCCATGACATTTTGGGCAAGGTTCGTCAGACATAAATTCATCAATCTTGTCTATAACTCTGTCGGAACTAGTCTCAGTATACCTTCTCTTTAAATTATAAATTACGCCTTCCCAGTTGCCTTTGAATCCGGTCATACCACTAAACATTGACTTGTACTTTATATTTACATTGTACTTTGTTCCGTAGAGAATGTCATTTATCATTTCAGGAGGAGCATCTTTAATCGGTGCTTTCTCGCTGAATTTATAATGTTTTGCAATCTGTTTGAAGATTTCCATGTAGTAGGTTCCGTCCACATTTGAAAATGATGCGATGGCTCCTTCGCTTATGGATAGGTCCTTGTTTGGAATGATCAGTTCTGGATCAGGCTCTTTAGAAAATCCAAGTCCATTACAAACTTCGCAGGCTCCCAGTGGACTGTTAAATGAAAATGAACGAGGAGTGATCTCTTCTATTACAATATTACAATCCGGACAAGCGAGTTTAGATGAAAACACAAAGGTCTCTCCATCTATAACATCGACATTTACAATTCCGTCGCTGGCATTTAGAGCAAGCTCAAGGGAATCGCTAAGTCTTGACTCGATTCCTTCTTTAACTATAAGTCTATCTACTACTATGGAAATATCGTGGAATGTATTCTTGTCCAGTTCCACTTCTTCTGCAGTTATGTCAAGCATCTCGCCATCTACAACCGCTCTTATGAATCCATCTTTCTTTATCTTATCGAGAACTTTTTTGTGGGTTCCCTTTCTTCTTCTCACCACTGGAGCGAGGATTACAATTCTACTTCTCTCCTCCAGTTCCATAATTCTGTCAACCATTTGGTCTACTGTGTAGGAAGTTATTTCCTTGCCGCAGATTGGACAGTAAGGATGACCCACCCTTGCAAAGAGAAGTCTCAAGTAGTCATAAATTTCCGTTACTGTACCAACGGTTGAACGAGGATTCTTGCTGGTTGTTTTTTGGTCAATAGAAATAGAAGGACTCATCCCTTCTATACTCTCAACTTCTGGCTTATCCATCTGACCCAAGAACTGTCTCGCATAGGAGGACAGACTCTCAACATACCTTCTTTGTCCTTCCGCATAGATGGTGTCAAAAGCCAGTGAGCTCTTGCCAGATCCAGATAGTCCTGTAAAAACTATAAATTTATTTCTCGGCAGAGTTAGATTCACATTCTTTAAATTGTGTTGCCTTCCGCCTTTTATAACAATATTATCTGTCAATCAATCATCTTCTTTCTAAGTTCTTCTATTTTATCACGAATTTCAGCAGCAGCTTCGAAGTTCAAGCCCTCTGCCTCTTTGTACATTCTAACCTTTAAGCCTTCAATCATGGCTTCTATTTCATCATTTGTAAATTCATCATCCACTTTGTAAGTTTCGTTACTTTCTGATGCAATTGTAGTGGCGATGACGTCCCTAATTCCTTTTTCGATGGTCTTAGGAACAATATTGTGATCTATATTGTACTGATTTTGAATCTTTCTTCTTCTTTCTGTCTCGGTTATGGTTACATCCATTGACTTGGTGATGGTATCCGCATACATGATTACTATGCCGTCCACATTTCTCGCAGCACGACCAGATGTCTGTATAAGAGAAGTCTCAGAACGAAGGAAACCTTCCTTGTCCGCATCTAAGATTGCAACGAGGGAAACCTCTGGTAGGTCCAGACCTTCACGAAGAAGGTTGATTCCAATTAGCACATCGTAAACACCTAGACGAAGATCTCTAATAATTTCCATTCTCTCGATGGTATCCACGTCGGAGTGCATATAGGTAACCTTGATTCCAAGTTCTTTAAAATACTTGGTAAGGTCCTCCGCCATCTTTTTCGTAAGTGTAGTGACAAGAGTTCTCTCGCCTTTTTCTGCCCTCTTATTTATTTCAGAAACTAGGTCATCGATTTGACCTTTAATAGGTCTTACCTCAATCTTTGGATCGAGAAGTCCAGTAGGTCTTATGATCTGTTCCACATAATTTTCTTGATGTTCCTTTTCGTAAGGTCCAGGTGTGGCACTGACATAGATTGCCTGATTGACCATGGACTCAAACTCGTTAAACCTAAGGGGTCTATTGTCTAGGGCAGATGGAAGTCTAAAACCATAGTCCACCAAGGTCTGCTTCCTAGATCTATCACCGTTGTACATTCCTCGAATTTGAGGAATGGTCACGTGGGATTCGTCAATAATTAAAAGAAAATCCTTCGGAAAATAATCTATCAAAGTGTATGGACGACTTCCCGGCTCTCTACCGGACAGATGTCTCGAATAGTTTTCTATTCCAGAACAAAATCCCATCTCTTGAAGCATTTCCAAATCGTAGTTGGTTCTCTGTTCAAGCCTTTGCGCTTCAAGTAATTTTTCCTGACCGCGAAGTTCTTTTAATCTCTCGTCCAGTTCAATCTTTATAGTTTCAATCGCCCTGTCCACCTTTTCAGAAGAAGTTGCAAAGTGGGATGCAGGAGTTATAAATGCGTGGTTTAAATATCCAGTTATATTTCCAGTTAGAGTATCTATTTCAGTAATTCTATCGATTTCGTCACCAAAAAATTCAATACGAATGGATCTATCGGAACTAGATGCAGGAAATACTTCCAAAGTATCTCCCCTAACTCTAAATGTCCCTCTTATGAAATTTATATCGTTTCTAACGTATTGAATATCCACAAGCTTAGACATGATTTCGTTTCTGTCCCTTATCATACCAGGGCGAAGAGAAATTGCAAGATGCTCGTAATCAATCGGATCACCAAGACCATAGATACAAGATACAGACGCCACAATAACCACGTCTCTTCTTTCAAAAAGAGCCATGGTTGCAGAGTGTCTCAGTTTATCGATCTCATCGTTTATAGAAGAATCCTTTTCAATAAAAGTATCCGTTCCAGGCACATACGCTTCCGGTTGATAGTAGTCGTAGTAACTGACGAAGTATTCAATTGCATTTTCTGGGAAAAATTCCTTAAACTCGCTGGCAAGTTGGTATGCAAGAGTCTTGTTGTGTGCGATTACAAGAGTCGGTCTCTGCACCTTTTCAATTACATTTGCCATGGTAAAAGTCTTGCCCGAGCCAGTAACTCCCAGCAAAGTTTGATGTTTATAACCTTTGTTTAAACCCTTGACCAAACCATCAATAGCTTCCGGTTGATCTCCAGTGGGTTTAAATTTTGAATGTATCTTAAAATCCATAATCTAACCTTTTATATAAATATATTCTTTCTAATATATTATATCTTAATGAGAAGAAAAATATTTGTCAAATGTATGTTCCTTAGGTAAAAAACTAGTTTTCACGGAAATAATCCCCCCAAAAAAAATTTTTTCTTTACTTATATAATTTAAAATGTTAAAATAGAATAGCAATTCCAAAGAGATAGATTTATCTCAAATTTTTCTGTTGACAATTCTTAGATGGTCATATATACTATTAAGAGTGATGCGGAAAACATAACCGTAGGGAATTGATACTGGAGAAATACTCAAGAGGCTGAAGAGGCTCCCCTGCTAAGGGAGTAGGGCTCATTAGGGTCGCGAGGGTTCAAATCCCTCTTTCTCCGCCAAGACTCTTTAAGTAGGGGCCTTTAGCTCAGTCGGTTAGAGCGCCCGGCTCATAACCGGTAGGTCCGGGGTTCGAGTCCCTGAAGGCCCACCATATGCCCAGATAGCTCAGTCGGTAGAGCAGTAGACTGAAAATCTACGTGTCGCTGGTTCGATTCCGGCTCTGGGCACCAAGAAACTGTTGACTTCCAAACCAGCGACAAATAGATGGTTTTGGGAGACGCTTTTGGATACGAACTTAGTTAGGTTCGTGTCCTTTCTTTTTTTTTGAAAAACTTTAGGACTCTGAAGAACCAAGAAAATTAAAGAAAGGAGCAAAGGCGTATGTTTGAATTTGATGTTAGTGCTTTAGATTGTAATCAATTGAACTTTTTAAAATATAAGGCTATGGAGGGTTTATCCTATAATACATTATATGGTTACAGCAAAGACTTTACTGTTTTTAATGAAGTTGCTCGTGGAGATAATCTTGAAGAAAAAGTTTTGAATTTCTTTCTTGAAAAAAGAGATTTAAAGGGTGGCTACAACGGATACAGAAAAAGACTCAATACTTATTTTAATTTCTTGATTGAGAGGGAGATAATTGAAGAAAATCCTATAGTGAAGTTAGGGATAAAAAGAAAGAAAGAAGATGCTGAACCTAGACCAGCTGAGAAAGAGAGTTTGAAAAAGATCTTGAGTCTTTTAGACTTAAATTCTTATACTGAATTTAGAGACTATGTTTTCATATTGTTGACTTTGGATACTGGGATAAGACCAGCTGAAGCGGTGCAAGTCTATGAAAATTTGTTTGACTATTATAATAAGGATCTTCGGATTACCCCAAGTATTGGAAAATGTAATAAATCTCGGATACTTCCCTTATCTGATGGAGTGATTAAATATGTTAAGAGGCTTTTTGAAATTAATAAGAGAAATAACTTCAAGTCTAATAATCTCTTCCTATCTGATTCTGGTAAAGAGTTATCCACAACTGCTATACAAAGAAAGTTTGCTAGGTACTGCGATATCTTAGAACTCTGTGGAGAAGATAGGATTACCCCCTATCAACTTCGACACTACTTCGCTACAACATACTTAGAAAACGGCGGTAACATAGTTTATCTCCAATATTTAATGGGTCATAGTGATATTAAAATGACTAAGAAATATCTAAAGATTAATCAAGATTCTGTTGCTAATGAACATAGAAGATTTTCACCTGTTAATGATATCATGTTCGGTAAAAAGAGAATAACAAAAATAAATATATAATAGTTAGAAAAAATTTTTAATGAAAATTTGAGGATGTTTTGAAGATGTTGGATCGTCTGGCTCATTCTATGCGTTTAATTGTATCTAGTTTACAAACAAATAAAATTATCTTTTTTTCTATGTAATAGATTCTATATTTCTCAATGGCTATTCTATTAAATGTAATAATTGAATTTAAGGCATTTAGATTTCCTTCTAGAATTCGTTAAAGAGTTTATTAATAATTTTAAGTAGAATATATTTTAAATCTTAATTTATTGTCTTTAGCTTGTTGCCTTAAATCATGTACAGCTTAAAAATCGACTATCTCAACTTTGAAATATAGAAATAGGCACATTAAAAAATGTACCTATTCCTAAATTTCATATTTAATTATTCATCAAATTCACAATAACTCTAGCAATTTCCGCTCTTGTTATACTGTCTTTTGGTGCAAATTTTCCATTATTTCTGCCTTCAAACAATCCTCTTTTTACAGCTTTTTTAACTTCAAGCTTAGCCCAATCGGATATATCTTTTTCATCCTTAAACTCAATATTTTTTGCATCTTTTCTCTTGATGTTTAAATTTTCCACATATCTATTTAAAATAGCCGCTACTTCTTCTCTAGTTATTTCTCTATCTTTTTTGAATTCACCATCTTCATAGCCCATAACTATTTTATTTTTATATGCCCAATTAATATAGCCTGTATCTTCAGAGCTGATGTCTAAATCTTTAAAGTTTTTATCTTTGTAGTCATTAGGATTAATTCCTTGAAGTTTAGCTAAAGCCTTAACTAAAATAAGTCTTGTAGCTTTTTTGTCTGGTTCAAAATTTCCATCTTTATCTTCCATAATTTTTTTATTAAGGACCTTAGCTATAAATTCTTTAGCCCAATGTTTTTCATAATCGATTTTATTAATTTCTTTAGAAGAGTTCACCTCTTTTTTCACTATTACTGGGATAGAAAATACTTTAGCAGAATTATAACCTCTATTATCAGTATAATTATCAAAGCCCCTTTGAGCATTTTCGTTAGACCCTTCTTTTGGTTTAACATTAGGTTTTAAATTAGGCTTATCCTCTTCTGGTTTATCTGATTCATTTTTTTTCTCTACATAAACTTTTACTTGAATATTATCATTAGAAAATTTATAGCCTAATTTTTTTAAAGATAAAGTTAAATTTTCTTCATTTTTTACACCGATATCTTTTATAAATATTTTATAAATATTTTCAGTCTTCTCAATTTTTTCAACCTTTGCTCCTAATAAATTTATATCTTCAATTTTAAGATTAATTTCTTCGGAAAGTTTTAAAGTAATAGTTTTTGTAGTTTCTGTTTCAGATTTTCCATCAGATTCTAAACTTATAACAGTAACATTTTTTATTATTAATTTTCCTTCATTAAATTTCAAAGAACTAATAGCTTCATTTAATTTATCGTTTATTTTTTCGATTGCTTCTTGACTATCTGCCTTGTTTATTATACTTTCAGCTTCTTTAAGAACTGTGTTAAGATTTTCATAATCATCTTTTTTAACCCATTTTTTACCTAAAGGTATATCCGAACCGTCTTGACTAATTAATATTTCTTTTTCAGCAAGTTTTCCTTTTGCAATATTAATAGCTTCAATAAGTTTTTCAAAATTTAAACTCACTTTTTTAAATATTACTTTAAGTTTCACATCTTTATCAGGCATTATAAACTCTGCCTTTTCTAGTTCTTTATCGTTACATAATATCTTATCCAGAACATAACCATCATTTGCTATTGCCGATATAGAAATTCCTTCCCCAGCTACAGCTTTATTTTTATTTACTTGGACAGTTCCATTTTCCGAAGGCAAAATTTCTATATTATGAATAATTTTTTTATCTTCAAGCTTTGGAGTAACTTTGAGATTACCGCTCCTCATTATAAACTTGAAGTTTCCACTGCTATCAGGGTATAAAAACTCTCTTTCTTTTTTTACTTCTGTTTTTGTTCCATAAAAACCATCTGGAACCTGATACTCAATCTCATAGTCAAGATAAAAACCACTTAAAACTTTTCCATTTAAGTTGCCGCTATAATTTAATTCTACAAATTCCCCTTCTTTACTTGTGCTTTTATTACTTGTTATTTTAATCCCCGCAGAATTATTTAGGCTTATAGTATAATCTTTTATAGGATATGGCGTTTTCCCGTATTTTATATTAAGTGTGCTTCTGTCTTTAGAAATTACTATTTGACTTGTTGGTTTGTCGACGTAATAACCGTTTATTTCTGATAAGTCTACATTAAGTGAATATACACCGTAAGGAATATCTTGAATATTAATTCTTTGGTTATAACCAGGATATGGCATTTTAAATTCTAAATCATTTTGTTTTTTATCTATTCTTCTTAATTTGTAAATATAAGGCTTTCCATTTAAAAGCTGATTAAATATTCCAGCATCAGTTTGTCCATAGAATCCCCAATCAGGCCAAATAGCTAATTCGCCTTTCTTATCTAAGTTTTTAAAGCTTTTCCAGTTAAAGTCTAAATTTTTATTATTTGTGCTTGGTCCTAAACTATATTCTAATATAGGTTTATCTACAAAGTAACCAACTACTGAGGTAATAGCTTCAATTTTATAAACTCCATAAGGTAGATTTTCAAACTCTTTTATTTCTTCTCCTTTTTCATTTGTAACTTTATATTTTACTTCAAAATTATTATTTAATACTCCATCTACCCTTGTATTGATACTAAAACACCCTTTTTTAGAATTATCATTCTTGTAAATTTTAAATTTTGGTGCTGCACTTTTTTCTCTTAGATCTAGTTCGATTTGTGCAGGATCAGAAAAGTAACCTTCTGGTAATTTTACTTTTGCCTTATAACATGCTGGTGGTAACTCCAAATTCTTTCCAGCAAACTTATGTCTGTCCCATTCTTTAAAATCATCACCACTTAGGATATATTCAAGCTCTAACCCAATATCATTTTCATTTATGCCTTGGGCTTGACTGGTATCAAATTGCGGTAGGATTTGATTAAATTTAGGACCAATATATAGAAATTCTACATCTTCGTTAATTTTTCCGTACTGCCCCACTGTAAATGTTATTTTTTCAGGGATTAATTTCCAATCCTTAGCAGTACTTATACATTCTGCAGTCCATTCTCCTTCGGATATTTTGGTTTTAAATTCATTAGATATCTTTGAGCCAAAACCAGATTTAGCTTCAACATCAATACTATAACCACTTTTATTTGTTAACCTAATTTTAGGTCTTCCTATCTTTTCAAAGTCGCCCTTCTTTGTATAAACTTTTATTGGCAAACTTATATTACTAGGGAATGTTCCTTTAAGAATAAAAGTAATGCTAGGATTGATGTTTGATTTTGTTATTTCAAAGTCTATTTCTGGTTTTTCACAAGAATATTCTATAGATTTTAATATAAGTTTTGCCTTGTATTTTCCTACTGGCAAATCTTCCATTCCTAAATATAGTTGATCTTTTTCATCATAAATTTTTATTTCATAATCTTTTTTGTCTAAACTCACATCTAAATAGTTATTTCCCCATGTGTTTTTCTTAAAGTCTACCGATAAACTTCCCAAATCTTCTTTTTGTAAAATTGATTTTATAGATTTAAAAAACACATTGCCCGCAAAATCTTCAATTCTTAAATACGTACTAGTAATTTTATCCTTATCATATGGAATTGAAATTTTTTCGCTATAATCCATATATTTTTTAGATTCTAGATTTCCATCCTTATCATAAACTTCTATTAAAGCTTTAGAAACTCCGCTTCCATTCTCCGCAATATCTGCATTTATAGAACCATCCATTAATTCCATGTTTATCAGCTCTGGTTTAGTCTTATCTAAAATGATATTGAATTCATATTTTTGTTCCTTAGCCTTCTCGTCTACACCTCTTGCATAAAACACGTATTTATATTTTCCTTCAGTAAGCAAATTGCCACCTGAATCTTTTCCATCCCAATTATATTTGTCACTTTCAGAATAAATATGTCCATCGCCTGACTCAGATAAAGCTTCATTCTTTTTACCAACATCAATTATCCCGTCTATTTTTTTCCCATTATCTCCAATTAGTGTTTCTCCAGAATGATTTATCTTACCTTCATAAACTAATTCATCTTTGATATTATAAACCTTTATATGATCTTGTATATATTGAGAAATAAATACCCCTCTTAAACTTACATAATCTAAATTCCCATCATTGTTTGGTGAAAAAGCTATTTTCTCTTTTTCAAATTTTCTTATAAAATCTCCTGTTTTTGTAGTTTCTCCTAAAACTACAACTTTTTCTTTATTCTTTCCTATTAAGCTTGTAAAAGGATTTGTTTTTTCAGAATTTTTTTGTCTATAATATTTCGGGTAATCATTAGAGCTTTCTGATAAATCAGTGAATTCATATATAGGTCTTTCTAAAACAGGAGTGTCATAGAAATTTACTTTATTTCCATCCTTATCAATTTTTCTAAATCCTATATAAGGTAGTCCTATATCTGGTTGTTCTGGAGTATTTGAAACTATTTTTATAAATCCTTCAACAAAATATCCATTTATGAAATCTTTCAATATATCTTTGTCTTTTTCAGAAATATCAAGAGATAAATTTATATTTTTACTTTCACCTGGTTTTAAATTAATTTCTTCTTCTCTTGTAATATCATTTGTAATTTTTTCAACTCCTAAAGGAATTATAAATCCTTTTTTTGAAGAATCTAATTTATCTGTTTGGCAAGTTACAACTATCTTATTAAATATAAGATTCTTAGTCTTACTTATATTATGAACAGTGAAATTTAAATTAAATCTCGTATCTACTGCTCCTAAGTTTATTTTAGAAACCTCTTTATCCTTGTTAGGAGTTAATGAACTCACATACGCATATGTTCTCAGTACATTTTCCTTGCTAACTAAACCTGCCCCTTGTTTACGAGGAGATACATAATAGTTTTCATTTTTTAATTTATTAGGCTGAGCAGTTGACATCAATAAGTTTTTAATTAAATCATAATTTTTAGATTTATCACTATCTGAATTATCGCTAGGTAATAAAAGATCATTATCTTTTTTTAGCCTTTCTTGTAACAACCCTGCTATTCCTGCTACTTGTGGAGCTGCCATTGATGTCCCTGATTTATCTCCATGCGTATTTCCAGGTTGAGCCGCCCAAACATGTCCTCCTATCGCTGTTATTTCAGGTTTTAAATCGAACTCTGGGCTTGGTCCCCAACTTGAAAAATATGACATTTCTCCATCGTTGTTTAATTTAAAACTATTTTTTTCTTTCTTTATAACCACAAAAGCTGATGACTTTGATTTTTCTTTTAATATTAAGCCTGCGGATCTTAAAACAAAGATTGGCATAATAGCAGGGTCTTTAATTCCCATATTAACCCAATCATCACTATCAGTATTGTCATAAATTATAGCTGCTTTAGCTCCCTTTGATGCAACCAAGGCAACTTTTTCATCAAAACGATTTAATCCTCTTTCTATTAAAGCAACTTTCCCTTTTAAATAATCGCCTGACATTTTACTAACTTCTTCTTTCGTAGCATGCCCTACATCAACTAATTCAAGTTCTTGGTCATATGCTTCGATTAATGCCTCTTCTTGGCATGGATAATAAGGGATTTTTTCACCCTTAACTTCCAAATATGGAAGAACCACACTGTCATTATTCATCGATGCCACGGCTATAACATCTTTTATTATGGCTGGGTCGGATACAGTCCCATAATTCGGCTGATCTTTTTTAGGTGCTTGTATTTCAGAGTCTGTATGTGCTGAATTACCTGTAGATACACTAACTAAAACCCCAGCTTTTCTTGCTACATCTACAGCCTTTAATACGTCTTCTCCTACATTTCTAAGTGTAGAATTTGGTACACCTATACTCATGTTTATGGAGCTAGCCCCTAAAACGATACTATCTTCAATTGCCTTTACATATTTGCTTGGCTCTGTACCACTATTTTCTCCTGCAAATATTGTCATTGCCAGTATTTGTGCATTAGGTGCTTGTCCTTTAAATCCTTTTGAAGCAGCTGCAATAGCAGCAACATGAGTCCCATGTGAAGGATTACCACCTGAAACATTATCTGTATTATTAGCATAGTTAAATCCATAAGGAAATTTATTATTTATCCATTTACCTTGATAATTCTCTGGGGAAGCTGTTCTTAATTTACTTAGCACTTCATTTATTTTCGATTCACTTTCATATTTTGCACCTGTAACATCTTCCATAATAAAATCTTTGTGGTCTGTATCAAAACCAGAATCTATTATGGCAATTAATTCCCCCCTACCAAAGGTAGTTTCTGGATTATAGCTTCTTTCCATAAGTTTTATTTTGTATTCTTGAGGTCTTTTTGCAAGTTTCAGGTCTGGGTAATTCAATGATATTCTTTCGACATCGTCTATTTCACTCAAAACTTTAAGTTCATCCAAACTTAAATTTAAACTCAAGCTTTGACTTACAATATAACTAACTTCTTCAAAGTATACATTGTGTCCCAATAATTTTTCAAAATCTGTTATAAATTTTTCATGATATCTTTTAGATAAACTTATCTGATCGCAAATTTTATCTATTGAACTAAAAGAAAAATCCTTAATTTTGTATTCATCTTTATCTTTTAATACCAATAGAACTGGAATTCTTTCATTTTGATTTACTAAAACACCTCTTCTAATTAAAGATTCTTTTATTTTTTCAAATTTTTTATTAGTCTTTTCTATACTAGCAGCTTCAATATTCCCTTCATTTTCACTATATGCCATTACAGGACTTAAAGATGTTAAACAAATAGTAAAAGCTAGAAAAAAAACAAATATTCTTTTCAACAATTTTAAAACCTTCCTTTTTTTATATTTTTATAAAATAAACTTGAAATAGTATTTCAATAAAAGTATTATGTACTAAATTCTTTTATAATTTTTTAATCATCTCGTATTTAGAAAATTGGTATCCCGTATCTAAATAATACATAAACTCCAAGCTTACTTTAGTTGATTTCGATTATAACTTGAATCTGTACACTATATGATTTTCAAAAATATATAGTATACAGATTCATTTCTTAAGCCATATTCTTAATTAATTATTTATTGTAAAATTTAATTTGATAAACAACTTATAAAGAATTTACAAAAGATTAATCAAATGAAAAGATGGTATGGATATTCCGCCATTATTATCAGTTACATTAATTAATTTATAAACTGCTTCTTTATTTCCCTTTTTTAAAATTAACTTATCATCACTTTCTATTTTATCGGTGTCATTTTTTATTGTTTCTTCATATGCTTTTTGTATCTTTATACTATCGTATTTATCAGCATTTTTAATTTTACCAATAAATTCTTTTACAGTTATATCACTTGTAAGTTCTTCTCTATCTCCTGATATTTCATTTTTCTTAATTGTCCCAAACTTATATGCTCCTCCAAAATCTGGAACTTCTAACTCTAAATCTTTATAAGTTTCTATTATATAGATTTTTGTTTCATTAACTGGAGCTAGACTTGAAGATGGCTTCTTTATTGTGACTTGCATTTTGTCTCCGTCTTTAAGCGTACTTTCATCAGTTAATTCATCCCAACCTCTTTTAAACTTAATACCACTGAACTTATCCCTATTTCTTAACTTAGATAGGAATTCTTTAACAGTCATAGCTTCAGTTATATTCGTATTTTGAGATTTAATTTTCAGAGAAAATTTATTGCTTGAGTCTACGATAAAATCTTCCCCAAAATCTGGATGAATTTCTTTTACTTCACTTTCTTCAAAAATTAAGTTATAAACTTTTGTTATTTTCTTAGGATCATTTTTAGCAGTAATACGAAGAGTATTTCCCTCTTTTAATTTATCTGAACTCTTAGCCTTTCTTACTTCTAATTTGCTAAAATCATTAGAATTTACAACATAGCCCAAAAACTCTCCTACAGTTAATTCTGTAGTAAGTTTTACTCTACCTGAAGAAATAGTCTTTTTGTCGTGGTCTACAGTGAAATTATCTCCAAAATCTACTTTTGATATCTCTATACTTGGATTAGGCATAATCGCAGGTTTTACAATTAAAATATATCTTTGAGGATATCCCCCAGAATTCGGAGATAGCAATACAAAGTCCCCTTGTTCTAACTTTTCTTTGCCCATCTTTGGTTCATAGGTTACACCGCTATTAACCTTAATTGATAGGAATTCATTTTTATTCTCAATAAGGTTTAAGAACTCTTCTACTGTTACGTTGGTATCTAATGCCTTATTTCCTGACTTGATTTTATTACCAAATGGACCTGCACCAGTTTCAACTGTAAATGCACTATTTCTAAATACTAATCCTGTCTTTTTTTCTTCAAGAATAATAGTATATTCATCTTTTTCTCCAGTTTCAACTCTTACAATAAGCTTATCTCCAGTAGCTAATTTGTCACTAGTACTTTTTGTATTGCCTATTTTATCAGCTACACTAAGGCTTTGCTTAGCATGTCCCTTTTCAATGTTTGATAAGAATTCTTCTACTGTAGTATTTTCTGTTATCTTTTTAAGACTACTACTTATTGTTTTTTTGCTTGGTATTATAGTATAAAAACCAATTTCTTTATCATCTTTCTTTGAAGTTATACTTAAATCAGAAGCTTCCTTAGATTTTTCTACAGTTATAACATAATTAGCCTTTGTTCCATCTTCTGCTGTAACTTCTAGATAGTCTAGTTTTTCAAGCAATTCTGTATCTTTCTTTTCTACCCTTGAAGGAATGAGTCTTACAACTTTTAGTTCTTGATTTGGATGCCCTTTTTGAATTTGCTTTAAAAACTCTGCTACTGTAACTTTATCGGTTATTTTAAATTCTCCTGATTTTATTAACCCTCTATCACCATTTATAATAATATTTAAATTGTCCTTGTTTTCTGAATTTTTTACAGAAGTAACTTTTTTATCATTACTAATTGGTTTTGCATTTGAACCTACTTCAAATATTGTATAAGAGTCATTTCTTGGGAATGCTTGAATGTGAGATGTATACACAACATTATCTTCTAAATACTTATAGGCTTCTTCGAGAGAGATTTTTCCGTTATTGTCAACATCTCCAACAACATCGCCATTTATTCCAGCAACACGAGATAAAACTTTAGTGAATTTACCTACTTTTTCTTTTTTATCTTCAAAAGAGTATTCATCTTCTGAACTAGCTGTTAACACTTTATATTCATTAGTTGTAAGATATCCAACTGAACGCTCTCTTAATAATGAAGTATCAAAAGCCCTTTGTATATTTTCATTAAATTCTTTTGAATTTATAGCTAAGCTTGTCTTTGAAGTAGAAGTTGTTACAGCATCTACTTTCTTGCCAATAAAACCGCCAGAATTACAAGAATCAAGTATTAACACTTTTGTTCCTGGTATCTTATCTAAAGCTTCTCTTAATTCATTTACACTAATCCATAGTTTTATTTGCTTTTCTTTGTTTTCTGCATAATCTGTAGTACAAATATAACTTATGCCATCTACATTATTTCCATGTCCAGAATAATATAAATAACTTACATCATTGGACTTAGCTCCCTTGAAAGCCTCGCTAATCTTATTCAAAAATTCTTGTTTCTTAGTATTTTCAACAACAGTGATATTCTCGAATTTATTTGAATCTATTTCTTGGTTTTCAAACACTTTTTTCATTAGCACCTTGTCTGTTTTTGGTCCTACTAAATTAAGCTTGTCATTACCATAATCACTATTTGCGACAATTAATGCCCTATATGTCTTTTTAGCATATTTTAATTTAATGGTTCTTTCTTCCTTTTGTTCATATTTTTGAACAATTAAGATATATCCATCCCTAACATCTGTAGTATCTTCGCCATTATTGTTTTCAATCTTAATACTTGCATTCTCTTGAACTTCTAGTGCATTTTTTATCTGATCCAATGTAGCATTTTCTGAAACTTCAATAAATGTTGTACCAAAATTAGAAACTATACTTTTATCTTTAATAGAAATAACTAAAGAATTATCTTGGTGTTCTTCAAATATAATTTGATAAATTTTTGTATTCTTTCCATTTTCAGCTGTTACTACCAAATAATCATTGTTTTGGATGTTTTCATAGCTTTTCTTATATTTATATATATTTTCATAAGATAAACTATTATTGTTTATATATTCTTTTGAATAGACTCTAAGAACTTGTCTTTCATTTCCCTTTACAATGTTTTTAATAAATTCAGATACACTTGTCTTATTGTTAATTGAATTGTTAATAGGCTTTATAGTATTCTCTTTTATTTCATATTTTGTTGAAGTTATAGTAGTGTCTTCGCTTAGTGGTTTTAAAGCCTTTTTAATATGAATAATAAACTTTTCACTCCTAAAGTTTATTCCAACTCTAGGATCTCTATATTTAACAATTATTTGTTTTGTACCAAACTCAGTGTCCTTATCATTTATTTGCAATTTATCTAGGTATTCTTTTTTAATTGTTACTGTTTTTTTATCTGAATCGATATCTAAATATTTTCTATTAAAACGGAAGTTACCATTACCAAGATTTTCTATACTATCATCGCCCCAGTTTGTTGGGAATGGTTCAATATCTAGGCAATTTTCCAAATCGACATCATTTTTCTCTAATTCTAGACCTTTTGAATTTCTTATGCTTGTTATTTTAAATGTCATTCCGTTAATAGGTGCATTCCCTTGAGTAAATGTAAGAGTACTTACAGGTTCGACTTTTACACTAGAATTATTTACAATATTCAGTTTAAGTGTTGTCTTCGCATCTAAAATATTATTATCTAAGTCTGTTAAAGATACAACTACATCATGTGATTTCCCAAAAACAGGAGTTGAAATCATGTCTAAGAAAGTTTTCTTTATTGTTATCGTATCGCCATTTACTTCAAAATCTTCTTTTTTAGCTTCGCTATAAGATATTCTAACTTTTAAATTTTCTACAAGCTTTGTTTTAGAAATTTCTACATTATTTCCACTAGCATCTTTAATCTCATTTATCTTTATTTTTAGGCCTTCATTAGGAGCAAAGCTTTCATAAATAGTCGCTTCTTTATTTCCTTCAAACTCTGCCTTCATAGAAGAGCTATTGTCTACCGAAATATCAAAAGATTTTTGAACTTTTGAAACATTATTTGCTTCATCTTTATATTCAATCTTTATAGTTGAAAATTTCAATAAGTTATTTAATAATGTTTTGTTTAAAATAACCTTATCATTTTCTTCATTAACTCTAAACTCTGTTGTCTCTTTATCTCCAACAAAAACCTTAATGTTATTTGTAAGAGTTGATTTTTCCTTTGTAACCACATTTCCTGTTTTATCTTTAATTTCTAAAATTTCAACAGGAAGCTCTTCCGCATTTTTTAGAGTTATATTTGTAAATTGTGGTTTTATTACAAAATTGGAATAATCATTATCTCTAATATTTAAGATATGAACTTTTTCTTTTTCAACATTGGCGTTGTTTTGTAAATTTGCATTTGGTAAATCTATAGTTAAATCATCAGTAATTGTTAAAGATGGGTTTAATATAACTTTTCCGCCACCATTACCAACTATCTTAATAGATTTTACTTGTTTACTTTTAATTTTTTCATTTGGAATTATTAAATCCTTATCATCATCTTTTACAATAATTAATTCTTCGTTTTGAAGTCTAGAATACTCCTTATTGATTTCATCTACAGGTTTTTTAAATCTAGTTTGATGACCCATGTATATAGGAGTGCAATTTAAAACTCCTTCATTTTTATCATTTTGCTCTTTTGAAGCAATTGTATTAATTTCAAATAAGTCTTTTAAAAATTTATCCTTATCATCATAATATTTTTCATTTATCTTGACACCATACACACTTTTATCTACATATGCAATGCCAAGTCCAACTTCAAATCTATTACCCACTTTTCCTGCTGGATCAGTGAAACTTGTCGTCTTTATTTCTTTAGAACCGTATTTAGAAATAATATTATTCTTTACGTTTATGTCCTTTCCTCTACCGAAAAGATTGATATCAATACCATTCTGGCCAATGTCTTCTAATATATTTCCCTCTACACTTAAACTAGCATTTTCACTAACAGTAACGCCTATACCGTGATATCCATATCCTAGTATTTTATTTTCTTTAATTTCTGTAAGTGTTCCATTTTTAGTTCTAGTATTAATTCCAATGGCAGAATTATTGTAATTTTTACCTTCAATATCTGCACCAAGACCCTTAAAAGTATTATTATTAATCTTTAAATAGCCACTATCTAATGAAGACAAGATTTTTATACCGTTTTTAGCACTTCCAACATTATTTCCAAAATTAAATGTGTTATTTATAATCTCTAAGTCAGATATAGGCATCTTAGTACTACCAGATTGAGAGATAGCCGAATCTAATATCATGCTTTCTTTTGGTGTTTCTTCTAAGAAAAAGTTTAGTCCTTCAATTCTTTTTGTAGAAGATTGTAAATCTAGTCCACCATTAATTTGATTGCCCTTAAGACCAAGTACAGTTTTGCTTGTTTTAAAAGGTTTATCTAATTTAACTTCCCCAACAAAAAGAGTAATATTTTCACTAGCATCTTTGTCATCATAAGCTACAAGTTCTCCATCTTTATCCATATAGATACCGCTTGTAACTTCTGGAAGTTTACCATTAAATTTTTCGCATTTTATTTTAAGATCTTCTGCATATAAAAGTACTTTTGTAGTATCCTTAAAAACTTTACCTATGCAATAATTCTTCGATGAAAGGTATTGTTCACCTAAAATATTTTTAATTTCTTCTTTATTAGCCTCTTTATCCACTTCAAATAAATAAAGATTGTTTCCTACGCTAGTCATTTTTAACGGGTTTGACTTATTATCTGGAAGGCTAGGCTTATCTGGTAGCTCTGGTTTATTTGGAACATTTGGTTTATCTGGAACATTAGGCTTATCTGGTGTACTTGGTCCATAAGAGCTATTACCTGAGTAAGAATTGTTATAACTATTGCTATTTGTTGATGAACTCTTGCGTTCCTTTACTTCATTTGTTTTAATGTTTTGGTCTTTCTTTTTCCCAACTAAACGCTTATATTCTTTAATTCCCTCTTCTGCACTATCAATTAATACACAAATCTCTGCTCTTGTAATTGATTTGTCTGCCTTGAAAGTTCCATCTGGATAGCCTTTCATATACCCTTTTTCTATCATTAAATTTATTGAATTTCTAGCCCATGATGGAATTTCATCCTTAAAATCTAATTTCTGTTCTTTCTCTATATTCTTTTCTTTTGAAAATATCCTTGTTAGAAAAGCCGCAGCCTCAGCTCTAGTAACCTCTGAATTTGGTCTAAATGTCCCATCTGGATACCCTGATGTATAACTTTCGCCAACAGCTATTGAAATACCTTCATAGCACCATAGCTCTGATGATACATCGCTAAATTTCACATCAGCTTTTTTTGAAAAATCAAAAGATTTATTAATTATACTAATAAATTCTCCTCTTGTGATTTTCTTGTCAGGCTTAAAAGTTTTATCTTCATACCCATTAACTATTCTCTTTTCAGCAAGTTTAATAATACTAGTTTTTGCCCAATGATTTTCTGGAATATCATTAAATTGATTTAGCTCACTTGGCACATTAGCAAAAATTGAAACTTGCAAAACAGATACCAACATAATAAACGCTAATAAAAACGTCATTGTTTTACAATAAATATTGTTTTTTTTCATAAAAACCTCCTTGTGTAATATTTTTATATTTTTGGTAAATATGTATACCATGGAAAGGTCTTTAAAATAAGAATCACCACACAATTCCGTTAACGATAACCTTTCTCAATTGATAATTTTATCAGTTTTTCTCTTTACGGTCAATATAATTCTATTTAATGCTTAAGAAGACATCCACGCCTTATTCATTTCTTACAAAATTTAAAACCCCTCCATCCTTATTTAGGATTTAGGGGTTCAGTTTATTTTTATAACCTATTGTGTTTATGCTTTTTAAAAAATATACCTTAGCGGTATTTCTCTTATAATGTCTTCCTCTTTAAAGTTTAGGCTTGTTCATTTTTGTCCTGGTGCTTGTGGGGCTACCTAAGAGTTCAAGCTACAGATTATCAACCGCCAGTTTTTGTCCTGGTGCTTGTGGGGCTACCCCTTCTCCAAGCTCCATGCCCTTTCTTAATCTCCAGAATACTACTTTTTTATCTATTAAATCTACATAAGCTATTTCAACTCTACTTCCATTTTTTAAAAGTTCTAAAAAGTTTTTATATTTGCTTCCTCTTGCTTGTCTTATTGCTTTAAGCATTTCATAATTTCCGCACTTTATTAGTACTTCTATATAGTGATTCTTGTCTTTGACTTCAAGGTCAGCTTTATCTAGGTTACTGTTTAATTTCCCTGGAGGGGCAAAGGTGAAGTTTATATCTGCACCTTTTTTAAATACTAGAGTCTTCATATCTTTTTTTAAGAAGCCTTGCACTCCTCTTTCCACTATCCAAGAAAGAACGAGATTTAAAAGATAAACATTGATGTTTCTAAAATTTTGTGCATATGTTGTTTTTTCTTGCCTAGGCATATAATTAAATGCTTCTATTGCTTGATAAAATTCATCTGCTATTACGAATATTAAACGGTCATATAATCCAAGTTTGTTAGATAATTTCCAAATCTCTTCATCTGTTAGTACTCCAGCTATATTAGAATAAGTGTTCATATTGCCTTTATCTCTATTTACATCAAAGTCTAAGAAAGTCTTATTCTTTTCAAACCTCTTTGTTGCCTCTAGGGCATCTATAGTTCCTATTATTGGATATTGAAGTGTTATATCTTGTTTTGTTGTCTTCTTGCAAGCATATATATAATCATCAATTCCTTTATATTTTAATGGGAATAGTACTGTTTTTATTTCCATGTCTAATTTGTTTTCATCTTTATATGCATGAAGTAATGCAACAATATCAAAGAAGTTTATCATTTATAATAACCTTTCTTGCCGTTCTCTCCTCCTAAATCAAAGATATCATTATCTAAAGCTACTACTATTTTTCTCTTATCATCAATTTGGTCTAATAGGTCGGTAAATCCACCTCTTGTTGTAATAGATGCTAGTGCTATTGCTCTAAATCCTATTCTTGCCAATGCTCTGGCTTTAAATAATCCCTAGGTAATAAGATATTAGACATTTTTTATTTTTAAATTTTAATAAGTTACCAAATTCTGCTACTATTTGTACTGCTAATTTGTCTGATATGCCTGAAAATTTTTTTGCCTCTTGATATTCTTCTAAGGGCTCGGATATTTCTACCATTTGTGATAAAATGCTATTTAGAATCTGATTTATTTGTTTTATCAGGTTTATTCCTTCCCTGATATTCGTTTCTATTTTTGAGTTATGGGAAGGTTGTGTTGAGATACTATCCTCTGCTAAGCTGTAAATTGCTTTTGCTTTATTTGCATTTGGATGGTATCTCTTTTCTTTTGCCCATGTTTTATATTCTTCTACAAATTCTTCTTCTGTTTTTTCTAATACTAGGTCTTTATGCCACCATTTTTCTAAAAAGTCTAATAGTTTATCTTTTGAAAAGTCTCCTGATCCATGAGGGATTAGGTTTTTTATTCCTGGAAATGTTTGATGTATTGTTTGGTCTATGAAGTTCATTTGATTGATTCTTAGATCCATATAATGTTGGTAGTTTCTATTTAATTCTTTTAAGACTCTGTAGTTTTCTTCATCTACTTTGTAGTCTTCTAATTCTTTCCAATACATTAGCCCATATTCTGCTATTTGTTTTGCGTCTATCTTGTCATTTTTTGCTTTTCTAAAGTTTAATGCTCGGCAATATTGTTTCATCTTTAGTGGATTTATTACTGAAACAAAGTATCCTCTTTCTTTTAGTTCATAAAGTATTGGTAGATGATATTTTCCTGTTGCTTCCATTGTTATTTTTATTTCTTCTTTTAATTTTTCTAGTTTCTCTATTAATTCTTCTACTTCTTTTTTGTTTAGATAAACGTCAATTGGTTTCCAAATTATTTTGCTTCCTTGTTCTAATGCACAAACTGTAAATTTTTCTTTTGATACGTCTATTCCTATAGATATCATGGTTTTCCTTCTTTCTCTTTCTCTTTTTCTTTTGTAGTTTCTACCTGCACCATTACACTCATTTTAGCTTGTGACACGGACGTTTCGCCCAACCTGCTTAACCGAATATGAATAATGAAGAGATAGTTGACAGTTTTTATTTCGGATGTTTCAACCCTAAAATCACTTCGTCATACTACTTCTCCATTATACAAAAATAGTGCAAGATAGGAATTACTTCCTTCTTACACTATTTATGGTACTAAAAACGGGCTCCTTGCCCGTTTAGTGTTTTATATTTTAGTATGCTTCTATTATATCTAGCATTACATTGTCTACGTCTTTGAATCCTTCTCTTGAAAGTCTTCCTATGTTGGAGATGGTATCTTCTATGGTTGCTCCTACTACTCCTACGCTTTCTTTAGAGATCATTCCGTTTACTGCAAGGTATGCTGCAAGGATCGCTTCTTCTGCTGAGGTAGATAGTTTCATTGAACAAGATTCTTTTGCTCCGTCACATACCATTCCTGTTAGGTTTGCATAGATATTGGTTGGAGCTCCTGCTATTTGTTCATCTGTGCCTCCTAACATCCAGGTTATTGCTGCGCTGGCTCCTACTGCTGCTCCTATTGCACATCCGCAAATACCTGATAGTTTGCCTGAGTATTCTTTTACATATCTATTTATGATGTGTGCAAAGAATAGTGCTCTTCCTAATCTATCTTTATCTATTCCTTCTTCATCTGCTACGATTGCTATTGGTAGGATTACTCCGATTCCTTGGTTTCCTGATCCTCCTGAGGTAACTATCGGACAGTCTCCTCCAGTCATTCTCATGTCAGCTGCTGCTGCGGTCATGATTCTCGCCTTGGTTACAAAGTTATCTGCTAGGATTCCCTTTTCTTTTAGTCCTTTTAAAGTTGCTCCTAATTTACCTTTTTCATTTAGTCCTTGTTCTGATGCTTTGAAGTTGACTTCGATTCCTTCTAGTGTGAAGTCAAATGTGTGTTCTGGAGCTCCTTCTACGATTTCTCTAAGTTCTTTGAATGATAGTGACTTGATGTCGATTTTATCGTCGTCATCTTTTGCAACTATTTCTTCATCGTTTCTATATACTACTTCTCCGTCGACTTTTACTTCGCTGATGTTGGTGTGGGCGTGAGATACTACTGCTATAGCTTCCTTATCTTTTGTTTTTATCTTTACATCTACATAGACATTTTCTTTAGTTGGGATGTGTTTTACGGTTAGTTTACCTGACTTTAATAATTCTTTTGCCTTTTTTATTACTTCGTCGTTTATTTTGTCAAACACCATAAATCCATCGTCCACTGTAGGAGCAAATATTCCAAGTGCTGCAGCTAAATCAAGTCCAGTTTCTTTTACTACTGGAATATAAACTGCTTTTCCATTTTTGAAAATATTCTTGGATGTTCTTACTTCTACTGATTCAATCTTTTCATTTTCGCCTGCGCCTAAGTAACTATTGCACACATTTGCACAGTAGCCTACAGCTACAGGCTCGGTACAGCCAAGGGCTTTTTCTGAATCTTGCTTTACTACTTCGATTAACTTTTCTAATGTGCTCATTTAATTTAATACCTTTCCTTTTCTTATTATACCTTCCGATGATGACAATGTTATGATGTCTCCGGATTTTATCTTTTGGGTTATGTCTATATTTCCCACTACTGTTGGTAGTCCCAATGTGATGCCTACTATTGCAGATGGACTGGTGAAGCCTTCTTCTTCCACTACCAGGCCTGCTGCTCTGTCTAGGTACTTGGTCATTTCTTGGGTTACTGCTTTGGTTACTACTATATCCCCATCTTTGAACTTCTTGATGAAGTCACCTTCATCTTCTATTACTACCGCTCTTCCAGTCACTTCTTTGTCGCCGATACCTATACCTTTTGACAGGATCTCTCCTATTATTTCGACTTTAATTAAGTTGGTTGAGCCTGCTAAACCCACAGGAACTCCTGCGGTTATTATAACCGTATCTCCTGGAGACACAAGACCTTTTTTCACCGATGTTTCTATGGATGCATCGATGACATCATTACTTATCTCTTTATTTTCCACAAGGATGGATTTTACTCCCCATTCCATATTCAGTTGCCTTCTCACTTTTTCAGAAGTGGTCGCTCCTATTATAAGTGATTTCGGTCTAAATTTTGAGATGGATCTTGTGGTATATCCAGAGGTTGTCGCTGTGATTATGGCTTTTGCATTTAAGTCCCTTGCAATGGTGCAGGTACTCTTGCCAATGGCATTTGTGATAGTGTTTGAAATTTCTTCGATCTTCTTACTTAAAATTTCGTCGAAGTCCATGGAGTCTTCAGTCACTTCTAAAATCTTTCTCATGGTTATAACAGATTCAATCGGATACTTTCCGCTTGCAGTCTCCCCACTTAACATTACACAAGATGTGCCATCAAGCACAGCATTTGCAACGTCGTTTGCCTCTGCCCTCGTAGGACGCGGATTTCTAATCATTGAGTCCAGCATCTGGGTGGCAGTGATGACTACTTTTCCTTTTTCGTTGCATTTTTTGATCATGTTCTTTTGTGCGATTGGCACTTTTTCAGTGTCTATCTCCACGCCAAGATCTCCTCTAGCCACCATTATTCCGTCTGAAGCTTCTATAATTTCATCTAAATTTTCAAGTCCTTCTTTGGATTCAATCTTGGAAATAATTTTGATATCGTAGTCTCCTTCTTCTTCGAGGATCCTTCTGATATCTAGTACGTCCTCCGCTTTTCTAATAAATGATGCGGCAATGAAGTCCATATCGTTTTTAACTGCAAATTTTATATCTGAAATATCTTTCTCCGTCAGTGCCGGCAGATTCACTTGTGCATCGGGAACGTTTACACCTTTTCTAGAAGATATCTCTCCACCGTTGAAACAACTACAGTGAATTTCTGTTCCTTCTATGGATTCTACCCTCAGTTCGACAAGTCCGTCGTCGATTAATATTCTCGAGCCTTCCTTTACATCATGTGGCAGATCCTTGTAAGATACGGAGGCGATGTGCTCATCTCCTTCCAAATCTCTAGTAGTAAGAGTAAATTTATCTCCCGATTCCAGATTAATCCTTTTTTGGTCTTTGAAAATTCCCAGCCTTATCTCTGGTCCCTTGGTATCAAGCATGGTTGCTATCGGTAGATTAAGTTTTTGTCTAATGTTTTTTATTCTCTTTAGTCTTTCAAGGTGCTCTTCCTGAGTCCCATGGGAAAAATTAAGTCTACAAACATCTAATCCTTCTTTAAAAAGTGCTTCTAGTACCTTTTCAGAATCTGAAGCAGGTCCTATGGTGCACACAATCTTTGTTCTTCTCATAATCTCTCCTTTAAAATTTATTATAACATTTATAATAGCCCATCGTCTAGTAAAGTTACATAAAGTTACTGCACTTTATATAGTATTTATTTTAAATTTTGATTGATTAACACCACAACATATAGTATTATATATTTATGATTAAAAAGTGAGGGAGATAGAAATGTATGTAAGAAAGAGAAATGGCGACAGGGTGCCTTTTGACAAAAGCAAAATAGAAATTGCTATTAACAAGGCTATGCATTCTTCCAACGGAGTCTTCGTGGAAGGACAAGCTAAAGCCATAGCCGACGAAATTTATGAAGACGCAAAGGCACTTAATAAAGAATTATCCATCTATGATATTGAAGAACAAGTCTACTATAGACTTATAAATTTAAACAACCCTGCAACTGCTAGGGCTTATGAATCATATAAATCTGTTCAGGCTTTTAAGAGAGAGTCAAACACTACAGATGACGAAATAATAGGTCTACTTGACCAAACCAACATCGAAGTTATCGATGAAAACTCAAACAAAAATGCAATCATCGCCTCTACCCAAAGAGATTTAATCGCGGGAGAAGTTTCAAAGGACATTGCAAAGAGAAAGATGATTCCAGCGGATTTAGTTGAAGCTCATGACAGTGGTGCAATCCACATCCATGATTTGGATTATTTTATTCAACCGATTTTCAACTGCTGCTTGGTAAATATGAAGGATATGCTTGACAACGGAACGGTTGTAAATGGCAAGATGATTGAAACTCCTAAATCTTTCCAAGTTGCATGTAATGTTATGACACAGATAATAGCACAGATTGCTTCCAACCAATACGGCGGACAATCAATAGATATTTCTTGCCTTGGAAAATATCTAAGACGTTCTTACGAAAAGAATCTAAACCTATGCGTTGAAATGATAGGCGACGTAGAAACTGCACAAAAGATGGCGGACGCAATGACTAAGAAGGATTTGCAATCAGGTATTCAAACCATCCAATATCAAATAAATACCCTTATGACTTCCAACGGACAAGCACCTTTTGTAACGCTATTTATGCACGTAAAGGACGAAGATCCATACGTAGACGAAGTTGCACAAATCATCGAAGAAATATTAGTACAAAGAATACAAGGAATCAAGAACACAGCAGGCGTATATGTTACACCAGCATTCCCAAAACTAATCTATGTTCTTGACGAAAATAATATACACAAAGATTCAAAATACCATTATCTAACCGCCCTTGCTATAAGATGTACAGCAAAGAGAATGTACCCTGACTATATCTCAGCGAAGAAAATGCGCGAAAACTACGAAGGCAATGTCTTCTCACCTATGGGATGTAGGGCATTCCTATCACCATACAAGGACGAAAACGGCAACTACAAGTTCGACGGAAGATTCAACATAGGCGTGTGCACCATAAACCTACCACAAATAGGAATCCTAGCTCGTGGCGACGAAGAAAAATTCTTTGAAATATTAGAAAAGAGACTCGACCTAGTTAAGAGAGTTGGTCTTTTAAGATATAACCATCTAAAGGATGTAACATCAGAAGTAAGTCCAATCCATTGGCAACACGGAGCCATTGCAAGACTCGTTCACAACCAACACATAGACCATCTTCTAAAAGGCGGATACGCAACAGTAACCATCGGATACATTGGAATCTACGAAGCATCCATGCTCATAAAGGGAGTTCCACATACAGATCCAGAAGGATTTGACTTTGCCATGAAGATTATGGACAAACTAAACGAAAAGAAAGAAGAATGGACCAAAGAAACTGGACTACAATTTGCAGTTTATGGCACACCAGCAGAATCACTAACCCATAGATTTAACACCATCGACAGAAATAGATTTGGAATCATAGAAAACATTACGGACAAAGGATACTACACCAATTCATTCCACGTAGATGTAAGACAAAAGATCACCGCATTTGAAAAATTTGCCTTCGAAGCAAAATTCCAAGACAAATCCCAAGGCGGATGTATCTCCTATGTAGAAATTCCAAACATGAGTCACAACTTAGATGCAATAGAAACCATAGTAAAATATATCTACGACAATATCCAATATGCAGAATTCAATACCAAATCAGACTACTGTGCAAAGTGTGGATTTGATGGAGAAATAAAAGTCAACGAAGACGGACAATGGGAATGCCCACAATGTCACAACAAAGATAAAGACACCCTTACAGTAGTTAGAAGAACCTGTGGATACCTTGGCGAAAACTTCTGGACAGAAGGAAGAACCAAAGAAATAAAAGACAGAGTTCTACACATCTAATGAACTACGGACAAATTAGAAAATACGACGTGGCAAACGGAGAAGGCATAAGAACCTCCATCTTTGTCACCGGATGTAACCACCACTGTAAAGGCTGTTTTAACGAAGAGTACCAAGACTTTGACTTCGGAGAAAAGTGGACGGACAAAGAAACAAGAGAAGTAATAGAAGATTTAAAACTACAAGAAGTATCCGGACTCACACTAATCGGCGGTGAGCCAATGGAACATCCTCATGAACTAAAAGAAATCGTAAAAAAAATAAAAAGAGAAGTGGATAAATCCATCTGGGTCTACTCAGGCTTTACCTATGAGAAAATCTTAGAAGACGAAGAAAAACTGGCACTACTAAAAGAATGTGACATATTGGTAGACGGATTATTTATAGAAAAAGAATTGGACTTAAGCCTTAGATTTCGAGGCTCAAGAAACCAAAGAGTAATAGACATACAGAAATCCCTCGCAAATGGCGAAGTAACCATTTGGGACAAACTATAAACCTAGGACAACCTAGGTTTTTTTGTTTAGAATAAACGACAACAATTTTAGTTTAAAAATTAAAACACTCATTCAAAAAATAAAAATTGTACTATAATATAAACAGGAGGTAAACCTTGAACAAATTTTTAAACAGAAAGAAAGTAAACATCTCTTTCAAAACTTATTTTATCGATGCAATGGGAGCCATGGCATATGGTCTATTCGCATCATTGCTCGTAGGAACAATACTTAACACCATAGGGCAAGAATTTAATATCGAATTTCTATCCAAGACCCTATGGCCAATAGTACAAGCTGCAACAGGACCAGCAATAGCAGTATCCATTGCGTATTCACTAAACGCACCGGACCTAGTCCTCTTCTCATCAGCAGTAGTTGGTGTAGCAGGGTATCAACTAGGAGGACCAATAGGAGTATTTATATCCACCATCTTCGCAGTGGAATTTGGAAAACTAATCTCCAAAGAAACTAAGATCGACATCGTCCTAACACCGGTGGTAACAGTCTTAGTAGGCGCGATTATAGCCACATTCATAGGACCATATATCCAAGCAATGATGGTTGCAATCGGAAATGCAATCATGGCAGCCACGAAACAACAACCGCTTATCATGGGCGTAATCGTATCAGTAGCAATGGGCATGATACTAACCTTGCCGATAAGTAGTGCGGCAATATGTATAATGCTTGGTCTATCAGGCCTAGCAGGAGGAGCGGCAACCGTTGGATGCTGTGCAAACATGATAGGATTTGCAGTAATCTCGTACAAAGATAATGGCTTCGAAGGACTACTAGCACAAGGAATCGGAACCTCAATGCTACAAATGCCAAACATCATAAGAAAACCAGTCATCTGGCTACCATCCATCATAGCATCAGCAATCCTAGGACCGATTTCCACAATAATCTTTAAGATGGAAAACACCCCACTGGGATCAGGCATGGGCACCTGCGGATTCGTAGGACAGATTGGAACCATAAACGCAATGGAATCCATCTCAAAAGGAACAGTACTACTAAACATGGCACTACTCCACTTCATACTGCCAGCGATAATATCCTATGTAGTATATTTGATCTTAAAAAATAAAGGCATAATAAGAGACGGCGACATGAAACTAAATTAAAATTATTTTGGACTAATTAAACATTAATTTAAAAAGGCTACGGAAAATCCATAGCCTTTTTACTTTATCCAAAAATTATTTTAATTTGTAAAATATATTATTTAGTTTTATTCTGCTCGATTACTTCCTGAAGTAGGTCAAGACTCTTTACTCCCATGTCGATACATGGTGGGTTTTCTGCTATTAGGTCGACGCAGTTTATGGTACTACCCAGTTTTTCAAAATTTTCTACATATATCGCACATATTCCCGCGAGATCCATGGTGCCATAAGGTGGATCTTCTGGTCCAAAGATAAGTGAAAGTGCAGATATGGCTCCTGTTAAGTAGCCACAGGTTGAGCCTGCTCCCATACCTCCTCCGAATCCTGCCACTGATTTCACCAATTCTTCTGGTAGATTTAATTTATATTCTTCATCCACCGCAAGGATGATGGCTTCTGCACAGTTGTACATGGGACCAATGTGGTTTGCGGCTTCATCCATATATCGTAAAAATATTTTACTTAACATATTTTTCTCCCAATATTTCCTTGGCTCTTTCGTAGAGCATGTGGACCTTCTGTCTCTCTTTTTCGTCAATGTCTCCTTGGTATTTTCCGCCTTCAAAGAGGTCAGTCATCTTGTAGACGTAGTACCTGTTTCCGCCTTCTTGTCTAAATCTTGCCACATATGTGGGATGAAGCGCCACTTCGAAGTTTATTTCTTCTGCTTTTGTGATATCTATCTCCACCAGTACTCCCATTTCCGTGTCATAGGTGCCCATCCATGGTTGTCTTTGGTTGGAGATGGAATTGCCCATGGAGTAGATTAAGAATTTATTTCTTCCTCCCACTTCCCACATTCCCGCTCTTCCAAGGACATGTGGGTGGGATCCTAGCACTAGGTCCACTCCATTATCTAACATAAATTTCGATGCTTCCTGTTGTAACTGTGTCGGTTCTGTCTTGTACTCAACTCCGTAGTGAGGCATGGAGATGATTATATCTGCTCCATTTTCTTTTAAGTAATCTATATCCGATTTTATTTTTTCATAGTTGATTGGACTTATGACATATTTTTTATCTGCAGGTATGACCCCTTCCATTCCGTTAAAAATTTCTGAATAGGAGATAAATCCAACTTTTATTCCCTTTAAATCCACGATTGGTGGTTTTTCATCTTCAGTCTTTCTCGTGCCGAAGTGTATAAATCCATTGGCATCTAGTTCATCAATTGTAGTAAATATTCCTTCTAAGCCTGTGTCGATGCAGTGGTTATTTGCAGTGGACATTCCCTTAAATCCAGCTGCTTTCAAATACTTCAAGGCTTCCTTCGGCGTGTTAAACATTGGATAGCTGGCAAGAGGTCTATTTGGATTTATTGTTGTTTCCAAATTTGCAAAGGCAAAGTCCGCTCCCTTTAGATCTTCGCTTACTTTTTCGTAGAAGCTTGTGAAGTCGTACTCGCCTTTTTCCTTATTAAATGCACTTTTGTAAGTAGGCATGTGAAACATAACGTCCCCTGTCGCCATAAGTTTTACATGGACCGGCTCCACTTTTTCCTGTTCTTTTTCTTCTGTTTTATTTATTTTTTCTATTTTTGCAGGCTTTTTACTTGCACTATGTTGTCCGTAATAAAAGTAGGCATAGGATAGGCATAGGGCTGCCGCAACTATTACTAGTAGTCCTGCCATTAATTTCTTCATTTCATTCTCTCCATGGCTTCTATTTTTGAAAATTCACATCCGCAGTAATCTTGTCTGTATAGATGTAGTTCTTCCGATATTTCCACTGAGCGTTTAAATCCATTCTTCTTTTTAAAGTCGCTCATCAGGTAGCTTACTCCGATTCTTTCTCCCAAGGCAATTCCCATCTTATTTAAGACTTGAGAATTCTTATGAGGGCTTATGGACAATGTGGTGGTGAAGTAGTCGTAGCCCTGTGCTTTTGCATACTCTCCCGCTTTTTTAAGACGAAGATAGTAGCACCTCATGCATCTCTTGCCGCCTTCTCTCTCCCTTTCAAGTCCACTTGCAATGTTTAAAAATTCATCGTGATTATAAGGCACGGCAACTATCCCTATTTTGGATTGATTTTTATCTTCCATGTGGGCGATTACTTTTTTCTGTTCGATGACCCTCTTGTCAAATTCCTCTTCACTATCCAGGTTTGGATTAAAAAATAAAATATCTATTTCAAAATATTTTACCAGCCTTTCAAGCACCGCAGTGGAGCAAGGTCCGCAACAGGAATGGATTAAAAGTCTCGGCTTTCTATCTAATTTTTCTATTATTTTATTCATCTCTATGTCGTAATTGATTTTCATACTGTTATTATAACATGTAGAGCATTTATTTTATATTTGGACATAAAAAAAGAGTGGTTTCCCACTCCATTTCTAAATCAACCTGGTGGCCAATTTAAACTTCTGCCTGCAAGCACATGGAAATGTAGGTGATCTACAGTCTGTCCACCGTCTTCTCTCGCATTGTTTACGATTCTAAATCCATTTTCAATTCCCATATCTTTTAAAACTTTTTTCGCTACAAGGAATATATGTCCTATTAATTCTTTGTGTGCTTCATCTAGTTCGTAGGCACTTTTAATATGTTCCTTTGGCACGATTAAAAAGTGAACTGGGGCTTCTGGATTTATGTCTTTGAAAGCATACACTAGATCGTCTTCGTACACTTTTTCTGATGGGATGTCCCCATTTATTATTTTACAGAATAAACAATCCATACTAACTCCTTTCTATTTCTACAATGGCACTTTCGCCATCTATTGCCACTATTTTTGCATCACGAACCTGGTTTTTAAGTTCCAAGTCGGTCTTAATCTTACAATCTATATAGTTCGTGCTATATCCTCTCATATATCCGTCTTTTTCTTCTTCAAAGAGGACTTTTAACTTTGTATCTCTATTTTTTTCTATAAATCTTTCCATCATCTTGTCGGAAAGTTCGAGAAGTCTGTTGGATCTTTCGATCTTTATATTTCCATCCACCTGGTTCTTCATCTCCGCTGCAGGAGTTCCAGATCTCTTGGAATATTTAAAGACGTGAATCTTGGAAAATTCAACCCTCTTAACTAGGTCCACCGTATCTTCAAAATCTTCGTCAGTCTCTCCTGGAAATCCGACGATGATATCTGTAGTTAGACCAACATAAGGATAGTACTCTCTTATTAAATCACAGGTTTCGATGTATTCTTCTCTGGTGTAGCGTCTGTTCATGGCTTTAAGAACTGCATTGGATCCGCTTTGTAAGCTCAAATGAAAATGGTCACAGACTTTTCCCGTCGCCTTTATCCTCTCGAGAAAATCTCTAGTGATGGTTATCGGCTCGATGGAAGATAGACGTATTCTCTCAATGCCATCCACCTTCGTAATCTCTTCTATGAGGTCTACAAGTCTTTCATCTCCTAAGTCTTTTCCATAGGATCCGATGTGAATCCCAGTTAGCACCAATTCCTTGTAGCCTGCTTCGCTGAGTCTCTTCGCTTCTTCCACAGAATCTTCAATGGTTCTCGATCTAATTGGACCCCTCGCATATGGAATGATGCAGTAGGTGCAATATCTGTTGCAGCCGTCCTGAACCTTCATGTAGGATCTGGTCATCTCCGATTCCTTGTCGATTTCTATATGTTGAAACTCTGTAAAACCTTTAAGAGATTTGACGATGGAGATTTGATTCTTGTCCTTCTTAAAATTTTCCACCAACTCAAAAATTCTACTTCTGTCGGTGGTGCCCATTATGATGTCCACGCCTTCGATAGCCTGTACTTCATCAGGACTAACTTGGGAGTAACATCCCACCACACAGACGATGGAATCGGGATTTTCCCTCTTGGCACGCCTTATATACTGTCTCGATTTTCTATCTGAAAGATTGGTAACTGTGCAGGTGTTCACCACGTACACGTCCGCCACATCCGTTTCACTATCTACTTCTATATATCCATTTTTTTCAAAGATTTCTTTCATAGCTTCTGACTCGTACTGGTTGACCTTGCAACCGAGGGTCAAAATTGAAAATGTCTTCAACGAACCACCTCATTTACTCCGACCTGGTAGCAAGCGACGATTGCCGCAGTCTCCGCCCGTAGGATTCTAGTTCCCAAGGTTACGATTTTGCATCCCATAGTCTTTAAATATTCTATCTCCGACTCATCAAATCCGCCTTCCGGACCGATTAATATGGAGATTTCTTCTATACCTTTTGTATTTTTTAAAACATCATCGATGTAGAGATTCTCTGCACCTTCGTAGGGAACGATCAATGTTCCTTTAAAATTTATATTTTCTAATTTTTCTGGGTTATTTATAGATGGAATTATGTCTCTTTTCGATTGCTTCGCAGCAGATTCCAAAATTTTTTGCCATCTCAGTAGCTTCTTATCTTCCTTGCCCTTTATATTTACCACAGTTCTTTTAAAAATTATAGGAGTTATAGAAGATACACCCACCTCTGTGGTTTTTTCCAAGGCAAGTTCGAATTTATCCTGTTTAATAAGCGCCATGTAGAGATTTATTCTAAGCCTCGTCTCATGGGAATTTTCCACTTCTCTTAAAATCTTAAGTTCACCGTCATAGATTGCTCTATAAACTTTGCCAGAAGACACGATCTCAAACTCTTCATCTGGATTTAGCCTCACCACGTTTAAAAGATGGTGTCTGTTTTCTTCGGAAAGACTCTCCAAACTGTCTTGAAACACTCTAAACATCGATACTTCTACCTATGATTAGAGACCAACCATTTTTCTTCTTGATATCTAAAATTTCAAACTCATTTCTTTCAAGCTCGTCCACAACCATTTGAATCTTTTCTTCGATAATTCCAGAAGCGATGAAGATTCCATTTGGAACTAAATGTTCTCTTAAGTCGAAGACAAGTCCGGTTATGATTTCAGCGATGATGTTTGAAACGATAATATTTGCAGTGCCATCCACCACATCAAGAAGATTTCCAAGATGGACTTCCATTTTATCATCCACACCATTTAACTTTGCGTTTTCGATACTAGTTTCGACACATTTTTCATCGAGATCCACAGCCACTATTTCCTTTGCGCCGAGTTTTGCCGCAGCGATACCTAGAATTCCAGAACCGCATCCGACATCGAATACAACATCATCATCTTTAACATATTTTTCAAGAGCTTCGAGGCACATGTAGGTAGTTTCATGGGTCCCGGTGCCAAAAGCCATGCCAGGATCAATCTCAACAATTAATCTATCTTGGAACTCTTCTTCCAAATCTTCCCAAGAAGGTTTGATCAAAAGTTTTTCCGCAATAGGCACTTGGTGGTAGTATTTTTTCCAGTTGTTCGCCCAGTCTTCATCGTCTTTTATAAGATAACTGGTCTTGGTATTTTCAATACTTTTAAAAAGATTTATAAGACTCTTCGCTATCTCCTCATTTTCGGGAAAAGCAGTGAGCTCCACCGCATCAGAATCAATATTTAACACATTTTCATCTACAAAGTCCCAACTGTCCTTTGAACGACCGAGCTCGTCTATAACTTCCTTGCTAGACTCCATGTACTCAAACAAATTGTTGTCATAGAGAATATTTAACACTTCCTCCTTGTGAGAAGTGTCTGTTTCTATTTTAAATTCAATATATTTCATATAATCACCTGTATAAATTATATCATAAATGGTTAAATTTTCGATTTATGATTTATTGTTGAGTAAAAAATATGTCGATAGATTAATATGTTCTCATAAAAATAGCGACCTTACGTCGCTATTTTCTAATATATTTTTATAATTAAAATTCTAATTATACATTCTCATTCTTTTCTTCACAACGATCGGTGCGACCATGTACATTACAACCGCCGCAACCATGTGCACCGCAAGCACCACCGCCACGATTTTCGTCGGTCCGCCCAGAGACTTAAGGCTCATATACTTCGGTAATATATCCAATATAATGAATTTTGCCAAGAATATATATCCGAGAAATCCGAGGTTAAATACCATTACCGTTCCATTTCTCTTCACCGCTTGTTGTGGGTTGTCCCAGTCGAGTTTCGGTTTAAATGATCCTACAAGCATCGCCAATGCCGCTATGAAAAACATTGCAACCCCAAGTCCTACTAAGGCTCCGATAATAAACATTGGTCTAAATCCCACCAAGAATAATGCTATTAATGCAGTTGGGATTGTGTTTACACTTTGTAGCAAAATTGATGCTGCAACTCTTCCTCTCACCTGTTCTTTCGCCGAGATTGGCAAGGTTTGTGTCAGCCAAATCTTTTTTCCTTCCCTCGTAAAACTGGTAAGTGCTGTGTTACTTGATATGCTCACAATTGCCCCAACTAAGAAGAATGCTGCTGCCGCAAAAATTACTTCTTCCATTGGAGATGAAAATGATGAGCCGACAAGCTCTGATACTACTCCATAACTTGGGGTTATTCCTATAGTTTTTGAACTGCTAAATAGGAAAAATACCACAAACACCGCTAAAATAAGTCCACCCATTCCCACATTGAATAGAAATACTGGGGTCTTTAAAATATTTAGAAGATCCCTCTTCATCAATGTCTTCGCAACATTCTCTTTTGTGTTCGCCCTCGCCTTTACATGCTTCTTGTGAGAATCTTTTGAGTTCTCAAGATTAATCGCCTTGAAGACGAATCCAGTTGATACTTTTGAAAATATATATAGAATTACGCTTCCAAGTACCATTGCTAAAATACCCGTGATCATTGCTATTCCAATATTCTTTTCAAGTATTACCTTCAAAAAGAAAATCTGTGGCACCCAACTTGCAACTTTTTCTATTCCGTTTGAAACCGCAAGATTCTTTGTAACTGCACTATTTACTACAAATTGAATTCCGATTGAAAAACCCATCAAAATTGTAAATCCCAACACTTGGAAGATGTACTTAGTGCTTCTAAATTGGTTTAGGTACCTCATGACAACTGACACAACTATTGTGATTACAGCAATTTCAAAGTTCACCGAGCCTATGACAAGCATGATTACCGGAAGGATCTTCGCCACATCGTTAAATCCAGCCTTTGCATATGGAATGTAGACGAAGCTCGCGTATATTCCAAATATGATGTAGAAGATAAGCCCCATGGATAGTGCCTTTGAAAATAGGATGTTGTCTCTTTTAATTGGCAAAGTCATGAGCATCTTCACCTCGTTTGAGTAGAAGATCGCCGACATAAATGCCACCATGTAAAATATCAATAAGAATATTCCCATTCCAAGGAAGAGCTGGATCATAACCATGTATCCTGCTTCGGTCTCAGCAATTTTTGTGATAGCAGATAGTGCAACCACTCCGAAAAGTCCCATGATGTAGATGGTTAAAACCAGAGATAAAAATATATTTAAAATTCTCTTTCTTTTTCCTTTGCCGTCGTTGGTCCTCAAATTGAAAATTCTATAGGTGAAACTTTTAAAATCCTTCTTTAATAATGTTTTAAGCTCTGTCATCTGTTAGCTCCAAGAATATTTTTTCCAAGCTGCCCGTGTCTTTTGCTGCAGCCTTGATTTCGTCAAGCGTCCCAACTGCGATAATCTTGCCTCTGTTTATGATGCCGATTCTGTCGCAGAGATTTTCCGCAACTTCCATTACGTGGGTGGAGAAAAATACTGTCCTGCCCTCATCTGCCAAGGCTCTCATGATTTCCTTTAATCTAAAAGAAGATTTCGCATCGAGGCCAACCATCGGTTCGTCGAGAATTAAAAGTTTTGGACTGTGAATCAGTGCTCCCATGATGACGATCTTTTGTTTCATCCCGTGGGAATATCCAGCGATCATCACATCGAGATTTTCCTTCATCTCAAATACTTCTGCGTATCTATCAATCTGTTTATTTCTCTCTTCGTCGCTAAGTTCAAAGACATCGGCGATGAAGTTTAGGTATTGTCTTCCAGTCATGATGTCGTAGATTTCTGGGCTATCTGGCACGTAGGCGATCTGTCTCTTCGCTTCCACATCGTCGTTTATTGCGTCGATTCCATCAATAGATATACTTCCCCCATCAGGCATGAGCATTCCCACAATCATCTTAATCGTCGTGGTCTTACCAGCACCGTTGGGACCTAAGAATCCGTAGATTTCCCCAGATTTTACCGATAGGTCGATGTTACCCACCGCCACCTTGTCACCGAATTTTTTAGTTAAATTTTTAATTTCAAGCATATTATTCTCCTAAATTACTCTTAATTTTATTATAAAGTTCAATAGTCTTTTCATCATCTTCCAAATTGAAATAGAAATTTTTGTTCTTCGTCTTCATGTGGATGACCTTATCTACGTTTCTGTAAATGTAGAGTCTCACAGGTCCGATACCCTTCATCTCAAAATCACCATAACCTTGGGACTCGATGGCAGCACCATTGGTTCTGATCATCTCAACCTTTGGAAATTCGTCGAGAAGTTCCAAATCTTCCACATCAGAAAAATCAATTTTGTCGCTATAAACCTTCGCATGGATTTCCAACCTGTCCCCTCTAAAATCATAATTATAGGTTGAAGGAGTTAAGAAATATCCCACAGAAAGTAAAAGTGCAATGATTAAAATCGTAGAAATTAAGTAGATCGCCTTTCCCGCCTTGTTGCCACGATTAATTTCCATATTGCCGATATTTAACTTGGAAGGCACGAGAATTCTCGGATCATTTGGATTGTTGTAACCGAAAAGATCGTAGAAATCATCTTCAGAAGAGATAAACTCCTCGTCAATCTTCTGCTCCGACTTCACAAGGTAGATGGTGTAGCTAAGTACCACCGCCATCTCCGCAACCAAGTACCAAAGAATGAACTTCGATCCAATGAAGCCATCCATTGCGAGTACCAGCACAGAAGTAATCCCTGCAAAAATCGTAGCAAGGATGATCGCTACCCTTTCAGGATAGACCTTGGCACGGAGATTCCTACGGATGTTTTCGTCCCTGTCTGAAGTGTAAACCGTGTTTCCCCTCCTTCTCAAAATAAAACCAAAGAAGAGAAAGAGAAGCACATTGATAAATCCAGTGATGATGATGGTAAAAGCAAGAGTATTGATTTTAAACTTCAAAAGAGAAGGTAGTAGCAAAATAATCGGCAAGACGTAAAAATATTTTGAAATCTTCGCCTTTTCAATCTCCATATTCGCCACCACGTCCACAAAAAGCACCTTGGCATCGTCCACATTCCAAGACTTCTTAAGCGCCCTTAGCTTCCTCATGGAAAGATAGGTGGAATAGCCCATCCCCATAGAAACTCCAAGTACAGAAACGATGAAGATATACATAATAAACGCCTCAGACTTGGTCACAAACATGAGAAGAGGAAAGAATAGAGAAACGATACAAATCTTCTTTCGCATTTCTTTTTCGTGATTTAGAATCTCCTGTACCTCATCGGACTGAAACTGTGCATAGGACATGGTCGTCGCGAGGACATAGCCATTTTCATAACGCAGATTCCTCTTTTGAGAAAAGTACGCAACAATTGTAATGAAATATGCATTAGCAAGTAGAATTATCATAAATACCATCGAGAATCACCTCCACCTCGTCCTTGGAATAACCGCGGGCAATAGCCTCTTTAAATAAATCTTCTAAATTTTCTTCGTAAGCCTCGCATTTAAGAGAAGCATCCGAATAAATTCGAGAGCCGACGCTCCTGTCAACCTCGATAAAACCCTCATCTTTTAGAAGCGTATAAGCCTTCTGCACAGTCATAATATTTAAATTTAAATCACTGGCAAGACTTCTAACAGAAGGAATAGGATCGCCCCTCTTCAGCTCGCCATAAGCGATAAGATTCACAAACATATTCCGAATCTGAATGTAGATCGGAGTATCTTTAGTAGTATCAATCTTATAAATCATAACCCACCTCTGTATTACTTATTATATAACACGGCATACAGTTGTCAATATAAAAAAATATTTTTTTGTGATTTTTGTTGTCTATAAGACTACAGACTCCCACGTAGCGGAAGAATTTTGCTTCAATAGCCAAAGGCTCTGTTGAAAAGATATGGGAAAGGCAGTTACCCTGGCGGGGTTAGGTTTGGATGGTTTCACTTGCATGGACTAGGTTAAATATAGCTTATACCCATTCGACTCGCTTCGCTCGCTCAGGGTGACGACCACCTACTTACATTGTCTAATAAGAGAACCTAAGGAAGACGGTCACCCTGAGCGGAGACGGTGAAGCAATGCGGAACCGTCGTAGTCGAACGGGTATAACCTCCGAAGACCTAATCTAGGCAAATGAGTCATAACAAAAATAAAAAAAGAGGATTTTCATCCTCTAAGTATTTCTATTAAATTTGCAATTGCTATTATTACGCCGCCGATTGCCATAAGTAGATTTAAATACCTTATAGTTTTACCTTGGCTCTCGTCAAAGAAATTGGTTCCCCTATCTCCTGCTAAAAATAATGCGTACATCGCAACCGGTCCTTTCATGTCCACATCTTTTGCCAGAGAAAAACAAACGAGTACAATAAATCCAAGACTCATTAAAACAGATCCTACAAACCATGGTTCTATCCTTTTTACTCTATTTTTATTTTCATTATTATTTTTCAAATGATTCTCCCGCCTTCTAAGTAAATATTTATTCTAATTATAACATAGAAATTATTTAAACTAAAAAGTGCCTCCATTGGAAGCACTTTTATTTATCTTGTAATTTTTGTACCTGTCTTACCTGCTAAGCCGTCCTTTGCAGATTCAAGAGAAGTAATAAGTGACTGTCTATTTTCATTTGAATTTACAAATGCCATTGCAGCTTCTACCTTTGGAAGCATTGATCCTGGTGCAAATTCTCCGCCAGAAATGTATTTTTCACATTCTTTTATGGTCATTGTATCTAACCATTTTTCATCAGGTTTTCCAAATTTAATAGCTACTTTTTCAACCGCTGTTAAGATTACGAGTATGTCTGCATCTACAAGCTCAGCAATCTTAGCTGATGTGAAGTCCTTGTCGATTACAGCAGCAACACCTTCAAGCCCAGCTTCAGTCATTATAACTGGGATTCCTCCGCCGCCACCAGCGATTACAACTTGGTTTGCAGATAGTATCGCGTTTATAGATTCTTTTTCAACTATATCTACTGGCTTTGGTGAAGCTACTACTCTTCTATATCCACGACCAGCATCTTCTTTAAATGTGTATCCTTTTTCTAATGCAATCTCGTCGGCTTCTTCCTTTGAATAAAATGAACCAATTGGTTTAGTAGGATTGTCAAATGCCATGTCATTCTTGTCAACAAGCACTTGAGTCACAAGAGTAACCACGCCTTTATTTATACTTCTTTTAGCAAGTTCATTTTCAATTGCATTTTGAAGATGGAATCCAATGTATCCTTGGCTCATTGCTCCACATTCTGGAAATGGCATAGCTGGAGTTTGATGTTCAGATTCACTCGCTATGTTCATTGCAAGGTTAATCATACCTACTTGAGGTCCGTTTCCATGAGCAATTACCACTTCGTTACCAGCATCTATAAGATCAACTATTGATTCAGCAGTTAATTTAACAGCTTCTTTCTGTTCTTCTGGAGAGTTGCCTAAAGCATTTCCCCCAAGGGCAAGCACAATTCTTTTTCCCATTATTCACCTCTAAAATTTTATGTTTTCCCAAAATGGGATTTCTAGAGATCAAAACTTAAAAAATATTATTTCTCGCTTTCTTCTATTTCCTTAATGTATCTATAAACGGTTTGATTTGATATATCAAGAAGCTCTGCTACTCTATTGATTGCACCTTTGAATTTAAACACTCCTAGTTCGTAGAGCTGTCTAATTGGGTTAGCTGAATCTAGTATCTTGCTCGTAGGAACACTTCTGTCCCAGTGTATAAATACATTTTTAATCATATTTTCCACTATTAAATCGATGGACTCAGTAAAGAACTCCTTAGGTTCAGATTTGCTTTCATCAACACCGAAAAGAAGTTCATTTTCATAGAAATCTCTAAACTCTAAGAACTTAGTTAGGTCATAGTGTAGGTTTAACATGCCGATTAGCTCCCCTTCATCCTTAATGTAGAATGTAGAAGCTCTAAAAACTCTGTGACTTACTTCGTTCATAACAATGTAGTTAGAAACATAGTCTGTTGTTTTATAATCAGTCTTTAAAATCTTTCTAAGGCTAAAACCGGAATACTCATCACCTATTTTTCTTCCGCTTAGTTCGCCATTTATTAAGTAGATTATCTTGCTTTTTCCTTCATTATAATCTAGAAGAGCAATTTCAACGTTTTTTCCTAGAGTCGTGGCTAGAAAATTAGCAATACTTTCATATTGTTTAAGAATATTTGATCTATTTTCTGTATTCATGAAATCACCTCAACACATATTTTCGTATATAATTATAAATAAGATTGAGAAGAATTTCTAAATATATTATATACGAATGAATTTTTTATTTATATACGAATCCTTAAAAAACTACTTAATCAAGTCAAAATGAAACCAAATACAAAAATATAATTAAAACATTACCTTTAATCTGGAAATTAGTACTTAGTAACCTTTTAACAAGATGAACTGAATTAAAATAAATTTTCAGACTCATACTAAATTTTTAAAATTTCTATAAAGTATATTTAAGAATCATATATTGATCATTTATTATTTTATCACAAAATAGGAATA
>NZ_GL397071.1:808606-841127 GCF_000146345.1 Peptoniphilus duerdenii ATCC BAA-1640 | reverse complement strand
GATTTATATATGTAAAATATAAAAATTTAAAAATATTTTATATAGATATGAAATTTTTATAAATTTGGACTAAGTTTTTTAATTCAAGTTTTAAAAAACTAATGATCATTTAATAAATTTGCATCCATTAAAAAAAAAAAAAGAGGTTATTCCTCTTCTTCCTCTTCACCTGCTGGTGGTTCTTCAATTTTTAATTCTATTTTTTCTATTCTCTTATCTTTTGCTGTTAGTTCTGTAAGTGTATATATGTCTTTGTATTTTACTGAGTGCATGATCTTATCGCTATCGTCTGGAATAAATCCAAGTAGTTCTACCATAAGTCCAGAGATTGTTTCGTGGTTGTCTGATTCTAAGTCTGTTCCTAGTTCGTCGTTTATATCCTCTAGATTCATCCTTCCATCGATGATAAATGTATTTTCATTTACCTTTTCAATCTTCGGTTCGTCCTTGTCGTATTCGTCTTCGATTTCACCGACTATCTCTTCTACTATGTCTTCCATAGTTACCATTCCAGAAAATCCACCGTATTCATCTATCAAGATTGCAAGGTAGCTTTTATTTTCTTGAAGTTCTTTTAATAGTGAGTCAATCTTCTTAGTTTCTGGCACGAAGTATGGTTCTTTCAGTACGTTGTCAATGTTTACACTCTTGTAGTCATTTCTTGCGTATTCCAAGAATAGATCCTTTATATAGATCGTTCCTACTATATTATCTGTGTTTTCTCTATATACTGGCACCCTTGAGTAACCTCTAGATAGAATCTCTGGAATTACATCTGCGTTAAATTCATCGTAGTCTAGCATGTAGATATTGGTTCTCGGGGTCATGATTTCGTAGGCGAGTCTATCGTCAAAATCCATTATTTTAACGATCATCTCTTCCCCTTGAGAGTTTATGACACCTTGCTCTGTTGAGACTTTGATATATCCTTTTAATTCTTCTTCTGAGATCTTTTCTTCTACATCTTCGCTGTACTTACCCATGATTTTAAGTGTGATTGTCGTCGCAAAGGATGCAAGCTTCACAAATGGATAGGTAAGCATTGTAAAGATTTGGATTGGCTTTGCTGAAAATAGTGCTACCGATTCTGCATTTTGTAGTGCAATTCTCTTAGGCACAAGTTCTCCAAACACCAATGTGAAGAATGATAGTACAAATGTCACTATTATAAGTGCCAATGTAGGTCCATAATAAATTCCCAATTCGACAAAATAGTGACCTAGCATCTTAGATACGGATGTTGCCGCTGATGCAGATGAGAAAAATCCTGCCAAGGTTATACCAACCTGTATTGTTGACAAGAATCTAGTTTGATCGTCTGTGACTTTTAAGAGAGTCTTCGCCCTCTTATTTCCGTCCTCTGCTAGATTTTCTATCTTAGTTTTATTAGCCGATACTATAGCCAGCTCTGCAGCTGAGAAAAACGCATTTATTAGCGTAAGTATAAATATTAAAATAAGCTGAGGTATTAACCCTCCACTTCCATCGTCCATATATTCCTCCTTATTGTATTATTATAGCAAGTTTTATTTATTTTTTCTATTATCTTAAAAATTTATCCATTTTATGATAAACTTATATAAATTATTAAAGGAGATGATCTTATCAAGAAGAGAACTATAGTTTTAATTTCTATTATATTAATTGGTGCCAGTTTTGTTGCAGGGATTTTCTACGGCGGCAAAAAGGACAATACCAAAGTCGACTCCACAATTCTTACCAATAGATTAAATAGTATTAGAGAACTTTCGACGCTGGAATACAAGTACACAAAGATGGTTACCTATTCCAATGTCAAGACTTTTTATGGTTGGGAAGTTCCTTTTACTGAAAAGAAATTTATAATAACCTATAACGGAAGTATAAAGTCTGGCATCGACTTAAATGATGTAACTGTTGCCGTTGATAATAATAAAAAAGAGATCAAGGTAAATCTTCCAGAGGCAAAGATTTTGTCCCACGAAATAGACGAAGATTCAATCAAGATTTTCGACGAAAAGAATTCAATCTTCAATCCTCTAAAAGTTGAAGATTTTAAATCTTTTGCTACTGACCAAAAGGACAATGTTGAAAAGGAAGCTATCAAAAAAGGTCTTTTAACTGAAGCTGAAAAACATTCTAAGGATGCAATCCTAGAAACCTTTAGTATCGACGGACTATTAGACGATTATAAAGTAATATTTGAGTGAGGTTAATATGAAAATATCAATTCCAAAAGAAATAAAAGACAATGAATTCCGTGTTGCTATTACACCGGGAGCTGTAAACACTCTTGCCCTAGCTGGCCACGAAGTCTATATAGAAAAAGGTGCCGGCATATCTTCAGGTTTCACCGATGAAGAATACAAATCTCAAGGCGCTAAGATCGTAGATCAAAAAACCTGTTGGGAAGTAGCGGATATGATTTACAAAGTTAAGGAACCTCTAAAAGAAGAATATAAATTCTTCCGTGAAGGACTAATTATATTTTGCTACCTTCACCTTGCTGCCAACGAAGAACTTACAAAGGAACTTCTAAAGAACAAGGTTACAGGTGTGGCTTTTGAAACTGTAGAAGTAAATGGAAAGCTTCCACTACTTCGTCCAATGTCAGAAATCGCAGGCAGAATGGCAATCACAGAAGGATCCTTCTACCTTTCTAAACAAGCTGGTGGAAAGGGAATCTTACTCGACGGAGTTCCTGGAGTTGCTCCTGCTCACGTAGTAATCATCGGTACCGGTGGTGTAGGAAGAAGTGCCGTTAAAGTTGCAACAGGAATGGGAGCAAGAGTTACCGCAATCGGACACAATATGGAACAGCTTTCACAACTTATAGATATATTTGGAAACTCAATCGAAACACTTTATTCAGATCCATACAATATTTCAAAAGCAGTTGAATCTGCAGACTTAGTTATTTCTACAGTCCTCGTACCTGGATCTAAAGCACCATGCTTGGTTACAGAAGAGATGGTAAAATCCATGGGAGAAGGATCAGTAATAGTGGACGTGGCAATCGACCAAGGCGGTTCAATAGAAACTACCAAGAATCATCCAACCACCCACTCCAATCCAACTTTTGTAAAACACGGCGTAATTCACTATGCAGTTGCAAATATCCCAGGTTCAGTTCCAATGACATCCACCAAGGCACTTTCAAATGCAACTTCTGAATTTGCAAACTTAATTGCAAAAGAAGGAATTAAAAAGGCGATGGAAAATCACGGACTAAAACTTGGAATAAATACCATGGGCGGATATATAACAAATGCCGCTCTAGCAAAAGTATATGAAGAAGACTGCAAGGATCCAGAAGAACTTATATGAATAAGATAAGAACCAACGGATTTATTTTAAAGGTCATCGCAATAATCACCATGGTTATAGACCATTTTACTGCGGCATTTGAACTTTCAATGCCAGAAAATATCTACCATATAGGCAGAAATATCGGAAGGATATCCTTCCCACTATTTGCCTACATGATTGCAGTGGGATATCTACACACCAAAAATAAAAAAAATTATCTACTGAGGCTAGTAGGCGTTGGACTTATCTCTGAAGTTCTATTCGACTACCTTCTTTTCGATAAGTTTTTTGTAATGAGTTATAACAATATTTTCTTTACATTGGCATTTGGACTTCTAGCTCTTATCATAAGCGGCTATGTAAAAGAAAATATAAAAAATAGATACTTAGGAGCGCTATTAGAACTAGTAGTGGTCATTACACTTGGGTTCGTTGCAGAATATTGTCACACCGACTATGGATTCTACGGAGTGTTCTTGATCTATACATTCTATATCTACCTAAGATCAAAGAGCAAAATCACACTTCTACTGCCTATGCTTTTTGGAATGATACAGACACCATATGTACTTCCAGCATATCTTCTAATCTACTTAGATGATGGCACCCACGGAAGACATCTCTCCAAGTACATCACCTATCTGTTCTACCCAGCTCATATCTTAGTGGCGATACTTCTAAGAGGATTTGTAGGGGCATAAATTTTATAATATTAAATATAAAAAAGATTAAAAAACACACAAATCAACTGACTTGTGTGTTTTTTTAGATTTATTATCATTACATTATTGCTTGCCAATATGTGCCCGTCCATTCGTATTGACCATTTGTATTGTACACTTTTCCACTTATAGGATCTTTCACTGTCATTGGTCTTTCTCCTGGTTTTACAACTTCGTTCCAAGGAATTTCTTGTAAATTTTCATTTATAATAGGTGGATCTTCTGCACCAATAGTTCTCATTTTTTGCCACTCAAAATCAAAATGTCCTTCCCCTGTCTTAGGGTCAATTGAATAAGGTTGTCCTCCTATTGACATTTTTTCTTCACCAAATTGTCCAAATAATGAATACCAACCATGCCAGCCTAGATCCCCTTCTTTGAAAACTGAACCATCTTTCATAATTAGTCCTGTATAAGGATCTACTCCTTGACCTGCTCCTAGTACACCTGCCATTCCTATTTTTAGTGTTACTCTTGTACCATCGGCTTTGATTACTATATCGCCTTCTTGTGGTTGTCTTACATATTTTCTTTTCATTTTTTCTTTCCAAATCATTGGTTTTGTTGGGTCTGTTAATTGTAGTCCTTGTTCATCTACTGTTGGCTTCTTAGCTTCTTGTGTTGTTCCACCTAGACCTTTTATAATAATTGCTGTTTCTGCACGAGTTAGTGATTTAGCACCATTGAAGTTTTGTTTTTCATCGCCTTTTATTAGTCCGGCATTTACTACATTTGCTACAAAATCTTTGTATTCGTTTGGGATATTATTAAAGTCTTTTATTGTTGTTGGCTCCGCTTTATTTAGCTTTTGATTCTTTAGCTTTTCTAAACCTAGGGATAGGTATTTTGCCATTTCGTTTCTTGAGATTTCTGCATTTGGATTTGCAATTCTTTCTGTTATTACACCCTTACTTTTTAATTCATTAAGAGTTGGATTGTACCATTCTCTTGGATTTTTATTGTCTGGCGCTTGTTTAACGCCAAGCGTGTTGTTTAGCAGTGTCAAGAACTCTGCATAACTTACTTTTCTACTTGGTTTAAATGTGTTGTCTTGATATCCATTTATTATTCCAGCATCTGTTAATTCTGATACAGCTTCATAAAACCAGTCGCCTTTTTTAACATCGGTAAAGTCCTTCGCAAAAATATTTATCGGCGATAATAATATAGCTGTTAATGTTACTATTGTTATTAGTTTTTTCCTCATTTGCTACTCTCCTTTGTATTTCTTAATTAAATTATACATTAATTCTAAGTTTTATAGAACTATTAAGAAGTATAATAATTCCATTAACTTAGATGACCACAAGCATAAAAAAAGCACCTTCAAGGTGCTAAATTTTGGTGAACACGAGAGGAGTCGAACCTCCGGCCTAGGCTTTAGGAGAGCCTCGCTCTATCCTACTGAGCTACGTGTCCGTATTTATTTATTATACCAAAATATTTAAAATTTTTCACTTTTTCTGGTAGAAAATTTAAATTTCGATTCTTTGGGTATATAAAGTATAAGGAGGAATATTATGATTTGGAGTATAATCGTCGGCGGTGTAGCCGGCTGGATTGCAAGTATTATAATGGGTAAGAACGCAAGCATGGGAATATTTAAAAATGTCATCGTAGGTATCATAGGTGGATCCATCGGAAGATTCGTACTTGGTATGTTTAATATTATCCAAGGTGAAGGCACCAAAGCATCACTTGCAGTAGGCGTGTTCGGAGCAGTAATTCTACTAGCAATTGTAAACGCAATTACTGGAAGAAAATAAATATATTTTATTTGTAATAAAATTAAGAGAGACTCGCGGTCTCTCTTTTTTATTCGTATTTAATCTCCTAAGCCTATCAAATTGTCTCCATTTTTTTCTGCAAAGTCTAGTACTTTCATAAGTTTATCGATGTAGTTTCTTATCTTTTTCATGGATAAATTATATTTTTCAATTATTTTATTTTCTAGTTTCGCATTTTCTTCTAAAAATCGAGTGATGGATTCTAAAAATTCTTTTATAAATTTAATTTCTCTATTATCTATCTTGGATATTCCATAGAGATTTAATTCCAAATAGTTTTCGTAAAATTCAAATTCATTTTTATAATCGAAAATAAAATCCTGAAATCTTTTTGGTTCTTCCGCATAGGCTTCTTTATTCTTAAGTTTTATAAATTTTTCGTAGGCGTCTTCTCTATCTTTTGCAGAAACTATTATAAGCGCCATTATAGTTCTCTTTTCACTTGGCCGTAGGTTTTAAATCCTTCCAGCACTTCATCCATCTCTTCTTTACTTAGCACTACCGGTTCTCCTACGCTCATGGCTGTTACTTGGATTTCTGCCACATATTCCATTCCCTTAGCAAGTCCATAGGCAGATTTTAAATTCTTGCCGCAGACTACTATTCCGTGGTTTGCAAGTAGGACTGCATTACTTTCCTTTGCGGATTCTACCGCAACTTTTGCAAGTTCTTCTGTGCCATACCTTCTATATGGAGCGCAAGGAACTTCGTTTGTTCCTGCATCTGCTATGACATAGTGGACCGCCTTTATCGGCATCCTAAGTGTTGATAAAGTTGTGCAGAATTTAGAATGGGTGTGGACCACTGCTCTCGCTTCCGGTTTATTTTTATAAAAAAGTGTATGGAGATGCCATTCGCTGGATGGTTTTCTCGTGCCTTCTATAATATTTCCCTCAAGATCCATCGCCACTATATCTTCTGGTGTCGTGTCGAAATATCCAATCCCAGATGGCGTAATGAGCACGACTCCCTCTTCTTTTAAATAGATGGAGAGGTTGCCGCTGGTGCCTGAGGATAGTCCTTCCGAAGACATCTTTTTGCCATATTCAACTAATTCTTTCTTCTCTTCTAAATACATCTTAACCTCTAATAAAATTTCCCGTCGCTATCTTTGAAATAATTTTTAAGTTCTTCTGGGCTAAAGATTCCCTTGTCTGTTACCACTCCCTTTACAAATTCATAAGGAGTTTTATCAAAGGATGGATAATAACCCTTCACACCTTTTTGAGTCTGTTTTACTCCTCCAAGTAGAAGTGATTCCTCTGGGTTTCTCATTTCAATCTTAACATCGTCTAGAGTCTTCTTGCCTAAATCTGGAATTCCTGTCACATAGTATGGAACGCCAAAGTGTTTACAAAGTAATGCTATTTGAAGCGTGCCTACCTTGTTTACCACAGAGCCGTCTTCTGTAATTGTATCTGCTGCAGAACTAAATACATCCACCATATTTTTAGAAAGTATCTCTCCAATCATATTGTCTGTTACGACTGTGGTGTCGAATCCTTCTTCTGCAAAACATGATGCGGTAAGTCTCGCTCCTTGAAGGAATGGTCTAGTCTCTGGGCAGATCACTTTGAACATTTTATTTTCTCTCTTTGCAGCTCTTATAACTGTTCCGATTATGGTTTCTCCATAGCATTGGGTTAAGAGTGTTCCACCTTCTGGAATAAGTTCTAGAAGACTATCTCCCACCTTTTGCATAGTTGTATACCTTCTGTTGAGAGAGTTCACTGTATCTTCTACGATTAATTCTATTGGATCTTCTCCATTTGCTATTGCATCTTTTGCAATTTCTAAACATCTTGAAGTTATGATTCCATACCTTGATGCGGTGGTGATTCTCGCGTTGCGAAGTGCATTTTCCGCTTCTTCTAAGAATTTAATTCTTTCGCTCTTTTCTAAATTTCTAGATTCATATGCTGCAAGTGCCATTCCCATGCCCACTGCTGTATATGGTCCTGCACTTTGAGTTACGAGATTTTGAATGGCAAGGACCACTTCTTTATAGGTCTTGCAATTTACAAATTTTACTTCTCTTGGATACACTCTTCTGTCCAAGATTCTAACCTGACCATCTTCGTACCAGGCTACATTTTCATATCTAAGTAGGAATGGCATTCCCTTATCTTCTCTAATCATATTTCTCCTATTTCGCTTTCTTTCTCATTCTATTTCCAAATATTGCAAGGGCAATTATGGTTGCAGTATATGGTATTGCCATGGTTAGTTGACTCGGTACCACGTTTTGTATCGCAACTCCAAAGGCTTGACACGCTCCAAAGAAGAGACTTGATATTATACAAAATATTGGATGATTTCTCGCCATTGATGCAGCTGCCATTGCAATGAATCCTCTACCTGCAGTCATGTTTTCTGTAAAAAGTGTTACTTGACCTAGACTTAGTGCAACTCCTCCGAGACCACAGAGAGCTCCAGAAATTATTACAGTAATCATCTGAGTTCTAAGTGAATTGATACCGAGAGAGTTGGCTGCATTTATGTTTATTCCAACTGATAAGGTTCTAAATCCTCTAACGGTTTTGTAAAGGAAAACATATATTAAAAATGCAGTGAAGTAAGATAGATAATCCAAAATTGTTAAATTTTCAAAAACTCTTCCTACAAAAGGAATATCTTTTATTATTGGAAGGTTAATCTTTGTTAGTGAAATTAATTCTGGAGAGGAAAAACTTCCCTTTACTCCCAAAATAATATATAGAAATATTGCAGTAAGTCCACCTACAAGTAGGTTAATAGAAGTACCTATTACCATATCCGCTGCCTTGTACTTAACTTGTAAAAATGCAACGATTGTGCCGATGATACTTCCTGCAAGCATCCCTGCAAGGATTGAAAGGATGACACTATGGAAGAAATAATTTACAACTATGGCTACAAATGATGCGATGAGCATCTGACCTTCTAAGGCGATGTTAAATACTCCAACTTTTGAGCAGATTCCAGAGCCTAGTGCTGCAAATAGTACAGGCGTTGCAGATCTTAAGGTTGAGTTGATTATACTTGCCAAATAATTCATATCCATTACTTATCATCTCCTTCCGCTATTTCTTCTACATTTGATTTTATTTTTCTTCTCTTAACAATGTGTTTGTAAGTTATCTTAACTGAAACGAATAATGTGATTGCAGATTGAATAATCGTTGAAAGTTGAAGTGGAATATCTGCAGATCTTTGAATAGCTTGACCTCCAACTTGTAGCCCTGATAAAAATATAGAGGACACAAAGATTCCAACTGGATGTAAATTCGCAATAAGCGCCGCCATAAGTCCAGTCCATGCGTATGAAGTGGAAGTAAACATTCCGCTCATGTATCTGTATTTAACTCCAAATATTTCACAGATCCCTGCAAGTGCAGCTATAGCACCTGATAATCCCATGGTTATAAGCATCACCTTTTTTTCGTTTACTCCGCCATACTTGGCAAAATTCTTGTTAAATCCTGTCATCTTTGATTCGTATCCAAAGGTGGTCTTGTTGGATATAAATATTAAAAATATCATACATAGAACAGCAATTATAAATCCTATGTTGAATGTAGAAGTTTTAAAAAATCTTAAAAATTTAAGTCCATCTCCTATGGCTTCCGTTTGAATTGAAAATCCATCTCCAGAGGTTGCCCTTAGTGGAAATGTTACGAAGTAGGATACCACATTGTCGGCGATATAGTTCATCATTAGCGTACAAATGACGATGGTAACATTAAACTTCATATTTAAAACCGCTGCAATAGTTGCGTAGAGGGCTCCTGCTATAAGTCCTACTATTATTGCAAGGACTAACACAAGTTTAGGTGGTCCAGGCACAAGTAGTGCTACTACTAGCGCAGAGAAACCTCCCACTATCATCTGTCCTTCCACACCGATATTTATATATCCTGCCCTCCATGCCATCGCCGTTGCAAATGCGCAGATGGCGATAGGAGTTGCCCTAGTTAATGTCTGTAAGAAATAATATGAAGAGAAGAATGATTTGTTAAACATCTCTTGATAAACCTGCGCAGGATCTGCACCAGATATTAAAATTACAATGGTTCCTACTAAAAGTCCAAAGAGCACTGCAATTGCAGTCTGCCCAAGGGAAGCTAGCATTGCTCTTCTTTTGTAATTAATTTTTTTCAACAATCTTTCCTCCCATCATAAGTAGACCGATCTTTTCAGAGTCTGCTTCTTCTCTCGTAAATTCTCCATTGAATCTGCCATCATAAATTGTGTAGATTCTATCTGAAAGTTTAAGTATTTCTGTAAGTTCAGAAGAAATAAGTAAAATGGCGTCGCCCTTTTCTCTCTTCTCTAAAAGTTTGTTATGAATCTCTTCCATGGCTCCTATGTCTACTCCTCTAGTCGGTTCGGCTGCAATTAAAAATTTTGAATTCTGTTCTAGTTCCCTTCCGACGATTAATTTCTGAATGTTTCCTCCAGAGAGTTGTCCCGCCTTTTGATCTAGAGATCCATACCTAATATCATATTTTTTTAGCACATCTAGAGTAAATTTATCGATTTCTTTGCCCTTTAAGATTCCTTTATTAGAAAGTCTTTCGTTTTTATGATGATGCATAATCGTAGTTTCTCTAAGGTCTGCTTCCTTCGCACAGCCCCAAAGATATCTGTCCTCCGGCACCACTGCAAGTCCGGCATCTCTTATCTCTTCCACAGATCTATTTTGAACTTCTCTACCTTCTATGGAAATTTTTCCGGAATCTACATTTTGAAGCCCCGTTAAAACTTCTATGATTTCCGATTGACCATTGCCTGATACTCCTGCAATACCTACGATTTCTCCACCGTAGATCTTCATGGAAAGATCCTTTAAAAGTTCCTCCCCATTGTTATTTAAATTTACATTTTCTACATCTAAAACCACATGATCCTTCTTCGTGTCGCAGATGGTATTTTCAGTAAGTTTTTTTCCAACCATTAGGTAAGAAATTTCTTCGATGGAAGTATCTTCTTTGTTAAAGGTAGCTATGTGTTTACCCTTCTTCATGATGAATATTCTATCTGAGACAGCCATAACTTCATTTAGTTTGTGGGTTATAAGTATGATGCTCTTGCCAACTTTTGAAAGTTCTTTTATGGTTATCAAAAGTTCGTCAACTTCTTGTGGAGTTAAAACAGCAGAAGGTTCGTCAAAAATTATTATCTCTGCGTTTTGATATAGCACCTTTAAGATTTCTATTCTCTGTTGAATCCCAACTGGGCAGTCTTCCACTTTTTGATCTGGATTTATTTTAAGCCCATACTTTTTAGATAATTCTACTACATCTTCTCTCGCCTTTTGCCTATCGAAAAACATTCCTTTTTTAGGTTCTTCTCCAAAAACTATATTTTCAAAAACTTTAAATGGATTAAATAGCATAAAGTGTTGTTGAACCATTCCGATTCCGTGTTTGATTGCATCCCTTGGGCTTTTTATATTTACTTCTTCGCCTCTAATCAAGATTTGACCGCTGTCCTTTGATTCTATTCCATAGAGGATTTTCATAATGGTGGATTTGCCGGCTCCGTTTTCGCCAACTATGGACAGGATCTCTCCTTCATTTAGATTAAGACTTATATCATCATTAGCAAGCACATTGTCATAGGACTTGCTGATGTTTTTCATTTCAAGTAACATATTTCTCCTTTATAAAAAAATGTTGAAGGCATAGCCTCCAACATTTAAATTTTACTTATAATCTTCTTCTTTTGGCAATGTTTTAAGGTCTAACTCTCCTGATTTAATTTTTTCTGCTGCTTCTTTTAACTTTGCAATATCTTCATCAGTAAGTCTGTCACTTCTTGGGTTTTTACTTTCGTGAGTTACATAAACTGCACCGATAGTTCCTTCTTCAAGTCCCCATTCTTCGTTGTCAGATTTCCAGTTGTCACCTTGTTCCATAAATTGTTTTACTAGGTATTGAACTGTTGCGTAAGAGTCTTTGATTTGAGATGAAACGATGTACTTGTTGTCTGGATTTGTTAAGTCGATGTCTTGTCCAGAAGTGTAGAATCCTTTTTCAAGTGCTGCTTCGAATACACCTTTGTCTCCACCAGCTGCTGCTGCGTTTATGAATCTTGCGCCTTGTTCATATTGTTGGATTGCAAATTCTTTTGCCTTTGCAGGTTCATTGAATGATCCTGTGTAGTTGAATACGAATTTTGAATCAGGTTTGATTGATTTTGCACCTTCCATAAATCCGTATCTCCATTTCCAAGATCCAACTCCTTGGTTAACGTGTACTCCACCGAAGAATTGTTCATCAGGTTCTGTTACCATTGCAGCGATCATACCGATTAGGTAAGCACCTTCTTGTTCTCTAAACGAAATACATTTTACATTTTCAGCTTCAACTTCTGAGTCGATAAGAGCATATTTAGCTCCGTCAGGGAATTCTGTAGCTATTTTGTTTATAGCTTCTCCTGATGGCCAACCTCCACCGATGATAAGGTCAACTTTTTCTTCAACTAGAGCTCTTGTGTTTTCTTCAAAAGCTGCTGCGTCAGCACATTCAACTACGATTGGTTCGAATCCTAGTTCTTTAGCTGCGTCTTTTAGACCAGCGATCATGTTAAGTACGAATACTTGAGTTCCTGCAGGGTCAGTTACCAAAGCTATCTTCTTCTTAGCTTCTCCTGATTCTGCCTTTCCTGCATTTGCATTTGCCTTTTCATTACCAGTCTTGTTTCCACAAGCTGTAATGGTTGTAGCTAGCATAAGTACAGCTAACAGTAGTGCGATTTTTCTCTTCATAAAATCCTCCATTTTAAATTTGTTTTAATATATTTTTCAACAAAACTCTGAATTTCTTTTCAGATCTTTCAGCAGTTTCGTCTACTTCCTCGGTTGTTAGTGGAACATCTAGTATTCCGGCTGCCATATTGCTCATAAGCGAAAGCCCTAGCACCTTCATGCCACAATGGGCAGCTACTATTGCTTCTGTAACGGTGGACATGCCTACTGCATCTCCTCCCAATGCTCTTATGGCTCTTATCTCTGCAGGAGTTTCAAACTGTGGTCCCGGCATGTAGAAGTAAACTCCTTCTTTTATATCTATTTCGGAAATCTTCGCAGCCTTTTTAGCTACTTCAATATATTCTTTGTCATATGTGTTTGACATATCGAAAAATCTCGGACCAAACTCAGGTATATTTTTTCCTCTTACAGGGCTTGCACCGTTTAATTTTATTTGGTCTTTTATAATCATAATATCTCCAGCAACGAAGCTTTCGTTTACTGCTCCTGCTGCATTGGTAAGGATAACCATCTTACATCCAAGTAGGTGCATAACCCTCATAGGTATGGTAAGCTCTTCGAAGTCATACCCTTCGTAGTAATGAAATCTCCCGGACATGCACACGACTTTCTTGCCACTTAAATCTCCTAGGATAAGTTTGCCTGCGTGGGAATCCACAGTCGCATCCAAGAAATTAGGTATGTCCTTGTAATCTATTATGATTTTATTTTCTATTTCTTCTGATAAATTTCCAAGACAAGATCCCAAGACAATAGCTATCTCAGGAACGAATTCTATTTTAGAAAGTATGTAGTCTGCACTTTTTTTATAAAACTCAAAGTCTAGCTTGCTATTCAAATTAATCCCCCAAATTTTATTTAAATTTTTTACTAGTATTTCATTTCAATTTTGGTTCGTAGTAAGTTTTAATACTAGTGTAAAATATGTGTAACACTAATGTAATTATATCATTTAGATTTCACTACTTCAACAGATTACACCAAATCCAATTACATTTTCTTATAGTAAAAAAATAAAAAACCGGAGATAACTCCGGCAATTTAAATAAGTTCGTCGAGGCTTGCTCTAAGTCCTCGCATCATCTTTAAATATTTTTTTATTTCAACTTGCATCTTAGCTACGTACTCTTCATCTCTTATGGATTTAATATTTTGTCCCATGTTTTCTATTGAACCAAATATTGCAATCTCAACTTGCTTTAGTCCAACTAGCACATCTCCAATGGCAGTTTGATTTCCAATTTCGTAAAGTCTCATGCCTATTGGAATAAGTCTTGCGATGGTTTTAAGCGCTTGGTGTGGCGTGTCTGTAGCTAGTTTATATCCTCTTTCTATTACTTCGCTTCGGGCTCTTTTTTCTTCTTCTGTGGATCTTTTCATCTTAAATCCCTTGGCAACTTCTGTAAAAGCCTCTGCATCTTTTTGAGGTGCATCCATTAGGATTTCTTTTATCTCCAAGAGTTCGTCCCTGAGCTTTAAAGCTTCGTCTCTTACTTCTAAATAGTTTTTATTTTCTATAGTTAGATTTACCACCATCAAGAGAAGTGATGCTCCTAATATCGCATTTACTCCTACCACTGCTCCTCCTCCTGGAGCAGGTCTATTTGAGGATAGATCTTCTATAAAATCTGTAAAATCTCTATTGAGCATTAGAACAGTCCCACTATATTTCCGTCGCTGTCGATGTCCATCTTAAGTGCTGCTGGTACTTTTGCAAGACCTGGCATGGTCATAATATCTCCTGTAAGTGCTACAACAAATCCTGCTCCGTTAGATAGATTTAAATCTCTTACGGTTATTTCAAAATCTTCTGGAGCATTTAGTGCCTTTGGATTGTCTGAGAAGGAGTATTGGGTCTTGGCGATACATACTGGTAGATTAGAAAATCCATGTTCCTTCATGTATTTTAGCTTTCTCTTAGCTTCCGCTGTGAAGTTAACGCCCTTTGCTCTGTAGATTTCCTTTGCAATTTTTTCTATCTTTTCTTCTATTGAAAGTTCTAGAGGGTAGATAGGTTTGAAATCGGATTTGTTATTTTCAATGGTTTCCACAACTACCTTTGCAAGGTCTGTAGTGCCAACGCTTCCCTTTTCAAATCCTCTACATTCAGTAGCTTCTACTCCCACTTCTCTAACCATTTCTTTTAGAAGTTCGATTTCTTTTTCTGTGTCGTCTTTAAATACATTTATTGCAACTGTAACTGGAACGCCGAACTTCTGCATATTTTCGATATGTCTTTTCGCATTTGCAAATCCAACTTTAAGTGCGTCAAGATTTTCTTCTGAAAGGTGATCTTTTTCAACTCCACCGTGCATCTTTAGAGCTCTTATAGTTACGACTACCACCGTTAAATCTGGTTTAAGCCCTGAAAGTCTCATCTTTATGTCCATGAATTTTTCTGCACCGAGGTCGGAACCGAATCCAGCTTCTGTAACTACATAGTCTCCGATAGAAAGAGCCATCTTTGTAGCAAGTACTGAGTTACATCCATGGGCGATATTTGCAAATGGCCCGCCGTGGATGATTGCAGGATTATTTTCAAGAGTTTGCACAAGGTTTGGTTTGATTGCATCCTTTAGGACAACAGCCATGGCACCTTCTGCACCTAAATCTCTAACGTAGAGAGGTTCTTTGTCCATATTATCTGCAAAGACAATATTTCCAAGTCTTTCTTTTAAATCCATAAGAGAATTTGCAAGGCATAGGGCAGCCATAACTTCTGATGCAACTGTAATCATGAAGTGATCTTCTCTCGGATAGCCCATATTTCTTCCGCCTAAGCCCACTACAATATTTCTAAGGGCTCTGTCGTTTATATCCATTACTCTTCTAACTTTTACTTCTCTTTCATCGATCCTAAGTTCGTTGCCCTTTTCGATATGGTTGTCGATAAGAGCCATAAGTAAATTATTTGCAGTGGTAATTGCGTGTAAATCTCCAGTGAAGTGAAGATTTATATCTTCCATTGGAATTACTTGTGCATATCCACCGCCGCAAGCTCCGCCTTTAATTCCAAAAACTGGTCCTAATGATGGTTCACGAAGTGCAGCCACTGTAAATTTGCCGATCCTATTTAGTCCATCTGTAAGTCCTATGGTTACCGTAGACTTTCCTTCTCCTGCTGGGGTTGGAGTAATCGCCGTTACCAATATAAGTTTGGAATTTTCTTTTTCTTTAATAGCCTTCGGGTCTATCTTCGCCTTGTACTTTCCATACGCTTCCACATAATTCATATCTACACCGAGTTTTTTCGCTATTTCTTCTATCGGTAAGATATGCGCTTCCTTCGAAATCTCAAAATCTGTTTTCATTTGCCCCTCCTTACTTAAATTATAGTAGACTTGTAGTATATCTTCAAGAAATGAAAACTTTAAAAGTGCACTAATTATTTAAAATAAATTTTTTATTATTTAAATTTTTGCAAACAAAAACCGGAGCATTATACTCCGGCTATATTATAAATTTTTAATTTCTTCTGGTAATTCTATCTCTTTTAGTTCATTTACCTTTTCGTAGCTTCCGCTTTCTCTTATGGTTTTGGTCTTTCCATTTTCATCTGTGAATTTTAATTCCCATTCAAATGACTTTGGATAGTTGGTCTCTCTATCGAATATAAATTTAGCTTCTATGGATTCTAGTTCCTTGTAGAATGGAGCGTCTTTGTCTTCAAAAATAATATTTTTAATCTCGTCTATATTTTGAGGAGTGGATTTTAACTCTGCCACTATATCCGTATCCGTTTCACTCATTACATAGTACTGTTTAAGTGGTTTTAAAATTGAATCTTCATTTATATTATTTTTTGAAACAAAGGTAGCTTTTCCTTCTCCATCGAAGTTTTCTTTTGTCCATTGACCGTCTTCATTTTTTCGATACCTAAATCCATCTGTGACATACTCTTCAAACTCTAGCTTCTTATCTCCATCTACGCTAGTGCCTGTTGAGTGGTAGGTCATTGGATCTTTTATTATTTCCAAAGTTCCATTAGATGTGTATTCATCGCCATCTTTTTCTGATTTCGAAGTTATCTCTGAGTTTAAGATATAACTCTTTAAATCTTTTTCTTCTACAATTTCACTAAACGCTTTTTCTTTGTCAAAATCTTTCGTCTCTTTTTTAGCATCATTTGTCTTGGAACATCCAGTAGCGATGATGGCTAAGATTAAAACTAATAAAAATGATTTTAAACCTATCTTTTTACACTTCATAATCCACCATTCTTTCTTATATTCAACAACTACCTATTTATATTTTACCACTTTAATGTTTTTTTTCAATGAATCAAGATTTTTCTGAACGCGTTTTTTTATTTATAATTTAATGATGTCCTTTCTATGTCTACTTCTTGTAAATAGTGCCAAAATCGTAAAGAACTCAAGTCTTCCTAGTAACATAAGTCCACTGAAATATATTTTGAAAAAGTCGCTATAAAAGGCAAAATTTTTCGTCGGACCTATTTTTCCAAATCCTGGTCCAACATTTGAAAGTGTAGTTGCAACGGAAGAAAATCCAGTTATTAAATCTACTCCAGAAAGTGTTACGATTCCAGTAGATATTAACGCTATTACAAAATAAGTACCAAGATATGCATTTATTCCAAGCACAACTTCATCAGATAGAACTTTCCCGTCTGTTATAACTGGGATGACCGCCTTTGGATGGGTCGCCTTTTTCATTTCTCTCTTTATTAATTTTAATAGAATAGAGATCCTCGTCACCTTGATTCCTCCGCCTGTTGAACCTGCGCATCCTCCAAATATCATAAGTATAAGCAAGATAAATTTAGAAAAACTTGGCCAAATATCATAGTCTGCATTTGCAAATCCAGATGTAGAGGATATGGATGTTACTTGAAAGGCTGAGTCTCTAAAAGCTAAAAGTAGTGACGGATAACCTTTTGAAAATAAATCTATGGTTATAAGTGTAATGGCACCTAAGGTAATTATAATCCAAAGCTTTAGTTCGTCATTTTGCAAAATTTCTTTATATTTTTTTCTCGTTATAAGTGCGTAAATTGTAAAGTTTGTCGCACTTAAAAACATAAATAACGCAAGTATGAAGTGCACGGCATTTCCTGGATAGGACATAAAGGAATCGTTATAAGATGAGAATCCTCCTGTGCCAAGCACACCAAAGGTGTGGACCAATGAATCGAACACTGGCATACCTGCAATCTTTAAGCAAATAAAAAGTGCTGCAGATAAAATAATATATATTATATATAGTCTCTTTGATGATTGAGAAATGGTGGACTCGATCTTTCCTGCAACTGGTCCCGGAGATTCCGCCTTAAAAATTTGAAATCCACCGACTCCAAGTTTTGGAAGTAGTCCAACTGTAAATACAAGTATTCCCATACCGCCAATCCAGTGGGTTATAGATCTCCAAAAGATTACAGATCTTGGATATGATTCTATTCCAGAGATAACCGTCGCACCTGTGGTAGTAAATCCTGATACAATTTCAAAAAATGAATCGATGTAGGTCATATGTGCAGATATAAAAAGTGGAATTGCTCCTACAAGGGAAACGAGTATCCACGAAGCGGTTACGATTAAAATTCCATCTCTAGGTGAAAGAGACTTCTTCTTTGTATTTAGATTAATTAAAATTAATCCCAAGACCAAAGAAATTGCCATTGGGATTATAAAACCATTATAACTTCCATCTCTATCCACCAAACTAAGTAGAAGAGATGGCGCCATAAATGCCGTCTCTATTATTAAAATATAGCCAAGTATCTTTGAAATAAGTTTATAATTCATCTGCTAATCCTCTATTCATCAAAGAATTGATTGCATCCTTTATCTTTCCTTCGGAAGAAAAAATCTTTTGCATCTTAGGTGCAACTTGGTGCATAGCAAATAAAACTATTCTATCTCCTGATTCCAATACAGTCTTACCATTTGGAACTATCATCTCGTTATTTCTTATAACTGCGATGATAAGCACACCCTCAGGAAGGTTCAATTCTTCAAGAGCTTTGCCACAGACCAATTGTCTTTCTTTTATGATAAGTTCAATACATTCCACCTGTCCATTTAGTAGTAGATGAAGTGAAAGGGAACTCTTGCCCCTTATTTCTCTCAAAATTTCCGCTGCAGTGATATAGGAAGTATTAAACACTGCATCTATATCGAGTTTATCCAAGACCTTGTCGTAGTTGGTTCTTGAAATCTTAGCAACGGATTTATAAATTCCAGTCTGTTTCGCCACAAGACTCATAAGTAAGTTTGCCTCATCAATACCGGTTGCAGCAACAAATGAATCGTAGGTGTGAACCATTTCTTCTTCTAGGATTGCAATGTCTGTTCCGTCTCCGTTTATAACTTCTGCATCAGGAATCATTTCCTTTAACTCAAGACATCTTTCCCTATTTAGTTCAACTATGGTCACATCTATATTTTCATTTAAAAGAAGCATGGCAAGGTATAGACCAGTCTTTCCACCGCCGAGAATCATGGTACTTCTAAGGGATCTCGTCTTCTTAACTCCTGTGTGTTCTTTGTCAAAGATCTCTATATTTTCAGATTTTCCAGCCAAGATTATTACGTCATTTTCTTCGAGCACAGTACGACCGTTCGGAATGATTGCTTCTCCACTTCTTGAAATTGCAGAAATCAAAAGATCATTTATATTTTCAATATCCATAATTCTTTTGCCGATGAAGTTTGGATCAGTACCGATATTAAATTCAACTAGGGATACTTTCCCACCTGCAAATTCGCTGGAATAAAGTTGGTATCTCTTCATGAGATACTTAACTATGGACCTTGCAGTGGCAAAATCTGGATTGATAATTTTATCTATTTCAAGTTCTTTAGAAATAAATCCAAGATGCTTTATATATTCTGGATCTCTTACCCTTGCAATGGCATATTTTGCACCGAGTTTTTTGGAAATTGTACAAAGTATTACATTTGCCTCATCATTTGTAGTAGTGGCAAGTACATAGTCAAATTTAGAAATATCCAGTTCTTCGAGCACACCAAAATCAAGCGCATTTGCACAGATGCTAAGTACGTCTAGAGAATTTTGAATATTTTTAATTACAGCTTCATCATTATCAACTACGGTTACTTCATAATTTTCATCTATAAGTGCAGCTGCAAGTCTATAACCGAGTTTTCCAGCACCTACAACTAAAGCTTTCATATTTCCTCCTAAAAGTTTTGCGTAATTATTTCAAAATAAAAATTTATATCATTAAATAAAACAGGCTAATCGCCTGCCTAGTAATTTTATTTTAGTCACAATCATTATAACACTACTGTATTCTTAATAAAAGGAAAAGTACTACTTTCGCCTAAGAATGCTATTTTTTATACCATTTTAAAATTAAATTAAGTAAAAAAAATAAAGACTCCCCTATGGAAGTCTTTATAATTTTTAAATAATTTTTGTTCTTAATTAAATTAAATTATTTAATTTCTGAGTATACTTCGAAGAATCCTTGTGGATGTAGACATGCTGGACATACTTCTGGAGCTTCTTTGCCTTCATGAATATATCCGCAGTTTAGGCAGTGCCATAGAACTACTTCGTCTTTTTTAAATACTTTGTCTTCTTCGATGTTTTTGATAAGAGCTCTGTATCTCTTGTCATGAGCTTCTTCTACTTCACCGATTTCTGTGAATGCAACGGCAATTTCGTCGAATCCTTCTTCTTTTGCAATCTTTGCAAATTCTGGATACATTTCTGTATGTTCAAATTCTTCTCCTGCTGCAGCTGCCTTTAAGTTAGAAAGTGTTCCTTTCTTTTCATCTAGATGAACTGGGAAGCTTTGTACAACTTCGATTTCTTCGTCAAAGAAATCCTTTTGTAAGAATCTGTAGAATCTCTTTGCGTGTTGTTCTTCGTTTCTTGCAGTTTCTTCAAAAATATCTCTGATTTGAATATATTTTTCTTTGTCTGCTACCTTTGCGTAATATTTATATCTCATGGTTGCTTGTGATTCACCAGCAAATGACATCATAAGATTTTTAGCTGTTTTTGTTCCTTTTAATGATTTCATAATAACCTCCTAAAAATTTATACCTTTCTCTTTTATTATACCCAAACTCAAAAAATATAACAGGCGTCTAATTGATAATCGTGTTATCTTTTTAAACGCCTGTCTATTTTTTTAATTTTCTTTTTTGAGATTTTTATTTTCTTTTGGTTTTGCAATTGCCTTTCTCATATCTGTATCGGATTCTATATTTTGCATTTTATAGTAATCCATTACACCTAGATTTCCTTCTTTGAAAGCTTCTGCAATTGCTAGTGGTACTTGAGATTCCGCTTCTACAACCTTCGCTCTCATGGCTTCAACTTCTGCTTTCATTTCTTGTTCACGGGCAAGTGCCATTGCGCGTCTTTCGGATGCTTTTGCTTCTGCGATTCTCTTATCTGCTTCTGCTTGATCTGTTTGAAGTCTCGCACCTATATTTCTAGCTACGTCCACATCAGCGATGTCAATTGATAATATTTCAAATGCTGTTCCTGAATCTAGACCTTTTTCTAGTACTACTCTTGAAATTGAATCTGGATTTTCAAGAACGTTTTTGTAAGACATAGATGAACCTACTGTGGTTACAATTCCTTCTCCTACCCTTGCAATTATAGTTTCTTCTCCAGCTCCTCCTACAAGTCTTTCTATGTTTGCTCTTACGGTTACCTTTGCTTTTACTACCACTTCGATACCGTCTTGGGCAACTGCAGATATGTTTGGAGTTTCAATTACCTTTGGATTTACAGATACTTGTACCGCTTCAAGTACATTTCTACCTGCTAGGTCTATTGCTGCTCCTCTTTCAAATTGTAGTGGAATATTTGCTCTTTCTGATGCTATTAAAGCATCTACTAGAGTGTTTACATTTCCTCCTGCTAAGTAATGGGCTTCTAGATTTTCTATTTTTAAATCAAGTCCTGCTTTGGTTGCTTTTATCATTGGTATTACGATTTTTCTAGGACTTACTCTTCTTAGTTTCATTCCAATAAGTGTTGAGATTCTAATCTTTACTCCTGAAAAATATGCTGTAATCCATAGTCCAACCGGCACAAATGAAAAGAATAATATTAGAAATATTATTACTGCTACTACTATTCCTCCGCTTAAAATATTAGATAATATACTTCCATCCATTTTTTTATCTCCTAACTATTACTTTTGATCCGTCAACTTTTGACACGACGATTTTCTCTCCATGTTCTATCATTCCATCTTCAGAGATTGCTTCGAGTTTTGCCCCTTCGATAAAGATAAATCCTGTAGGTTTTAAAGGTGTGAGAGTGTATCCCACATCTCCTACGCTGACATCTGGTCTATCCACTGATAGGTATCCCTTGGTAGATGTTAGAGAATCGTTTAAAGAAATCTTTTGTAAAAACTCTGACTTCATTCCTCTCTTTATCATTATATTCGTTGCAAATATCCCTACAATCATAGCTGATGCGGTAGGCACGAGTCCTCTTTCAAAACTTCCCATGGCAAGGATTACTCCCGCTACAGAAAGAATGATTCCCATTATGCCGCAGATTCCAAATCCTGGTATCACTGCTTCAATAAGTATAAGTGCAATTCCCACCATAAATAAAAGTGCGACATATACACTCGACTCTGTGATAATTATATTTCCCACAAAAAATACTATAAATAATAGTATTGAAAGGGTCCCAAAGAATCCAAACCCAGGGCTAAATACTTCTATGATCATAGCAACTAGAGCTATGGTCAAGATAGCTGTGCTTACATACCTATTTGAAATGAGGTTAAGCAGTCTAATCTCCTGTGGCTCCCTATAATCTTCAGTAGATGAAATATTTTCAAGTTCCAATACATTTTTTAAATCTTTTACAGTTCCATCGGATACTCCATAGTCTAGAGCATGGTTTGAACTTATTAAAATCTCAGGTACATTCTTGGAAGTATTCTTACCTACTGGTTTTTTAAGCATATCCAATGAATCTTTGCTGATTCCCTTCTTTTTTTCAACTCTAGATAGAAATTCGTTTAAATTCTTGGAATTATCTTTTAAATTCTTATTTATATTTCCTATTGCCGCGCTCTGATTTAGATAAATCTTGTCACAGCTTAGAGCAATGATGGTAGATTCTGCCTCAGTAGGTTCTTCACAATAGGCAATAGTATTGGAATTGGAATTTAAAATTAAATTTGCAATATCAAATGCTGCCTTGGTGGAACCACCTTTTGAAGATATTTTAAATACTACATTTTTTTTATTTTCGGATCCAGATTTCAACGCGCGCTTCGTATTCATAAGTGTAGCTTCGTTTATTTCTCCACTTATATCTATAACCACAGCTTCTTTTGCATGGACAGAGATAAACATCATGAGAATAATAATGATTAAATATTTTAGCTTTTTCATAAGATCTCCTTAGAAAAAAAAGCCTTAGGAAATCCTAGGCTTAATTTAAATACTTAGAAGCAATGGAATTTACTTTTTTCCCATCGGCTTTTCCTTTTATCTTAGGCATAACTTCTTTCATAAGTTCGCCAATTTGTTTCTTAGATGTGATGGATAGTTTTTCGATGGCTTCTTTAATTATATCTTCTAATTCTTCATCTGTTAATTGCTTTGGTAGGTACTCGAGAATTATTTTTATTTCTTCTTCTGTTTGAGCGACTAAATCATCTCTACCGCCACGTTTAAACTCGTCAATTGAAGATACTCTTTCTTTATATTGTTTGGAAATTATGTCTATAACTTCTTCGTCGGAAAGATCAACTCTCTTGTCGACTTCAATCTGTTTGATGGCAGCGCGCACCATGGTGATGGTGTCCTTTTTTATCTTGTCATGAGATTTCATTGCAGCTTTTAAGTCCTGCATAAGCTTTTCTTTTATTGACATACTGCACCTTCTTTAGTATCTTTTAAATTTCTTTCTACGCGCTTCTTCAGATTTTTTCTTTCTTCTTACGCTTGGTTTTTCGTAATGTTCTCTCTTTCTAACTTCTTTTAGCACTCCATTAGTAGCACATTGTCTCTTAAATCTTTTAAGGGCGTTATCTAGAGATTCATTTTCTCCAACTCTTATTTCTGACATAGTTTCCCTCCTCTCGTAGAAAAGGTTGCCTTTCGGCTTTTCATCGTTTATTATACATTAAATATATAAAAAACTCAAATAATTTTTTATAGATATGCTTGAGCTGCTGTTATGATTACTAAATCTTCTACTTCTTTTTCAACGCATCCACGGGATAGATCGTTAACTGGCTTATTTAAACCTTGTAAAATAGGTCCTACTGCCTTGAATCCACCGAATCTTTGAGCCATTTTGTATCCGATATTTCCTGCTTCAAGTGATGGGAATATAAATACATTTGCATGGCCTGCTACTTTTGAATCAGGTGCTTTCTTCTTAGCAGTAACTGGGTCGAATGCTGCGTCAAATTGTAATTCTCCGTCGATTACGATTTCTGGATAGTCTTTTTTTACCATTTCAGTTGCAATTCTAACCTTGTCAACTTGTTCTGCCTTAGCTGAACCTTTTGTTGAGAATGATAGCATAGCAATCTTAGCGTCGATTCCGAATTGTTTTGCAGTTTTATCAGAAAGTTCTGCAACTTCTGCAAGTCCTTCTGAGTCTATATCTATATTTATTGCGCAGTCGGCGAATAGATATTTTTCGTTGTCTCTAAGCATTAAGAATGCTCCGGATACTCTCTTGAATCCTTCCTTGGTCTTTATAATTTGAAGAGCTGGTCTTACAGTATCTCCTGTGGTATGCACTGCTCCACTTACCATTCCATCTGCCTTTTCCATGTAGATCATCATAGTTCCGAAATAGTTTGGATTCTTTAGAGTTTCTCTTGCTTCTTCTTCGTTTAATTTACCTTTTCTTCTTTCAACTAAAGAAGCTACCATTTCATCTGTAATAGATTCTTCTGGGTCTATAAAATTAAAAGCGCTTAGGTCAATTCCTAATTCTTTAGCTGTCTTTTCAACTTCTGCTCTCTTACCAAGTACGATTGGTTCAACAATTCCTTCTTTTGCTAGGCTATTAGCTGCTCCTAGTACTCTTTCATCTTCTCCTTCAGGTAGGACAATTTTAGCGCCCTTTCCTTTAAGTTGTGATTTTAATTCATCAATAACTGACATATATACCTCCTTGTTCCAATACTATGTTAGAACTACTGACGGATTCCGTCAAGTTAAAGTATAAATTTTTTACAATTACAATAGATTTTTGAAAACTTCATTTATTTGATTTTGACGAAAAAAACAGTTAATATAGTACTAGGTGATAAAATGAAAAAATTTACCATTTTAATTGTTTTTTATTTAATTTTTATAAATACATATGCAAGTACATATCGTGATACAGATAGACATTGGGCAAAGGATAGCATCGACTATGTAACCAACGAGAATATAATGGTTGGCTATCCAAACAAGACTTTTGAACCGGATAAATTCGTAAAACGAAGCGAAGCGGTCATGATTCTTACAAAGCTCACCCAGGCACAAGATGGTGAAGTTCCAATCCATTTCTTGGATGTTTCAGAAAGAGACTGGTTTTATAGAAGCATTAAATCTGCGGTAAACTTAGGATATATTACAGATAGCAATTTCTTCAAACCTCAAGAATTTATGAATAGACGCGACTTCGCAATCATGTTTTCAAAAGCATTTATGAACTCTGGTGAAGTCATCCAATATAGTGACATCGGATTTATGGACGATGAACTTAAAGAAGCCTTAAAACTTCTTCCAGGATTTTTCAACGGATACAAGGACAGATCCTTCAGAGGAGAAAGATATATATCCCGTGGCGAAGTTGCGACTCTTTGCAAAAAAGTCTTAAAGGAAGGATACCTAAAGAGAAAGGTAAAACCTATCGAAACCGTTGGAATAATAACAGAAGATGAAAAGAGCAAGAGTTTCATAACAGAAGCTACAGAAAATCAAAGAAAGAAACTAAAATATTTAATAGAAAATTATAACTACCTAAGAAATGAAGACGAAAACATGAAGAGACTTCTTTCAAAGGCAGAAGATATTGCAAATAGAAATGATCTTTCAGAGATGATCGCAATTGAAAAAGAAATAGATAATTATATCCTTAGAAATACTAAGAGAGATGAATTCTATTTAAATGTGGATGTCTATTCCGAAGACGGCAAGCCTATCTACGGAGCAGCTCTAACTATAAATCAAAATCCATTCGTAAATAAATCTACACTTAAAAATGGAAAGTACCTTCTAAATGTAAATTACAATGGATACAAAAGCGAAAAGACTTTTGTAGAAATAGATGGCAGAGATAAGAATGTCACCATCATCATGAAGAAAGAGTCAAACGAGATGGCTCATATCGAAATCATCGGCAAGTACGCAAGAGTAGAAAGAGATATGGTTAAGATCGGTGAAAGATACACTGTAAAACTCAATCCTCCTGCTGGAGTAGAACTAAAAAAATTCGTTGTAAATGGCGCAGAGAAAAATGTCGATTTTATAAACGATAGCTTCACAGGTGTTGCTACAAAAGATGTACAGATTGTAGTTGAGTGGAATGAGTAACTACGACTACCTAGAAACAACTCTTGGACTTATGGAAATAATCTGTGAAGATGAATCTTTAATTGGTCTTAAACTCGTTTCAGAAAAAATTCATAGAGAGTGTGAAAATAAAACTTCTAAGAAAGTTAAATCTCAGATTAAAGAATATTTAAACGGAAGTAGAAAGACGTTTAATATCCCGATTAAATTAACTGGCACAGATTTTCAGAAAAAAGTATATGAAGAGACTTTAAAAATTCCATACGGCAGCACCAAAACCTATGGAGGGATTGCAAGCTCAATTGGTAATCCCAAATCCATGAGGTCTGTTGGCATGGCACTTGGTAAGAATCCAATTTGGATCATCATTCCCTGCCATAGAGTCATTGGAAAGGATAAGAAACTCACAGGATTTGCAGGAGGAATCGACAAGAAACTTTCACTTTTAAAACTAGAAAACCCAGAAATCGAAATTAAAGAATAAAAAAAAGAGATATTCATCTTCGAATATCTCTTTTTGTTTGATTTTAGTTTTTGTGTTTCATTGTATTTAAATCTATAACTTCGTCAAACAACTCTATTATATTCTCGTCGTTCATGTGGGAGATTATGATTATCGTTTTATCTATATCTAGAAGATACTTCATAACAGAAGTCGCTGTGTCGTGGTCTAAGGCTGCTGTTGGCTCGTCAAATATATAGATTGGAGAAGACTTGATCAGTGATCTTGCAATATTGATACGGGATTTCTGTCCTCCAGATAGTCCCAGCTCGTCGCTGATTATGTCATCGAAGTGGAGATTTTCTATAGAAAGATTGTTCTTTAAAGAAGAAATCTTACCTCCATCCACATCTCTATAAAGGGTTATATTGTTTTCGATGGTGTCTTTAAATAGATAACTGTTTTGATCTATATATTGAATATATTTTAGAGCCTCATTGTCAGAATAATTTGAAAGATCCTTGCCATTTAAGAATATATTTCCTGCACTTGGTTTGATTTCTCCAGTCATCAGCTTCGCAAGGGTGGATTTTCCAGAACCACTCCTACCCACTATTAAATATTTGCCCTTGTCTTTAAAAATTACAGAGAAATCCTTCACCACATCTTCTTGGCCTTCTTTGTACTTGAAGGAAATGTTTCTTAGCTCCATATTTCCACTATCTAAATCTTCTAGCGAATTTATATCGACTTTTTCTTTTTCCTTGGCCTTTTCAGTTAATTCATCATGGATAGGTTTAGAACCTTTTAATAAGTTCATGAGGTTTGAAATAGTTAGAATCGGATTTATTAAATAGTTAAATAACTGAATACATGCGATGATTCCTCCTACTTCAATTCTATTTTTATAAACCAGTAGCCCACCTATTGCAAATAGTATGCAGAAGGAGCCTCCTCCCACCAATTCTACTACGTATCTCGATAGATTTTGGAGATCTAAGTTATCAAAATGTGTCTCTTCGAAATTTATATTTTCGTTTCTATGTTTCTTGTCATAGATAGGTACTACATCATTCTTTAAAATTTCAAGTCTGCCCCTTAGTGTATCCGTTACAAAATTTAAATAGCTATTTGATGCGTCATTATACTTTACAGAGCGTTTTTCAAGTTTTTTTCCAAATAAAAATGGTATTCCCATAGGAATTAGTGATGAAGCTATCGCAACTAATAACATAATCCAGTCAATATATACGATTCCCGCCATTGCACATAAAGATAATAGAAAATGCTCTAAAATTTTCCATTTTGCTAAGTAGTAATCGTTGTATACTGTATTTATTTTGGTTGTAAAGTCCGCCAAGTCAACGCTAACTCCACGAGGCTCGCCCATTGCACTGTAAAATATTCTATTCTTTAGATTTATTATCTTTTCTAAGGAATAGGAAATCATCGCTCCTCTTCCTGTATAGGCTGCTATAAATGTAACTATTTGAAGTATTACTGCCCAAATTATGTACATCTTCATTTCATCCAAGTTAAGCTCCGAAATGGCAGTTATAAGTTTACCTAAAACAATTCCAAAACATGCGGTTGATGCAGCATATATAAAAAGCATTATCGCCGAAATAGGCGCAGTTAATTTTTCGGACTTCCTCCACAAAAGACTTTTCATTTTTTCTCCTTTTTTAATTTTTGTCTCTTTAATTTTATCATCTTTTAATTAATTCTTAAAATATTTTTTAAAATTTTTCTGGGTGGAAGTTTAAACTTTTGCAATTAAAAAGTCCTCGGATTTCTCCAAGGACTTAGTATTTTATCTTTCAAACTCGTCGTGATATTTTTTAAACCTTAAAACTTTTTGAATTTCTCCAAGTACTAAAGGAATCAATGACGCAACTATGATTACTATCCATTCATTCATTCCTATGCTGTCAAGCTCAAATAATTCTCTTATGTTTGGTACATACATTACCACAAGCATTAAGGCAAATGAGAACATTGTTGCCCATACTAGTTTCTTATTGGTAAATGGTCCTATGTGAAGTAGGGTGTACCTAATTGATCTTGATGAATATGATCTTAGAAGTTCTGCAGTTATAAGAGTTGCAAATGCCATCGTTCTTGCATATTCAAGTCCGATTCCCTCTTGTCCATGCCACTTGATACCGATTAGGTATGCTCCAAGGGTGGCGATGGTTATTGCTATAGATTGAACTATAACTGTGATTTTAATTTCTGGGTCAAGGATTGGTTCTGCAGGATCTCTCGGTGGCTCTTGCATTATATTTTCTTCGCCTTTTTCAACTCCAAGTGCTAGTGCTGGGAAAGCATCTGTTACAAGGTTAAGCCATAGTAGTTGGATTGGAAGTAGTGGCACTGGAAGATTCATAAGAATCGCAATTAATACCACAAGCACTTCTCCTATATTACATGATAGAAGGTAGGATACGAATTTCTTAATATTTGAATAGATTACCCTTCCTTCTTCAACTGCATTTACAATGGTTGCGAAGTTGTCGTCAGTTAAGATTACTTCTGCAGTATTTTTTGCAACGTCAGTACCTGTTATTCCCATGGCGATACCGATGTCTGCACGTTTGATAGCTGGTGCGTCGTTTACACCATCTCCTGTCATGGCGGTTATATGTCCGTTTTCTTTAAGCGCGGTTACAATCTGCACTTTGTTTTCTGGAGATACTCTCGTGAATACTCTCTTGGTCTTTACAACTTCTCTTATCTCTTCTGGAGTCATGTCATTTAGTTCTGCTCCGACTATTGCTTGAGATTCATCTTCAGCGATTCCAAGATTCTTTGCAATTGCAAGACCGGTTTCAAAGTAGTCTCCTGTAATCATAACAGGGATTATTCCTGCTTCTTTACATTCTTTTATAGCTGCCTTCGCCTCTGGTCTAGCCGGGTCAATCATACCAGTCAAACCTACGAAGATCATTTCGTTTTCAATATTTTCAGAACTTGTGTCGCTTGGCACTTCGTCAAAAGTTCTATAAGCATAAGCAAGAACTCTTAGGGCTGACCTTGCAAACTCGTTGTTCTTTTCTAAGACTTCCTTCTTCTTTTCGTCTGTGAAGTCGACGATCTTTCCATTGGATAAAATCTTAGTTGAGTGTCTTATTATTATATCTGGAGCACCTTTTGTGTAGGAATATACGTTGTCTGGATATCTGTGGAAGGTAGTCATCATCTTTCTTCCAGAATCAAAAGGTATCTCTTCTATTCTCTTATAGGTTCCGTTTAATTTATCTACGCTTACATCTTGTTTTTCTGCAAAGGTTAAAAGTGCAATCTCAGTTGGATCTCCTGCGATTTCAACATTCTCTCCATTTACTACAAGTCTTGCGTCGTTGGTTAAGCCTGCAATATGGGTGAGCACATTTAAGTCTTGGATTTCAGAAACTTTTTCCTTGCCAACTAGAAGTTCACCAATAGGAGCATATCCAGTTCCAGTTACATCTATTTCAAGACCGTCCACATAGGCTTTGGTTACGGTCATTTCATTTTGTGTAAGAGTTCCAGTCTTATCAGAACAGATTACAGTGGTCGTACCTAGTGTTTCTACCGCAAGAAGTTTCTTAACTATTGCATTTTTCTCTGCCATTTTTCCCATACCAAGGGATAGAACTATGGTTACTATCGCTGGAAGTCCTTCCGGCACTGCAGCAACAGCAAGAGCAATTGCAGTCATAAACATTTCAAGAGGTTCATTCTTATATAGAAGACCTACCACAAATACAATTGCACAAATGGCAATTACTAAAATCCCTAAAGTCTTAGAAAGTCCTGCAAGCTTCTTTTGAAGTGGTGTCGCTTCGTTGTCCACTAGAGCAATAGAAGTAGCTATGTGACCTATTTCAGTGTCGTGTCCCGTAGCGATTACGATCCCTCTACCACGACCATAGCTAACAATGGTGCTTGAGTGGGCGATATTTTCTCTATCTCCTATTCCCACATCAGCTTCATCCATGGTCTTGCTATTCTTGTCAACAGGAACAGATTCTCCCGTCAAACTTGATTCGTCTATCTTTAAATTAGAAGCTTCAATAATTCTTAAATCTGCAGGAACGATATCTCCTGTCTCTAAGATTACCAAATCTCCCGGAACTAAGTTAGAAGACTCAACCTCTAGATGTTGACCGCTCCTTATGACCTTAGCCTTGGGCGAGCTCATCTTTTGAAGAGCCTCAATGGCTTGTTCCGCTCTTCCCTCTTGAAGAAGAGAAAGGATGGCATTAACCACAACGATAGCTATAATTATGACAGCCTCTACCTTGTCTCCAGTAAAAGCAGAAACAATAGATGCTATTATAAGTATAATAATCATCGGATCTAAAAATTGATCCTTCAACTTTTCTATAAAAGGTTTCTTAGCCTCCTGCTTAAGCTCATTCTTTCCGTATTTTGAAAGAGCCTGATCAATATCTTCTTTTTTAAGTCCATTCTTTAAATCGGTTTTAAAATAAGAGACCAGTTCATCTTCTTCTTTGTTATACCAGTTCATATATCCTCCCGTTTTTCTTCTCAATTACTTATTTCATTGTAACATTAAGGAAATTTTACTTCAACAAAGGCGATTGTGAAAGAAGTTTCACAAAACTTTCACATTTGAGTTATCGTTTAGTAAATAGGTTTACTTTAGTAATTAAAACCATTAAACCTTGCTATTTATACGTTTTTAGTCCCCTTTAGAAAATAATAATTAATATTGAAAAACTAGACTTTTTAAAAATGGCTTAATATCGCCATTTGAAAATTTTTCAATAAGTAAAGTATACTATTTGGCTATATGTTATTCTTTATATTTATTTATGTTATACTTGAAAATTTAGGTAAGATTAAACACTAATATAGTGCAAATTGAGTCAAATGCAGCCCTATACAGTTTTAGTATACTTTAATTTTAGCCTTTTTCTCCATTGATTTCATTTTTTTATGATGTTATAATTCAATTACAAACAAAAAGTTTTTTAAATGATTTTAAATAGTTGGCCAACTATTACATCAAATTTTTTAAAACAAAAATAATTTTAAATTTAAAAATTATTCAACAAATTATTTCGTAATAAAACTATTCGAAATTATTTAGGAGGCTTTTATGAAAAATATAAATATCAAAAAATTATTATTCGCAATTATACTTTCAATCTTTATCCTACCTTTAAATATCTATGCAGCAGGAAACGCAAATAAGGATATTAATAAAAAGGCGCAAGCTATTATAAAGACCTCTGATAAAAAGATGTTCTGTGGAAATTCAAAGGATTTCACCAAGAAACTTAACGATTACAGAAAATCTAAAGGAATGCCAGCTATCAAAGAAAGCAAGGAACTAAACGAAATCGCTATGGCTAGATGTGTAGAAGAATTAAATAAATACATCAAAACTGGTGACGCTGACCACAATAGTCCATCTAACATCAACGATACATACGCAGAAAATCTAAGAATGGGTAAGTACTTTGATGAAAAACCTTATACAAATGTAGATGATTACTGCATCAAAAGATGGAGCAACTCAAAAGAACACAACGAAAATCTTTTAGACAAAGAATACAAAACCATCGGATATGCTTCAGTAAAAATGACAGTTGACGGAGCAACTTACGAAATTTCAATATATATTGCAAACTTTTAATCAAGTTATGTAAATTACATACACTAATTTAATATTACTAACAAAACCTTCTAAAGTTGAGATATATCAATTTAAGAAGGTTTTTTATTTGTAAAATAAAATGTACGAAGCAATCTGCTTCCAGAGCCGAAGGCTAAGAAGTCCACCCAACTACAATCCCCCTGAGTGAAAACGGATTTTGCCGTCGTAGTCGAGCGGGTAAACCCTGGTTGGGTCTTCTCCTCCCAACTGGTCATCCTGAGCGAAAAAGGCTGTCACCTTTTCCGCTCAGGATGACAAAGTGCGAGGGGTTCGTACGGCTTCGCCTGAGGAAAGATAATTTAGTATCAAGGTTGATGGAAGCTGATAGCTTCCGCTACGGGGATAAAAA
>NZ_GL397071.1:798214-808072 GCF_000146345.1 Peptoniphilus duerdenii ATCC BAA-1640 | reverse complement strand
AACTTATTTGCATAGACTAGGTCTATAGATGTTATACCCGTTCGACTCACTTCGTTCGCTCAGGGTGACTGCCTTCCTTAGGGCTTTCCGTGTAGAGCGTCGAAGCCCTAGCCAAAATCTCCCGTTTCGCTGCAGGTCTCGTGCAAAGAGTTCCAAAGAATGAGCATTGCGAAGGCTGATTTGTAGAACTCGACTGCCTCTCAGGGTGACGGTAGTTGGGTGGTTCATTGTAGCCTTCGGCTGTGGAAGCAAAATCTTTCCACTACAAAAAAACAAAAAGGACACCTAAGTGCCCTTTCTTTAAATATTCTTATTTATCTTTTCTTCTTATTTCTTTCATGCCGCCCATGTATGGTTGTAGTGGTTCTGGGATTCTTACTGAGCCGTCTTCTTGTAGTAGGTTTTCTAGGAATGCGATTAACATTCTAGGTGGTGCTACTACTGTGTTGTTTAGTGTGTGTGCTAGGTAGTTGCCGTCTTCCCCTCTTAGTCTTATGCCTAGTCTTCTTGCTTGTGCGTCTCCTAGGTTAGAGCATGAGCATACTTCGAAGTATTTTTGTTGTCTTGGTGACCATGCTTCTACGTCTAGTGATTTTACTTTTAGGTCTGCTAGGTCTCCTGAACAGCATTCTAGTGTTCTTACTGGTATTTCTAGGGATCTAAATAGATCTACTGAGTTATTCCATAGTCTTTCGTACCACATCATTGAATCTTCTGGTTTACAGATTACTACCATTTCTTGTTTTTCGAATTGGTGGATTCTATATACTCCTCTTTCTTCGATTCCGTGTGCTCCTACTTCTTTTCTGAAGCATGGTGAGTATGATGTAAGGGTAAGTGGCATGTCTTCTTCTGGTGTGATGGTGTCTATAAATCTACCGATCATTGAGTGTTCTGATGTTCCTATGAGGTATAGGTCTTCCCCTTCGATTTTGTACATCATGTTTTCCATTTCTGCAAAGGACATTACTCCTGTTACTACTTCTGAACGGATCATAAATGGTGGTATAAAGTAGGTAAATCCTCTATCTATCATGAAGTCTCTCGCATATGCTAGGATTGCTGAGTGTAGTCTTGCTATATCGCCCTTTAGGTAGTAGAATCCTGCTCCTGAGGTCTTCCTTGCTGAGTCTAGATCTATTCCGTCGAAGCTTTCCATTATATCTACGTGGTATGGTATTTCGAAGTCTGGTACTACTGGTTCGCCGAATCTTTCTAGTTCCACATTTTCTGAGTCATCCTTGCCTATTGGAACGTCGTCTGCCATAATTTGTGGGATTACGAGCATGATTTCTCTGATCTTCTTTTCTAGTTCTTTTTCATCTTCTTCTAGATGTTCTAGTTCGTCGTTTATATGTGCAACTTCTCCCTTTACTTTTTCAGCTTCTTCGAATTCTTTCTTAGCCATGTGACCACCGATGGTCTTGGATAGAGCGTTTCTCTTACCGCGTAGTTCGTCGCCGCGAGTCTTCTTTGCTCTAAATTCTACATCCATTTCTAATACTTCATCTACTAAAGCAAGTTTTTCATCTTGAAATTTCTTCTTTATATTTTCTTTTACGATTTCAGGATTTTCCCTTACAAATTTGATATCTAACATATTTTCTCCTTAAAATAAAAAAATCCGTCCCAATAAGGGACGGTTATTACCGCGTTGCCACCCTAGTTGACATAAAATGTCCACTTGTAATGCTAAACTCCAAGGTGGATTCACAAGCTTGTTTCTTCTGCTCTCACCAATACGCAGATTCTCTTTGCAAATAGTCCTTGCTACTACTCCTCTTCAACGTCTATATTCATTTTGTAATATTCTACCATGAAAAATTTTTTATTGCAATAGATTAATCTACAAGGTCTGATCTTAGATATTTATCTAGTAGGTTAAATGTTGCTTCTACTGCCTTTTCATGTGTTCTTTCGTAGGCATGGGAAGATTCTATTCCCGCTCCGAATAGTCCGTGTTTGATGTCGTATCCTGCAGTTAGTGCTCCTGATGCGTCTGATCCATAGTATGGATAGATGTCCACAGCGTATGGGATTTTATTTTCTTCGCATAGGTCGATTAGATGGTGTCTTAGTTCGTAGTTATATGGTCCTGATGAATCTTTCACGCAGATGGAAACCACATATTCATCTGTCGTTAGATTTTCTCCGATGGCTCCCATGTCAACTGCCATGTATTCCACTACATTTTCAGGAATGTTTGAGTTCATTCCGTGTCCGATTTCTTCGTAGCAAGAAAATGCGAAATGGGTTGTCACTTTTGGTGCGATCTTTTCTTCTGTGTATTTTTTAAGTATGGATAGGATGATTCCTGCAGAAGCCTTGTCATCTAGGTGACGGCTCTTTATAAATCCACTTTCTGTTACTATGGTCTTAGGGTCGAAGGAAATAAAATCTCCCACTTCGATTCCAAGTTTTCTAGTGTCTTCTTCAGATTTTGTAACTTCGTCTACGCGCACTTCCATATTATTTTGATTTCTTTCAAGAGTTCCTGCGTCACGATAAACGTGAACAGAACTGTGGTTTAAAAGAATGGTACCTGTGATTTTTTTGCCTGATCTGGTGTGTATGATTACATTGTCATTTTCGATTGAGTTATAGGTAAATCCACCGATTAAATCAAACATGATTCTTCCTGATGGCAAAATCTTCTTAACCATTGCTCCAAGAGTGTCACAGTGGGCTGTTACAAGTCTTTCCCCACCTTCTTTTTCTCCCTTAAGGGTAACCATCACATTTCCCTTTGGAGTCTTGTAAGGTTCTAAGCCCATGGATTTAAGTTCTGACATAATATAATCCATCACATCTTTTGTGAAGCCTGTTGGTGATGGAATGGATGTAAGTTTCGTAATATATTCTATTGATCTTTGCATTTGTGCCCTCCTAAGACAAGTATACCAAAAAATCTTTTATTTTTCATTCTATGAAACAAATTATAATTCAATTTAAATTTTTGCATCAAAAAAGACCTTTGCATTGCAAAAGTCTTTACTAAATTTTTTCTATTTCATTCTATCCATTACTTTTTTCGCGTCCATTGGATTTAGAACTCTGTCTATCATAGGTTCACCATCTTTTAAGAATCCAAATTGATCTTCGTAGGTGGTGCTTTCTACTTTGTATAGAACTCCTGTAGGAATTTCATCTCCCCACATCATTGCCTTTTCCATTGCAAGGTCGAAGTTTGTGCTGTCGTAGTCTTCCCCAAGCGGTTTAACTCTTTCCTTGTACCATTTAAATGTGTTTACTTTGTTCCAAGTTATACATGGTTGAAGCACGTCCACAAGTGCGTATCCTTTAAATTCTATGGCTTCTTTTATTATTTCTGTAAGTTGTTTTACATCGCCGGAGAATCCTCTCGCTACGAATCCTGATCCAAGGGTAAGGGCAAGGGCAAGTGGTTTCATCATCTTACTTCTAGCTCCATCTTGGGCAAAAGTTTGGACTTGACCATGTCCCGTTGTAGGTGATGCCTGTCCTTTTGTAAGTCCATATACTTGGTTGTTGTGAACGATTTGGGTAATGTTTGTATTTCTTCTTATTGCGTGGATTAAGTGGTTTCCACCTTCTCCATATCCGTCACCGTCTCCCCCTTCAGCTATTACAACAGCCTTGTGATTTGCAAGTTTTATAGCAGTTGCAACAGGAAGACTCCTTCCATGTAGCCCTGCAAAGGCGTGAAGGTCGATATACTGAGGCATCTTTCCAGCTTGACCGATACCAGCAGACATAATTACATCGTCCATACCTAGTCCAAGTTCGTCAAGTGCATTCTTAAGAGCGAGCCTGATGCTTGGGTTACCACAACCAGGGCACCATTGCGTTTCTTCAGTTATATTAAATTCAAAATTTTTCATAGCACTTCCTCTAATCTTTCAACTAATTCTTCAAGGTAGAACGGTCTTCCATCGTACTTGGTGATGAGATGATCTGATGCAACCAGCGCTTCTTGTCGGATAAGCCCTTCGAACTGTCCATCTCTATTCATTTCTACAACGATATAATTTTTCGCCATAGAGTGGAATTTTTTAAATTTCTTAAGTGGTAGTGGGAACACATCTCCAAAGACAAGTCCCTTTATTTTGTGACCTTTTTCGTTTAGAAGGTCGATGGATTCTTTTACGACTCCATAGGTTGATCCCCAACATACTACCAAGGTGTCGAAGTCATCCACACCGATTTCCCAAGGTTCTTCTTCGTCGGCGATAATTCCTTCGAACTTTCTGTGTCTCTTGTCCACTTGAGCTATTCTATTTTGAGCGTCTTCGCTAGTTCTTCCGAATTCATCGTGTTCATCGGAATCCACCATGACCATGTTTCCGTTGGCACGGGTAGGAATAAGTCTTGGACTCACACCAGAATCTGTAATTTCATATCTATTGTAAGTGCCTGGTTCATAGTCATTAGGATCCGCTAGATATCTATTGATTTCAATCTTACTAAAATCAAAAGGAGCAGTGCTTATCTTTGTATCCGCAAGTTCCTTATCAGACATTAAAATCACAGGGATTTGATATTTGTCAGCTAGATTAAAAGCTCTAGTAGTTTGATAAAAAGCATCTTCAGCAGAACGAAGAGCTATAACCTTACGAGGGAATTCTCCATGTCCGTTGTGAATCAAAAATCTTAAATCAGCCTGTTCAGTGTCAGTTGGAAGTCCAGTTGCAGGACCAGGTCTTTGCACATCGATGATAACCACCGGAGTTTCTATGATGCCCGCAAGGGAAAAAGCCTCGCTCATAAGCGCCATACCAGCTCCAGAAGAACCTGTCATAGCTCGGACACCGGCAAATGATGCACCAAGAGCCATGTTTAAAGCAGCAACCTCGTCTTCACATTGATCCACCACGATTTCAAGTTCATCGGAAACTGAAGACAAGAATCCCAACACTCCAGAAGAAGGAGTCATAGGATAAGCAGCGTAGAATTTACAACCAGCTGCAGCAGCTCCAAGACCAACCGCTTGGTTTCCATTTATTAAAATACTTTCCCTTGCTTCAATCGGATTTACTTCAGTCTTAGTAATACTGTAACCGTAGTCTAGAGCCTTGATATTTCCTTCGATTAGACCTTCCTTAAAAGTTTCTCGAACCACTTCTTCTCCGACCTTCACATCAATCTTTAACTTGCCAAGAAGCATACCAAGACCGATGGTAGAAATCATCTTTGGATTACCAAGTTCCTTAGCCTTCTTAACTAAATTATATTTTTTAGTACCTTCAAAACCTTCGATGCCTTCGTCGCAGAAACTAACTCCGCCTTCATTAAGTCTATCAAGATGTCTTTCAAGAGTCTCTTCATTTAGAGCAAAGATCACATCCAGACCACGTCTTGGACTTGAAATTTCTCTATCAGAAAATCTGATTTGAAAGAAATTGTGACCGCCTCTAACACGAGATCTGTAGTCAGAAGTGGTGTATACATAGTAGCCACTTCTCTGTAAAACCTTGTTGAAAAGGTTTGCCACCGTATCCATACCTTGGCCGGCAGCCCCGCCAATCAATACATTTCTGTCCATATTTTTCCTCCCATTTATTCGAATAGATATTCGTATTCATATAATACCCGTAAATTTATATAAATATACTGTAATAATATAAATTAAATTTTTGGCAAAGTTATATTAATTAATATTTGTTACCGTGCTATAGGTAGAGTGTTTAATTTTTTCATGCTATAGGTAGAGCATTTAAATTTAATCATCCGTTTTTAACCACACCAGGGTTATACCCATTCGACTACAGAACCTTCGGCTCTTCCGCTCAGGGTGACTGTCTTCCTTTGGGTTTTCTTTATAGAGTCTTCCCAACTGCGGTCACCCTGAGCGAACGCAGTGAGTCGAACGGGTATAACCTCTAAAGGTCAAGCTATTGCAAATAAAATCAATAACAATTCTCAAAGCCACCCGTTTCTAACCTTCCCTCAAAAGTGTTATAATAAATTTAAATAAACTTTATAAACATAAATAAAATAGGAGGATTTATGACTGATATTAATTTAATAGAAAGTATAACCACCGCCTTTGGTCCATCTGGATTTGAAGACGACGTGCTAGATGTTATAAAAAATAATTTAAAAGATTTTTCCATCGAAACCGATTCTATGAACAATCTATTTGCTAGAATAAAAAATAATTCTGACAAACCTTACACAGTTTTACTCGACGCTCACACAGACGAGGTCGGCTTCATGGTGCAAAGTATCCTAGACAACGGAACTCTTATGTTCGTTCCACTTGGAGGTTGGGTAGCAACAAATATTCCTGCCCACCTAGTTGGAATCAAAAATATTCACGGAGAAATTGTAGAAGGCATCACCGGATCTACTCCACCACATTTTATGAGTGAAGAAGAAAGAAAACGCCCTCTTTCAATCGATTCCATGTTTATCGATATTGGAGCGAAATCGCGAAGAGAAGTTATAGAAGATTTTGGAATAGATGTGGGTGCTCCTGTGGCTCCACTGGTTGATTTTAGACACGACGCCAAGAGAAACCTAATAAGGGGCAAGGCTTTTGACAACAGGCTCGGCTGCTGCTCAATCATCGAAACTCTAAAGAGAATTAAAGATTCTAAAAATTTAAATGTAAATGTGGTGGGAGGTTTTGCTGCCCAAGAAGAAGTGGGCATGCGTGGTGCAAAGATCACAAGCGCAAAGGTTAAACCGGACCTTGCAATTTTATTCGAAGGCTCCCCTGCCGATGACAGATACTTCCCGGAAGGAGTTGCCCAAGGCACTCTCGGCGGTGGTACTCAAATTCGCCACATGGATCAATCCTACATCAGCAGTTTCGAATATATTAAATTTGCAAAAGAAATCGCAAATAAAAATAATATTAAGTACCAATCTGCCGTTCGTCGCGCCGGCAGCACCAACGCCGGAGCAATTCACTTAAGTGGAGAAGGCGTACCTGTGCTAGTTCTAGGTATACCATCTAGATTCGTACACAGTCATTACAATTTCGCAGACATCTCTGACTTTGAAGCAACAGTTGATCTTGCGGTAAATGTAATTGAAAATCTGGATGAAGAAAGCATCAAAAAGATTTTAAAGAAATAATTTTTAAAATCCAGAATAAATTTAACAAAAACGCAAAAAAATCCCTAGTCATAGGGATTTTCTCTTTTTTAATTATTTTACAAATATTTTGTCACATTTCTTTTTTTAAAATCTTAACCAGATTCTTTACACTTGCAACATTTCCGCTCACCACAAGCTTACCATCCACCATTACAGATGGAGATGTCATCACTCCAAGTTTTACTATTTCTATTAAATCTTCAACTTTTTCTACTTTTGCATCGAGATTTAATTCATTTACCGCTTCTGTCACATTTTCATAAAGCTTATCGCAATCTTTGCAACCTTCTCCAATTACTTTTATTATCATCTTCCACCTCAATTCTTAAGTTTCATTGGTTTATTTACTATTTCTTTCCAATTTGTATCTATGGTTCTTATGACCTTTGGACCTACCTTTGAGAGAAACACAAGCTCTGAGTTTTTCCTTTCACCATGTGGTTTGTAATCGATTAGTTTTTCCACCACATCCACTTGGAACCATCCTTCTTCAAGATGGAAAAATCCTTTTATTCTATAACAATCTGGAAGTACTTTTTCTAAAAACTCATTTAACTCTTTTCTTGTAAGAATTTCTTCTGTTTGCAAGGAAATGGTCTTAGGCTTATTGTCAACTGTGTTTAAAGAATCTTCACTTGCTATTTTATTTAAAGATTTTAGATCTGTACTTAGAAAATCTAGTCCTATATTTCCTTCTTTTCCATACTTTATTAGACAGTTTGGATTTATTTCTTTAATCTTTTCATTTATCTTATGAATTTGGTTTTCATCTACAAGATCAATCTTATTTACTATTGCCATATGACAGTGGACGAGTTGGCGATAAACCGTTTCTTCTTTTATTTGATCTAAGAAATTAACAGCATCTATAAGGCATATTGCAGCCTTAAATTCATATACATCGCCTGCTAGTACCTTTACAGCTTCAAGGATTTCTTCTATATTGGAAGGATCCGCAAGCCCTGAACTTTCAACGAATACATAGTCTAGATCCATCTTTCCCATTTCAGCAAGAGATTCTACAAAAGATAGTTTTAAACAGGAGCAAAATATGGAGCCTCTGCTGATTTCCGTCATCTTTATGCCATCTCTATCAATTATTTCTCCATCTACATTTATTTTTCCAAACTCATTTTGAATTATTCCTATCTTTTTATCTTTAATCTTATCTAAAAGATTTAATAGAAATGTAGTCTTCCCAGATCCTAAAAATCCTGTAAGTACGTATAATTTTTTCTTCATAGTTCCTCCTATTTTATTTATATGAATAGATAACTAAATATATTGAAAATATATCCAACTATTATAATTCCACTTACGCATATTATTATAAAAAGCCTTAACAATCTTGGCTTTATCGCTCTTCTTAACATAATCAAAGATGGCAAAGAAAGAGTGGTCACAGCCATCATAAAACTTAAAACAGTTCCAAGTAGCGCTCCCTTTGCAAAGAGGGCTTCCGCCACAGGTATAGTCCCAAAGATATCTGCATACATTGGTGCACCTACAAGGGTTGCAATTATAACGCCAAAGATATTATTCTCACCCAGTATTTTTTCTATAAAATCATTTGGAATCCAGTTGTGGATGATGGCTCCTATTCCCACTCCTACAAGGACATAAGGATAAACTTTTTTAAAAGTGGATACCACTTGATCCTTAGAAAAATTAATTCTATCCTCTATGGTCAGTTCCGATTGAGAAACTTCACCTACATTGGCGTTTAAAATAAATTCTTCTATCTCACGCTCCATCTTTGCGCTTTCTATAATCTTTCCGCCAACTACAGCTATGACTAGCCCAAGCAAAACGTAAACGACAGCTATCTTTGCTCCAAAGATACTCATAAGAAGAATAAGACTTCCAATATCAACCATTGGAGAAGAAATTAAGAACGAAAATGTAACTCCAATAGGAAGACCTGCACTTGTAAATCCAATAAAAAGTGGAATAGATGAGCAAGAACAAAAAGGTGTCACAGTGCCCAGTAAAGCTGCCACAATATTTGCGGAAATTCCTTTGAATTTTGCCATAATCTTCTTACTTCTCTCTGGCGGAAAGAAGCTCTGTATATATGAAACGATAAAGATAAGCACGCTTAACAGTATAAATATCTTTAAAACATCGTAGATGAAAAAATGGATTGCATCACTAAGTCTCATATTTAAATCAAATGGAATTAGTTTTAATACTTTACCTGTTAGATTGTAAAGCCAATTCATTTTAAAAATATTATTTTGGATAAATTCAAAAATCATTTTAAGCCCCGGTATTAAATAAATCATCCATGTAATTTTTTAATTCTTCCATGGTTTTTCTATTTAATGTGTAGTAATTCCACACACCGGCTTTCTTAGTCTTAACCAGTTTAAAATTATTTAAAATCTTCATGTGGTGAGAAAGAGTCGGCTGAGTTATATCAAAAGTTGCAAGAAGTTCGCAGGCGCACCTCTCCTTATTATCTGAAAGTATCTTTATAATTTTAAGACGTGTTGGATCCCCAAGCACTTTTAAAATCGCCGCTACATCTAGTAATTTCATAATATTCCTCCTTATTAAATAGATGTCTATCAATGTAATTATATTATTTATATTGATGAGTGTCAATGTATTAAATAAAAATTTTTACTCCAAGTATTTTTAATAAATATAAATAATGATTATGCCATTAGAGATTTTTTAAAAATTTCAATAAAATTAGAAACTTCCTTAGATTTTTGAATCTATCTTTTTATTATTAAAATAATTTCTTAAATAAAAAAAGACGATAGATTA
>NZ_GL397071.1:784199-797587 GCF_000146345.1 Peptoniphilus duerdenii ATCC BAA-1640 | reverse complement strand
CGCCATCAAAATCAGATTATCTATTTCAGAATATTTGCTAGCTAAATTAAGGGCATATTCTGCACCTTTTGACGCTGCCACAACACTTATCGGCTTATTGTCTTTTATATTTTCATTTATATAACTTATAACATCTTCAAATTGTTCTAAAGGGATTTTTCTAAGAGTTTGTTCTTGGTTTTTCATTCCAAACATAAATAGTGCAAAGGTTTCATATCCATCTTCAGCCAATCTTTTAGCAGTTTCAAAATTTGGACCTCCGTCAGAACCTCCAAAACAAATTACAAGACCCTTATGTAATTTTTCCTTAGGCGTAAATCTAAAGCCTTGCATCCTACCCTCATCTACATAAGTTACATCAACTCCATCAATATCTGTAGGATATAGACTTATATTAGTTACATCCTTATAATATTCAGGAAATTTAAAAGCATTGTTATCTTTATACTTATGGTCATTATATATTCTAAGAATAAAAACTAAAACTACTAAAATAATAACTATTGAGAAAATTCTAAAAAATATTTTCTTCATTTTATTCCCTTCCTTTTAAATAGCATACAGATTCTACTAGTATTTAAAAAATCTGCTTGTAGGTATTATATCATCTTTAGTGCGCATTAATTACAACAAACTACAATAAGGCTTTAATAAGTCCCATTAATTTTGGTCTTCATTTATTTTTGCACTAAAAAAAGCACTGGATATAATCCAATGCTTTTGATATTATCTCTTTGAGAATTGTGGTGCTCTTCTTGCTTTTTTAAGACCGTATTTCTTTCTTTCCTTCATTCTTGGATCTCTTGTTAGGAATCCTGCTTTTTTAAGAACAGGTCTTAGTTCAGCATCTACTTCTAGTAGTGCTCTTGCTATTCCGTGTCTTACAGCACCTGCTTGTCCTGTAAATCCACCACCGTGTACTTTAACGATTACGTCAAAGTTGCCTGTAGTTTCTGTTAGCTCTAACGGAGATTTTGCAACTGTAATTAGCGTTTCATAATTAAAGTAGTTTTCTAAATCTCTTCCGTTTACTGTGAATGATCCATTTCCAGGAACAAGTCTTACTTGAGCTACAGAAGATTTTCTTCTTCCAGTTCCTCTATATTGCTTTTCCATGAACTACCTCCAATTAAAATTCGTGAACTTCTGGTTTTTGTGCTTCGTGAGGATGATTTTCCACTGCATAAACCTTAAGTTTTCTGTACATAGATCTTCCAAGTCTATTTTTTGGAAGCATTCCTTTAACAGCAAGTTCGATTACTCTTTCAGGATGTTTGTTTCTAAGTTCTTTGTAAACAACTTCTTTTCTTCCACCTGGATATCCTGTGTGGTATACGTGAAGTTTCTTATCCCATTTGTCTCCTGTTAGACGAACTTTTTCAGCGTTAATTATAATTACAAAGTCACCAGTATCAACGTGTGGTGTGTATGTTGGTTTGTGTTTTCCTCTTAGTATTGTTGCTACTTCTGTTGCAAGTCTACCAAGTACTTTATCTGTGGCATCGATAACATACCACTTTCTTTCAATTTCATTGGCTTTTGCCATAAAACTCTTGTTATTCATGAGTCCTCCTGTGATTTAAAATTTTCCGGGGCTTTTAAAACACTTTGATAATAATATATTAATTACTTCAATTTGTCAAGTATTTCTAAGTATTTTCTCAACTTTCTTTTGATTTTTGTATATTCATGTGGGCTACCCTTGATGCCGCTGCTGCTGCGATTGCCGCTACGATGTCATCGGCGAAGGTTGTGACTTCTCTTCCTATCTTTTTTCTCTCGTCAAGTTCTTTTATTATTCCTATTTTTTCTTTGTCTAGATATCCAAAGTTTGTAAGTCCTATTGAGCCGTATAGATTTGTGATTCCAAGGGGTAGGATCTCATCTATTCCATAGAGTCCTTCGTCTTTTTCTACTATTGATTGAAGTGGTTCATCGAGCATTTTTTCGCTCGCAAGTTTATCCAGTTGAAATCCTGTTAGGATTACATGGACAACTTCTCTCTTTTCCAAGATTCTTTCTATGGATTCAAGACATATTTCTCTTGTTACATATTCGTTATATGGTTTTTGTAGTTCGTAGACTACGTCTGCGATTTTTTCTAGTTCTATTCCTCTTTCTATGAGCATATTTTTTGCTATAGCTGTGAGTTCTTTCATATCGTATTTATACATCAGTTCCCCCTTGTTGTCCCTTCTGTAGATATCTTCCACATTCCTTCTTTATTTTCTCTTGCTTCTTTTTCTATTTTTCTAAATGTTTCTTCATAGTCATTATTTGGTTTAAAGAAATAGCATCTAGCTAGTCCTTCTTTTAAAAGGATGCCTTCCAAGGTGTTTTCTCTTATCATTTTTTCGTCGACATTCTTTTCTTTTTTAGGATTTATAAGGAAGACATATCTCAAGTTTCTTCCGTATTTATCTTCTAATTCTTTGCCTGTTTTTAGATAAACGGTCTTATTTAAGATCAGTTCTTCTGCTCTAATCTTTGCCTCTTCTCCCAATTCTTCCTTTTCTTCTCCAAATTCTGGTGTGTTGATGCCTATGACTCTTACCTTGTCTGGACCGACATAGAATGTATCTCCATCTACCACCTTTGTCACTTTTACCTTTTCAAAGGTTGGAGCAGCTGCTGTTTTGTTGTAGTAGTCAACCCCAAAGTATAGCACTAGAATTAGAAATGCTAAGAGCAATCTTCTGAGGAGAGTCTTGTTTTTTATTTTATCATTTTTCATTTATTCTCATCCTCTTTCTTTCGATTCTTTTCTTTCTCTTTATAACTGCTCTAGATTTTTTGATGGATAAGAAATAGATAATTCCTGGCACAAATGCAGAAGCTATTATCGCTTCAAGATATTCATAAAATCCGATGAGTTTCAAAATATAAAGCTCTGGATACATGAACATATCCATAAAAAATCTATAGTAACTATCCCCAGGTCCTACTTCTAAAAATTTTTCTCTAAGACCTAAAAATGCTACTCCAATAGACAAAAGAGAAATAAATATTATTAAATTTCCAGTTAGTATATCTTCTATCGGTGGTCTTCTCTTCGTCATGCCTTTACCTAGAAGGAAGTACATATACAGTATCAAAATAACTATTATTATTCTAAATACCATATTTCCATAGATTAAATTTCTAACATCTTCTGATAAATTTATAAAGTAGCTGAGTGCAAATGTAGCTATTATTACGATTATGTGGAATAATAGCCCTCTTAAGTTATTGTTCATAGTTGTCCTAATCTTTTAATATCTTTTTAAATCCTTCTGTGTAACTTACTTCGCTATTTGTATTGATGAAGTATCCGTCGGCATTTTCTTTTTTAAGCATATCTTCCGCTTCTTCTTTTGTACTTAGAAAAGATGCGGTAGATAAAAAGTCGCATAGTCCAGAGTCTTTATTAGTTATAGTTACAGATTTAAATAATGTGTCTGGATATAGTGTGTCTGGGTCTATGATGTGAGAGTATCTTCTTCCATCTAGATCGAAGTATCTTTGGTAGTCGCCTGAGGTTACCACAGAGGTATCATTTACTGCAAGCACTGCTTGTACAGAATTTTGTTCTCCTTCTTCTGCGTCTGGGTTTCTAATTCCAACTAAGAATGTGTCTCTACCTTCCACAAGTGGTTTACCGATTATTCTTACGTTTCCACCTGCAGATATAATTGCAGATTTAACTCCATTTTTCTCTGCGTATTGCGCTACCAGTTCCGTTGCGTATCCCTTTGCAACTGATCCCATTTCCACTTCCATTCCCTTTTCTTTTAGGTAGATGGATTTATCTTTTTCATTTATAACAATATTTTCCATTTTTAGTAGTGGTCTTAGACTTTCTAGTCTTTCTTTAGTTGGAAGTGGTGAGCCGAGCTTAGCTGTTACTTCTTCTTTTGTAGCTCCTCCTTCATAGAGGTCTCTATACTCAGTCCACACGTCCACCACCGGACCTATTGCTACGTTTACTTTGTGAGAAATATTGTTGTAAGAGTCGATGGAAAATTTCATCAAGTTGAATACTTCGTCAGGAACTTTTACAGGTTCTATACCTGCATTGTCATTTACAGTTTTAAAGTTAACCACACCTTCGTAGCTATTATATCTGTCAAATAACTTGTGAAGTCTAATAAATTCATTCTTTATTAACTCAAGTTCCCTATTACCTTCTTCTTCACTTTGTGCGTAGACTGCCACGTCTATAATCGTATCGAAACAATCATAGAATTCAGTTTGATACTTTTCATAAGCTTTTTCATTTGAACAGCCTACTAAACATAGGCTAAATATAATCATTAATATAATTTTCTTCATAATATCACCTTTATAATTGTATCATTATGTTGAATTTTACTCAACAAATAGATATTATGTATATAGAGGTGTTATATGTACAAAATTTACTCAGATGTAGCTGGAGATTTTTTCGAAAGCGACCTAAGTAGAGCCGAAATTATTCCTATGGAATTTATCATAGACGAAAAAGTCTATACACATACATTAGATTATAGCGAAATGTCTAAGGAAGAATTTTTAAAAAAATTAAAAACTTCCGACATGTCTACCACGATGGTAAATCAATTTAAATTTGAAGAAACATTTAGAAAACCATTGGAAGAAGGTATGGACATTCTATATGTGGCATTTTCATCAGGACTTAGCGGACAGTACCTACAGGCACTTAACGCAAAGGATGCCCTTGAAGCTGAGTTTCCAGATAGAAAGATAGAAGTTGTAGATACTAAGAATGCAACCTGGGGAATGGAAATTTTACTCCATAGAGCCATAGTAAACTTAGATAAAGGCATGGACTTAGTAGAAAATGCAAAAGATCTAGCTAAGCTTGTAGATAATGTAGCTACTATATTTATCGTTGAAGATCTTATGCATCTAAAACGTGGCGGTAGACTCTCTGCAACAGAAGCCTTCTTAGGGACTGCAATAAAAATTAAACCAATCCTTAAAATAGACGAAGAAGGAAAATTAAAACCTATCGACAAGGCAAGAGGATTAAAATCGGCTTACAAAAAATTAGTAGATATCTATTTTAATAATAGAGATGAAAAATCTAACAAAATTATTATTTTCCACTGTGCAAATCTTGAAGGTGCAAATGCCCTTAAAGAAGCTTTGGAAAAAAGAGACGAAAACCTTCAAATTGAAATTGGAGAATTAAGTCCTATCATCGCTGTCCATACAGGTATAGGAATGACTGCAATGACATTTGAGGGGGTGAAAGGTTGACAGATAAAAAGAGAACTGTAGTGCTTGGCATAAGCGGCGGTGTGGATTCATCGGTTGCAGCCTATCTTTTAAAAGAACAGGGCTACAATGTCATAGGTGTCTTTATGAAAAACTGGGACGAAAATGACGAAGAGTGCACAGCAACTGACGACTACCTAGACGTAGTAAAAGTTGCAAATGCGCTGGATATCAAGTATTATACTGTTAACTTTGAAAAAGAATATTGGGACACTGTCTTTACATATTTCTTAAACGAATATAAGAAGGGCAGAACTCCAAATCCCGACGTAATGTGCAACCAAAATATAAAATTTAAAGCATTTCTAGATTTTGCTTTAAAACTTGGTGCAGATTATATAGCCATGGGTCATTACGCTAGAGTTAAACACGAGAATGGACATAGCTACCTACTTCGCGGGGTTGACGAGAACAAAGATCAATCTTATTTTCTATCTCGAGTTAAAGAAGAAGCTCTTAAAAAAACTATCTTCCCTATTGGAGATATAAAAAAGGAAAGAGTTAGAGAGATCGCAGAAGAATTAAATCTTGCAACTGCAAAGAAAAAAGATTCCACTGGAGTATGTTTTATCGGCGAGAGAGATTTCAATAAATTCTTGGATAAATTTCTATTTACAAAACCAGGAAAGATTGTAGATGAGGCTGGAAACGTGCTAGGAGAGCACTCTGGGCTGATGCACTACACCATTGGACAGAGAAAAGGAATCGGCATCGGCGGAGTTGGAACTGGAGAACCATTCTTCGTTGCAGATAAAAATTTAGAAAAAAATGAATTAATAGTTGCACAAGGGGTGGATAATCCTATATTATATAGAGATGAGTTCTATGTTGAAGAACCATTTTTTATAAATGGAACACCAGACTATCCACTTAACTGCACAGGAAAGATTAGGTACCGTGCTCCCGATGTGGGCATGGTTGTAACAAAAATAGACGACGAAACACTTAAAGTTAAGCTCGAAAAACCATTAAAAGGTGTAACTCCAGGACAAATAGCTGTGTTTTATTCTGGAGAAATATGCCTAGGTTCTGGTATAATTAAATAAATAGGAGGAATTTTATGATTTTAAAATTACAAAAAAGAGATCAACACGGAAAAAATAAAGTAGACAAACTTAGACAAGAAGGACTTGTTCCAGGAGTTGTTTACTCAAAGGGAGAAGAAGCAGTTTCAATAACTGTAGTTGAAAAAGATTTAGTAAAGGCTTATGAAGAAAACGGTCTTTCAAACATTTTCAAAGCTGATTTAGACGGAGCACAAAAGGACCTTCTAATCAAAGAAATCCAAAAACATCCATTTAAGAATCAAATCCTACACTTTGACGCATACCTAATCGACATGACTCAAAAGATCAGAGTTACTATTCCAGTAGTTCTAGAAGGAAGAGACAACATCAAGGCTCAACCATCAGTTATCATGCAAATTATTGACAGCATTGAAATTGAATGTCTACCAGGAGACCTTCCATCAGAAGCAGTTGTAAATGTAGTTGACATGCAAATTGGCGACAACATGACAGTTGCTGATCTAGATATCGCAGGAAATGAAAAGATTCACATCCACGTAGATCCAGAAGAAGTTGTAGCAGTTCTATCTGAACCACAAGAAGAAAATCTTGAAGAAACTGACGAAGAAGTATCAGCAGAAGTTCCAACTGTAGCTGAAACTAAAGCAAAAGAAGAAGAATAATATAATTTCTTTTAAAGATAGCTAGAATTTCTAGCTATCTTTTTATTTTAATCTTTTTAGAAAACTAAAAACATCAAAAAAGCAAGGCGCCTTTTTCCTTGCTTTTTATTTCTTTAAATTTAAAGTAAAAAAACTTCGATCTCTCGAAGTTTAATTTTTTATGAATCTTTAAGTGCTGGTCTTACTCTTTCGTAGAGTAGGACTGTTACCACTGCTGTTATAGATCCTTTGATGATGTTAAATGGAATTATACAGTAGACCATCATTGTAAATAAATCTGTTACCTTTGGAAATATTTTACTTCCCATTGCTACTATTGCTTCCATTGGCATAATCTTTGCGTAAAGCGGAAATATAAAGTAGTAATTTGATATAAATGCAGATGTAGTCATAAGAACTATACCAAGTACAAGTGAAAGTATAGCGCCTTTAAAGGTTCTATATCTTCTATAGAATACTGAAGCTGTAATCGCGTATACAGATGCGATTATAAAGTTTGAAAGCTCTCCTACCATTCCTGTGTCTGTGCCTGTGATTATAATATTTAAAATATTTTTAATCGCTGCAATGATTACTCCATAGATTGGTCCCATGGTAAATGCTCCTAAAAGCACAGGTACATCAGAGATATCCAGCTTCATAAATGCAGGTGCTATAAATGCAAGTGGCATCTTTATATTCATAAGTATAAATGCCATTACAGATAGGACTCCTACCCTCGTGATGTTTCTTGTCTTAATTCCTCTTCTTGTTGTGTTATTCATAATTCCTCCCTTGCTTGGGCATAAAAAATGCCCCACTGCTTCAGGGGCTCTCTTCTATCATCCAGACTGTACTGTCGGTACCTGAATCACACAGGTTCAGCTTGCGCTCGCGGACTTTACCGCCGGTCGGGACTTCCACCCTGCCCTGAAGAATAACTATACTAATTTTATATTATCTATTTTAGCTTGTCAATCTTTACTCCGATGTCCTATTATTTTGCCGCAAATCAATTATAATAGCTAAGTGACAATTTTTTTAATTATCCTATATAATATAACGATGAGGTGAAACTATGAACTTAGATATTAATGTTATAAATTTTATGTCCGAGATTAAATGTGTGCCGCTGGATTATTTTTTTAAATTCTTTACCCATCTTGGCGATTTCGGATTCTTATATATTTTGATTGGAATTTTATTTTTATTCTTTAAAAAAACTAGAAAGACCGGAGCTATAATACTTCTTTCTCTAATTTTCTGTGGAATTCTTGGAAATTTAATCTTAAAACCGATCATCGCAAGAATTAGACCCTACGATAGATTAAATCTTCCCTTGAAGATAAAACCACTGACAGATTTTTCTTTTCCATCGGGGCATACCTATGGAGCTTTTGCAGTAGCTGGATCCATCCATTTTACAAAAGTTTTTAAGAGTCTTCCGTTTTTTATAGTGGCTGCGATTATTTCGGCTTCTCGCATCTATTTCACTGTCCACTATCCTTCTGATGTGGCTTTTGGTGTAGTGATGGGAATGATTCTATCCTATGTTTCAAATAAAATTGTAAATAAATTTTATAATAGTAATTGAAAATTTAATTTTAAAAATAATATTTATAAATTTTAGATTCTTACAATTGTTTATTATAAATTTACTTTGTTTAGCGGTTTTTAAAGTCGGGTAATTAAATTAAGAGGTGATTAAATGAAGTTAGAATTATTTTATAAAGAATCTTGTCCTTATTGCCAAAAAGTTCTAAGGTTTATGGAAATGAATAAAATCGATGATGTGGAACTAAAAGATATTGTAGCAAATCCAGAGTTTAGAGATACTCTCGTAGAAGTTGGAGGAAAGGGACAGGTTCCTTGTCTATTTATCGACTCTAAACCTATGTACGAATCCATGGATATCATCAAATTTTTAAAAGAAAGATTAAATTAATTAAATAAAAATTAGAGACGAATCTTCGTCTCTAATTTATTTTGTAAATTTTAAATTTTACATACGGTTTTGGTTGTCAACCCATTCTTTAGCTTCTTCAACAGATTCTTCAGTAGGGATTTCAACTCCAGTTTCTGGATCTTTACCTTCGCTCTTAGCGTAGATATCAGAAGCTGCTTTGTCTCCATGTTTGATTTCGTTCATTTGTTCAAGGTTAGCTTTAGTTTTACCTACTAAATCTTGACTAAGTGTTTCTTTCTTAACTTCTTTGTTCATATTATACCTCCGTTAATATTATTCTACCCCTTCTGGATATAAATTACCAATTTTGATCTAAAATAAATTAGAAAAGGTGAAAAATGATTAAAAAAATATTGTCCTACGTCAAATCTTTTAAAATATATGCATTCTTAAGTCCAATCTTTGTAACCTTAGAAGTTATCATGGACATCTTAATCCCATACACCATGAGTATCATCGTGGATCAAGGGATTATTTTAAAAGATAGGGACGTAATTATAAAAACTGGAATCCTACTAGTGATCTATGTACTTCTATCCTTTGGAGCAGGTATTACATCTGGATACCTTGCAACCAAGGCGAGTGCAGGACTTTCTAAAAATCTTAGAGAAGCACTCTATGAAAAGATACAGTCTTTTTCATTTAGAGATATAGATTCTTTTTCAAAGGGTTCCCTCGTTACAAGACTTACAACAGACGTGCAAAATATTCAAATGTCTTTTCAAATGAGTATTAGAATCGCCATTCGTTCGCCAATTATGCTTGTGTTTGCATTTATAATGGCATTTAAAATTAATAGAAATTTGGCGGGATACTTTTTATTTATCATTCCTCTAATCGGAATATTCGTCTTCTACATTATGATTTCCGTCTATCCAACATTTAGACAGATTTTTAAAGGTGTGGACAGGCTTAACACTTTCGTTTCAGAGAATCTGCTTGGAATAAGAGTGGTTAAGAGCTATGTGAGAGAAGAAGAACAGATAAATGGATTTACAGAGATTTCAAAATTCCTTTATGAAAAATATATCTACATTCAAAAGAGATTTATGTCACTTATGCCATTTATGAATTTTACGATCTACACCATCTGTATTATTATCTCCTGGGTCGGATCGAAATTCGTGGTGGGAGGTAGCTTAACCACAGGACAACTTATGAGCCTTGTGACCTATTCATTCCAAATTCAAATATCTCTTATGATCTTTGCAATGGTAATAAGTCAGATAATTCTATCTCGTAACTCTGCAGATAGAATCATAGAAGTGCTAGATAAAGAAGTAAGCCTCGTTTCAGGCAAATCCAAGAAAAAAGTAGAAGACTACACCATAGAATTTAAGGATGTATGTTTTTCCTACGATAACACAAATGCAGATGAAAAAAGTAATAGAGATGATGAAGAAAATAAATATGCCCTCTGCGATATTAACCTAAAGATAAATCCAGGAGAAAATCTGGGCATCATCGGAGGAACTGGATCATCTAAGTCCACCTTGGTGCAACTTATTCCAAGACTTTACGATGTCAGCTGCGGCTCCATAGAAGTCGGTGGCATTGATGTAAGAGATTATGATTTAAGAGAACTCCGCGACTCTATCTCAATGGTACTTCAAAAGAATCAACTCTTCTCCGGCACGGTTAGATCCAATCTAAACTTTGGAGACTTAGAGGCAACAGACAAAGAAATGTACGAAGCCCTTAAGATTTCAGACGCATATAATTTCATAATGGAAAAGGGTGGCCTTGACATGAAGGTTGAAAGGGGCGGAGCCAACTTCTCCGGTGGACAAAAACAAAGACTAACCATCGCAAGATCCCTTCTTAAAAAACCTAAAATATTAATTCTTGACGACTCAACATCAGCACTTGATACAAAGACAGAAAGAAATATTACAGAGAGTCTAAAGGCACACCTTCCAGATATGACTAGAATTATAATTTCTCAAAGGGTCAACACTCTTAAATACTGCGATAGAATCGTCGTAATGAACGAAGGTAGGATCGAAAGCATAGGAACTCACGAGGAGCTTCTTAAAAACTCAAAAATTTATAGTGAAATCTCTACCTCTCAAGAAAGAACAGGTGACTTCGATGAAGAAAAATAAAAAATCAATCGATAAAAGTAGCCTAAATGACGGCAAGAGAATATTAAAATACATTTTGAAACACAACGGTTCGAGATTTATCTTGGTATTCTTCTTAATCATAATATCCATAATATCAACGGTGTCATTTTCCCTATTCTTAAAGACCATCATCGACAACTATATAACACCGATGATCGGAATGACAAACCCAGACTTTGGACCACTTTTAAAAGTCATAATAAAGATGGGAGTAGTCTTTTATGCAGGAGTAATCGCAAACTACATCTACCAAATGATCATGGTCTATGTAACAGAAGACACCTGCTACAACCTAAGACAAGAACTCTTCACCCACCTGGAAATACTGCCAATTAAGTACTTCGACAAGAAGAGTCACGGCGATGTCATGTCAGTATTTACAAACGATATACAAGCCGTTGAGCAGGCAATAGCCAACATACCTTCAGTGTTCTCATCGATCTTAACAGTCATTTCAATATTTATAGTCATGCTTATTGAATCGAGGATACTTTCACTGATAGTGGTACTTTGCATCGTCCTCATGTTTGTAATCATGAAGTCAATAGGATCGAAAAGTTCCACATTCTTTATGAAGCAACAGAAAACTCTAGGAGAAGAAAATGGATATATAGAAGAATATATCGATGGCCAAAAAGTAGTAAAAGTATTCTCCTACGAAGACAAAACCGTAGAAGAATTTAAAGAAATAAATAATAGGTTATTCGAGAGCACCATGTACGCCAACAGATACTCACTGTTTTTAATGCCTATAACATTCTTTATCTTCAACTTCCAATACGCAATCATCGCCATCGTTGGAGGCATCTTAGCCATCTCTGAAACAGGAGGAATCACCGTCGGCATGATCGCCACATTCTTACAACTTTCAAGGACATTGGGAGGACCCATGAGAAACCTATCTCAAATGATAAACCAATTCCTATTGGCATTAGCAGGTGCAGGCAGACTCTTCGAACTCCTGGATGAAGTATCAGAAGAAAACAAAGGTCATATAAAACTTGTAAGAGTTGAAAAAGATGGAAATAAATTAAAAGAAACAAAAGAAAAGACAGGTCACTGGGCATGGAAGGACGACAGAAAAGAAGATCCATTCACAGAATTAAAAGGAGAAATCATCTTCGAAGATGTAACCTTTGGCTACGAAGAAAACAAACCAGTGCTTAAAAATATATCACTATACGCAAAGCCAGAACAAAAGATAGCCTTCGTCGGCTCAACAGGAGCAGGCAAGACCACCATCACCAACCTAGTCAATAGATTCTACGATATATGGGAGGGAAAGATAACCTTTGACGGAATCGATATAAAAGAAATCGACAAGAGAGATCTTAGACGATCACTGGGAATGGTGCTTCAAGACACCCACCTATTCACAGGAAGTATAAAAGATAATTTGAGATTTGGAAATCCAAGCGCCACCGACAAAGAAGTAGTAAGAGGCGCAAAGAGAACCCAAGCCCATCACTTCATAACCCTTCTACCAGAAGGATACGACACGGTAATAAGCGGAACAGACACAGGACTCTCAGAAGGACAAGCCCAACTACTTTCCATAGCAAGAGCAGAAATCATGGGCCCACCAGTATTAATCCTTGACGAAGCAACCTCATCCATAGACACAAGAACAGAAATGCTTGTGCAAGAATCTATGGATAAAGTCATGACGGGACGAACCACATTTGTAATCGCCCACAGACTATCAACAGTAAGAAATAGTGACGCCATCATGGTCCTAGAACATGGAGAAATCATAGAAAGAGGTCGCCACGAAGATTTGATGGAAGAAAATGGAGTCTATGCAAATCTATATAAAGGCGGGTTGAGTGAAGAATAGATGAAAAGATTTAAAGGAAGCACACGCTTCCTTTTTTTGTTTTAAGTTTTTGTTTAAATGAGAAGTAACAAACACAAATATTTTGAGGAAAAAATAAAGGAATACAGTCACCCCACACCCTCCAGTCATCCTGAGCGGAAAAGGCGTTAGCCTTTGTAGTCGAAGGATCTGACCTATATTTAACCTACTTAATACAAAAATGTAAAATAATAAATATAAATAAATATCCTCCACTTCTTTAAAACTTATTCTTTCTTCTTCAATTCTTTTTTTACGAGGGAGAGGGAGGGAATTAACGTCTCTCGAAAAAACCTGCGGTTTTCTCTTCGAGACTCGCAGTTTCCTCCCTTGTTAAAGCCCTAGCCGAAATCTTTGATTTCGCTGCAGGTCTTATGCAAAGAGTTCCAAAGAAAACGAGCATAGCGAAGTTTGATTTGCAGAACTCTACTGCCAATCGAGCTCCCTCTTCCCACCTCGCATTGGAGAGGTTTTGGTAGTGATTTTCTTATTCGGCTAAAATTTTCCAAACTC
>NZ_GL397071.1:710048-783287 GCF_000146345.1 Peptoniphilus duerdenii ATCC BAA-1640 | reverse complement strand
GGAGGTTTTTCGGTGCCTCCCGCCCCCTCGTAAAAAAAGATTTGAAGAAGAAAGAATATGGTTAGGTTATGTATAGGATATTTATTTACATATATTATAATTTTTGAAATTATTTCATTTGCAAAGGATTAACCCTCGGAGGTTATACCCATTCGACTCACTGCGTTCGCTCAGGGTGACTGCAGTTGGAAGGTATTTCTATGTAAAGCCTCTAGGCTGTGGAAGCAAGATGCTTCCGCTACGGTGCATAATAAGTAATTGAATTTTTCTCACGCCTTTCGGTCAATAAATATTTTTTTCATTCTATTCCCCTTTGTCTTAATGGTATAATACTTGTGGAGATGATTATGAAATTTAACAGAACTTTTAAACTTATTTTATATTTTTTAATATATTTAGGACTTTCTTTCGCGGTGTTCTATTTCGATTTAAATAGATTTTACCTGGTTATAAATTGCGGGCTTTCCATGTTTGCTTTTGTTCTTAGTGAGGTTGGGCTATCTTTTAAGCGCTCTGCTATTTTAGTGCTCTTGGTTACTCTTCCTGCCATTTTTTTCTATCCAAATTGCATCTACATGGCGACGGATTTTATCCATACTAGGACCAGCGAATTCTATTCCATTGACGCACAGAGAAATGTAAACTATGTTATGGAATTCATTCCATGGCTTAAGATGATGGTGGATGTGGTATTTATAACTCTGTCCCTTCTTCTTTCCTACGAAACTTTTGTAAATATTTTGGAAATTATTAGGGTGAAGGGTCATATCTTCGCAGAGTTTATTATGCTTATTTTCTTTTCTGGGATTTCTGGTGTCGCAGTTTATCTTGGAAGATTCGTAAGGTTTAATTCTTGGGATGTGGTGAGTCCTTCTAATTTAAGGCTCATCTACTCTACCCTTTCAAATTTAAAGTACAATGACTACCTACTAATCGGTGTGTTTGCCGCTTTTCATCTGGCGATTATCATTCTACTTTCTATTTTTAAGAGACAATCTAATTAAAATTTCATAAAAATAGCCGTACTACTTGTGGTACGGCTCGTTTTTTATTATTTTAAATGCTCGGTAGATCTGTTCTAGAAGATTTATTCTTATTATTTGATGTGGAAATGTCATCTTTGAAAATGAAATCTTCCTATCACTTCTTGCCATGACTTCCTTCGATATTCCACAGGATCCTCCTATTACAAATGCTACGTCGGAATTGCCATGGACCATCATGTCTTCTATTTCACTTGCAAATTCTTCCGAGCTTCTCTGTTTGCCTTCTATTTCTAGAGTGAACACGAGATCTCTATCTTTTATTTTGGATAGTATCCCTGCTCCTTCTTTTTCTTTTGCAAGTTCTACTTCGCTTTCGGAGAAATTTTCTTTTATATCTTCGTCTTTTATTTCTATTACTTCTACTTTTGCATAGGGTCCAAGGCGTTTTAAATATTCATCCTGTGCCATTTTCAAATACTTTTCCTTGAGCTTTCCTACGCATATGATTTTTATGTTCAAAGGACTTTTACTCCCATATTTTTTAGTTCTTCTATATTTTTCTTGTGATTTTCTTCGTCCACATATCCAACTAAATCTTCTAGAAGGACCACGTTCTTTCCGTGGTTTTTAAGTTCTAGAACTGTTTCTCTGACACAGAATTCTGATGCGATTCCGCATACGTAGAAGGTATCTGCATCTAGTTCATTTATCTTTGTTCCGTGAGAGTTCTTGGCGTTAAAGGCAGAATATTCTTCCACCACGTCATCTATTCCCTTTTTAAATGTGTTTTCTCCGTTTGGAATATCTTCTCCGTCTAGTTTTTCATAAAATACTTTTGATAGCTCTGAGCCATGGGTGTCTCTTACGCAGTGAACTGGCCAGATTCCTCCGTTTTCTTTGAAGGATTTGTTTTCTCTGCTGTGCCAATCCATTGAATAGACTGGTTTTATTTTATTTTCTTTTATATATTTTACAATATTTTCTACGGCTTCTTTTGAATGGTAACAGCCTAGGCTTCCATCGATGAAGTCGTTTTGACAATCGACAACTACTAGTACATCCATTGCTATTCCTTTCTATTAAAAAAGGGCTCTTGGCCCTTTTATTAAATAAGTTTCTTTGCTTCTTCTAGTGCTGCATCGAAGTTAACTTCGTGGGTTACTTCTGGCACGATTTCAGTGTAGGTTACTTTTCCTTCTCTATTTACGATTATGATTCCTCTTGCTAGTAGTCCTAGTTCTTTGATTAGATAACCATATTTCTTTGCGAAGTCGTGGTCTTTGTAATCACTTACTAGTTCAACTTGTTCGATTCCTTCTGCTGCACAGAATCTTTGTTGCGCAAATGGAAGGTCCATTGAAATTGTAACGATCTTTATGTCTTTTGAAAGTTCTGTTGCATCTTCGTTGAATGTTCTAGTTTGGATTGCGCAAACTCCTGTGTCGATTGATGGCACTACTGAGATGATAACTACCTTGCCCTTGTCATCGCTTAGATGGTATTCTGAAAGGTCTCCTTTTACTGCTACAAAGTCTGGAGCTACATCTCCAACTTTTACTTGTTCTCCTACTAGGTTCATTTCATTTCCTGCAAATGTTAATTTCATTATATTCCTCCTAAAATTTATTCATATTATTTATATCCAAGTTTAAGTTTTTAAAACAGTTGTGCTATACTTAACATAGAAAAATTAATTTGGAGGAAAGATGTTTACACCAGTTATTTTAGGCACAGATGCCAACGCCTACGGGGTTGCCCGCTCTTTTCATAAGGAATATGGCAAGACTTCATATTGTTTTGGCAGAAAGCCACTTTTATATACAAGGGATTCAAAAATTGTAGATGTACATGTGGATCCAAACTTTGAAGACAACGAAGTATTTCTAAAAACTCTTATAGATTTTGCAAAAGAAAGACCTGAAGATAAACTTCTTTTGATCTCCTGCTCCGACGGTTACACTTCTCTAATCACAAAGAACAGCGAAGTTCTAAAAGAAAACTATCTCTTTAACTATGTCGATTCTAGTATGCAAAAGCTTCTCGAAAATAAAGAAGACTTCTATAATATGTGCGAAAAGGAAAATCTTCCTTATCCAAAGACCTATATCATAGATAAGAATATGTATGAAACAGGAGAAATTAGCCTTCCATTTTCATTTCCAATCGCTCTAAAAGCCAACGATTCTATCGAGTTTTTCCATCTTCACTTCGAAGGAAAGAAAAAGGCTTACAAGATTCATTCTGAAGAAGAGTTTAATCTCGAACTAAAAAGAATCTACGACGCTGGTTATTCTGGAGATATGATCGCCCAAGAATTTATCGAAGGCGGTCCAGAAAATATGGCTGTACTTAACGCATATGTGGATAAGAATGGCAAAGTGAAGATGATGTGTCTTGGAAGATGTCTTCTCGATGCGGTGCTTCCTGAAGAGATCGGCAACTACGACTTTCTATACACAGATTCAGACGAAAATCTCTATGAGACCTATGGGAAATTTTTGGAATCTATTGGATACCGTGGTTTTGCAAATTTCGATTTGAAATACGACGATAGAACTAAAACCTACAAGGCTTTTGAAATAAATATTAGACAGGGTAGATCTTCCTACTACATGACTGCAGGGGGATGTAACTTTGTAAAATTTCTTGTAGAAGATCTCGTTTTAAATTTGGATAAGGATCCTTACTACCATAGTGGTTGCGACAAGGTGTGGCTCTATGTAGACCCATGGGTTGCTAAAAAATATGTGGCCGAGGATAAGAGAGTCTTCGCAAGTAGACTTCTTAGAAGAGGTTTTGAATTTACCCAATGGTATGAAAAAGACAGAAATTTAAAGAGATTTCTCGCCTATGTGAGAGCTAGACTTTCAAGTATAAAAACCTATTGGAGGTACAAAAAATGAATAGAAAACAAAAGATTGTAGTGGTGGTTTTCTTTATATTATTTTTCTTTTCAATATATCTTCTCTACCACTTCTTAAGATACATGTAATAAGTCCCCTATTGGGGATTTTTTTATAATTTTTTATCAGTAATGGAATTATCATTTTAAAATTTTGCGTATTTTTTATTTAATATTTTGAAAATGAGGCTCTGACAAATTGACTTTTTACATATTATAGAATATATTAATATTGAAAATAAGAATTTATAAATTATTATAAGGAGGATTACATGGCTGATTATAGCGCATTTGATATATTAGGACCTATTATGATAGGACCAAGTAGTTCCCATACTGCTGGAGCTTGTAGAATCGGAAAAACCGCCCTTAATATCTGTCCAAAAGGATGGAAGAGCGTAGAATTTATCCTTCACGGTTCTTTTGCTCACACATACAAAGGACACGGCACTGATGTGGCGCTTGTGGGAGGTATCCTAGGATATGAAACCTATGATGCAAGACTTAGACATAGTTTTGATGACGCTAAAGAAAAAGGCGTTGACTTCACTTTTAAGACTGCGGATCTAGGTGAAAAATACCATCCAAACACAGTTAAGATTATATTCCACTACGATGATCATGACGAATATGTAATCGGTTCTTCAATAGGTGGAGGAGCAATTGTAATAGTAGATATAAATGGTATCGAGGTTGAGTTTAGAGGCGAGTTCCCTACTATCTTATTAAAATACCACGAACAAAAGGGTGTAGTTGCCAACGTTTCAAAATTCTTGGCAGATGCAAGCTACAATATTGAATCTATCAACACAAATAAGGATAGAATCACTAATCTAGTTACTCTAACTGTTGAAATTGATAGACCACTTGAAGAAAAGCTAAAAGACGAAATTTTGAACCAAGATAGATTCTTAGAATCTACCTACGTGGAGGTATAAGATGTTAAATACTCAAAAAGAGATTATAGATTATTGCAATAAAAATAACTGCTCCCTTGCGGATTTAGTTCTTCATGAAGAGCTTAAAAATCCACATCAAACAGAAGAAAGTTTAAGAGCTGGTCTACTTGAAGTCTTAGAAGTAATGAAGAATTCTTCTCATGATGCTCTTGAAAAGAGCTACACAACAAGATTTAAGATGATAGACGGATTTTCAAAAACTTTCAACGACTACAGAAAAGAAAAAGAAACTATCTGTGGCGACTTCTTGGTACATGCTATGGCGATGGCATTTTCAACTTCTGAAACCAACGCTGCAATGGGCAAGATTGCCGCAGCTCCTACTGCTGGATCTGCAGGAATTATGCCTGCTGCCATGTCCAGTATGAGAATTAGATATAATCTTGATGACGATACAATGATCCGAGGCTTCCTTGCATCTATAGGTATCGGACAAATAATTGGAAACTATGCTACCTTTGCAGGAGCTGAAGGTGGATGTCAAGCCGAATGTGGTTCTGCATCTGCTATGGCAGCCGCTGCAATAGTTGAGATGTTAGGTGGCAGTGCCGAAATGGCTCTTAACGCTGCAAGCATTACAATAATCAATGTAATGGGTCTTGTTTGCGATCCAATAGCTGGACTAGTTGAATATCCATGTACTTTCAGAAATGCCTCTGGAGTTATGAATTCATTTATCTCTGCCGATATGGCCCTTGCTGGTATTAAATCCATCGTTCCTTTTGAAGAAACCGTACAAGCAATGGGTGAGGTAGGACATATGCTTCATGAATCTCTAAGAGAAACAGGACTTGGAGGCATCGCTGGTACCAAGACTGGTCAAGCAATAAGGCGTGAATTCTTAGGAGACAATGCTTAAGAGAAAATTTTATTTAGGAGAATTATTATGAAAAAGTTAGGATTAATACCTCGTTTGATAATCGCAATCGTCCTAGGTATTATAATCGGAGCTTACTTACCATTTGCAAGAAAAGAAATAACAACAGTATTAGTTACAATTTCTGGACTATTCGGTAAATTTTTAAGCTTTATTATACCACTTATGATCGTTGCATTCGTAACAAAAGGTATCGCAGATCTATCAGAAGGTGCTGGTAAACTACTTCTAGCTTCTGTAATCATCGCTTATCTTTCAACACTAATCGCTGGTACACTTTCTTATACAATGGCTAGAAGCTTATTTGGAAACTTTGTAACACCAGAACTTGCTGAAAAGATTCAAGCAGCAACAGCAGACAATTTAACACCACTATTTGAAATTCCACTAGGACCAATAATAGACGTAACTGCAGCTTTAGTTCTTGCATTTATGATGGGACTTGCAGTATCAGTTCTTCGTCAAAAAGGTTCTGGAGAAGGCTTCTACAAGCTAATCAACGAATTCAACGAAATTATAGTAATGGTACTTTCAAATGTTATCATTCCACTACTTCCACTATTCATCTGTGGAAACTTTGCAAACATGGCTTATTCAGGCTCTGTATTTGCAATTTTAAATATTTTCTGGAAGATATTTATTTGTATTATCATTCTACACATTCTTTACATTTCACTTATGTTTATATGTGCAGGAGCATACACAGGCAGAAACCCATTCTCATCTCTTAAAAAAGCAGTACCTGCTTATTTAACAGCTGTAGGAACTCAATCTTCTGCTGCTACTATCCCAGTAAACGTAGAATGTAACAGAAAAATCGGTGTTACTAAACAAATAAGAGACTTCGTAATTCCACTATGTGCAACAGTGCATCTACCAGGATCAATGATTACACTTACATCTTGTGTATATACACTTCTTACAATGTATGATATGCCACATAGCTACGGATTAATCGTTAAATTCATTGCTATACTAGGTGTTGCAATGGTAGCTGCACCAGGAGCTCCAGGTGGAGCTGTTATGAGTGCTCTTCCATTCTTACCAGTAGTTGGAATCGCTAGTGATTCACCAATGGCTACAATTCTAATTTCACTTTATCTAACTCAAGATAGTTTCGGAACTGCAGCAAACGTAACTGGTGATAACGCAGTATCAATGGCAGTAGAAAAAATCTACTACAAACACATTGTTAAAAAACCTATTCCAAACATAGCTGACGAAGAAGACGAAGCTTTAATCTAATATTTATAATTTTATAACGATGGATTATGGGAAACCATTTAAAGAGTAGATTTTATCTACTCTTTTTATTTTTTTGTTTTGGGAGTTTTATTATAATATTTATTGTGGCGTCTAGATCTCTTTAAGTTTTCAAAAAACAACAAACATCAATTTTGATTTCTTTGTCGTAAAGAAACAATCATAACAGCTTTTATTTTAAAACTTCATCACAGAAGTATATTGATAAAATTTATCACCAAGAGTATAATTAAGTCAAAGAAAAATTGTTATTATTGGATATGGCTTGTACTTATATTTAAAAAAAAGAAGGGAGTTTTATGATTAAGGTTTCAGATTTACATAAGTGTTATGGTTCAGGACAAGGAAGGATTGAAGTTCTAAAGGGAATTGATTTAGAGCTTGAAGATAAGAAAATAATTTGTGTCCTTGGCCCATCGGGGTCAGGAAAATCAACGCTTCTAAATATTTTAGGTGGCATCGAAAATATTGATGGAGGAGAAGTTGATGTATTGGGTAACAAATTGAGTAAGATGTCAAAAAGAGAATTGGAAAATTATAGAAGAGAGTACTTGGGTTTTATTTTTCAGTTTTATAACTTAATAAGTGACTTAAATGTCTTTGAAAATATAGAGGTTGGAAAATTTTTATCTAAGAATCCAGTGGATATAGATTATTTGATTAATGAACTTGGTCTTACTGATCATAAATATAAATATCCAAATGAAATTTCAGGAGGTCAAGCACAAAGAACATCAATAGCAAGGGCAATTATAAAAAGACCTAGTCTTTTAATTTGTGACGAACCTACCGGCGCTCTAGACTATGACAGCGCAAAAGATGTTTTAAGGATAATAGAGAAGCTTAATAGGGATTATGAATCCACTGTAATTATAGCCACACACAACGTTCAAATTGCAAAAATGTGTGATTTGATTTTATCTTTGCATAATGGAAAGATAAAGAGCTTTGAAGTTAATACAAATAAGCTTTCGGCAAAGGAAGTGGTGTGGTAAATGAAAAATCCTATTAACAAGAGAGTTTATAGACAGATAAAATCTAAGCCTTTCAAAGTTATTCCTATTTTTATTTCGTTGGTATTTATAGTGGTGTTTGCATCTTCATTTTTCATATCTCAAGAGTCTATTAAGAATCTTTATTACAGTCAAACTCAAAATGGTAAGGTAGAAGACGGAAACTTCAATACTATTTATGAATTATCAGATGATTTAAAAGAAAAAATAGAAAATCTGTCTATAAAGTTATATGACAATTTTTATTTTGAATCCGATGCTAAAGACAATAAGAGTTTAAGAGTTTTTAAAAACAGAAAATACATAAATGAAGCTCAAATTTATGAAGGTAGGCTTGCACAATCTGAAGATGAGATTGCAATTTCTGCAAACTATGCAAGAGCAAATGATTTAAAGTTAAATGATAGTATTGAAATAGGAGGTAAAAATTTTAAAATTACAGGTCTTTTTTCAGTTCCAGACTATTCGTCACTGCTTAAAAATAGAGATGATCTGGTTATGGATATTGGATATTTTGGAGTTTGCCTTTTAAGTGATTCAGGATTTAAAAAATTTTCCAATGAAAAGATAATATACAATTACTCTTATCATACTGATGGCAATTTAAACGAAAGAGAAGCAAAGGAAAAACTAAAGGAGATTTCAAAGGTTATAAACAAAGAAAACTTGATGATTGATGGTGTTACAAGGTTTGATAACAAACGTATAACCTTTATCATTGATGATATGGGTGGGGATGTTCCAACTATGACCTTGACATCAATACTACTTTTTATTGCAATTGCGTTTATAAGCGCGGTACAAATAAAGAGTTTGATAGAAGAGGAAGCTCCAATTATTGGAACTCTACTTGCATCTGGATATAGAAAAAAAGAGCTTTTACTTAATTATATGGCAATGCCACTTTTCGTTGCCCTTATATCATCACTAGTAGGAAATATAATTTCATATACTTATCTATATAAAAAATATGCAGCCCTTTACTACGCATCCTATGACCTGCCAAAATTCGAAGTGACCTTCACCGCCCGTTCATTTCTCATTACATCTTTTTTACCAATGATAATCTACTTGGTAATAAATTATCTTGTAATTAGCAGGAGCTTACAATTTAGTCCTGTGAATTTTTTAAGAAGAAACTTAAAAAAGACAAAGAAAAATACAAGGCTAAAACTAAAAAATATTTCGTTTTTAAGAAAATTTAAAACAAGGATTATACTTTCCAACAAATTAAATTTCATAGCTCTTTTGTTCGGAGTATTTTTAGCAAACTTAATTTTAGTATTCTCACTTTCTGCAAAGCCTGTGTTTAGTATTTATGCTAAAAATATGCAAAATGAGATGAAGTATAATCACATCTATTTTGTAAAGCAAAAGGAAAACAAAGATGTGAATGCGGATGTCGCAACAGTGGTTAAATCAGAATTGGTCGATAGCGATGACAAAGAGATTCAATTCTATGGGGTAGAAAAAAATAGTAAATACAAAAATCTAAAAACAGAAGATTTAAAAGAAGATGAAGTTATAGTTTCTTCTGGATTTTCAAAAAGATTTAATTTAGAAAAATCAGATACATTTAGGATAAGAGATAGCTACAACAGCAAGATAAAAAGTTTAAAAATAAAAGACATAGACAAGGACAATAGTCTGTTTCAAATATTTACAACTAGAGAGGCATTAAACAAAATAATTGAAAAAGACAAAGATTATTTCAATAGTTACATGTCAGATGAAAGGTTGGAAATTTCAAAAGACAATCTAATTACTGAATTAAACAAAAATGAAATGTCGAAATTTATGGACCATTTCCTAGACTCCTTTGGAGTTGTATTTTCAATGTTGATAGTAGTCTCCTTAACATTTTATTTTATACTAACCTCAATGATTTCGTCATTAATAATAGATAAGTCAAAGGTTAATATAACATATCTTAAAATTTTCGGATTTAAAGATAGTGAAATTTCAAAAGTTTATATAAGCACCATATTTTTAATATTAATAGTGTATCAGATAATTTTAATACCTATTTTGGACAAGCTCATAAAGTATATGCTATTTATAGCCATGCAAAAATTTGATGCATATTTTGATATTCCAGTTCCAAAATCAATATTTATATTGGCCTACGTACTTAGCATAGTAACATTTGTACTTGTTCATCTAGTAGAGAAGATTAAAATATCAAGGCTTAATATGGTTAAAGAATTAAAAATAATAAACGGCTAAAAAAATGGACTGACTTCGTGAAGAAGCTCGGTCCATTTTGTTTGGAACAAAAAAACTGTTGGTGGTATGAATAAAAATATCAACCTCAACAGTTTTTAAAATTCTTTTTAATCCATTGAAAAAAGACACCGAATTCGATGCCTTTTGCTAATTTTATTTTTATTCATTTATATAAATTTTTTATTTCAAAATTATTTTACTAATTCTCTTAAAATCTTAATCTCATGTTCATATCCATCTAGCTCGTTTGGAGTTTCTAGATACATTGGAATCTTTTGAAGCACTGGATGATTTACAATTCTTTCAAAAGTTTCTATTCCTAGTGAGCCTTCGCCAATCTTTTCATGGCGATCTTTTCTCGCTCCCAGTGGATTTTTTGAATCGTTTAGGTGAATCGCCTGTAATTTTTCTAGACCAAGTACTTTGTCAAATTCTTCAAGCACTCCGTCTAAATCATTTACAAGATCGTATCCTGCTTCAAAGATATGGCATGTGTCGAGGCATACATAGATATTATCTCCGTACTTTGATGAAGATATAATATTTTGTAGCTCTTCGAAACTTCTGCCAATTTCTGTTCCCTTGCCTGCCATAGTTTCAAGAAGTACCTTGGTGTTCATCCCGTCCCAAAGCACGCTATCCAAGGCTTCTACTATTAACCTTGTGCCTTCTTCGATCCCTTGACCTACGTGAGATCCCGGGTGAAGATTGTATAGATTTCCTGGAAGTAGTTCCATCTTCTTTAGATCATCTTCCAATATTATATGGGCTATCTCCCTGGTCCTTTCCGTCTTCGATGCAAGATTCATGGTGTAAGGCGCGTGGGTTAGGATCGGTCCCATATTATTTTCTTTCATGAATTTTTTAAAATCTTCTAAATCTTTTTCGTCGATTGCCTTTGCTCTAGCTCCTCTGGGATTTCTCATAAAATATTGAAAAGTAACTGCTCCTATGGATTTGGCAGTCTCTCCCATATTTAAAAATCCCTTTGAATATGAAACATGCGGTCCTATTCTAAGCATTTATCCTCCTATACTTCTGTAAAATAGATCACCGGTTCTTCGTAAGGATGGATAAGTGTGATTAAATTTTCCACATTTTCTCTTTCTGTGCTCTCTATTCTAAATTCAATTTTTATTTCTTCAACCTTAGATATTTCTCCAATCTTTCCAATGTATGGAGCTGCACCTTCCTTCGGTCTGAAGTGACCTAAAACTTTGCAGCTTGCGTATACATAGTCGTAATTGTTGTAATTTAAATATCCATGTTCGTTAAGCTCATTTACAAGCTTAGCTTCAAAATCTTCTGGAATATATACTTCAACTTTTAAATATTTCATAATCTCACTCCATTGCCTTGTTGGAAATCCAACCTTCGTAAGTTTTGCCATTTTCGTCCTTCGCCTCTACGAAGCACCAAACTCTTATGTCTGATTCCAACTTGGTATCTTTAATATATAAATCTGTATTTGAATTTAAAACTTGTACTATTTCTGAATCCAAAGAAGGTCCCTTCCTTAGATTCGCCTTTCCAATCTTAACCTTTTGATAGGTATTTAGAAGTGATTTGGCTTCGTTTGATAGATCCGCCCTGCTCTTGTCCACTTCTTCCTTTTTTTCCTTTTCATCTGCATCTTTATCCTCTGAACCTTCAGAGTTTAAGCTAATTGGTTCTATATTATCCGTAGCGTTAGCCTGTAATTTCATAAGAATAGTCGTTGCATTTGCAGAGTCTGGTACCACAGCAAGAAAATCTTCCAAGGTCTTTATTGCTTCTTTGACCTTGCCTTCATCTTCCAAAGCTTCCGCCTTGTCTAAAAATATTCTTTCAAGATCTAGTATTTTGTCTTGAGCTTCCTTGAAATGTTCTTCATCCTTTTCGCTTACCTTTTTAAATTTTTTCGCAGCTTCAAGGTAGTTGCCTTTTAGGATGCTGTCGTTTCCTTCGTCAAAAATATTCTTGCTCTTTATAAGTTCCTTGACATTTGAAACCTTGGTCTCAACTTCTTCTCTTTTGAACTTTTTATTTATCTTTTCATATTCCTTTAAGGCATCTTCATACTTGCCTTCTAAGACTAGTTCATTTGCCCTCTCTAGGGTCTTTGCATTCTTTTGAAAACCGTAGTACTTGCCACCGACAAATGCAACGGAAACAATTAACACTGCGAGTAGAAGTACTTTAAATGTAGTCTTAAAGATTCTTAAAAATATACTCGGTTTCTTGTAATTTATTCCAACAGGCTCTTCATTTACCCTTTCAAGTTCTACAACTTCTGGGTTCGGTGCCACCTTGGTAAGCTGAGTCTGGGTATATGTTGCGCTTATGTTTTCTCCTTCTAATCCATTTGCAATCTCATCTTCTGTGAGCATGGACATAAGTTTTAGATTTATTAGCGGCTCTGTCAAATTATTTAGGACGAAGTTTTTGTTTCTATTGCAATTTCTGCACTCCTCATCCTCTTTTGTATTCGTAAAACCGCAGACGCATCTCCAACCATTGACGGTATTTTCGCCATAGGTGGTGATTTCTTTACCCAAAATATCTCTGATTTTTTTAAGTTTTTCGCCTGTGATTACAGGAAGTATAAAGCTCTTTTCATTTTCAGCTGAAAATTTAGAAGTCTTGCCATCGTCAAAGGTTATGCTCTCTACTCTAATCTCCACAGATCTCGCATCATAAAATCTTTCGTCAAGTAGGAAAGGTTTTATGTAGTAGACGATGTTTGGAAGAGCCTTCATCCCTTGAGTTTGAAATAGCCATTCCAAACCGCCGAAGAGATAGTTGTCCCCTGCATCTTTGAACCTGACTTGAAAAACTACACCAACTACCGCATTTTTATATATATTTAAAACATCAATTGCAAGGTACATTTTTTCTCCGTGGAGAAGTTCTGCTCTTACAATCTGAAAATCTTCTTCTGGATCAAGATTAATAGTTGTGGGAAGTGTTTGAAAAATATCCATCAATGCCTCCTTCGTATCTTGTAAATATTATATAATAAATATCGCTATATTTAAAGGTTTGTTTATGTTTCGTAACCTTTAGATGGCATAAAATCCATAAATTCATCTTAAAAGATACACATATTTGAGTACATAAATATTAATTTAGTAACAGGATAAATCTATATAATGATAAAATTTAGATTTTAATATATAATATAATTGGTTTATAAATTAGGAGGTTATATGAAAAGAGAAATTCTAGGCGAAGAAATTGCCTACGATGACAATCAAAAAGACGCTCCTGTAATTTTTTTAATACACGGAAACATGACTGCAAAGGAATGTTTTTACAATATAGAAAAATATTTGGGAGAAAGAAGAATAATCGCCTTTGACCTACCAGGATTTGGCGATTCAAGTTTTAACTATTTTTACTACAGCATAGATCAACTAGCCTGGGTGTGCTATAGATTTATTAAATCATTTGGAATTAAAAAATTCGACATCCTCGGATGGTCCATGGGCGGCGCAATAATCTACGAACTTTTCAAAACTAGACTGGAAGAAAATATCGACCACGCCATATTTATATCCGCAATGGGAATAAACGGAGTAAATCGATTGGACGACAACTACAAAAGTTTCTTAGACACTATGCACTTAACGAATATTCCGACAGAAATCATGAATGGCATCACTGTCTACCAAGAAGAGCTTAGAAAACTATACAGTCTAAAACCAAGCTACGAAAGCTCCTTCACCAGAGAAAGCATGAGACATATGCTAAAGAGGTATGTCTTTAACGAAAAGCACGATCACCACACATTGGAGAGAAGCACCAAGCTCGCCCTCAAACAGAGAGATCCGATGGATATCAACAAAGCCATCATGAGCTACACATATAAAGGCGAAACTGTACCCAAAATAAAGAAATTATTTTTACACGGCTCAGAAGATAAGGTGGTAAGGCTAGAAAAGATTGAAGAAACCTATGAATTTTTCAAAGACAGCAGTACCCTTAAAATAATACCAGGCTACGACCACGGCATGGTGTTAACTCACGCGAAAGAGATATCAGAAGAAGTAAATAAATTTTTGGAGAACTAAGATGAAAGCATTAATATTTAACGACAAATTAAAAGAATTGGCAGAATATGGAAAAGATCTGGGATACGATACCTACCACGTGACAAACTCGGACATAAAATCAGGAAACTATCCTAATGACGTAGACATCATCTGCGGAGGAATGGAGTTCAAACTTTTAAATAGAGAAAAACTAAAAGAATTTAAAAATCTAAAATATATATTTCTATACTCAGTTGGTATCGACTACATGGATTTTGAATATATAAAGGAAAAAGGCATCATCCTCTGCAACAACCACGGCGCATATAGCGAACCGATAGCAGAATGGATTGTCTACAATATCTTGCAAATAGAAAAACAAAATAAAAAATATCTAGAGCAACAAAAGCATCACATTTGGAAAAGGCTCGAAGGAACAGGCACCCTCTATGATAAACACGCATTGTTTTTAGGAACAGGAGCTATCGCAAAAGAAACACTAGTAAGGCTAAAACCATTTGTAAAGACCATCACAGGAGTAAACACCAGCGGAAGAAAAGTGGAAGGCTTCGATGAAATAGTTAAAAACGAAGATTTAGAAAAAGTGCTACCAAAGATGGACTATGTGGTATCATTTCTTCCAACAACAGAAAAAACTTATAAGAGTTTAGATAGTAAGTTTTTTGCCAATATGAAAAAAGGATCATCATTTATAAATATCAGCCGTGGCACAGTGGTGGATGAAGAAGCATTGTTCGATGCCCTTAAATCAAACCATCTAAAAGCAGCAGCACTAGATGTAGTATTTAAAGAACCACTAGATGAAAAATCCAAACTTTGGGATCTAGAAAATATCTACATCACTCCACACACCTCTGACGCATCAGAAGACTTCCTTAGAAGAAGAGCAAGATCAGCAGCGGAAAATCTAAAGAGATTAAAAGAAAAAGAAGAACTAATAAATATAGTTGATTTCGAAAAAGGATATTAAAATATTAAGCGGCATCCGCCGCTTTTTTTGTTGGGAATTTTGTGCTTTTAGATTTAAAACTTAGGACTTCTTGAAATATTTTCATTTTATCTAAATTTATACAGATAAATATCAATAATGCAAATATAGGTACAATTCTTTCAACTGGTCATCCTGAGAGTCATTCGAGCTCAACACAAAATCCTTCCCAACTGCAGTCACCCTGAGCGGAAGAGCAGCAAGGCTCTGGAGTCGAACGGGTATAACTTCTGAAGAACAACTACGGCAAATGGAATCTATAACAATTATCACAGTTTGAGTAAAACATTTTAGAAAATTAATCATCAGTACATGACCTCAACAAGGTTATACCCATTCGACTACGACGGCTACGCCGTCTTCGCTCAGGGTGACTGTAGTTGGGAGATTTTTGAAAAAATATTTGGATAGGTTAAGTTAAATATAGACCAGATTCTTCTGTTTCTATTACTTTTTAATTTCATTTAAAGATGACATCTTCCCCATCCAAATAAAAAAATCCCTGGTTTCCCAAGGATTTTAAATAATCTCTAATTATTTTTCTTTTTTCATGTCTATTGAATATAGATTGTCATCCTTTTCGAATTCAACTTTGAATCCTAATCCTTCGAATGCTCCTCTTAGTGGAATATAAGTTCTGTTGTCTTTAATCATTGGTGCTACGTCTAGTTCAACTTCTTTTCCATCTACTAGGATAGTTTTATTTCCAATAGTCATTTCAACTTTTTTGCCATCTAGTTCTGCTGTTACTTTCTTAGATTCTTTATCCCATTCAACTTTTGCTCCTGCTTTTTCAAGGATTGCTCTAAATGGTACAAAGGTTCTGTTTTCCATAACGAATGGTTCTGCATCTTCAAATACTACAACGTCATCGTTAAGTGTTACTAAGAACATAGGGCCTACATTTGTTCCAAGTGTTCCAAATAGTTCTTCTTGTGTAAATATCTTTGCATCTTTTGGAAGCTCTACCTTTACTTTATCATCTTTTACTGTCTTTGCATTTGATTCAACTGAGATTACTCCTACCTTATCAAGATTAAATTTGCATGATAGGTTTTGTTCCATTGAATCTTCGCCAAATGTAGTTTGGAATTTGAATTTTGCATCTTTTAAATCTTTTTCAGATTTTATTGATTCATTTAATGATTTTGCATCTATCTTAGCTAGTTCAGCTTTTACTTTATCTGCAGTTACTTCTTTGAAGCCCATCTTGTTTGCCATATCTGCAAGAGTTGGAGCGATTTTATCTTTATTCTTAGCGATATTTTCCATTGCTCCTGCGATGTCTTTTACAGCATCTTCCATGTTAGCTTCATAGGTGTAGGTATTTTTTTCTACCTTCATTTCCTTTGCAGCTTTGAATCCGTCTAGTCCATCTTTTACTAGCTTAATCATGTCGGCTTTGAATTCTTCAGATTGAACGTATGCTTGAATCTTTTCTGTTTGTACGTCTTCTTTTGTTTTTGCTGCTTCAAGTCCTACATATTCTTCTTTTACGTCTTTTAATGCTCCTGGTGCAAAATTCTTTGCAAGGTCAAGTATTTGTGATTTCTTAACCATGAATTTAGTTCCATCTGTGAATACTGTTAAAGCTATTTCATCTGGAATTTCGATTCCATCTAAAACTTCTTTTCCTTCAGTTTTAGCTAGATTTTCTTTGAAGGATTTAAGACCGTATTTAAGGTCAACTTTTGCCTTCATGTTGTCGTTTACAGATTTGATTTCGATAGGAATTTCTGCGTTGATTTTGTTTCCTTTTTCGTCTTTTCCGTCAATCTTAACTGTTATTTTGCCTTCTTGTGTGTACTTAGTCCATTTTGTTGTCTTTGAAACTTGGTCTAAGTATGAAAGTGATGCAGGGCTGCATGCACTTAAAATCATTAGCAGTGAAAGTACAACTGCTGTAATTATTTTTTTCATAATTCACCTCTACGTTTATGGTAACAGATATCCTTTATCTATTCAATTTACAATTTGTTTACAATTTAAGCCATTTGTTTTTGATAATTTTCTTTTTCTAATTGATAACTGTATTATCTCTTATTGGTCTTTTATTATCAATTAGAAAGGTATATTATTAAGTTAATGATAATGGAAGGTGGGTTATGGTTATTTCATTTTTTATAGATGGCGAAAATAAAATTTCTTCTGTTCTTAAAAAAGAAGACAGATCCTACATCGAAGAATACATTAATTATTCTAACTTTGTAAAAGTTTCAAACAAGGACTACTCAAAGTATGTAATCTATTTTGACAACAATTACTACAAATTAAATTCAAAAGAAGATTTTGTACTTCTATCTATTAATTATTCCGACTATAAATCTATAAAATCGGAAAGAAAAAACAGAGATTTTATCGGGCTACTAATGATTCTAACCCTATTTTTAGCTGTGCCTAACCCTCTTACTTTTTTAATTTCAATTTTAATTTTTATTTTTTTCAATCTGATTTAAATTAAATATCTCAATAAAAAATGGCCACTTCTGTGACCATTTATTTTTTTAATCCTGTGCCTTTAATGCACTTACCATATCTACTTTTTGAAGTTTTTTGTGGAATACCATCATGATTGATAGTGTTACTATTATGGTTATCGCTGCTGATAGGAAGTATGATCTCACTACCAATTTTGGATCTAGCATAGCATTATATGGAACTACTACTTGCAAAACTCCGTAGTGGAGTATCTTTCCTACCACCATTCCAACGATTATTCCCATTACTGTTAGAGATAGTGTCTCTCTATAGATATACTCTGTAACTTCTTTTGGATAGAATCCCAGAACTTTGATGGTGGAGATTTCTCTCATTCTCTCTTCGATATTTATATTCGTAAGATTGTATAGCACCACCACTGCGAGCATAGATGATGCGACGATTATGATTAGTACCACTAGCATTATTGAATACATAAAGTTATCGAGGATCTTTTCCATGGTAGATACATCCATGGTGCCCAAGGTTACTTTGTAATCCATAAGTTTTGATACTACGCTGTCATTCATCTTCTTATCTGTTAATTTTATGAGTCTTGCGTTGGATTCATATTCTTTTCCGAAGACTTTTTCATAATAGTCTCTATTCATAAATATGAAGTGACCTATATACATTTCTGATATTTCTGCCACTTGAACTTTATAAACCTCACCATGTTCATCTTTTACTTCGATTAAATCTCCCACTTTTACTTTCAAAAGTTTTGCAATCTTTTCTGAGATGACTGCACCCTTTTCTGGAAGCTCAATATTTTTTCCTGTCCATCTATTTCGTAAGTTTATATAGTCTTCTAAGTGGTCTGTGCTTTCTGGAACGAATAGGGATATGTTTTGATCTATCTCTTTAAATTTCGCTTTGAAATTCTTGATTATAAATGAATCTTCTTCTTTTATTCCTTCGATGCTGTCGATTTTTTGGCTGAAGTCTTCGTATTCTTCCTTGTCGATATTTCTGTCGTAGATTATTCCAAGGTCGAACTTCATAATTTCACTAAACTGTTTGTCCTTTATTCCACTTACAGATCCTTCAATTCCAAATCCAAGGATTAATAATGCGCTACATCCCATTATTCCAAGGATGGTCATTATCATTCTATTTTTGTAACGGAATATATTTCTTGCAGTTACCTTTTGCAAGAATGTCATCCTCTTCCAAAGCGGAGTTATTCTTTCGATCAAAATCCTCGTGCCTTCTTTAGGTGGGATTCCACGAAGAAGTGTGGCAGCGTTATTTTTAAGTGATTTTTTAAGGGTTAGACCTGCAGTAAGTCCTGTGGATAGTAGTCCTGCTACTAGTGCAAGAAGACTTCTCATCGGATAGATCTTTATTAAAAGATTATCCATAAAGATTGTGTCTGTGGAGTAGGCGTTTCCTATGACATTGGTTAAAAATAGTGATCCTAGAAGTAATCCTATGATTCCGCCGATAAACGCTGAGGTTTCTCCATAGAATAAATATTTCTTTGCTATGTCTATATCACTAAATCCTAGGGCTTTGTATGTGCCGATATTTATTCTATTTTCTTCTACCATTCTCGTCATGGTTGTCCAGCACACAAGCATTGAAATCATAAAGAAAAATACTGGGAAGATCATCGAAAGCATGTCCACCCTAGCTGCGTAGTCGAGGTAGGTGTTTATTCCTTGGTTTAAATATCTCGGTTCAACTGTGTACTCTGTAGCTCCAAGTATCTTTAAGACATCCTTAGCCTTTTCTATATCTTTTTCTGCCTCTTTTATCTTGTCGTCTGCGGTAAGTTTATTTTCTTCGTATTCTTTTTCGCCGGTGGAGAGATCTCTTCTCGCCTTATTTAATTTTGATTTTGCATCTTTTAATTTGTTTTCGCCTTTAATCTTTTCTTTGTTGAAGGTTTCTTCTCCTTCTTTGTAGGATTTGATTCCTTCTTCGTAAAGAGTTTTGGCTGATTCTATCTTTGCTTTGCCGTCGTTGTATTCTTTTAAGCCTTTTTCGTATTCCGCTTGTCCTTCTTGTAGTTTTCTCTTGGCATCTTCGAGTTTACCTCTGTTGCCTTCCAGTTCCTTCATGCCGTCTTCATACTTTTTAAGACCTTCGTTGTACTTGGCTAGATTTTCTAAATATTCTCTCTCTCCTTCTTGGAAGGTTTCGATTCCTCTCTTAAACTCTTCCATTCCAGCTTCATACTTAACTTTTCCTTCGTCTAATTTCTTACGCCCGTCATCTAGCTGTGCCCTTGCTTCTTGAAGTTTTGCAATCCCTTCTTTTGCTTGTGCCATCTGGGTCTTAAGTTCTTTTAACTTAGCTTCATCTATGTTTCCTATGGTTGGAAAATATTGTTTAAGCGCCTTTCCAATTAGAATTAGTTGTAATTTATTATCTTCTAATTTATTTATATTTTCTTCGCCGGATTTAATGACATCGTCTAGGATTTCTTTCTGTTTCTTCGCAGCATCCAACACTTCTTGTTTCTGTTTCTTCTCTTCTTCTGTGAGAGTTCCTGATGCGATTTGTGATTCCAAGTTTGCAATATCTTTTTCAAGATCATCCCTCTTAGCCTTCGCTTCTTCAACTCCAGCCTTTGCATCTGCTATGGCTTTATCTGCATCGTCCATGTCCTGTGAAGCTTTTATTGCAGAGTCGAGGAGTTTATCCATGTCATCAATTCGTTGAGCTGTTCCGTCTAGGCTTAGACCCTTTGTGCCAGTTGCTATCTGAAGATCAGCTAGTCCATCTTGGAACTTCTTTTCACCTTCTGCAAGTTTCTTTTCGTTTTCATCCAGTTCAGCTTTTCCATCTTGAAGTTTTTTGCCATTTTCTTCAAGTTTTCTTCTGCCTTCTTCGAGTTTTAATTTTCCTTTATCCAGTTCAACCTTCGTGGTATCAAGTAGTTCTTTAGCTGCTTTTAGCTTAGCTTCTCCTGTTATGAACTCTTCTTTTCCTTTTTCATATTCGTTTTTGCCGTCGTCGAGTTCTTTCTTTCCGTCGTCAAGTTTTTCTTTTGCGTCTTTTAACTTCTTGTCATTTTCATCTATTTCAGCCTTGCCATCGTCAAGTTTTTTCTTGGAATCATCGAGTTTCTCTCTACCTTTGGAGATTTCAGTTTCGTATTCCTTGTATCCCTTTTGGTAGTCCCTCTCTCCTTTTTCTAAGGCTTCCTTACCTTCGTCCAGTTTATTTTTTCCGTCTAAGAGTTTTATCTTCGCGTCTTCAATCTTTTCTTCTCCGTCGACAATCTTGCCTTCTATGTCTGCTTTCAAAGAGTCGAGGCGTTCTTCCGGTCTGAATTTCAAATCTATTTCCAAACTGTCGGCAGCAGGTTTTATAATATTTTTATATTTTTTGCTGGCAGTCTTTAGCCCAGATGTGTCCTCTAGGATAATTCTTGCAATGGTCGGGTCGCTATTGAAATTACTCTTGTCGATAAAACCAAATCCCTTTAGTGTTCCCAGACCTCTCCTTGAGGATCCACGCATAGCATCTTGAGCGTATTCCATACATTCTGTAAAGCCGACAATTTTGAAGCTATACCTCTTTAAAGAATCTTTTTCATCTACTCCAGTGCCAAATTTGTCGATTTCTTTTCTAAAATTGATCGTGTCTCCAATTTCATATCCTTCTTTTTCAAGATTTCTATCGAGGACGATCTCATCTTCAGATTCGACATTTCTTCCCTTAGTTAAGAGATGTTTTGAAATATTTATAGGATTTGACAAAACTTTTATCCCAAAATCCGTCCCATCTATTATGAGATCTTCGTCGTAATCTATTTGAATCTTGGAAATATTCTCTTGTCCTTCGATAATGTCCAGGTCCTTCTTCTTAAGACCCATTGGAGAATATACCATGAGATCTTGTAAGTTTGAATCCTTTACAAATTTTTCAAAGGTATCCCTCATGGTTGGTCCTGTGGTAATTAGGCCTACAAAAACGAAGACACCTAGTCCAACTATAAGTATAATTGATATGAATTTTGAAAATGTCTTTTTAATTTCCCTAAAAGTATCTTTCTTTAGGCCATCATTTTTCATACTACCACTCTATTTCATCTATATTTTTCGGATTTTCGTTAATCGTCAAACTTCCTAGTTTTCCATCTACTATCTCAAGCACCCTGTCACCTATTGGAGCAATCATGGTGTTGTGAGTAATTATAAGTACTGTTGTGTCCGTGTTTCTCGCTGTTTCTTGTAAGATTTTTAGAACCTGTCTTCCAGTGTGATAATCAAGAGCTCCTGTCGGTTCATCGCAGAGAAGAACCTTTGGATTTTTACATATTGCCCTTGCGATTGCAACCCTTTGTTGCTCCCCACCTGAGAGTTGTTGAGGGAAGTTATTCATCCTATCTTCTAGTCCTACGGATTTTAAAACTTCTTTTGCATCAAGAGCATTGTTTACTATTTGTGATGCAAGCTCAACATTTTCAAGGGCAGTTAAATTTGAGATTAGATTGTAATTTTGAAATACAAATCCCATATCTTCCCTACGATATGTCGTCATTTCTTTTTCGTTTAGTGTGGACAAATCTCTGTCGCCTATTTTCACAGTGCCTTCGTCGCATCTATCCATTCCTCCTAAAATATTTAAGAGGGTGGACTTCCCTGCTCCTGAAGGACCGATTATAAGTGCGAGCTCACCTTTATTTATGTCGAAGGAAATATCATTGTTTGCAAGGACAATGGTGTTTCCAGCGGTAAATCTCTTGGTCATGTTCCGAACTTCTATAAATGCCATTTTACACCTTCTCATATATACAGTGCCATAGGCAGTGAGGTTCACTTGAAGTGTAGCTCACCCTATGTCTAGTATTTTTCTCTATCAAAATATAATCTCCAGCGGACATTTCTATTTCTTTATCATTTTCAAAAGTTATTCTTGCCTTGCCTTGAATGAGGAAGACATGTTCATTCATCGAGCTTTCCATAAAGTCTGTAGTCTCGCCTGAGCTTACTATTCTTATGATTTTTATATACCCATTCTCATAAATGGTCTCTTCAAGCTCTACGCCACTTTCTTTTCTATATTCAAAAAAATTCAAATCTCTACCTTCCTCGCTCCAAGTTTTTCCACTTGGCTTTCACTGTGAGTTACAAAAATTATACTTCCATCGAAATGATTTTCAAGATAAGAAATCATGAGGTCCTCACTCTCTTCGTCCACTTCCCTTATGGCTTCGTCCATTAAAAGCAGATCACAGGGCACCAAAAGGGCTCGAAGAAATGCGATTCGCCTCTTCATTCCACCGGAGAGAGTCTTCACCTTTTGATTTAGAGTACTTCCTAGTCCGAGTTCCTCAAGTAACTTTTCTAGCTCACTTTCTTCTTTATCCGTTACGAACTTTAAATTTTCGTAGACGGTTCTATTTTCAAATAGTAGATTGTCCTGGAAGATCATCGATATTCTTGCGTCATCATCTAGATTTACTTCTCCATCGTAATCAGAAATCTCCCCGGAGATAATCTTTAGAAGAGTGGTCTTGCCTGCGCCGGATCTTCCGACTATAGCTAGTCTCTCTTTAGAATTTAATTTTAAATTGAAATTTTTTAGAATTATTTTTTCACCAAAGGATTTGTTTAAATTTTTAATCTCTAGCATCAAGACACCTCAAAACAATCTTTTCCACAAGGTATGAAATCAGCACTGTAAAAATACTAAAGGTCAAAAGCTCATTTAGATCTAAATATATTTTGGATTCGTAGATCCTAGTGCCGAGACCGTGCTCTGGATGAGATATTACCTCCGCCGCAACAGAAGCTTTAAAAGCCATGCCTATTGCCACAGATAGAGCCGCTTTTAAATAGGTCATAAGATGATCCATATAGATATATTTAAAAATTAAATATTTCTTCGCCCTATACATCTTCGCCATGAAGAGATATTCTTCGTCGATGTTTCTAAGTCCTTCCATAATGTTTGTAAACACTATTTGAAGGCTTACGATTGAGGCGGTAAAAATATTTAAATATTTGGAACTTACAAAAAAGAGAAAAAAAACAATAAAAGAAACTATTGGTACAGCTTTAAAAATCATGACCAATGTCTTTGATAACTCCATAATAAAAGTTGATTTATAGGATAGATATGTAAGTAGAATTGCGATTATTATCCCTAAAATTATTCCGCATAGAGTAAAAGTTAAAGTATAAAAAATATCTAAATAAAATTCTCTAGTTAAAACATTTACATAAATATTTTGTAAAACAGAGAGTGGAGATACTTTAAATATCTCCACGTCTACAAAATTATACAAAATTTGCCATATTAAAATGACTGTTAGTCCTGTAAATATTCTATCTTTCGTAGTAGAATCCTTCATCAGGCAAAGCTCCTCCTATGGATTTTGGATTTACAGAGAATAAGCTTTCGTAAAACTTAGAAAGATCTTCTTTCATCTTGTCAGAATCTTCGTACATGATCTTACAATTTGGAATTGCCTTAACTGCAACATCTTCAGGGAATATATTCATTTCTCCGATTATCTTAGCAGCATCAGCAGTCTTTTTATTTGCAAAATCTACGCTATCCTTGTAGTGATCAAGGAACTTTTCAAGGCTTAGTTTATCTTCATCACTTTCAAGAGTTTGTAGATATTTGTTTGAAACTACAGTAACTCCAGCGATAAGTTCTCCAGCACCTTCAATCTTTGACCATTCATCTCCAAGAGAAATTCTAGAATCAAGACCTTCAACCTTGCCCTTTGCAACGGTTAAGAATGGTTCTGGAAGTAGAGCCACATGATCAGGATTCTTTGCAAGATCAGCTACAACTTCTGTATGTTCAGATTTAAAATCAAAAGTTACATCCTTGTCTGGATCGATTCCATTCTTTTCCAAGATAAATCTTAGAACAAATTCAGGAGTCGCACCTTTACCAGATGCTACTATAGTCTTGCCTTTTAAATCTTCTAGAGTCTTAATAGATTCATCTTTAGATGCGATATTTAAGACTGAACGAGTGTTAATTGCTAGAACCTTTAGCATTTGTCCCTTAGATTTATTGTAAAGAATAGATGCAAGGTTTGATGGAATAGCTGCAATATCAAATTCTCCCTTTGATAGACCTGCAACTACTTCTTCCGGCGAATTTAAAATCGTATATTCATATTTGTCGTAACTATTTCCTTCGTCGCTATCTTTAAAAAGTTTTACAAGACCCATTGAAGTAGGGCCTTTGAGGGCTGCCACTTTTATAGTTTTTTGTTCGTGCTTGTCATCTTTGTAAGATGCGTTATTTGAAGCACATCCTGTAAGTAAGAGAATGGCTGCCATAAAAATAAATAGATATTTTTTCATTTCCTTTCCTCCTAAATATATTATAGTTTATTCTTTTGATATTGTCTATTAAGAAGCTACCGTGTATAATACTTTAAACGGAGGAAATTATGCTTATATTAATAGTCGGAAACTCAGGTTCAGGCAAGACCACTCAGAAAAAAATACTGACAAGTGAATACGGATTTAAAAAAATAACCACCTACACCACGAGGGAGAAAAGAGTAGGCGAACTTGAAGGAGTAGACTACTATTTTCTTAGTAGAGAAGAATTTGAAAAGAAGATAGAAGATAATTTCTTCTTTGAATACACAGAGTACTGCAAAAATCTCTACGGCACATCTCTAAAATCCATAGAAGATGCAGCAAGCTCCAAGGACAAGTATGTCCTAATCGTAGAATCAAATGGAGCTTTTGCAATAAAAGAAAAGATAGAAGCAAAAGCAATCTATCTGAAAATTCCAAGAGAAGAAATAGAAAATAGACTTAAAGAGAGAAACGATGACGAAATTTCTATCAAAACTCGCCTAGAAGAAGTTGAAAATTCAGAAAAAATATGTGATTATGTAATAGACGGAACACTTCCAATATATGAAGTTACAAAAAAAATATTAGAAATCACGGGAGAATAAAATGAAAATAGGATTTGGCTCAGACCACGCAGGCTTTCATCTAAAAGAAAACCTAAAAAAATATTTAGAAGAAAAAGGACACGATGTAGTAGACTACGGAACACATTCCGATGAGAGAGTCGACTACCCAGACTTCGCAGAAAAAGTTGCCCTAGCAGTAGCATCAAAAGAAGTAGAAAAAGCAGTCTTAGTATGCGGATCAGGAGTGGGCATCTCCATCTCAGCAAATAAAGTACACGGCATAAGAGCCTGCTGCTGTTCAGAACCATACTCAGCTAGAATGAGTGTAAGACACAACGACGCAAATATAATCTGCATGGGAGCAAGAATCGTAGGAGAAGACCTAGCTAAGATGATAGTGGATGAATTTTTCGAAGCAGAATTCGAAGGCGGACGCCACGAAGGCAGAGTTAAAAAAATGATGAATCTAGAAAAACATCTTTGATAAATTAAAAGCCGAAAGGCTTTTTTTATTTTTTGAATAAACTTCATTTCTCTTTTAAGTAAAAATTTTTAAAATTATTATATTATCCATAAAATTTTTTGTTGTCAGATAATTTTTTACCATGTTATAATAAAACGACAATTTAAATTTGACATTATTTTAACACACTGATTTAAATTGTAATTCATTTTAAAGGAGATGTTATATGAAGAAAAAAACAGTTTCGCTAATTTTAGCGTCGTCAATTGTGCTTAGCACATTTAGTCCTGTTATTGCGGCTGAAAATCTTATAAATCTACAAGATGCAGAAGTGGCACAACAAATTGAAGCTTTAGCTGAAGGAAATAATAATTGTCCAACAAAAGAAATTTACGAAGAAGCTGCCAATGGAATGTTTAATAAAATCGGAGAAAAAAGCGGCATTTATAAGGCGACATATTATCCTAATGCAAAGATAGCAGAAATTCTAATCATCGATAAAAGTAAAGATGCAAAAGAACTTACGGAATCTAATTTTGTAGATGAAATTTATAATCTTTATAAGAATCATAATCTTGTAAAGTTTAAAATAGGAAATGAGACCGAAAAGCATCTAAATATCCTTGCAAAGGATTTAGAAGAAGCGGAAATTAAAAATACTTTTAAAAATAGTTTCTCAACAGATCTTATAAATGCAGTTCAAGCTGGTGGTTCTGGTACCGGAAAAATATCTGACTTCATAGGTAAAGTTTTTCAAATACAACTTACATTCCAAGCACCTAATTGTAATGATTCGGTTGTTTTAAAGTATGAATTCAGAGGAAAAGAAGCTATTGCTTCTGTTATGAAAGATAATATAAAAACAAAAGACATCAATGTTTGGAAAGGTTCAACCGAAATAAATTGGAAAGACGGCGTTGAAATTATAAAAAAACCAGGAGAAAACCAACAAGGGCTTGTTAAGTATTTAGAAGAAGCTACAGTTGAGGATGCTTCCAATAGAGATACTAAAGATGCCGGTGATAAAAAAGGAAATTTAAAATTATCTTTTACAGATGGTTCTGAACTTGTCCTTCCGGGTCACAATTTACATGTTTCTTCTCACGCAACTTCTGTAGATGATCAAAATGTCCCAGAGGATGCAATTAAAGTTACACTAAAAATTGGTAAAGGTGTTGAAGCTGGTGAAGAGCCAAATATAGTTGGTGAGTCTAAGGAATACGGTTCTTATAAAGTAAAACCAGGATTTGATGTTTCTAAAGACCAACACGAAGCTCTTCACCAAACATTATTTGAACTTGTATCTCCAAGAGCAATAAAAGGCTATGAAAATCCAACTTGGAAATCACTAAGTGCAAATCCTAATGATTTTATAGTTTCTATGACAAACAATGTTTTTGTGGCGAGTGCAACAGAATCTGTATCTTCAATACCAGAGGTAAATGTTTTAAGAGACGGTGCAACATCCATAACTGGAACTGGTGTAAAAGATGCAACAATAAATGTAACTGTGCCAGGAATTGCAAACAGTATCGAGACTAAGGTGGATGGCAACTCAAAATGGGAAATCAAACTTCCAGCAGGCAAATCTTTAAAGACTGGAGATAAGTTAGTCGTAACTCAAAAAGAGGAAGGAAAAAAAGTTTCTCCTGCAAAAGAAGTAATTGTAAAAGAAAAAGAAAAAGAGATGCCTAAACCTATACCAATGCCTGAGAAACCTAAGAAGAAAGATACAAACAAAACTCCTAACTACTACTATGGATTTAATTACTTCTCACCACTTACTTCATCAAAAAAGAAGACTGACTCTTCTAGCAAGGCTGTAGCTTCATATGTGTTTAATATAAATAAAGATGAGTTTGAAATAACAATAAATGGTACTACAATGAAGTCTAAGATGTATACTTCCCCAGTGATTAGAAATGGTAGAACTATGTTACCTCTTAGAAATATCGCAGAAGCTATCGGAGTAGATGTTAGCTGGGATAGCAAGACAAGAACCGCATCTTTTACAAAGGACGGTTTAACTGCTTCTATCCAAATTGATGGCGATGAAATTTCATATTCAAATGGAAAAGTTGTAAAGATGGATTCAAAACCAATTATAAAAGATAATAGAATTTTAGTTTCTCTTGTAAATGTTGCAAATATTTTTGGCTTAACCAATGGAAATGTAGAAGATGCTAAAGATCAAGACATCGAATGGAACAAGGATAATAATACAGTAACTATTAAACTACAAAAATAAATTAAAAGCAGACTATTTTTTATAGTCTGCTTATTTTTTTTATTTATTTGATGATGCGTCGTAGATGGATTCTACTGATTCTCCTAGAAGTCTATCGAATTCTTCTTCTGTCATATCGTTTTGGAGTCCTTCTGTTAAAGCTCTTGAGAATGATGCTACCATTCTTCTGTTTTCTTTTAATCTTCTATTTGATTCTTCCCTTGAGTATCCGCCTGATAGTGCTACAACTCTGACTACATTTGGAAAATCGTTAAAATCATCATATAGATTTGGAACTTCTGGAAGTGTCATCTTAAACATTACATAGGTTTTTTCGCCAAGTTTTTTTAGTTCTTCAATCATTATTTCGTGTAGGAACTTTTCGATTTTTTCTTTTTCTTCTGCATGAATGTCTACTTCTGGTTCGATGATTGGAACGAATCCTGCATTTGCAATCTTCTTTGCGTAGTCGAATTGTTGTTTAACTACTGCTTTTATTCCTTCTTCATTGTAGGAATAAATTACTGATCTCATCTTGGTACCGAAGATATTTCTTTCTTTTGCATTTTCTAGTAGTTCGTCTATGGATTTCATTTCCTTCATTAGCTTAACTCCGTTTTCCTCTTCAGCCAAGCCTTCATCTACTTTTAGAATTGGAACTACATTCTTTTCTTCCCAAAGAAAATCTGGTGTGTACTTGCCATCTATTTTTGAGTTCATGGTTATCTTAAATAGGATTGCTGCAAGTATTTTTTCTCCGCTAAATGATGGTGATTTTATAATCCTTGTTCTCATCTTATGAACTAGGTCAAACATTTCTTCTTCTGAGCTGTACTTATCTTCGCCTATTCCATAAAGTCTAAGAGCCTTTGGTGTTGATCCTCCTGATTGATCAAGCGCTGCTATAAATCCTTTGTTATTTCTTAGTTTATCTAATTGTTTCTGATTCATTTCGTCCTCCTTGTACCATATTCATTATCAGTATATCACATTGGAATTAAAACTACATTTCTAATTTATTCAAATCTAAGTTTATTTGTATTTTTTCATCTTATTAGGCGTTTTAATTTACATAATTTCTCGCCTATGATAGAATGTTTATGACCCCTAATGGGTATATTATTTACGGAGGTGTCTTATGAAAAAAGTAACTAAAGATATGCTTATTGGACAAATTATTCAAGATCATCCAAATTCAGTATCAACTTTAATGAGCTTTGGTCTTGGCTGTGTTATGTGCCCAGCTAGCCAAATGGAATCTCTTGAAGAAGCTGCAATGGTACACGGCATGGACGTTAACACTTTGGTTGAAGCTTTGAATGGTGCTATAGAAAAAGCAGAAGCTTAATTGAAAGGCGAAGACTCTATGTCTTCGTCTAATTTTTTTGAGGTAAAAATGACTAAATTTGATTATAAAAACATACGAAATATTGTCTTTAGCGCCATTTTATTAATTGGAGCCCTTTTTTATATTGAGGCGATTAAAACAATACTTTTAAATATTATCGGAGTAACAACTCCTTTTTTAGTAAGCGGTGCAGTAGCATTCGTCCTTACTATTCCTATGAATTTTATAGAAAAATTATTAAATAAAGTTAAATCTAAAAAGTTTAAAAAATTTATAAGGCCTATTTCTATTATTTTGACTTTGATTTTAACCTTTGGAATTATAACTCTTGTTATAGCTCTTATAGTTCCACAACTTATAAATGCTGTTGTAACTATTGAAAAAAATCTGCCTGCCATTGCACAAAAGTCGATAGACTTTCTAAAATCATATAGTTTCACAGAAGCTTATGGAGAAAAGCTCGATAAATTTGTAAACAATCTAAGCTGGAATCATCTTTTCGACAGGATAAAAGGATTTTTCGATGGATCTAACTCATCTATCGCTAAGTCAGTTTTAGGAACTGCATCAGGAATCTTTGGTTCCATTGCCAATGCCTTCTTCTCTTTTATATTTACGATCTATATTTTGGCAGACAAGGAACATCTTTCTTACCAAGCTAAGAAACTTGTAGATGCAATATTTTTAGAAAAGGCTCCTTATGTTAAACACGTGCTTTCAATGACTAAAAATAATTTTTATTACTTCGTAAAGGCACAACTTATTAAGGCATCCATCATGGGTATTGTGACATTTATCATGATGATGATTCTTGGTCTTCCTTACCCTAGCATGATTGCAGTAATAGCTGCCACCACAGATTTAGTTCCACTTATCGGACCTATTATAGGAGTATTTCTCGGAGTATTATTCATCCTTATCGAGTCACCGACACAGGCACTTATTTACGCTATCCTTGGAATTGTGCTTCAACAACTAGAAGGAAATATTCTAGATCCAAAGCTCGTTGGAAATTCTCTTTCCATTCCGCCTATGTGGTCACTCTTTGCAGTGGTTGTCGGTGGATCTTTATATGGTGTGGTAGGCATGTGGTTATTCGTTCCACTTTTTGCAACCCTTTATAAAGTAGTTAGTGAGTGGTCAAACTCTAGACTTAAAACAAATTAGGTGATTTATGGAAAATATTATTTTAAAACTCGGCGGATACGATACTCCCCACGAAAATCGTGAAAGGATCACAACCTACGCTTCCCTCATGGGAATTTTATCAAACGTAGTTCTTTCACTGGTTAAGGTCGTAATTGGAATCGTATCCGGCTCAGTGTCTGTGTTGGCAGACGGGGTTAACAATGTATTTGACGTTATGAGTGCAGTGGTTACCATAGTCGGAGTGAAACTCTCCAAGAGACCTCCCGACAAGGAGCACCCTTACGGTCACGGAAGAATAGAATATTTAGCAGCAATGGTAATTTGCATATTTGTATTTGCAGTTGGAGTTCAATTTTTAATTGCATCTTTTAAAAGACTTAAAGATGGAACCATAGATAGCTATTCAAACCTGGCGTTTATATTGATTCTTCTATCAATCGCAGTAAAGGTATATCTATTTACATTTTATAGACACTTAGGTCACAAAATAAATTCTACTCCCCTTATCGCAACGGGGACCGACGCTCTAGGAGATGTGCTAGTTACTTCAGTAGTAATGGTAAATATTATTTCAAATAAATTCTTCAACTTCCACGTAGATGGAGTTGCCGGGATAATCGTATCAATATTTATCATCTACTCAGCATTTTCTCTAATAAGAGATACGGTCTCTGATATCATAGGAGCAAGTCCTGATGAAAATTTGATAAAAGAGTTAAAGAAGAGGATCAATTCATACGATCATGTGGTGGATTCCCACGACTATAGAATCGTATCCTTCGGTCCAGAAGATAAGTTTGCCATAGTGGATGTAGAACTCCCTCACGAGATGGATATCTACACCGCCCACGCAATCATAAGTGAGATTGAAAGAGAAGTCGGGGACGAAATGGGCATAAGACTTATCATACACATCGAACCACAGGGAATGACTGGAGAAAAATATATAAAAGCAGAGGAAAAGATTAGAAGTGTCATGGACAGATTAAACGGATTTGTAGATTTTCATGACCTTATAATCACATCGGAAACTTTGAGCTTCGATGCGGTTATTGACGGCAATCTCCTTAAGAGTACCAAGGAAAGAAAAGAAATGGTAGATAGAATTACCAACGAAATAAAGAAAGAAATCCCAGGATACAAAATCCTAGTTAGAGCGGGAGAAAGGTTTTAGATATGAAGATTATAATCTTTGGAACCAAGTTAATATCAGAACAAGTAGTTAAAAATTTAGAAATATATGACGATGAAGTAACAGTAGTCGGATATCCTGACAAATTCTACAATGATTTCGACAAAAAATCTGCAGAGATTATCTCTGGAAATCTTTTGGATGACGAATTTTTATCTTCACTTAAATTAGAAAGCTATGACTACTCTCTTATCTTAGAAGATGATGACTTTTTAAACTTTGTACTTTCAAAAATGTGCAAGAAATATGGAGCAAAAAATATCATCACCAAGGTGAATAGGTACGACGACATAAATTTCATCATAAAAAATAAAGAGTCCTTTGGAATAGATTATATTATAAATGAAGATTTAGAAGCGTCTAAGTACATCGTGAAGATGGTGGAAGAAGATATTGGATTTAAGTCAGATATATTCGCCGGTGGCAAGGTACTTCTCTCAAGCATAAAAGCTCAGTACGCAGAGGATTTTGTAAATAAAAAGCTAGAAGATATAGGATTATTATCAACCGTTAGAGTGGTTGGAATTCTAAGAAATAGCGAGCTTATCATCCCAACCGGACAGACCATAATAGAAAGAGACGACCTAATCTATGTAATGGGTCTTTCGTCAGATATAATTTCTCTAAAAAATACTTATTTTTATTTTGAAGAACATAGACAGAAAAAGGAAATGACTATCATCGGCGACTCAGACTTAACTAGAGCTCTTGTAGAAAATGTAACTGAAATGAATATAAAAATTGTGGAAGAGGGCGACGAAAAGGTTGCGGACCTTCGCAAGAAATATCCAGAAGCATTTGTAATTAAAAACAATTTTAAAAATGAACTTAAATCTTCACAAGAAGAGTTCAAAACTGCGGATGTACTCATAGCTTCCACAGAAGAAGATGAGCTAAACATAGCCGTAGGACTTCTCGCATCTGGAATCGGAATAAAAGATATAATCTTAAAAGTTTATTCTAGAACTTACAATAAATTTATCGACTCACTTCCTGTAGATGCGGTCATAAATCCAAAGATAATCTTGGTCGGAAAAATTCTTAACCTTATTGGTAAGAACGCAGGGCTTAACATCTACCACATGTTTGGAGACAGGGCTGAAGTTTTAGAAGTAAAATTAAAAGAAGATTCACATCTAATCGGCAAGACCATGGCAGAGTTAAATCCACCTAAAAATATTGTAATAGGCGCAATAATAAGAAAAGATAATCTCGCCATCATCCCAATAGGAAAATCTGAAGTTGCAAAGGACGACACATTAGTAATCTTCTTTAAAAAAGAAAATAGAAATGAACTTCTAAGCTTCTTAGGAATATCTAAAAGAAGAATCTTTCCTAATCTATTTGGAGGCAGAAGATGAAGTTAAATAGTGTTTGGGACGAAGTCTTAAAGGATGAGTTTGACAAGCCCTACTTCAAAGAGACAATGTCACTTTTGGAAGAAGAATATAAAAATTATAGAATCTATCCAAAGAAAAGTGATGTGTTCTCAGCATTTCGTCTAACAGATTATGACAAGGTCAAAGTGTTGATCCTCGGGCAGGATCCATACCACGGATACAACCAAGCTCACGGCCTGGCATTTTCAGTTAAGCCTGGAGTTAAAATTCCACCGAGTCTCGTAAATATTTATAAGGAACTAAATTCCGACTTAGGAGTAGAAATCCCAAGTACAGGATATTTAAAATCTTGGGCTGACTCTGGAATCATGCTTCTAAACACAACCTTAACCGTTCGTGAAGGATCACCTATGAGTCACTCAAAAATTGGCTGGGAATTTTTCACAGATAGAGTTATAGAAGCGCTCGATGAAAAGAAAGAACCAATGGCATTTATTCTTTGGGGATCTCACGCAAGATCAAAGAAGAGACTTCTAAAAAATAGGGACCATTTAATCATAGAAGGACCACACCCAAGTCCACTTTCTGCATACAGAGGATTTTTCGGGTCCAAACCATTTTCAAAAGTAAATGAATATTTTATAGAGCACGGGGAAAATCCCCCTGATTGGAGGATAAAATGTTAAGATCAGAATTTTTAGAATATATTGATACAAAAGTTGGCGAAATACCTACCTGGGTCATCCGTCCAAAAGAAAAAAGGGATAAGTACAAAACCATCATCTTTTACCACGGCTGGGGCTCCTGTAGAAATAACCAAGTATTTAGAGCTAGTATCTTCGCATCATATGGATACCAAGTAATCCTACCAGAAGCGAGATACCACGGCGAAAGAGGAAGCCTCGATTACGAAAAAGATGAAGTAAAAAGAGACTATTTTTTAAGAGTCCTTATGCACAATATAGAAGAATCTGTGTCAATTTATAAAGCTGCCATAGAAGAATTTAACGCAGACGAAGAAAATATATATGTAAGTGGACACAGTCTCGGTGCAATCACAGCAGGTTCCATCTATACATTCAACAAAAAGATAAAGGCAGCTCTCCTCTTTAACGGAAGCATGAACTGGCAAAAAATCGTAGAAGATATAAAAAGTTTAGAAGATGAAAAAGATTGGACTCTAGATAGAAGGTACGAGTTCTCCCTTCAAATGGATCCTATGATTCATATAGAAGACATGGAAAATAGACCACTATTTATGATTCACGGAGAAGAAGACGACGTAGTAAATCCAGAGTACGATAGAGAATTTTATAAAGTTGCAAAAGATAGCTTTGACGAAGGAAAATTGATCTATGAAACCTTTGAAAAAACCACCCACCAAATCACAACCCATATGCTTGAAAGAGGAATAAATCTCTTAAAAGAAATTGAATAAATTTATAAATCTCCTTATAAGGAGATTTTTTATTTAGTATTTTTAAAATCTTCAAAAATAATTAAACCGCTTAACAATTAAGTTTTGCTTAATTTCTTTTTAAATGATAAAATATATTAAGAGGTGTTTATGGAAAAGAAATTAAGAGAAATATACAATAAAAAAATTATTAATCAATGGATAGAGCCTGATGCTCCAAAGGAAGAGACTGATAAAAATTATGAAGATTTAAACTTAGTTATGGATTCTATGTATCGCTTTGTCCTCTCATATTCAAACTATTTTAACCAAAGAAGAGACTACGGTGCAGGACCAGAACTAACTATGGTGGAGGTCCACATACTTACAAATATTTCTGATAATCCTGGTACTACAGTGACAGCGATTGCAAAAGATTGGAATAGAACCACATCTGCTATATCCCAAACCATCAGAAAACTTCTAAAACAAAATTTAATCATTAGAGAAAATTCAGTAGAAAACGGAAAGATATACCATCTATATACTACAGAACTCGGCGAAGAAGTAACTCTAGCCCACAAGAGATACGATAATATAGATATTTTAAAGACAAATAAAAAACTACTTAAAACTCTAACTGTTGATGATCTAATATCTTTCGATAAGGTATGTAGTCACTACAACGATCTTTTGACAAGTACAAAAGAAAAATAATTATATAATAAAATTTTATTAAAAGTTAAGATAATGTTTTCTTCTATTTGTGTTAAATTAGTGATATAATAAATTTATAGATTTTAACAGTAAAAAGGAGGAACTATGCAAAAGAAAAGTTTTTTTAATAGTTTAATATTCAAACTATTACTAGGTATTATCATAGGTATATTCGTAGGCAATATTTCAAACGAATCTTTTATTGCAATAATTGACGCAATCAAAAGAATCCTAGGCGACGTTATAGGATATGTAGTACCACTAATTGTCTTAGGGTTCATCACCCCGGCAATCGTTAGCCTTAAAGAATCTGCAGGTAAGATTCTTTCAACTTCATTACTTATATGCTATATTTCATCAGTTGGAGCAGCAACTCTAAGCTTTATAGCAGGAAGAATTATCATTCCACATCTAAATATCGCATCTCAAGTTGGTGCAGGTAACGAAATCCCTGAAGCAATCTTCAAGCTTTCAATCTCACCAATCATGCCAGTTATGACAGCACTTATCACATCTGTACTAATTGGTCTTGCAGTACTAGGAACAGGAAGCAGCACTTGGGAAAGTCTTCTAAAAGAATTCAACAATGTAATTCTTTGGATCGTTGACAAGGTTGTTATCAGAATACTTCCACTATATATCGGAGTTACATTTGCCGAATTAAGTTACCAAGGAACTATCATTAACGAACTTCCAGTATTCTTAAAAGTTATACTAATCGTAATCGTTGGTCACTTCATCTGGATGACTCTACTATACTCTATAGCAGGTATCATCAGTAAAGCAAACCCAAGAGAAGTTTATAGACACTATGCACCAGCATACGTTACAGCTCTTGGAACTATGAGCTCTGCAGCTACACTATCAGTTGCTCTTAAATGTGCAAGCAAATCAAAAGTTCTAGATCCAAAGATCAGAGACTTTGTAATTCCACTATGTTCAAACACTCACCTTTGCGGATCAGTACTAACAGAAGTATTCTTCGTTATGACAGTATCCCAAATTTTAACTGGACAACTACCTGAAACTTCAAGTATGATTACATTTATACTTCTACTTGGAATCTTTGCAATAGCAGCACCAGGAGTACCAGGAGGAACAGTAGTTGCATCTCTAGGACTTATCATTTCAGTACTAGGATTCAACGATACAGGAACAGCACTTATGCTTTCAATCTTTGCACTTCAAGACTCATTCGGAACTGCATGTAACGTAACAGGTGACGGAGCGATCGCTCTTATGGTAACAGGAATCTTTAAAAAAGTTCCAGGCCATGGAAACAATCCAGTATACGTACCAGAAGAAAATGCAGAAGCAAAATAAAATAATAAATAAAGAAAAAAGAGGCTTTGAGCCTCTTTTTTCTATTACAAAGAAGGATTTAATGAAAAAGATCTAGTTTCTAGCTTTTTTTCATTTAAATGAATATTTAATTTAAATAATTATATATGCCAGTTTATTTTATTTAGATTTTTTATAAGCACTTGAATTAATTGTTATTCTAGAAAAATTTTTATTTCTAGCAATTCGATATTCTTATTTCTTATTATAATATATTCACTTATATCTTATTTTAAAGCTTCTTCAAAAAAGTCTTTTAATAATTCTCTATTTTCTATAGAAAATATTTCTTCTATCATCCTATCTTGCTGAATTAGGGATAATTTATCTGATGTATTTTCCCTAAATTTACTTACTAAATCTTCATTACTAATATAATTTCTTACATCACCGTAAGGATATTTAATTTCTTCATATAACTTGTCATTATTTTTAAGTTCAATTACAAGTTTATGAATCCATTGATTAGGATGTTCAATATATCTTTCATTTATTTCTTTATCATTTATTATCTCTATTTTAGACATCAAGTTTAATAAATCTTTATTCTTAATATTTGTGTCTTTAAAAGTTTTTTTATTAATTTCACCATTTAATAATGCATAAGCTATGCAATATTGCAGACTAAACTTATGATCATAGTCCGTTGTTGGTGAGCTGTTATTTGTAATATTAAAGCATGGTTCGTAAACATAATCTTTTATACTAGTAATAGATTCCAAATTTTCTATTTTATTTTTTATCTTTAATGCCGCATATATTCCTGAATGGGTGTGTCTACAACATGGATATGCTTTAATCGATGTTTCATCAATTTTAAAAGTTTTCCCTAAATTATGTGTTAAACGATCTACATTATCTAAATTTGACAAAGCTTTTATTAGACCTTTTTCTCCTTCTAAAATTCTATATGCTCCTTTAAGTCCAAACTTAGAAATTTTAGAAGAAAACAATCCATCAGATACTCCTCTAGCCACATGCACTGATTTTGACATCCCATTGTCTTCTAAAAATTGCCATAATCCTGAAGCCTGTGTACCTGCTGTTCCAACTGAGTTTAGTAACTCTTCTTCGGATAATTTCATAAGTTTACCAGATACTATTGCAGCTGTAAGAGATGCTACTACACCTGTAGTGTGCCAATAATAATATGATTTTGGATTGATAGCCTCTCCTACTCTACAAGCTATCTCATATCCAGATACTATTGAAACTATCAAATCTTTTCCAGATAGTTCTAAATCTTCACAAATGGCTAAAGCTAACGGAATTGTCAACACGGCTGGATGAACAATTGATTTAGAATGAAGATCATCAAAATCATCAGCGTGACCTAGTGCAGAATTTAGCATAGAAGCACTTTCAACATCAATATTTTTTTCTAATCCTGGACTATAACTTTTGCCTTTATTAGAAGTTTGCTTTATATAGTCTATCCAAATTTTTCCTTGTTCTGAATTAATACCAGAATAAATTACTCCTAGCGTATCTAAAATTAATTCTTTTGTTTTTACAATGGTGTCTTTGGAAAGAGAATCATAGTTTAAATTATATATAAAGTTTATTAAATCTTTAGTATGATTCATTTAATGCATCCTTTAATCTTTCTAATGCCTTTTTTAAATAATCCTTTGTTGTTGCGATATTCATTCTCATGTGTAACTTTCCATTTTCTCCAAAAGAAGTTCCTTTGTTTAAAAATATATGAGCTTTATTCTTTATAAAATCATCCAATTCTTCTTGATTGTTGAAATACTCAGAAAAATCAAGCCACATAAGGTAAGTTCCTTCTAAGTTTGAAGTAGTTATTTTTAGGTTATTTTCTTTTATAAAGCTTTTTACAAATTCATAATTTTTTTCGATGTATTCAACCAATTCATCAACGTATTCATGGCCATATTTATAACAAGCGATATATCCTGCTTGGCCAAAAATAGTCAACCCCATACCTTTGAATTTTTTTCTAGCAATTATAAATCTTTCTCTTAAGTTTTTGTTTTGTATTACTATACAAGCTGTTCTTAAACCAGATACATTAAATGCTTTGCCTGGATTATATCCTGTAAAACATATATCTGATGCTTCTTTACTTAAACTAGCAAAAGGAATATGTTTTTTATCTTTTGTTAATATAATGTCTGAATGTATCTCATCTGAAAAAACTTTGACATTATATTTTAAACATAATTCTAGAATCTTTAGTAACTCTTCCTTACAATATACTTTTCCTAAAGGATTGTGTGGATTTACTAGTACAAACAAAGATGTCTTAGGATTTTTTAGTTTTTCTTCTAAATCTTCAAAATCAATTCTGTATTCGTTGTCAATTTTAATAAATGGAGATTCTACTCTTACTCTTCCACCATCTTCTATTGCCTCCATAATAGGATTATATATAGGTGTATTGTAAACTATATGGTCTCCTGGATTAGTGAATTCATCTATTATATAGGTAAGCCCTGGTATAACACCGGTTACAAATACAACATCTTCATTTTGAATACTATGTCCATGTCTTTTTTCTATCCAATTAGCAGTTACTTTTCCAAATTCTTCATCTTCATATGGATAGCCATAACACTTATGGTTAGCTCTTTCTATCATCGCTTTTGAAACAAATTCTGGTACTTCAAAATCTGTATCAGCAATCCATAAAGGTAAAAAATTTAACTCTTTTGAGTGGCGAAACTTTTTACAGTCGCTTTCACTTCTATCTATAAATTTATCAAAGTTATATTGCACTTTTATCTTTTCTCCTTTTTAAAATTGGAAGTATTAAAAATATTATTGATACAATAAGCAAAGTTAGACTCAATGGTCTTTGTACGAAAACAAGTATTGAGCCATTTGCATAGACCATACTTTGTATCCAATTATTTTCCATCATCTTTCCTAAAATCGCCGCTAAAATAAGTGGGGATTGTGGAATCTTATACTTATTAAATAAGTATCCTAGTATACCAAATATAATGATTATTACTATATTAAACTTACTGTTTGATACAGCATAAGCTCCAGTTACACAAAGTATTAGTATTATACCACTTAAAATTTCTTTTTTTAATTTAAGAACTGCAGTAGCAAATATATTGCAATATAATAATGCCATAGGAAGCATAATTATATTTGCAACTAAAAATGCTAATATAATTAAATATGCTATTTCAGGTGTTTCTTTAAATAGTCCCGGTCCAGTTCTAAGCCCTTGAATAGTAAGTGCGCCCAAAAATAATGCAGATGTTGAATTTCCTGGTACTCCTAAAGATAGTAATGGAACCATTGAACTTGCCACTACTGCATTATTAGCTGCTTCAGGTGCCGCTATTCCTTCCGGAACTCCAGTACCAAATTCAAGATTTGGATTCATCCTCTGTGCTTGATCGTATGCTAAAAATATTGCCATAACCATACCAGCACCAGGAATTATTCCAATAACATTACCTATTAGTGATGATTGAACCCACGTTGGAAATAATCTCTTTATCATTTCTTTCTTAGGTATACTTGTTCTTACTTTCGTATATTCAACTTTTATATCGTCAATTGAGACTTCAGTCTTTTCTTTAATAGTTTCTATAAGTTCAAGTACAGAAGTTATGCCAAAAAGTCCAATTAACATAGGAACAAGTGATATTCCATCAAATAGTTCCATTCTTCCAAATGTAAATCTAGACAAGCCCGTTTGAGGACTTAAACCAATAACAGAAATTAGTAATCCTATGAATAAACCTATAATATTTCTTAGTTTATTTTTTCCAGCCATACCAACAACAGTACTCATTCCAAGTACTCCTAGCATAAAATATTCTGGTGGTCCAAATTTTAAAGCTTGCTTCGCTAAGAAAGGTGATAGAAATAATAATACTAAGGAACTAGATATCCCACCAAATGCTGAAGAACTCATCGAAATTGACAAGGCTTCACCACTCTTACCTTTTTTTGACATTGGATATCCATCATATGCTGTAACCATTGCTGAAGCTGTTCCAGGAACTTTTACTAATATTGAAGGTATTGAACCTCCTGTAGCAGATGCACAATAAATCCCAGTTAATAGGCAAAATGCTACTGATGGATCCATACCAAAAGTTACCGGTATTAGTACAGCCATTGTTATGGAGTCATTTAGTCCTGGCAATGAACCTACAATTAATCCTAGTAATACACCAGAAAATAGAGCAATCATCGCCATAGGTTGCAATAGCTCTGTTAATCCTGCTAATATTCCACTCATACAAAACCTCCTATATAAACAATGTTGGTAGCGGTACTTTAAGTAAAATCTTAAATATACAGAAACTTAAAGCTGTTGCAATAATAACAAATATTAAATTCTTGAATATATTTTTATATCCTAGTATTCTAATAACTATTGTTCCTAATAAAACGGTAGATATAAAATAACCAATTTTATCGAATAGAAAAATATATGCTACTAAAGTCAATATAGTGATACCTACACCTGTTAAATTCGAATCTGAAAAATTTACTTCTAGGTCATTCTTAAAAATAGTTCTTATTATTAGAGCACCTGAAGAAATTAATAGACCTGCTCCTATTAAAAAAGGAAATTGACCTTCACTCCCATATGATCTTGATGTAATAATTACATAGATAGATATAATAAATAAAATTATGGGAATAAAGAGATTTACTGTTTTACTTTTCACTTTTTCACCTCTAAAAAAGTAAATACAGATTTAAAATCTGTATTTACTTAGCTTGTTTTAATATTGGTAGTATTTTATCAAGAGACTCATCTTGTTTTTTAACATATTCTAAAAAGGCATCTCCGTCTTTGTATGAATAAGGTATATTAGCCTTCATTAGTGCTTCTTTTAATTCGTCAGATGCTCCAACTTTTTCAAATATTTTCTTTAATTCATTGTATTCTTGGTCAGGAACATTACTTGAAACGGCAAATCCTCTAAAAGCTCCGTAAGTCATATCGTAACCATTTTCTTTAAATGTAGGTACATCTTTGATTGATTCTATTCTTTCGTCGCTCATTACGCCAAGACCTTTGATTGTTCCATCTTGAATTGATGATGCTGCTTCTCCAACAGATACAAAAGCTACATCGCAATGTCCGCCCATTATTTGTTGCATTTGAACAGCTGCAGAGTCGTTGTGTAAGTATTCAAATTTTAAGTTGTTTTCTTGTTCTAATATAACAGCTGCTAGATGATGCACTGTAGCAAATCCTGGAGTAGCAACTTTCACAGTATTTTCTTTTGCATATGCTATAAATTCTTCTAAGTTTTTAAATTTTGAATTTGGAGGCATAACTAGTACGTCTGGGTCAAAACAAATCATAGCTAAAGGTTTAAAAGAATCTAAATTATAAGTAACGTCTTTTAATTTTGGATTGTTAATAGCAGCATTTGTGTAAGCTAGTACTGTATATCCATCAGGTTCTGCTTGAGAAACATAGGTTTGACCTACAACTGCTCCAGCACCACCCTTATTTTCTACAACTATTGCATTGCCTTTCATGCTTTCTTCTGATTTAGCAATATCTGCAAATACTCTAGAAGTTATGTCAACACCGCCTCCAGCATTATAAGGTACTATAATGTGAATGTCTTTTTTTGGAAAATCTGATGTATCAGTTTTAACTTCAGCACTGTCTCCTTTTTTTGAACAACCTGTGAAAAATATAGCCATTGCGAAAATAGCTAAAATCGCTAATTTTTTTCTTTTCATTTTACTTCTCCTTTTCTTCATTTAATAATTTTTCTGCTGAACTTCTTAAGTTTTTATAAACACTATTTCCTTCAGCATCCATTCCAACAACTAGTGGGCCGAATTTATTTGCTTTAAAAACCCACATGGCTTCAGGCATAGATAGCTCTTCCCAGTGAACTCCGTTAACTTTTTCAATTCCACTTGCTAGCTTAACCGCACAGCCTGGTGCTGCTTGCAAATAAATATATCCATATTTTTTACATGCTTTTTGAGTTTCTTGATCCATACCTCCTTTACCTATTATGGCTTTAACGCCTAGTTTGCCTACCATATCTGCATATGGTTCCATTCTAATGCTTGTAGTTGGTCCTACGACCCTTAAAACATTTTGTCCTTCTTTTTTTTCAATTACTGGTCCAGCATGAAAAACACAAGATCCATTAAAATTATAAGGTAGTTCTTTACCTTCTTCTAAAAATTTTCTTATTCTTAGATGAGCTTGATCTCTAGCTGTAATTATTTCTCCAGTAATATATACTACGTCTCCGATTTTTAAATCTTTTATCTGATCAAAAGTAATTGGTGTTTTTAATTCTATCATTTTAAAACCTCACAATATTTTTTCAACATTTCCATTTGAATAGATTCTTATCCCTGCTCTACGTGTTACCCAACAATGGAAGTTAATAGCGACTGGCGCTATAGCTGTATGGGTAGCTGCAGTTGCTATTTTAACTGCTAAACAATAATTATCTCCGCCTATCCCAGCAGGTCCAAGTCCCAATTTATTAACTTCATCTTTTAAATGATTTTCTAATTCATTTAAAAGCGGATCTTCATTTTGATCATCCCATTTTCTTGTACTGATGGCTTTTCTACTTAATTTAGAAGCTACGTCCATTTGACCACCTATACCAATTCCTATACCTACTGGAGGACAAGGTTTTCCACCAGCTTTTATTACAGTATCTAGTACAAGCTCAGTTAAACCACTTAAATCTTCTTTAAGTTGTGGAACTGTAAGTATTTTCATTGCATTTCCTAGTTCTGCTCCACATCCCTTTAAGCTTATTATGATTTCTATATAATCTAGGTCCTTTACATATTCATATTCAATATTAGGTACTCCTTTTCCAGAATTATTTCCACTGTTTTTTCTAGTTAAAGGATCAACTATACTTGGTCTGAAATAACCTTCATTTGTAGCATTAACTAATGCTTCCCCTAAGAATTTTTCTACATCACCTGGAGTTGTTTTGTCTCCAAATTTAACATATACTGTAGGAAATCCTGGAGACTGACATACTGGAAGTTCCATTTCTTCTGCCATTTCTACATTGTCTAACATTGAACTTAGCATGCTCTTTCCGCGTTCTCCGCTTTCGTTTTGGTATGCTTTCTTCATTAGTCTAACGTTGTCTTCAGATATATGAGTTCCTACCCAGTATACCAATTTTTTCACTTCTTCTTTTAATAATTCTTGATTAATCATTTATACCCCTCTTTACTAAGAAACTCTAGTAATAGAATATCACCAATTAAATGATTTTTCAACTAAATTGTTTAAACCTTTAATCTTTTAACTATTAAACATTATTGTTTGTTTTATATTTTATATAACTTTATAAAGTTCAACTATTCATAAAATAGATATAAAATAAATTACCTAACTTGACAACATACTACGATAAGTTCTTACAATAAATCATGTTCAACTTAAAACTAGTAAAATAAACACTTTTCTGATAAACTATACACATGGAAAAATTTTTTAAAAATAAAAAAAACGCAATAATACTTTCATTATTTGCAATGCTTCTTTGGGGTTCTGCCATACCCCTTATTAAGACGACCTACAAGGTCATGCAAGTACCTAGTGACGACTTTGGTTTAAAAATTTTAATAGCAGGGGTAAGATTTTTCATGGCAGGGATCTTAGCCATTTTTTATCATCAATTTTTCAAAACCAAGGAAAGCAAATTTTCTAAATTAAACTTAAAATTTGTCATAATCCTATCCCTAGTTCAAACCACTTTTCAGTACTTTTTCTACTATATAGGACTTTCCAATACTCATGGAGTAAAGGCTTCAATAATCCAAGCCTTTGGATCATTTTTAATTGTAATCATGGCAGCAGCCTTTATACCAGGTGAAAGACTAAATCTAAACAAGGTGCTAGCTGTCATCATAGGAACTGCTGGCATTTTAGTCACAAACCTAAACGGCGATGCCGGTGGAGGAATAAGTCTAAAAGGAGAGGGCTTCATAATAATAGCCACCTTCTTCAATGCACTTGCCACAATACTTGTTAGACTAAAGGGAAGAAATCAAGATCCATTCCTCTTGACAGGAAGCCAATTTGCAATCGGCGGCTTAGTTCTTATTTTTGGAGGCATCTTCTTAAAAAAATCCGCCTTCTACCTAAGTCCCTTAGCCTTTATTATGCTAACCTATGGCGCATTCATATCAGCCACTGCTTTTTCTCTTTGGACTATAGTACTTCAGTATCATAGCGCTGGAGAATTTGGAATATATAAATTATTTATTCCAATATTCGGAACGATTCTTTCGATAATATTCTTGAAAGAAAAGTTTACTTTTTTACTTTTTATAGGCTTGGCTTTAGTTATAATCGGAACTCTCGTTCTTAATATGAAGAATTTGAAAAAAAGTAGTAGTAAGTAAATTAAAAAATATAATTTTATTTAGGAGTTGAAAAAATAAAAATCCCGGGAGATTAATCCCGGGTTTTTTTTATTCAAAGTCTTTTATATAGTCTCTATTTTCTATCATTTCATTTAAAACAACTTCATCAGTTTTTTTCATACCGTATCTAGCAATATGACCTACTGTATCTATTGTTTTTTCAATGTCATCTTTTACTATTCCATCTCCTGCTTTGAATGAATTGTTTGACAAAGCTTGGTTGTATGCCAAGAAAGCATTTCTCAAAGATGACGCTATTTTCATGGCACAAGAAGCCTTGGCTCCGTCGCATACCAATCCAGAATTTACAGCAAGAGCATTAGATATGGTTTCTTTTATTGTTTCTAGTGGTCTGTCTTCCATATAAGCAATGCCACATATAGATGCTGAAGCCGCTGAAACAACTCCACAATAAGCAGATAACTTGCCTATACCTTGTTTTAAATATAATCCGATTAAATTTGCAAATATTAAAGCTCTATATAGAGTATCTTGGTCAACATTCTTATCTTGTGCATATTTTATTATCGGTACAGATACTGTTATTCCTTGATTTCCACTACCAGAGTTTATGACAACCGGATTTTCAGCTCCACTCATTCTAGCATCTGATCCTGCACTTGCATAAGCTGTCAAACTTTCAAAATAGTTTCCATTTGAGTTTTCTAATATGATTTTGCCTATATTAGAACCCCAATCGTTTGTTAATCCTTCTTTAGCTATGGCATAGTTGTACTCAATCTCTCTATCGAAAATATCTTTTATATCAGTATAATCGCAAGTTTTTGCAAACTCATATATTTTTTCAAATGAGAAATCAACCTTTTCGTCTTCTTCAGTGCCTTTAGCCTTTTCGAAAACTACTTTAGAATTTTTTTCAATCAATACTACATTAGTATGATCATCTTCTATTATTACTCTAGATGTGTCTTCACCTTTTTTAGCGATAATTTCTATATATAGGTTTGCAGTATTAGGTTTTAATTCTACACTCACATTTCCTTCTTTTATAAATTGATCGCATTCTTTAAGTTTAGACTTATCAATATCTGCCAAAACTTCTAGTTTCTTATCTGCATTTCCTAGAAAAGCGCCGGCAACTATGGATATTTCAATCCCTTTTCTTCCATCAGTACCAGGAACTGTAACGCTGTGAGCATTTTTAATAATATTGCCTGAGAAAATTCCTTCTAATTTTTCAGGTCTAGCTCCAAGCGCTTCAGATGCCTTAGCTGCAGCATATGCTATTGCTATTGGCTCTGTGCATCCAAATGCTGTTATCAGTTCTTGTTTTATATATTCTTTATAATCCACAATTTCCTCCCGTTAAGTTCAAATAGTTTATTTATTTTATAGATAAAATACTGAACATAGGGCTGTTGTAACTAGCCAAAATACTATAAGTAGTGGGAATCCACACTTAATATAGTCTTTCATTGTGTATCCGCCAGCTTCCCAAACTAATAGGTTTGGTCCTGTTCCAAATGGAGTAGTGAATACACCTGAAGCACATATTGATACAGCCATAGCACCTGCCAATGGGTTAATTCCACTAGCTTGACAAATCAAAATGCTTACAGGAAGAATCAAAACTGTTGCTGAAGAGTTAAGCAAAAATTGAGTAGCTAGAAGCATTAAAAGTGCTATTCCACCAATAACTACAACTGGAGGCATTCCTGATAAAACAGGGCTTAATTTATTTACAAAGTATTCTGCTGCACCTGTAGATATTAAAGCTTTACTTAGAGGGAAAATTCCTCCTACTAAGAATATTGTTGTTGCTGAAAAAGATTTTATAGCGTCTTTTATATCTATACATCCTGTTAAAACAGCTAAGATTGCTCCAAAAACACCAGCAACATGCATTGGTATAACTTTAGTTGCCATACACAAAACTACTCCTAGGAATATAAGAGCTATCGTTATCATTTTACCCTTGTTGTAAACTGGTTCTTTAACTTCTCCAAGGTCTATTTCTTTTACAGGTAAAAGTTTTGTTCCAATAAATATCATATATATAATACCTGCAATAAGAAGAGGAACACCTATCTTTGCATATTCAAAGAATGTAAATTCTCTTAGTTTCATATCAGCAAGGATACCATTTGCTACTATATGAGGTGTTGTTCCTATTAAGGTAATTGTTCCACCTAGAGATGCAAAATATGCAAGTGCCATTAAAAGTTTAGACTTGTTTACTTTCGCCTTTTCAGACATTGAACTAACTATAGGCATTAGGCATGCTGTTGATCCTGTATCATTTAGGAATGCAGATAGTCCACCAGCTACAAGACCAGTTCCGACTATAAGTCCCTTTTCAGTACCACCTATTAAACCAATAATTTTTCCTCCAATGTAATCTGCAAGTCCTGTTTTAAAAAAGGCTTCTCCAACTACACATAGTCCTAAGAAGAATACTACTGTAGTGTTCGCAAATTCCATATATGCTGATTTTGCTTCTATAATTTTAAAAGATGCCAAAACTGAAGGCACCAATGCTCCAATTAAAATAGGGTGTATAGGTTGCCATATTAATAAAATCATAGTGACAACGAATACAATACAAGTTATTATTGCTTGAGTTGACATATTTCCTCCTTATTTTTACTTTTCTACTGAATCTCTAAAAGCTCTCATTTCAGCATCTGTTGAATGTATAGAAACTGAACAGTATGGAGCTAATATAAAAGGTATATCTTTATTTTCTTCTATAGCTTTTTTAGCTTGTCTAGCTATTTCTTCTTCTGAATTATTTCCAAAAATCATCTCATCAACGCCACCCATTGGTGTGATCTTTCCAAGATAAGCTGATGCTTCTTTTATTGATGGATTGTCCTCTGCACCTTGGTCCCAATGAAGAATATCTATAGGGAAATCCTTGAACCTATCTGGGTTAGACTTAATACCACATGTGTGATACATAATTATTCCGCCATCATTTTTAACAGCTTGAGAGAATTTAACATCAAATCTCTTTACAAATTTTTCCCATTCTTCAAACTTCATATAGTCTGTTCTAGCCCATGAAATACCTGCAAGGAAGAATCCGTCACATCCAACTTCTTTTAAAGCCTTCCAATAATTTATATAAGTTTCTGTTATATTATCAAGAGCCTTCAAAAGTTCTTCTTCATGTTCTTCCATTATCTTGAATATTGGGTTTTCTTCTCTATCAGCTGGAAAATGTCTTCTAACAAAAGGAAGATCAAAAACCCCACTTACAATTTGTAAAGGTGTGAAAACAGTTTGAAGTATAGGTACATCTTCATCTAATCCATCCCTTATAAGCTTGATAGCCTCTACATGATCTTTCAAAACTTGATTAGTCATGTCTAAAATCTTAAATACGCTAAGATCATATCCCTTTGCAGCTGAACTTAATTTTGTTGGGAAAATTTCTTGTTCATAGTTCACATAATCTATCTTGTCTCCATATGCTTCTTGCATATAAACAGCTGATGGGTGAACTTTAACAATATCCCAATCATAATCTTTTTGCCACTTTAGCATTATATTTGCTAAATCTCTAGGCTCTCTTTCGACTTTTGGAAAGTGTCTATAGGCAGTAATAGGAGGTCTGTCTGTTTTTTCGCCTCTTAGAGTTGCCATAACCCTCTCTCTTTTAGTCATTTTTGTCAATTAAATCATCCCCTATAAATATTTAATATTATAAATTGCAAATAAATTTGCGACATCTTAATAAAACTACTCTTCTGTACAAACAATTCTAAAGGAGTTCGATTATATAAATAATTCAAATATTTCTTATTGAACTCCATTAAATTTTAATAAGATTCTCTATAGATATTCTATCGAATCAGTCTTTTTCAGATAATACTTCCTTAACAAACCAATAGAATTTTCACTACTTCCACTGTAAACAGTGACAGCTACTTTTTATATTTACTGCTTAAAGTTTATTTATTCATTGATTGTGCCTATAATTTCGATTGTTGATTTATTTTTTCTGCCTTTAAGTGAAGATTTATGCTTTTTATCTTTTTCTGCTGCGTGTGCTTTATATTCAGCTTCACAGCGTTTAAGCTCTCTTGATATTGTTGAATGGTGGCAGCCCAAAATTTTAGCTATTCCTCTAGAAGAATAACCTTCTTTTATTAATACCTCAATCTTATTTCTTTCGTTTAGTGTAAGATGTTTAAAGCTCATATTGACCTCTATGTTAGTTTTTTTCGTTTTTAAAATTTTTCACGAAGCTAGTACGAGTTTTTATTTTCTATTTGTGTCGCATTTTTTTACAACTTACCATAGAATAACCCATCTTATTCTTTATGTCAACATACTCAAAGCTCTATAAAATGTTTTCCTAGTTTAATACTTAAAATTTTTCTAGTACTTTAATAACACTTCTTGGATTTTCAAACACTTTTCCAAATATACTATGTTAAAATATAATTAAGGAGGATTTTATGAAAAAGTTTTTATTATTTATTTCTGTTTTAATTATCATCTTCATACCTAAAAATATTTTTGCTTTTGCGGATGTTAATTCCCACTGGGCGAAACCTTTTGTGTCTTGGGCTTCTAAAAATGAACTTATCAAAGGTTATCCAAACGGGACTTTTAAGCCTGATGCAAATATAACTAACGCAGAATTCTACACAATCGTAAATCACTTTGCAAAATATAATACTTTTGACCACATTCACTTCAAAGATATGAAGAAGTCCGATTGGTTCTATTCCGAAGTTTGTCGCGGGGTGAAGGCTGGTTACATAAAAGATTCAAACCTCATAATTTCTCCAAATAAATTTATAACTAGAGATGAGGCTTCTAGAATTATTGCAAGCATATATTCTGGATATTCTCAAAACAAGCTGGGTTTTATTGATAATATAAGTATTGTGAATAAATCTGAGGTTTCATTCCTCGTTGATAGAAAAATAATTTCTGGATATCCCGATGGAAGTTTCAAACCTCTAGGTCTTATTACTCGTGGAGAAGCAGCTGCAATGTTTTATAATGCGGATAAAAATCTAGGTGAAGCTACCAAGGATTTTATCTACATTACGATTATGGCGAAGCTTGATAGCAGAGAAGACAGCGTTGTAAATAATATTAAAGTGCAAAAAAATAAAAAGTTTGAGGATTCTACAAACTTTAATTTGAGTGATGGATATACTTTTGATGGATATTACTTGGACAAGGAAAGGACTAAAAAGGCTGATTTAAATAAAGGTTTCGATGAGGACACCACACTCTATGCGAAGTTCAAAGGAAATTTTGTAAAATTATCCTTCTATACTGTCGATAAGAATAAGAGAAAACTAGTGGCGAAGTTTGAGATTCCAAAGGGAAAGAGTCTAGATTTAAATTCTATTCCTATTTTACCTATGGGTTACGCTGGTTGGTTCACCGATAGAAAGGGTGAGGACTACGCAAATTTTGAAGATGGTTTTGAAAAGAATCAAGATTTCTATGGGATTTCAAATTCTAATTCTAGTTCTAGTTCCAATTCAGAGTTCACTGCCGCCTTTGTATTCCCAGATGAGTTTGGAAATTCTAGAAGAGTTGAAATACCTTCAAATTCAAATGGATACTTGGACCTTGTAAATATTCCTACTTTGCCAGATGGATTCAAGTGGTCACTGGCTTCAGATAGGTATATCGAGGCAAATCCTCTTGATAAGATTGATAGAAATATTGTTTTTTACGGTTTTAAATTTGAATAATTTTATTTTGAAATAGTGCAGTTGGATAGACTTGACCTTCAGAAGTTATACCCGTTCGACTTCAGAGCCTTCGGCTCTTTCGCTCAGGGTGACTGTAGTTGGGAAAGTATTCTCTATAAATGTTCCAGAGGAAGACAGTCACCCTGAGCGAGGAAATTTATTTCCGAGTCGAATGGGTATAACCATGGTGAGGTCATGTATTGATGACTAGGATAAATATGGATCAGATCCTTCGACTTCGACGGCGTTTCCGTCTTCGCTCAGGATGACTAGTTGTTTAGAGTGTCGCTCGATAGGTGATAATCATGGATATGTTTAAAGACTTCACGCCTTCGGCTGTGGAACCTAGATTTCCGCTACAGAGATAAAATGGAATCTATATTTTTTCACGGCTACGCCTGAGGAAAGATAATGTAGTGTATAGGTTTATGGAAGCAGGTTGCTTCCGCTACGTAGTGAATCGTAGTTGGGAGTGAGTTCGCTACAGAAAGACCAGCGTTAACAAAAGTATCCCCTAGAGATCTAGGGGATATTTATCCTTTAAATTTTATTCTGAAACTAGTATTCCTTTTTCTTCGTCCCTTTTCTGTAAGAGATAGATAGTGTTTTCGAATTCTTTTTTCCTCGCCATTTCTTTTAGGGTTTCGATCTTTCCAGAAGTGTTTCTATTTATTATAAGTCCGTATTTTAATCCGTCGTTTGTCAAGGCGTAGTAGTCTCCGTCTGAGTCGCCTATATAGAGCATTGCAGGGCGATTATATCTTCCTTTTAAAATTTCAAGATATTCCCCTTTACCTTTGCCCATGGTCAACAGTTTTTCTTCGTCTCCTTCTGCTTGTAGCACTCCGTTTCTTTCTACAAGTTCAAGGCCTACTACTCCATCAAATAGTCCTTTGGAGCATCTATTCATAAATTCATCCACTACGATTCTTGATGATGCTGTGCATACATATGCTTTGGCACCCTTAGATTTGATATCTTTTACAAGTGCTTCTACTTCTTCAAACTTGCCAACTCCAACATCGATGTAGGAATGTAGTTTGTACTTGCCTTCGAAGTTAAATTCCAATCTTTGAAAAGAAATTGATCTCGTGTAGTCATACATTTCTCCCACCATCTCTCTTAGTTCTTCTTCTGTGAAGTTTTTAAATAGGTAGAGTATTCTAAATCCAACAGTCTTTTTTCTGTCGTAGTAGCTAAGCTCCAAATATAGGTAGCACATGAGCTCTATAAATTCTACGTAGTGTGGGTTTTCTTCAAACTCATCATCTGCTACTAATTCTTTGAAATATGTGGCTGCTAAATCTGCTGCAAATTTAGCTTCATCCACTATTCTTTCATCATCTGGCAAATCTTTAAATAGAACTTCTCTAAATTCTTCTGGTGTCATTTTGTATTTTAAACTCACTAGTTGGTAGAAGAATAGATTTTCTTCTGTATCGTGCATGACATAGGAATTGTCGCAATCGGTAACTATGTAGTCCCCTTCTTTTATTGAATCTATGAGTTCGTTTAAAACTTTGTAATTGTGCTTACTAAATCTATTTCTATACTTCTCTAACATCGATCCTCCAAATAAAAAAGGCTCACTGGGTGAACCTTTATTAATTTATTCCTAGTACTTTGTATCCGGCTTTTTCTACTGCTTCCTTAAGGGCTTCATCGTTTAGGTTTTCGCCTTCAACGGTAGCTTGCTTTCTAAATAAAGAAATCTTCACGTCCAAGTTTGAATCCAATGCTTCTAGAGCTTCTTTTACATGGGCGCTACAGTTTTCACATTTCATTCCTTCAATCTTTATAATCTTCTTCATTTATTTCCTCCTCATTACAATCCATATTTAAAATACTTTTTACCATCTTCGATAGATCATTTGAGCTGTGAGATGTGTAAAGTTTAATTCCACTTCTCTTATTTTCAAAATCTCTATCCTGCAAGAATTCACTTACAGTCTCAGCAAGAGATTTTGCCGGGTCGACTATGGTCACTTCCTTGTCCATTTCTTCAAGGACTTTTTCTATGGCAGGTCTTGCCAATGGAAAGTGGGTGCATCCTAAAACAAGGGTATCGAATTCAAAATCTCTATACTCTTCTAAATATTCTTTCACCACCTGCACCGCAAGTTCGTCGTCTATATGTCCATCTTCTACTGCTCTTACCAAGTTGCTACAACCTTTTGCCCTTACGTCTGCGTTTGGCACCAAGGACTTAATCTTCTCTTGGTAGATTCCATTTTCCACAGTGGATTCGGTTGCGATTATGAGTATTTTGTTATTTTTAGTCGCCTTTACTATTTCTGAAATGCCAGATCTAATTATTCCAAAGATTGGAAATCCAAAGATTGCCTTTAGATACCTCTCTGCGTTTGCCGTTGCCGTGTTGCAAGCTATGACAACCATATCCACATTCTGTCTATCTATAAAATTAAAAGATGTCTTCGTTAAATTTCTGATTTCACCGGGAGTCTTCTCTCCGTAGGGAAGATTCTTCTGGTCGCAGTAGTATATGTACTCTTCATCTGGAAGAACTTTTAAAAGTTCCTTGAGCACACTCACTCCACCGACTCCGGAGTCAAATATTCCAATTTTAGCCATTGTATCACCTAGTTAAATTATACACTTATAAGCTAAAACTTCCAACTTTTAAATTTATTCTCTTTTTTTCTTTATAAATGTGATGTTATCACAAAAGTTTCATTCGTTAAAATGATAACTATTATTATTTATGTTGTTTAAAATTTTTTCCAGGGTATAATTAAAATACAAAATAATTAATTAGGAGGGATTTTAATGAAAAAACCTGAATTAAATTTAGATAAAATGTACAAACTTTTTATAGGCGGAGAATGGGTAGAAGCTGAAGACAAAGAAACCCTTAATAGTTTTTCTCCTGCCGACGGATCTCTTTTAGCTGAGATTTCTGAAGCTACAAGAGCCGATGTAGATAAGGCTGTCGATGCAGCATGGAAAGCTTTTGAATCTTATAGACACACAACTCCTAAAGAAAGAGCTAAAATTTTAAATGAGATTGCTGATATTATCGATGCAAATAAAGAACATCTTGCAATGGTAGAAACCATGGACAATGGTAAACCTATTAGAGAAACTTTGAACGTGGACATTCCTCTAGCTGCTGATCATTTTAGATATTTCGCTGGAGTTATCCTTGCTGACGAAGGAACTCTAAATAAATTTGACGCTCACAATATTTCTCTAGTTATAAGAGAACCTATCGGTGTAGTTGGTCAAGTTATTCCTTGGAACTTCCCATTTTTAATGGCTGCTTGGAAACTTGCTCCTGCACTTGCTGCCGGTGATGCAATAGTTATAAAACCATCTTCAACTACTTCACTTTCACTTCTTGAACTTATGAAGCTTATTGAAAATGTAGTTCCAAAGGGAGTTATAAATCTTATCACTGGATCAGGTTCAAAATCTGGCGAATACCTACTTCAAAACGATAGACTATCCAAACTCGCATTTACAGGTTCTACCGAAATCGGATATGAAGTTGCAAAGGCTGCTGCTGATAAACTTATCCCAGCTACCCTTGAACTAGGCGGAAAATCTGCAAATATTTTCTTTGACGATTGCGATATGGACGTGGCTATGGACGGACTTCTACTTGGAATTTTATTTAACCAAGGACAAGTTTGCTGCGCAGGATCAAGAGTCTTCGTTCAAGAAGGAATCTATGATGAATTTGTAAAACGCGCCGTTGAAAAATTCAAGAGCGTAAAGGTTGGACTTCCATGGGATCCAGAAACTCAAATGGGTGCACAAATATCTCCAGGACAACAAAATAAAGTTTTGGGATATATTGATGTTGCAGTTAGAGAAGGCGCTAAGATTGCTATCGGTGGTAAGAAACACGCAGACAAAGAGTTAAAGGACGGAGTATTTATAGAACCTACTTTAATTACAGAAGTTACCAACGAAATGACTGTTGCTAGAGAAGAAATCTTCGGACCAGTTGCAGTAGTTATCAAATTCAAAGATGAAGCAGATGTAATCAGAATGGCAAATGAATCTGAATACGGTCTTGGTGGCGGAGTGTTCACAAAAGATATAAACAAGGCTTTAAACGTTGCAAACTCACTTGAAACTGGTAGAGTTTGGATCAACACTTACAATGCCATCCCTGAAGGGGCTCCATTCGGTGGTTACAAAAAATCTGGTATCGGTAGAGAAACTCACAAGATGATTCTCGATGCATATTCACAATTCAAAAATATAATAATTAAGACCGATGGAAAACCATCTGGACTTTATTAATCTCCTATATGAAAAGAGCTTCACTACGAAGCTCTTTTTTTTGTAAAAATAAATCCCCGGTTAACCGGGGAAATTTATCTTATATTCAATGATCTGTAGTAGATGCTTAGAAGTTCATCCACATTTATATTTGTATGGGTGGAGTTTTCTGAAGTTAGTCCGTAGCTTCTAGCCATTTGGAAGTTTACTAAGTCTTCTCCCTTTAGTCCGTCTATATCTTTAAATACTTTTGAGTCAAGTCCTTCTAGGTTAACTCCCCTTAGCTTAAAGATGATTTTAATTGCGTCGAGACGATCTAATTTCTTATCCATTTTTAAATCTTTAAATGGATTATTACTTCTGTACCCATATTGGTCAAGAAGTTTCACCCCGTCTTCTACTATGTCTGCAAGGTCTTTTACCGTTGCAGCGTCAAGGACATCTTTATCTTCCATAAATCCAATTTTGTATTCCAAAAGTCTTTCAAGGTCAGTTTTATATTTTGATTTTTCTAGATTTATAAATTCACCTAAATCTGAATATTTATTTAATGTTCTCGCACCTATTGGAGTCAAATCTTCATATCCGTAAACAGGTTTTAATTTATTGTCCTTTACCATGTATAGAAGTTTGAAATTATCTTCATCGAAATAGATTTTCTTAGCTTCGTCAAGGGATTTTATTCCGTCTTTGTCTTCAAACTTTTCAGTGTATTCCCTGAGACTAAATGCACTTACCTTCTTATTATCATTGTTAAGTTCTACAATTACTCCATAGTTTACTACCGGCACTTCATCTTTAAGTTGGCTATAAATTATTCTTGTGCAGTAAGTGTCTGAATAGATGTTTGGATCTTTGTAATCAAAATCTACAAGTTTCTTTGCATACTTGTCTTTAAACGCCATTGCGATCTTTATAGCTTCTTCCGCTTTTGGGGCTGGTTTTTCTTTTGCATCTCTGATGTCATTGAAATTTGTCAAGGTTCCATCTTTTGCATCTAGTGAGAAGTAGGCTGATCTATCCTTTCTTCTCGCTTCGAAACTATATTCGTACCTGTCCCCTTTTGTTATTCTTTCTCTTTCGATTTTAGAATCTTTTGGAATAAGATCACCTACGAGTTTTCTAAGATCTTCCTTCTTCATAAGACCTTGGAACTCTTTTACAGATTTCTTTTCCATTTCGGTTAAGCCTGCTGAATCTTTGGCTTCTTCAGTTTTCATGTCACCTTCTCTGTAGTAGATTCCACTGTCGTTAAAGTCAACGGCTTCTCCACCTACAGCGTCTATATACTTCTCATTCTTAGGCAAGTAATATAATTTTGCAGTATTGTCTTCTCCATATCTGTTTGACATATATGCAAGAATTATAGGATTTATCTTTTCAATCTTTTCTTTTGCTGGATCAAGTCCAATTAGTTTTGCATCTTTACTTACAGTTTTATCTTTTACCAAGTAATATAAACCAGAATCGTAGTAGGCTAGACTCATGTCGGATAAATCTATTTGAATTACAAGGTTTGTTCCTATAACCGGCACATCACCTACATACCTTCTAAATGTAACTGAAGCAGTATTTTCATACTTATCGTAGTCAACGCTTATCACTTTGTGACTTCCCACAAGATTTTTATCTATCTTTTCTAAGTATTTAAGAGCCGCCTTTTCTATGGCTTCCCTACTCACATGGTCCTTTATCTTATTATCTCTATTGGCATAGTGATTGTAATTTAAAATATTACCTTCCTTGTCCATGGAGACATTTATTCCGTCATCGCCATCTTCTCTTGACCAATGGAAGCGGTACTTTTCGCTCCTGTCTTTATTGTCAGAAGTTTCTATATCAAGTTCTGTATAGTCATCTGAAATTTCAAAAATCTCTTTGGCTTTTAGTATGTATTCCTCCTCTGACTTCGGATTTTTATTTATATTCTTAGAGGTCTTACTAACTTTTGCCATGGTAGAACAAGATGTCACTACTAGCATCGAAAAAATAAGTAACATCGACAATATAAATTTCGTTTTATTCTTCATTTTAGTTTCCTCCTTTACCATATTATACCCAACAATACTTTGTAATAAAACTATGAAGCCACCTTCCTTTGTGATACAATTATGTAGTTAGGAGTGCATATGAAAAAATTATTATCTATTTTTATTATTTCACTTCTTCTTTTTAATGTTTACGCACAGGGAGAAGACAGTGTTGAATTAGCAAAAGAATATAACGAAAGAATAAAACAGGAAGATTATAGAGAGCTCACAAGTTTAGAAAAAGATAGTTACACTGGAATTTTAAAGGATAAAAATCTGTTGATCCTAGCTGTGGATGGTCTCTATGAAAAGAGAACAGAAGACATGGAATATATTTCATCTCTAAAAAACTCTGCCCTATATTATGACCAAGCATATCTTACCAGTTCAACCCACATTCAAGACGACAGCGTCCTTACAAATCTATATGGAATGTATCCGAGGGTTAGATCCTTTGGCAAGGATTACATCTCAGGCAAGGATGTAAAGGGTCTTCAAAATTATTTCAACGATATGGGTTATACCACAAGTTTTTTAAGTACTAAGGGAAAATATTATCTTGATTCAACCAAACTTGGCTTTAAAAATTCCAAGGTTGTTAAGGAAGATAGTTTCAAAGATGAACTTATTAAACTTGGAAAAAGTGGCGGCAAGAATTTTATCTACTCTGTCTACTCAAAGAGAGGTTCCGATAGCAAAAGTCTTGACTCTTCACTTAAAAGTTTAATTGAAAGTTTAAGAGCAAATGGATTTTCCGAATACGAAATTGTAATCGTCGGCACTAATTCCCAAGCTACAAAGGCAGAAAACTATAATTTTAAGAGCCTCGATGCTACCAATGTACCGATCATATTTTTATCAAATAAATTGGAATCGAAAAATATAGAAGATACAGTTTCAACCATAGACCTTATGGCTACGATTCTAAACTACTATGGAGTTACTTCAACCTATCCACAGTACGGCGAATACCTATATAATAGAAAGTTTCCTATTACGATTATGGATAGTGACAAGCTAAGATATGTTACAGACGGAAGTTTTAAGACTGAAGTAAGAGAAAATATTTCTGTTTCAAAATCCAAAACCACAGACATTAAATCCGATTCACTTCTAAGTACGGATAGTTATAAGGACTTCATATACAAATCATTTATAGATACTGACATGTCTGAAGGACTGACATCACTAAACCAAAACAAAGTCGTATATAATAATAGAGGAAATGTTCCTTCTATTCCTAAATACAAGGATGGAATGGTTATCATGCACGCAGGAGGATTTATAGCTGGAGTTAACTATTCCAACATGCTTGATGCAGTTAGATACCACTACAATCAAGGCAGAAGATATTTTGAACTAGATATAGAAAGATCCACCGATGACAACCTAGTGTTGATTCACGACTTCGGCGGATACCAAAGCAAATTCTTCAATGTAACTGAAAATAAATCATTTACTTTAAAAGAATTCTTAGATTTTGAATCTGTCCATGGTTTTGAACAAATGGAGATGGAAAATCTTGTAAATTTCCTAAGAGATCACAAAGATTCCTATGTTGTTACAGACATAAAGTATAAAAATGTGGAAACACTTAAGAAAATAAGAGAAGTTTCACCAGAAACTATGGATCAAATCATACCTCAAATCTATAATTTCAACGAATATAACGAGGTAAAATCCCTAGGATATAAAAATATAATTCTAACACTGTACAAAATAAATAGTCCCGATAGAGAAATCATAGACTTTGTAAAGGCAAATAAACTCTACGCGGTTACAATGTCTCGGTCAAGACTCGATTCAAAACTATTTAACGAACTTAAAAAGACCAATGTAAAGATCTTCACCCACACTGTAAATAGTATGGATGAACTTAAAAAATATAAAGAAAAAGGCGTATCCGGATTCTATTCCGACGTGCTTTAAGGAGGAAAAATGTTAAGTGTAAATAATATTTCGGTTATTTTTCCAGATAAAAAACTATTTGACGATGTAAATCTTATCTTCAACGACGGCAATTGCTACGGAGTAATCGGAGCAAACGGCGCTGGTAAATCTACATTCCTTAAGATTTTATCTGGAGAAAAAGAACCAACCACCGGAAATGTTTCCATGGAAAAGAATAAGAGAATGTCAAAGCTTGCCCAAGATCACTATGCTTTCGACGAATACCCTGTAATGGATACGGTAATCATGGGAAATAGAAAACTCTATGACATAATGAAAGAAAAAGATGCAATCTACATGAAGCCGGACTTCTCTGATGAAGACGGCATGAAGGCAGCAGAACTTGAAGCAGAGTTTGCAGAAATGGGCGGATATGAATCAGAATCCGAAGCTTCAACCATACTTCAAGGTTTAGGTATAGGCACAGAGCTTCACTACGAAACCATGGCTGATCTAAAAGAAAGCGAAAAGGTAAAAGTACTTCTAGCTCAAGCCCTATTCGGAAAACCTGACGTGCTTCTACTTGACGAACCTACAAACGGTTTGGATATCAAGGCTGTCCTTTGGTTAGAAGACTTCCTTGCAGATTTCAACGGAGTAGTAATAATTGTATCCCACGATAGATATTTTCTAAATGAAGTATGTACCCACATGGTGGATATCGACTTTGGAAAGATAACTCTATTCGTTGGAAACTATGATTTCTGGTACGAAAGTTCCCAACTCGCCCTTCAAATGGCAAAGGACCAAAACAAGAAAAAAGAAGAAAAGATCAAGGAACTTCAAGACTTCATCAGAAGATTCTCTGCAAATAAATCTAAATCAAAACAGGCAACCAGTAGAAAGAAACTTCTCGACAAGATTACTCTCGATGATATCAAACCATCTTCAAGAAGGTATCCTTTCATCGGCTTCGAACTATCTCGTGAAGTTGGAAATGAAATCTTAAATATAGAAAATTTAAATATAAAACTCGGTGACAAGGATCTCTTAAAAGATTTTTCCATGAGGGTTAATAAGGACGACAAGATTGCATTTATAGGAAATGAACTCGCTATCTCAAGTCTATTTGAAATAATAGAAGGAAATAGCGATGACTACGAAGGAGAATACAAATGGGGACAAACCATCACCAATAATTATTTTCCTAAGGACAACTCATCCTACTTCGACGGAGTACATCTAAACCTTGTAGACTTTTTAAGACAGTTCTCAGAAGAACAATCTGAAATCTACCTAAGAGGATTTTTAGGAAGGATGCTATTCTCAGGAGACGAAGTTCTAAAAGAAGTAAACGTACTAAGCGGGGGAGAAAGAGTGAGAATGATGTTCTCAAAGATGATGCTAAAACCATCAAACGTACTTATCTTTGACCAACCTACAAACCACTTAGACCTAGAAAGTATCGAAGCAGTAAACAAATCACTGACCGCATTTAAATCAAATATACTATTTACTTCTCACGACCACCAATTCATCTCCACCATCGCAAATAGAATAGTGGAAATATTTGAAGATGGAACCTATCGTGACGAAGCAATCGGATACGAAGACTATATAGAAAAATATTACAAAAACTAAAATGAGAAGATTAATTTTACCAACAATAGCAGTTATAATAATACTTCTTGGAGCCAATTTTGTAGCTGGAAAATTAGCAAAACATATGCACCAAAATCTCGGCAATCTAGAAGTAATCCAAGCTAAAGACGGAGAAAAAGACGCCTATTCCAAAATTGGAAAAGCAAACGAAAACTTCGATGTCACTGATGAAGTAGACAAAAAACACGGAAACTTAATAAACTTCTATGTTAAAAACAACGGCGAAGGCACAATTTCATTCTCCATAAAAGGATACGATGAAAAGACTCTTCTTCCAGGTAAGGAAGATTTTATCCAAGCGGAAGTAAAGGGTAAAAACTCATTTAACTTCGTAATCTCTCCGGAAGATGACTCACCAGTCTCAGCAGAATATAGAATAGTACAAAGAAATAAATAATCGCTTAGGCGATTATCAGAGTGAAAACAAACCCAGGAAAAACCTGGGTTTGTTTTTATATTTATTAGATTTTTTAAATTTTTGTTTTTTGTATTATTTTTATCGTAAAACTATAGCAGTTTCAATCCTTATTTTTTTAAGGATTTCTTCAAGCTTTTCTGCTCTATCTTTCCAATAGTCACGTTCTTTTTCCAATCTTCTTCTCTCAAAAGGTGAAAGATTATCAAAATCCATACCTAAATTTTCTAGTTCCTCAATATACCTAACTAGGAATCTTACTCCTGGTAATTCAGGCATAGTTTTTAGTTTTCCTGAACTTACCATATTTCTGATATAACTCTCAGAACATCGCCATCTTTTTGCTAAATCCGCCACTGTAAAAACTGTTTTCTCTTCCATATCAATCGAGGCTCCCTTTTAATTTTTCAACGTAATGTCTTCTGTTATTTTCTTAATTATAACCATGGTATATATCATTCTTATACCAAGGAAAATATGTCCAATTCCTGATACTCCATCCATTGCGGCTTGATTTACCGCTGCTGTTCCTTTTGAAACTACTTCGTAAATTCCAATAAGCATCATGTTAGCAACGGTAAATATAAGCCCAAAGTTATAGATATTAAGAGGTTTCTTTAAATTTGCAAGGCTTTCTTCGTCCAAATTTCTAACTAATAGATAGAAAAGTATGGTTACGACCATTCCAAGTACCAATGTGTGGACGTGGAGTTTGCCTAGATGTGTCCCAACATTAAATCCATAGTACTTTGTAAATTCCCTGTAGAATACTCCGCCACATAGTCCCATAACTCCGTAGGTTATTGCCATGTTTAGTAGATTTGCACCTTTGAAATCTCTTATGAAATGATTAAATCCACCGACAACTATAAATACATAGGCAACAGTCTTTGGCATCATTAGCGCTCCTAGGGCTGGCACCTTATCTACCCAAAGAACTACCGGCACATAGAATAGAAAACTTAAAAATATTAGTAGGCTCATGTACCTAAGTCCGTCGAAATATTTTTTCTTATAGGACCAGATCATGAGAAGTATACCCATTATTAAGAATGGTATGTTTCTTACTATTCCCATGGTGTAGCTTCCGCCACTTCCCCAATTATTTTGCGGAAGAAGTACAAGCACGATTCTTACTGCCGCAAGAAGTAAAATCATCCACTTCTTTTTATTGTCGCTGTCCTTTGTTATTTCTCTATAATAAAAATAATAAAGTACATAGAAGATGGTCATGGTTATTCCCGTCACCATCTTTCCGTAGGATAGCGCAAGTGCGTGTGCTTCAAAACCACCAGGACTTAGATGAGAGATGACCCTTGGCAAGAGATGAAATGCATCTCCTGCTCCCAATAGCACCGCCATAATTCCAAATAATTTTGCATTTTTATTTTTTTCAAGGAGTAACCTTACTCCCATTCCGATTACCAACACCAAGTATGTGAGATCGAATAATGATTCCATTAATCCCATTTTATACCTCCCTTTAACCAATCTATATAGTTTTCAAATTTATCCAAAAACTCTTCGCTGCTCCAGCCTTCGATGTAGTTTCTCTCAATCAAATCGTGGACCGCCGCCTTTACTAAGTGCATAATTTCATTATTTTCAAAGGTTTCTGTATCCATTGAGTTTAACTTTTCACTCTTGTACCTCTGCCATTTATTTTCCAAATTGCAAGTCCAGTATAGAAATCTATTTCTATAGATAGAATAGTTTTCTTCTTCAAATAGTATTACGCTTAAATCTCTTGCATAGATATCCAAGGATTTAAAGAGGTCATAACCATTCTTTTTTAAAATCTTTTTGAAAAGATGATGGATGTCCACAGTCTCCATATCCAAAATCATAAAGTAGGCGTCTTCCAAATCTTCAAAATATTGATAGAAGCTGCCTCTTGCAATATTTAAATCCTCTACAACCTCTTTGACACTGGCTTCAAAAATACTCTTCTTTGCAAATGTCTTCTTTAGAGATTCTATGATTCTATCTTTTTTATCTTCGCTTAAATTATAAAAAGTTTCGCTTGGCATAATTACTCCTCGTACTTCATCTTACAAATATAACTTACTCCTGCTGCAAATAACGCAGCACCTAAACCTGTGTAGAATGTAAAGAAAAATAACATCGGCAGATGAAATTCCTTTCTTATAAATATTCCACTACTCATCATAACCGCCATGATGATGTAGCTCTTTCTATCCATAAAACTTATAATCTTTCTATCTTTTTCTTCCAAACCATCTATTCTTTTAAAATTTTTATTTACTAATTTTCTAAATACTTCGAAATAAAACGATATAAAGACGATTACCATAATCGGAATGAAATATAGTATCCTCGTTTCAATTTTAAAGTAGGACTCGATTCCAACCTTCATCACCATACTTCCAGCAAGTATCCAAACTATTCCCGCGATTAAAAGAAGTTCTCTTCTACTTACATCTTTTATATATTTCATATTCGCCTCCCAAATGACACTCTGTCACTTGAGTATTATTATAAATGACACCATGTCATTTTTCAATATAAAAAATTATTTTTTTAAAATTTTTCATAAAAAAACAGCCAAGATAATTCTTGACTGCAAAATTTAATTTAAATAATTATTTTTTATTTTTATTTTCGAGAAGGGTCACCTTTCTCTTTAGACTAGCGTTGTCCTTTGTAAATCTTTCAACGGATGCTTCCGCCTTTTTAACTGAAGCTTCCATTTCTTTTTTAGATTCCAAAATTTCTTTTAGACCAGCTTTTAGTTCAGCTATTTCTTTTTCTAATTTGTCGTCATTTTTCTTAGTAATTTCAGTTTTAAGAGTTTTATTTTCAGCCTTTAGAGATTTTAGTTCTTCTTTTAGAAGTTCGATTTCCTTCTTAAGCTTTACATTGTCCTTATTTTGTTCAACTTCTGAAAGTTTTGTAGATACTGCTTCAACCCTTGCGGTCAAACTTTCTATCTTGGAATTTGTAACTATTGGGAAATTCTTAATTTGATATTCCATAAGACTTTCCAAAGTTTCTCTATTTATGTCGAAGTAAGTTTTGATTTCTGTGGTGATGTGTTTAAATTCATCTGAGTTAATCATCTTTTGATATTCAAAATTTAGAGATTTTTTGTAAAACTCATAGAATTCTTCCATAGTCTTTGGATTTTCATCTTGGTCCATACTTTCAAGATATCTATCTGTAAGTGCTTTTGCACTGTTTGCAGCGTGTTCTAAGAAGTAGATTTGTAGCTTAGTTACACTCTTTACAAGATCATACACATGCTTGTAACTTTTTTCTGCATCCTTCAAATAGGTCTTTGTAAAGTCTGGCATCGGCATATCCATCACTTGTTTCATAAACTTTGATTCGATTTCTTCGAAGTTTTTCATTAGAAAATCTTTGTTTGGAATTGCAAAGTTTAGATTCTTGTATAGATCCTTTTGAATCTTTACGTATGGCTTAACATATTCAAATATTCCAAGACTGTTAAAGATGTCTCTATATCCCTTTGGCATAGCGTCTAAAAATGTACGCTTGTAGAAATTAAAACTTACATCCAATGCGCTGTCGAAAATTTCCTTTGCCTTATCTCCGGAATCTTTAACTGATCCTCTACATAATTTTTTATAAAGAGTATACATTTGATCTGCTGCCTTGGAAGCTTCTTCCATGTAGTATTTAACATCTACATTTCCCATCTTCATGTCCTTATTCATAAGTTTCATGAAATTATCTATCTGTTTGTCATAAAAATCTTTTTGCATTTTAAAAAGTTCTTCGTAATAATTAATCATTTTCTTCCCCCTAATATTTCCATTATATTATTAGCGCTTTAGTATGTCAACTCATTTGGTATACTTTAATTATACCCATTAATAAATTTTTATATAAAAAATGAGCCTCTTACGGCTCATCATTTTATCCTTTTATAAAATACATAATTAGTACCAAGATTCCAAGAACTATTCTATATATTCCGAATACTTTGAAATCATGTCTCTTTACATATTCTAAAAATTTCTTTATAACTATTAGTGCTACTACGAAGCTTACCACTGCTCCTACTAGGATTATAAGCCATTGGTTAAGACTTAAAACATTTCCAAGTTTTAATATTTTAAGCACCGTCGCTCCAAGCATTGTAGGTATTGCTAGGTAGAATGAAAATTCTGCCGCCACAACTCTGCTACATCCAAGTAGGATTGCTCCGATTATAGTCGCTGCACTTCGAGATGTGCCTGGTACCATTGCAAGGCATTGGAAGAGTCCTATTAAGATTAGGGTCTTCACAGGGATTTGATAGATTGATTCGTAGCTACTGTCCCTATCTTTTCCTTCTATAAGTAGTATTACTATTCCATAAAATACAAGGGCTATTGCTACTGTGACCTTGTTGAATAGATACTTGTCGATTAGATCATCAAATAAAAATCCTAGCACAGCCGCTGGTAGAAATCCTATTATGATTCTCACCCAAAGATTTATGGTCTTAACATCGTAGTTTCTTAGTCTTTCTTTAAATGTAAAATTTCTTGCAGCTTCTCCATGTTTATTTACAAGTTTGTCCTTATCCAGTGGATTTAGGTTTTTAAAGTATACCCACACCACCGCAAGGATTGCTCCAAGCTGTATGATTACGTTGAAGGCATTTTGAAATTCCTTTGGAGAAAGTTTTATATATTCTCCTGCTAGGACTAGGTGTCCCGTTGAGCTGATTGGCAAAAATTCCGTAAAGCCTTCTATTATTCCCAATATTATCGCGTAAATAAATTCCATCAGTTTCCTCTTTCCATGTCAAAAAACTTGGTGTATTCTCCTCTGAATACGAGCTTAACCGTTCCTGTCGGTCCATTTCTATGTTTAGAAATTATTACTTCTCCAACATTTGGTTCTTCGGATTGCTCCTTGTTGTAATATTCATCCCTATATAGGAACATTACCACGTCTGCGTCCTGCTCGATGGCTCCAGATTCTCTAAGGTCAGAAAGGATCGGTCTATGGTCAGATCTCATTTCCGGCGCACGAGAAAGTTGTGAAAGTGCAACTATTGGTACTTCCAAATCTTTTGCAAGTCCCTTTAGCGCTCTTGATATTTTGGAAATTTCCTGTTGTCTCGATTCATTGCTGCCGCCGACTTCCATAAGTTGTAGGTAGTCGATTACCACTAGGTCGAGACCTCTTTCCATCTTAAGTCTTCTGCACTTCGCCTTTATTTCAACTGGAGTTATACCAGGAGTATCGTCTATCTCTATATCAAGTGCAGATATAACCGGCATAGCTGAGATTACTCTAGTCCATTCGTCATCGTTTAGTTTACCGCTTATTATCTTTGTAAGATCTATATGGGTATAGGATGAGATAATTCTCTGTGTTAGTTGGTGTTTACTCATTTCAAGAGAAAAAACCGCCACCTTTGCCTTGCCCTTATCTGCTGCATTTGTCGCCATATTTACCATTAGGGCAGTCTTACCCATGGATGGTCTCGCAGCTAGAAGTACTAGATCCGATTTTTGAAGTCCAGAAAGTTTTCTATCTAGATCTAAAAATCCAGTGGTCACTCCTGTTAGTGAGTCCGGATTGTTCGCCCTTTTTTCCATCTCTTTGAAAGATTCTACAAGGACTTCCTTTAAATGTACTAGACCTTTTTTATTTGATGCTTCATTGATTTTGAATATGGAGTCTTCTGCACTTTCCATGACTTGTATAGCTGTAGCTTCTTTTGAATATCCCATTGCAAGGATTGCGTCTGCTGCATCTATAAGTTTTCTTAAGGTGCTTTTTTCTTTGATGATATCGCAGTAGTACTTGGTGTTTGATACTGCGGCAACGGAGCTTGTAACATTTGCAAGGTATTCTATTCCGCCTGCAGCTTCAAGATTTCCTTGTCTCTTTAGTTCTTCTGAAACTGTGATCATGTCACTCGGTTCATTTCTTGCATCTAAGGCAAGAATTGCCTCATAGATCATCCTATGAGGCTCAATATAAAAATCTTTGGTTTCTAAACTTTCTGTCACCACATTTATCGCTTCTTTGGATAGAAGCATGGCGCCCACTACAGAAACTTCCGCCTCTTCTGAGTAGGGAGGGATTTTTAAATCCATACTATCACCTTATACCTTCGACTACAACTTTTAAGTTTGCTGAAATTTCTTGGAATAGTTTAACTTCTACTGTGTGGATTCCTTCTGTCTTTATATTTTCTGGTAGAACTATCTTTCTCTTGTCCATATTTTCGCCAAATGATTTCTTCATTTCATCTGCAATATTTTGAGAAGTTATAGCTCCAAATAATCTTCCGTTATCTCCAGCTTTTACCTTTAGAACTAGCTTTTCAGATTCAAGTCTCTTCTTAAGCACCTTGGCATTTTCTCTATTTTGATTTTCTTCTGCCTTTAGTCTTTTTTGTTCTTCCTTCCACATAGCTAGATTTTCTTCAGTAGCTTCTATGGCTATCTTCTTTGGTAATAAAAAGTTCCTTGCATATCCGTCTTTTGCATCGGTAAGGGTTCCAGCTTTTCCTAAATTTTTATCATCTTTTAAAAGAATTATTTTCATTTTTCCACCTCATCTAAATATTTTTCAACTGCATCTACAAGTATACTTTCTGCTTCGTCTATATTATCCGTATCTATCTGTGCTCCAGCCATGTTTAGATGGCCACCGCCGCCCACTTTTTCAAGGACAAGTTGTACAGAGAAATCTCCCCTTGATCTTCCTGATATGTGGACTTTTCCATTTTTGTGGGTGAGCACAAAACTTGCTTCGATTCCATTTATTCCTAAGAGTTCGTCCGCCGCTTGGGCAGCTATTAATATTGAGTTTTCAGAATCTCTATCAAGTCTTGATATGGCGATATTCTTGTGAATAATCCTTGTTCCATGGACAACTTCTGCCTTTGAAACCAATGTATCAAGATCATTTTTAAATAGAGATTGCACTCTGAACATATCCGCTCCAGCTCTCTTTAAGATTGAGGCTGCTTCAAATGTTCTAACTCCTGTTTGGAATGTAAAGTTTTTAGTATCTACAACTATCCCACTCATTATCGCATCTGCTTCGAAGTGTGATAGATTTAAGCTGTCACTCATATAGGCTAGGATTTCTGTTACAAGCTCACAGGTTGAAGATGAATATGGTTCTATATATGTTAAAACCGGCGCTTCAACGAATTCCTTAGATCTTCTGTGGTGATCTATGACTACTATTTGATCTGTCATCTCTGTAAGTTCTGGTAGTTCTGTCATAGATGGCCTGTGATTATCCACCATTATTAGAAGTGAGTGACGATTTATTTTAGCTAGAGCTGTATCATGATTAATAATGTGTTTAGCGAGCTCTGGCGCTTCTTCTTTAAGTCTGGTTAAGAGATTTTCAATAGAAGGATTAGATTCTGATAGGACTATGAATCCATTCTTATTTCTATTGGTAACTGCACGAAGTACTCCGATTGCTGCACCGATTGCATCCATGTCTGGATTGGCATGACCCATTATAAATATGTCGTCTGTCGCATCGATAAGCTGTCTTAGAGCAATACCTATTACCCTCGCCTTTACCTTGTTTCTCTTTTCAACCGCCTTTGAACGACCTCCGAAAAATTCGTAGGAATCATCCACCTTTACTACAGCTTGGTCTCCACCACGACCTAGAGAAATATCTAGAGCGGTTTCAGCTTCGTTGTAGGCTTCTTTTAGATTTCTAACTGGACTTGAAACTCCTATTGAAAGAGTAACAGGAATGGAATTTCCCCTCTTGAGTTCACGAAGATCGTCTAAAAGATCGAATTTTCTATCGAGAATTTGAGTAAATCCAAAGTGGGAAACTACAACCACATAGGTTTCGTCATCCACCTTTGCAATGAGTCCGTCTAGCTCATCGAAGTAGTTTCTAATAATCGAGTCTATCTCTGCAAGAAGTATAGGTCTTTCGTTTTGCAAAGTAGCATCCATAACTTCGTCATAGTTATCTATCTCAACCTTTAGAACCATAGGATTTGTATCCTTAATAATCTTTTCAAGTTCTGCAGTGGCGGAATTGTCCACCATAAAGAATACCTTGATGGATTTTCTGTCGTTTTCTTGAGATTTAACTTCCGATGAGTTGGTAAAAATCATGTAGTCAGTGTCTTTAAACTTCATCTCAAAGTTTACAAATTCACTCTCTGAATCAACAAAAATCTCAGGCATAAGATTTTTTATATCCTCTCCCATCACCTCTTCTTCAAAAAGATTTCTATAAAGGGAGTTATACCAAAGTATGGTTCCTTTTTCATCCGTAATTACCAGTGGGAAAGGCATGTTAAAGATAGCCTTCTTGGTAATAGAGTCAAAATCTTGGGAGATGGCTTCTATATATTTTTTCGATGCATCATTCTTATCCTTTATCTTTGCGTATGCTACAAAGAGAATATAGAGAAATACTAGGAATAATATTCCTCCGACAATTGGCTTAAAGTAGAAAGAAACACCGATTGCTACTAAAGAAAATAATATTACAAGTTTAAAATCATCTAGATTAAAATATTTATCATTCATTTAAAATTCGGTAACCTCCTAACATTTACCAATGAGTCTATAAATCCTATAGCAACTGCTATGATCTGAGTCCAACCAAATAATGCCATGGATAGCACTACAAATCCTTGTATAAATCCACCCATCTTAATTTTATTCATATAGAACTTAATCACACTTATTCCTTGGATAAACATAGAAAAGATTAAAATCGCCTTTAGGTTAAAATTTAGGGTGTCCATATCTTTTAAAATATATTCCAAAATTAATATCACAACAACCATTATCTGTGTATATGACCAAGGCATTCTAAACCATATAAATGGAGGAGTAAATTGTACTGCCCTTCCATTGGTGATGATTGTCCTAGCAGACTTGGTATAGGTGATGTAGGATAGCATCATTGCGATGATAACCATTATAGAAGGCATAAGTCTTACACTACTTCTAAAATTAAGTATGAGGTTTGCCCTCATAGCATTAAACTGTGCACTGTTAAGTCCAGCATTTCGAAGAATCTCTTCTGCGTTTTGTATATAACTACTTATGCTCTCTTCAGATAGAAGAGTATCGCCAGTTATGCCCATCGCATACATGATTATAATTCCAGCCACAAATGTAATCGCACCTCCTGCGATGATTGCGTAGTGACTAGGGACTCTCATAGTCATCATGTAGTGAAGAACAAGTATAAGCGGTGCACAAATAGTAAGTAGAAATACTCCCATCATAGGACTTAGAAGTCCGACTCCAACACATACCATAAGGAAAAATAACATAGATTTTATGATCGAATCTTCATAAGCGAAAGTCAAAAATCTATGAGGTATAAAAAATATTGTTGGAGGAAATATTACTGAAAGTATACCTAGACTAAGTCCTTGTAAAAAAAGTATTAAAGTTTTGTTTGTCTTATTCATAATAATCTCCAAGTATAATTTTAACATAAAACAGATAATAATTAAATTTACAAATTATACCAAGTAAGATAGCAATTAAAAAACGCCTTGGAAATCCAAAGCGTAAATGATTATTCGTAGGTAAATCCATAACCTTCTACTTCCGTTACATTGGAAACATACATAAATGCTTCTTTGTCAGTCTTTCTTATAAATTCTTTTAATTTAACGTAGTCCTTCTTATCAACCACAGTTACGATTATAGTTCTAGCATCTCCTTTGTATCCACCTTTCGCATCATAAAGAGTAGAGCCTCTGTAAAGGTCCACAAGGATGAACTGGTTGATCTCTTCAATCTTATTCGTAATAATGGTTATGTGGTACTTGGTGTCAAAACCTGCGATCATCTTGTCTATAACTGTACTATTTATAATCGCTCCAAGAAGGGCATACATACCAAGCTTAGGTCCATATAGAAGAGTAGCAAGTAGTGTAACCACACCATCACTCATAATAAGACCTTGACCAAAGGAAAATCTCGTATATGTCTCCACAATCTTAGCCACAATATCAGTACCACCAGTGCTTGCACCTTGATTAACAACGATACCAATACCTATAGCCTGGATAAAAATTCCGAAAATTAAATTAATAAAAATATCTCCCTCAACTAATGATTGGTTAAGTGGAACTACAAGCTCTAATAACCATAGGAAAACCCCAAGAGATATGGAGGCGTAAACGGTATAAAAACCAAAGTCCGCACCTATAAATATAAATCCGATTACCACCAATATAGTATTAAGGGCGGTCAATATGTATGGTACTGGTATGAATGGAAATAAGTGGTTAATTTCTATTGAAAGACCAGAAGTTCCACCAACTGCCAAAGAGTTTGGAACCAAGAAAAAATGTAATCCTACCGCAACAAGAATTACACCTATGTTTACAAATAAAAATCTTTTAATATTAAAACTTGATTTCAAGTCAAATCACCTCACATCAATTATAGCAAATTAAATAATTCCCTACAATGATTAAGTTTTTAAGAGTTTTGTTTGAAAAATAGTAAGACTCGTGATAAAATAACTATGACCTTATTGAGAGGCAGAAGAGTGAATGGGCACGTTGACACTGCCAGCAACCTTTAAAAGGTGCTAAATCCTACGGGTGACCGAAAGATAAGGAGCCTTAAGCTTCCTTTTTGGGGCTTTTTTTTAATTAGTAAGGTTAATATTAATATAGAGGTGAAGTATGAGTAAAAAATGGCTTTTTACATCAGAATCAGTAACAGAAGGACATCCTGACAAAGTATGCGACCAAATCTCAGATGCAATCCTAGACGCAATCCTTGCAGAAGATAAAAACGCAAGAGTTGCCTGCGAAACCATGGCATCTACAGGAATGGTAGTAATAACAGGAGAAATATCTACAGAAACATATGTAGATTTTACACAAATCGTAAGAGATACCCTAAAAGAAATAGGATACGACAGAGCAAAGTACGGCTTCGATTCAGAAACTTGTGCAGTGCTATCAGCAATCAAAGAACAATCCCCAGACATCGCAATGGGAGTAGACAGATCAGAAGATCAAAATGACCTAGACAGACTAGGAGCAGGAGACCAAGGACTAATGTTTGGATTTGCCTGCGACGAAACAGAAGAGCTAATGCCACTACCAATATCACTAGCTCACAAACTATCCAAGAAACTTGCAGAAGTAAGACATGGCGGAACACTAGAATACCTAAGACCAGATGGTAAGACCCAAGTAAGCGTAGAATACGAAGACAACGTACCAAAGAGAATCCACAACATAGTAATCTCTACACAACACTCACCAGAAGTAGACCTAGAAACCATAAGACGCGACATGATAGAAAAAGTAATAAAACCAGTAGTGGACGAAACACTAATCACAGAAGACACAGAAATCTTCGTAAACCCAACAGGAAGGTTCGTAATCGGTGGACCAATGGGAGACGCAGGACTAACAGGAAGAAAAATAATCGTAGACACCTATGGCGGATACGCAAGACACGGCGGCGGAGCATTCTCAGGAAAAGATCCAACAAAAGTAGATAGATCCGCATGTTACTACGCAAGATACATCGCGAAAAACGTAGTAGCATCAGGACTAGCAAAGAAATGTGAAATAGGACTAAGCTACGCAATAGGAGTAGCAAAACCAACATCAATCATGATAGACACATTTGGCACAGGAGTCTTCGATGATAATAAACTAGAAGAAATAATACTAAAACACTTCGACCCAAGACCAGCAGCCATCATAAAAGAACTAGATCTACTCCGTCCAATCTACAAACAAACCGCAAGCTACGGACACTTCGGAAGAGAAGAACTAGGCTTACCATGGGAAAATACAGATAAAGCCGAAGAATTGAAAAAATATTTAAAATAATTAAATTAATTGAAAAATTAAGGTTGTCCTAGGACAGCCTTTTTTTGTGGGAAAATTCACGAATGACGATATAAAATCGGAGATTTTGTTGCATATCTTGTGGACTTCCAAACAATGAGCATTGCATGAAGTCTGAATTGAGAAACCCGACTGCTCGGCTGTGGAATCAATATGTTTTTGCTACAAAGATTAATCGTAATGTATTTTGTTTTACGGCTTCGCCTGATCTTTTACTTATCCCATGCAAAATTAAAAGCCTCTCTACAGATTTAACACCATTTAAATTCCAGTAAGTATAATCTTTAAACTTTTCTACGACAAATACTAAG
>NZ_GL397071.1:700290-709562 GCF_000146345.1 Peptoniphilus duerdenii ATCC BAA-1640 | reverse complement strand
CCTCCGTTAAAGCCCTAGCCGAAATCTTTGATTTCGTAGCAGGTCTTATGCAAAGAGTTCCAAAGAAGCCGAATGAAATGAAGGCTGATTTGCAGAACTCGACTGCCATACTCGTAAAAGAAAATTTGAAGGAGAAAGAATATGGTTAGGTTATATATTGGATATTTATTTAAATTTATTAAAATTTTTGAAATTATTTCATTTGTGAAGACTTGACCATCTGAGGTTATACCCGTTCGACTCACTGCGTTCGCTCAGGGTGACTGTAGTTGGGATGGTTTTCTCGTGAATAGTCCCAAAGGAAGACAGTCACCCTGAGCGAAGACGGCTTTGCCGTCGTAGTCGAATGGGTATAACCATTGTGGGGCTATGTATGGGTGACTGTAATTGGGAAGATCTTGTAGCGTCGAAGCCCTCCTCGTGCATTTCCAAAGAAGACAAACGAAGTGAAGTCTAATTTGTAGAACTCGACTGCCTCTCAGGGTGACTGTATTCCTCATGGGCTTCTGAATAGAGTCTTCGGCTGTGGAACCTTGAAGGTTCCGCTACGGGATAAATTATAGGAATGGTTATTGTACGCCCTTCGGCTGAGTAAAAAGAATTTAGAGCAAAGGTTATTGGAAGCAGATTGCTTCCGCTACAAAGTTTATATATTGATTTTTGATTTACCACACCTGAAGACTGTATTTGTCTCAAAAACAAAAATGGAGTCGCCTCCCTCAATTTAATATATCGCAATATAACCATCTGTCCTCTTCTCTGTTCCGCAGGCGTACACTCCATTTTCATCTCGAAGTGTTATCTCACCTCTTCCCATTTCAAAATTATTAATCTAAAACATAAAAAAAGGAGGTCTCCCTCCTTTTCTCATAATCATATTTAATTCGAATCTATTTATCCACTTGGACTTTATTTTTCATTCTGTTGTATTCAACATTGTAAAAATCTTTTAGTCTTTCTGCAACTTCAGGATCAGTTGTAGGTTTGAACTCTCCTTTGTACAAGGTTAAGTTCTGTTTTATAACAGTCACATCTTGGGTGAAATCTGTAAGGAATTGGTTGTACTCATCGCCTTCATATCCCAATTGCCTAAATAAATAGTTCATCAAAAATGCAGGTTCCATAGTAGGACCTTCACCGACAAAACTATTTCCAGTCAATTCCTTTGCTTTGCTGTTCGCCCAAATTACATATGGAGTTGCATATATGTTGTAAAGTCCATCTGGAGTTGCCATGTCGCAGTTGATGTTAAACATTTTAAAGATGGAGTTCGCTTCTCCCATGGAAGGACTGTGATCCCCCCAGAATACAAGGACGATAGGTCTATCAGATTTTTCAAAATTATCTACTAACATCTTTAATTTGTAATTAGTATCGTGGATTAAGTTTAGATAATTATTGAAGTAATTGTAATTTCCTACATCGTAACTATCATTCCACTTAAGTCCAGGATTATCAGGACAGACCTCCCTATTATAAGGTCCATGACCTTGGTAGCTGACATTTAAAGATATATAAGGCTTGCCCTCTGCATCGTCATGATCCTTTATAATGTATGGAAAATAATCTCTGTCGAATAGAATTTCATCGGAAACTTCCTTGTAGGTGTTTTCCATATCGTGGAATTCATCGAATCCCAAGTGTTTATATGCGTTAACTCTATTATAAAAAGTACCGACATTTGGATGAGTTCCAATAGCTTTGTAGCCTTGGCTCTTTAGATACCAAATATAGGAATTCTTGTTCACATTGTAAATAGGATTGTTTCTGTTTCCAGTTGCCACATTGGTTTCAGTGATAAAAGTACCACCACCAAAAGTATTAACCATAAGAGAACCAGTTATACTTTCACTTTGCAACTTGTGGAAATAATCGTAAGGATCGTAGTTGAACTGTAAAGCGTCGTTTCTATACATGTAAAAATCCTTAAAAGATTCCAATTGAAGAAGAATTATATCCACCTTTTTGTCGTCTGGAATATTTTTGTATTCGTACTTAGACAAGAGTTCCTCAGCACGCTTTTTATCATATCCCTTGTATTTATAATTTTTGCTCGTCTTAATCGAATGTAAAAACGGATATACAATTCCCTTTGCCTCATAACTTTCGAGATAAACCCACATATTTAGCCCAGAAGATTCCTTACCTATATCAAAATAGAGTTTGTCATCAAATGCCAAAGTGTTTATGAAAACCACAAGACACATGGTGTAGATTGCAAAACCAATCCATCTAAAATTCCAGTGCAGATTTCTGCATAGAAAAATCAAAACAATTAGTAAAACAACCACAATTCCAATAGCAATAAGGGTTAGTGTATCAGGAGCAACATTGTAAGATTTAGACATAGACATAGCTTCTCTGACAAGTTTAAGGTCCGATAACATCAGCGGCTCTGATCTGTAGATAACCTTTTTCTCATGGGTATATGCCATTGCAACCATAAGTATAGAAGTAATCCCAAACCCGATAGGCACGGACTTAACCACAAGACTTATAATCACAAGAATTAAGTACACCGGTACAAAATTCATAGCTAACACCCTCATATCTTTGAAATATGAGAAGAAAATATTTTCTGAATAGCCATATGACGCTATAAAAAGGCAGACTAAAGTAAGAATAGCCGCCGGTATAATTTGTAGTATATATGTGTTTCGAATCATTTTTTTCATAAAATCCTCCGTAAAACCAATATATAGAATTATACTACTTTGGATTTACATTTTCAAAGATATTATGAATATTCTCACCTATATTTAAACAGTCTTTGCAAATGCATCGTAGCGGAAGCAACCTGCTTCCATTAAACTTGATACTACATTATTATTAATCAGCCGCCAGGCGTACACCAACCATTCCTATTATTCATTCCCGTAGCAGAACCTTCTAGGTTCCACAGCCGAAGGTATAATAAACTTTTCAAATAATTAACACTTATCGAGAGACAGTCCTCCCATTTGGTCATCCTGAGCGAAAAAGGCGTTAGCCTTTGAAGTCGAAGGATCTCTGTATAGATTATCCTCCCAACTACAGTCACCCTGAGCGAACGAAGTGAGTAGGCAGTCGAGTTCTGCAAATCAACCTTCACTTCATTCGGCTTCTTTGGAACTCTTTGCACGAGACCTGCTACGAAATCGGAGATTTCTGCTAGGGCTTCGAAGGATCTGACCTATATAACCTGCCGTTGTAAGTGAAATCATCCAAACGTAGCCTCACCAGGGTTATACCCATTCGACTACGGGTGTCGGTATCTCCACCCTCTGCTCAGGGTGACTGTATTCCTCTGGAATTTTAAAGAGAATAACCTCACAACTACAGTCACCCTGAGCGAACTAAGTAAGTAGGCAGTCGAGTTCTGCAAATCAGACCACGAAGTTCCTTCTTTGGAACTCTTTGCACAAGACCTGCAACGAAATCGGAGATTTCGGCTAGGGCTTCGAAGAATCTGACCTATATTTAACTTAACCTTTGAAAGTGAAATCATCCAAACGTAGCCTCACCAGGGTTATACCCATTCGACTACGGGTGTCGGTATCTCCACCCTCCGCTCAGGGTGACTGTCTTCCTCTGGAATTTTAAAGAGAACAACCCTCCCAACTACAGTCACCCTGAGTGAACGAAGTGAGTAGGCAGTCGAGTTCTGCAAATCAGCCTTCATTTCATTCGGCTTCTTTGGAACTCTTTGCACGAGACCTGCAACGAAATCGGAGATTTCTGCTAGGGCTTCGAACGGGTATAACCTCTGAAGTTCAAGTCTTGGCATATGAAATAGTTTCAAAATCATTTACCTATTCCAATAAAAAAGGACACATCTCTGTGCCCTTAAATACATATTAACTTCTATTTCTATCTATTAATATTTTACAAGTCTTGTTATTGTTGCAACTCTTGTGTTTGCATCCCAAAGAATATCTGTACCGTCTTTTAATCCTAGTGCTCTTGCGATGTTAGCTACTGGTAGCATTGTTCTTCCATTTCTAAGAACAGGGTTTGCATCTGAGTAGTAGGTGCTTCCGTTTACGATAATCTTGTTAGTTTCAACTGGGATTTGTACCTTGAATTCTTTGTCAGTTAGAGTAACTGTTCTAGTTGCTCTGTCCCAATCAACTTTGAATCCTAGTGCTTCTGCGATATATCTTAGAGGAAGCATAGTTCTTCCGTCTTTGATAAATGGAGCTACATCCATGTTAACATCAGCTTCAACTCCGTTGATGTTTTTGATAAGCTTTGTAGATCCTATAACTACTGTTGATTTTACAGGGATTACTCCATGATCAGCTTTTTCAGATTTCTTTTCAGGAGCAACTGCACCCTTTCCATATGCATAGAAAGTAAGATCAGAAGTTGATGAAACTCTTGAGTTTAGTCCAATTGAGAAGTATCCGTTTACATCTGCATTTCCGCTTCCTAGGAATACTCCGTTTCTATATACATAGATTGGAAGGTATGAAACGCCAACTTTACCTGAAACGATGGTTCCGTTTCCTGATAGTGATAATGCTGATGGATAGATAACTCTATCGTATCCGTATGGGTATCCATATTCGTAGCAAGTTGTGTATAGCCATGAATTGTTAGTTACATTATAAAGTGTAGCTGTTGCATCTGTGTATCCTGCTTTTGAAGCTGTTAGTTTTTCATTGTAAGCCCAGCTTGTGTTTGGATTGTAGTATCTGTTGTAATATTTATCATAGTACTTGTAGTTATCATATCCATAGCCATATCCATAACCGTATTCAGAAACATATACAGTGTATGTTTTGTTTGATTCCCCTCTTAGATAGTAACTAGAGTTTGCATTTGCATATATTGAGTCAACGATAGTTCCGTTTCCATCTACTAAGAAGTAGTATCTAGCATAAGATCCATTGTTTCCACTGTAAGAACCTCTGGATGTATCTACTTTGTAAGAATTATATGGATAGTCTTTCCAATAGTATCCGTAGTAACCACAGTAGTAGTTTCCACTTTCACTAGTCATGTTGAAAGTGAAGTTACCATCTTTATCTGTATAGGTTGTTCTTCCAAGTACTTTAACTAGTGCATCTTTTACTGGATTGTTATTTCCATCTACAACTTTACCAGTGATTGCATCATAGTAAACATTTGTAGTAACTCTAAGTTCTTTAGCTGCTGCAGCTTTTTCTTGGTTAACAATTTCTTGAGCAGCTGCTTGAACTTTTGAAATCTTTTCTAATTCAGCAGCTTTTGTAGTATTTACTCCATTTTCATCTTGTGCTTTTCCTATTTCTGTTTTTGCAGCTGCTACTGCAGTGTTTAAAGCTGTTTCTTGTTCAGCTCTTTTTGTTGGATCTGCAATGTTTTTAATTACTTCTGTAGCTTTTGCTGCTTCTGCATCAATAGCGATTTTTGCTGCATCTTTAGCTTTTGCAACTGGATCTTCTTGACCACCACTTTGGTCTACATCATCATTTCCACTTCCTGGTGCTGTTAAAGTTGGTTGTGGTTCTGTACCTGTTTCTTCACCACTTGCCATAACATTAAATGGCAATACTGTTAGTATCATAAAAAAGCTTAGAATAAGAGCTAAGACCTTTTTACTATTTTTAGTTTTCATAATATTCCTCCTTTTGTCTCGTTTTACCTATACCCAGTTTATCAAATAAATCTTATCAATTCAGCAAATGTATAAAAATTTAATTAAATTGTAATATTGTAAACAATTAATAATTTACCAAAGGTTCAAAATCTTAAATCAAAAATGGGTATAAAATAAATAGGAGGTAGAATATGATAATTACAACTACAAATTCAATAGAAGGTAAAGAAATCTCAGAATACATAGGCATCGTCTATGGTGAAGTCATCTCCGGAGTTAATTTTTTAAAAGATTTAGGAGCAGGACTTAGAGATATATTCGGTGGCAGAAGCGCCGGCTACGAAGAAGAACTTATCCATGCCCGCACAGAAGCCATTGAAGAGATGAAAGCAAGAGCACAAAACGTAGGAGCAGATGCAATAGTAGGATGCAAGATGGACTACGAAGTACTTGGACAAGCTGGTTCAATGCTTATGGTCACCATCTCCGGAACAGCAGTAAAATTAAAATAATTAAATCCTCGAAAGAGGATTTTTTATTTTTTGTGTGTTTTGTAGCGGAAGCTATCATTTTCCATTAACTTCTATACTGAATTCTTTTCTTTCAGGCGAAGCCGTACAACAACATAAGTTAAGATTAATCTTTGTAGCGGAAGCTACCAGCTTCCATCAACCTCGATACTAAATTTTCCTAACTTAGCCGTAAGGCGTAATTGTACCTGTACATATTATCCGCACCCGTAGCGGAAGCATTTTGCTTCCACAGCCGAGAGGCTCTGCAAATTTAAACTTCATTAATTTTACTAAATTTCGTGAGGTTCACACCCCACCACTAGTCATTCTGAGCGAACAAAGTGAGTAGGCAGTCGAGTTCTGCAAATCAACCTTCACTTCGTTCGGCTTCTTTGGAACTCTTTGCACGAGACCTGCGACGAAATCAGAGATTTCTGCTAGGGCTTCGAAGAATCTGACCTCTATTTAACTTAACCTTTGAAAGTGAAATCATCCAAACATAGCCCCACCATGGTTATACCCATTCGACTACGGGTGGCGGGTAAACCTCCACCCTCCGCTCAGTGTGACTGTCTTCCTCAGGAATTTTAAAGAGAATATCCTCCCAACTGCAGTCACCCTGAGCGAAGACGGCTCTGCCGTCGAAGTCGAACGGGTCTAACTTCATAGGACCTAGTTTAGGCAAATGAATTATATACAAAAAACAAAAAAAGCACATTACTTTGTGCTTTCTATCGGTTCTACTCTTCCTTCTCTTATAGCTGATATTAACTCCATTAGCATTTCTTTTTCTTGGTATCCTGGCGCTATCCCAAGTAGTTTGCCCTCTTCGTTAAAGAATACAGATGTTGGAAATCCATCTATCTTAAACATGGCTGAGAGTTCAAAATTTCTATCAAAATATGGTTTTAAATTTATTTCTTTATCTTTTAAAAAATTTTCCACCACTTCTGGATCTTCTCCCACTGATATTGGTACAAATTCAATATCATCTTCTGTTTCCATGATACTTTCAAGATCCGGTAGCTCTCTTATGCAGTAGCTGCACTTGGTATTGAAGAAATTTAGTGCTGTGATTTTGCCTTTGAAATCTTCTATCCCGTACTCTTTTCCATCGCTATCTGTAAATTTTATCTTAGATATATCGAATGTGTTTTCACCTTCGCTACTTTGTTCTTTATTATTCTTTTCTTCTACTTCAGCTATCTTATTTTTAGTCTCTTCGTCTTTTATTGAGTTTATATTTTCCGTTTGACATCCCACTAGCAAAATAGATGCCAATAGAAACATGATTATCTTTTTCATTTCTCTCCCGTTTTAAAATTTATTTAATCTTTAAATTATAGTTTACCATACTTTTCCATTTTCTCGCCATTTTTAGAGAAATTAATTGACAAAATTTTTTACTAAATATATACTAACATAGGACAGGAGGGACTATGAGCGATAAAAATGTAAAGATTGCACAGTCTACCGCCGCTATTATTATATTTTCTCTATTGGGAAAGATTTTGGGATTCGCTAGAGAATCCTTGCAAGCGGCTAAGTTTGGTGCCACTTATGAAGCCAGTGCTTTTGTACTTGCCCAAGGTGCCACCGGTATGATTTCAACACTTATTACCACTGCGATTGCAACCACCTTTATCCCAGTTATTCAGCGTGCTGAAAATGAAATGGGACCGAGGTACAAGGTTAGATATACAAACAATTTAATATTTATTTCGATTTTAATTACATTTATTTTGACGATTCTATCCATATTTTTAAGTCCATACATCGCAATGCTTACCGCATCTAGAGCAAAACCTGAGACTTATCAGTTGGTAGTTAAACTTGTAGAAGTTGGGATGCCTGTCATCATTTTCTCAGCAGTAGTTGGGATTTTCACAGGTTTCTTGCAATACGGCGGCAGATTCGCTGCTGCTTCAGCTATTGCCATCCCGATGAACATCGTCTACATCGTCTACCTTTCATTCTTCTCAGAAAGTTTCGGTATAGTTGGACTTACCGTCGCATCTGTTCTTGCAGTTGTGGCACAGATTTTTATACTGCTACCGGATTCGTTTAGGCTCGGATATAGACCGAAATTCGTGCTTGATTTTAAGGATCACTATGTAAAGGAAGCTTTGATTTTAGCGATGCCCGTACTAATCAGTGCATCTGTAAATGATATCAATGTAATCGTCAACAGAAATATTGCCTCTGGTTTAAGCGACCAAGCGGCAGCAATTCTAAATGTTGCAAACAAGATGAATCTGTTGATACTAGGAATATTTATAACAGCGATAACAGCGATAATATTTCCGATGATGACGAAGGCATTTTCAAAAGGGGACACTCTTCAAGGAAAAAGAGTTATGTCTACATCCATTAAGAGCGTGCTATATTTAACTGTTCCAGCTTCAATTGGACTTTTGATCTTGGCAAGGCCTCTTATCGAGATTGCATTTGTCCACGGTAAATTCACCTACGAAAATGGACTGGAAGCCACATCTACCCTTAGATGCTACACACTTTCACTGATTTCAATGTCACTTTCAAATGTTTTAAATAGAGTTTTTTATTCACTAGAAGATACGAAGACTCCATTTGTAATCGGTGCCGTTAACGTCGCTATAAATGTGGCGCTAAACATATTGGTTGCTCACAAATTTGGAGTGCAAGGACTGGCTGCATCGGTAAGTATCGCAACTACTATCGCAGTTACAGTATCATATATAAAGCTTCACAAAAAAATAGGAGCTCTCGGAGGTCGTGGATATCTAAGAGCCATCATAAAGACTCTTCTTTCATCTCTAGCAATGGGATTTGTAGCATATGTATACTTCCCACTTGAAATGATCCTAATATCTAAAGTTTCAAATGGATCTGTACTACTTCTATCAAAACTATTAGTTTTAATGGTAGTCGTATGCCTAGCACTGGCAGTATACCTATCATGTATGTACCTACTTGGAGTTAGAGAAATCAAAGGACTCGCAGAGTTTGCAATAGATAAGGTGGAAAGTTTCAAAGAAAAAAGAAGAAATAAATAGATAAAATTTAAGATTTGAAATTAAGAATTTAATTTGGGTTGTCGTAAGGCAGCCTTTTTTTATTTGGGCTGATGGAAAAAGATGAAGACAATTTAGTATCAAAGTTGATGGAAGCTGGTAGCTTCCGCTACGATACAGTTGCTTTAGTTTAACCCTCGGAGG
>NZ_GL397071.1:693305-699473 GCF_000146345.1 Peptoniphilus duerdenii ATCC BAA-1640 | reverse complement strand
TCAGGGTGACTGTTTCCCTTAGGGTTTTCCATGTAGAGCATATCTGGTTATGGAAGCAAGATGCTTCCGCTACAGGATAAATCTTTTACAAAAAATAAAAAAAGAGGCTTTTGCCTCTTTCCATTTTAGTTTTCGATTAATTTTTGACCGTTTATTTTAATTCCAGGTCCCATTGTAGATGCTACTGTTACTGATTTTAGGTAACGTCCCTTTGCTGATGCTGGTTTTGCTTTGATTATAGCTTGTGTTACTGCTTGGAAGTTATCTTGTAGCTTTTCTGTTCCAAATGATACTTTTCCGATTGGTACGTTTATTATTGCTTGCTTGTCTACTCTGTACTCAATCTTACCTGCTTTGGTATCTTGTACTGCTTTTTCTACTTCGAATGTTACTGTTCCTGATTTTGGGTTAGGCATTAATCCTTTTGGTCCTAGGACACGTCCGATCTTTCCTACTACTCCCATCATGTCAGGGGTTGCTATTACTACGTCGAATTCAAACCAGTTTTCTTTTTGGATTTTTTCTACGTATTCTTCTCCACCTGCGTAGTCAGCTCCTGCGTTTAGTGCTTCTTCTACTTTTGGTCCTTTTGCTAGTACTAGTACTCTTATTGTCTTACCTGTTCCGTGTGGTAGTACTACTGTTCCTCTTACTTGTTGATCTGCTTGTCTTGGGTCTACTCCCAGTCTTACTGATAGTTCAACTGTTTCATCAAATTTTGCTTTTCCGGTTTTTTGCACTAATTCTAATGCTTCTTTTGCATCGTATAGATTGTGTTTATCGTAAAGCTTTATACTTTCTAAATAATTTTTTCCTTTTTTTGCCATTTTTACCTCCTGTGGTTCTTGCGAATTTAGATTCTCCCACTAATCAATAACTTCTACACCCATGCTTCTTGCAGTTCCTGCGATCATTGACATTGCAGCTTCTACAGATGCAGCGTTTAAGTCTTCCATCTTTAGTTTTGCGATTTCTTCTACTTGTGCTTTTTTAATTTTACCAACTTTTTTCTTGTTTGGTTCTCCTGAACCTGAGTTTAGGTTGATTGCTTTTTTAATTAGCACTGCTGCTGGTGGTGTCTTAGTTATAAAGCTAAAGGTTCTATCTTGATATACTGTTAATACTACAGGAATAATCATTCCAGCTTGGTCTTGGGTTTTTGCGTTAAATTGCTTTGTAAACTCCATTATGTTTACTCCGTGAGGACCAAGTGCTGTACCAACTGGTGGTGCTGGTGTTGCCTTTCCTGCAGGGATTTGTAATTTTACTAATGCTATGACTTTCTTTGCCATTTTTTACCTCCTGTGGTTTTGCGGGGTTACCCTCCCACTTATTTTTTTAAATCTTTACTATTTGATTGAAACTTAGTTCAACTTTGGTATCTCTTCCAAACATTGAGATGACTACGTCTACTTTTCCTTTTTCGTAGCTCATGGCGTCTATTACGCCTACGAAGTCTTCGAATGGACCGTCTTTTACTTTTACGCTTTCGCCTACTTCGAATCCTCCGAAGAATTCTTTCTTATCTGCTACTCCTAGGGCTAAGACTTCTTCGTCTGATAGTGGAACTGGTTTAGATCCAGGTCCTACAAATCCTGTTACTCCTCTAGTGTTTCTCACTAAGTACCAGGTTTCGTCATTCATTATCATCTTCACTAGGACATATGATGGAAATAGCTTTCTTTCTTTTGATTTTGCTACTCCATCTTTTTCTTCTACATACTCTTCCATTGGAACTTGTATGTCAAGTATTACATCTTCCATGTGTCTGTTTTGGACCATGGCTTCCATGTTTGCTTTTACTTTGTTTTCATGTCCAGAATATGTGTGGATTACATACCATTTTGCAGTATTCTCTCTTAAAACATCATCTGACATCTTATCTACCTACAATCAGCTTTATTATGAAATATACTATTTCATCGTATGCTGATAGAACGAGAGCTGATAAAATACTTACTACTATTACTACTGTGGAGTATTTTATTACTTGTTCTTTTGTAGGCCACACAACTTTTTTGAATTCAGATTTTACTCCACGTAGATACTTGTTGGTATCTTTCGTTTCGTTTGTTTTTACAACTGGTTGTGCCATCATATCACTCCTTATTTCGTTTCTTTGTGAGCAGTATGTTTTTTACAAAACTTGCAGTATTTACTACGCTCTAGTCTTTCAGTATTTGTTTTTTTGTTCTTATAAGTTACATAATTTCTTTGTTTACATTCAGTGCATTCAAGAACAATACGGTCAGCCATTAAAACACCTCCTAAAATGGTTTATAAAAAGGCTTAATTTACTATTAAGCCTTTAGTTTCTGGTCAAACCTTCAGTTGACCCTATTATTTTACTATAAATCTGTCTATTTTACAAGCAATTTTATAGTTTTTGTGCGTTTTTGTCGATTTTAATGTTTTTTTACTTCCATGTCATGTTCATGGCATTCGCTACAACCACATGAGCAGCCACAATCGCAGGTTCCTTTGTTCTTCTTTACATGTCTTATTGCGAAGTACACTGCTACTAGTACGATTGCTATTATTATAAAATCTATTGGTCTCATTTTCTTTCCTTCTTTTTATTTTATTTAACTGAATAGTTAGGTTCTAAGCTTCCTTTTCTATATTTGTTCGGTCTAAATAGTAGGTACATGTATACTACAAGGATTACACATGCTATAGCTGTTTCTATGTTAAATCCTGTCTTTAGTACTAGTACTGAGCCTATTTGATATACCATAAATGCTATTGAGTATGAGAAGCATAATTGATATATAAGCGCAAATCTAAACCATTTTGAAGATCCCATTTCTTCTTTTATTGCTCCTAGTGCTCCGAAGCATGGTAGAGTCAATTGGTTAAATAGTATGAATGAGAACATGGATACTGTATTGAAGTTTGTAAGAATTACATCTTTTAATGAATCTGCATCTGCATCTGCTCCTATTCCTGATACTACTCCGTAGGTACCTACTACGACTTCTTTTGCTGCTAGTCCGAAGAATGTAGCTACTGTTGCCATCCAATCTCCGAATCCTAGTGGTGCAAATAGGAATTTTATTTTGTTTCCTACGAATGATAGGATAGATTCTTGTGCGTCTTCGTTAAAGTCTATAAATTGTCCGCTAGTTGTGAAGCTTGATAGTGCCCAGATGACTAGTGAGCAAAGTAGGATTAGTGTTCCCGCTTTTATTATGAATGCTTTACATCTGTGTAGAGTTGCTTTTCCAACGTTTGATAAACTTGGTGCGTGATATTCTGGAAGTTCCATTACGAATGGTGCTGGATCTCCTTGGAATCGACTGGTCTTCTTTAGGATTACCCCAGAGATAATTACAGCTAGGATTCCTGCGAAGTACCAAAGTGGTGCATACCACCAAACTCCACCTAAAATTGCTCCGAACATTGCTATGATTTCTGTCTTGGCTCCGCAAGGCATAAATGATGCAACGGTGATGGTCATCTTTCTATCGTTTTCGTTTTCGATGGTTCTTGTACCCATGATACCTGGGATTGAGCATCCGGTACCGATAAGGATAGGTATAAAACTCTTTCCAGATAGACCGAATTTTCTAAATATTCTGTCTAGGATAAATGCAATTCTTGCCATGTATCCTACGTCTTCAAGGATGGATACAAGTAAGAATATTGTTGCGATTACTGGTAAGTAACCTAGTACAGCTCCAACACCGCCTACGATTCCGTTAGCTAGTAGAGATGATACCATTGGTGAAGCTCCGTGAGTTGATAGGAATTCATCTAAGAATCCTGGTATAGTTTCTCCTAGAACTTTATCTGCCCACCAATCGTTAACTGGTCCGCCGACAAATTTAACTGCAACTAGATAGATAAGTGTCATTACGACTACAAATATAGGAATTGCTAAAAATCTATTGGTTACTATTTTATCTATCTTGTCAGATTTAGTCATGCCAGTTCTGGTCTTTTTAACTGTATCTCTTGTAACTTGTGCTACATAGTTATATCTTTCGTCGGTAATGATACCTTCGCCGTCATCGCCCATTTCTTTTTCAGCTCTTGCGATGATTTCATCAACTTTTTTTCCTTCTTCAGCAGAAATCTTAATTTCTTTTCTGATCTTTTCGTCGTTTTCAAAAAGTTTTATAGCAATCCATCTTTTAGATTTGTGTTCTTTAATAGATGCTACAGCTTCTTCGATTTCTGTTAAATATTTTTCTACATCTTCGCCAAAAGTTTTCATCTCTTCAGTCTTTTGACCTTTAAATGATTTAGCAACTTCTACAAGATGATCTATATTTTCCCCTTTAAGGGCAGAGATTTCTACAACTTTACATCCGAGTCTCTTTTCGATTTGTGCTACATCAATATAGTCTTTATTCTTTCTAACCACGTCCATCATGTTAAGTGCGATTACTAGTGGAATACCAAGCTCACTAAGTTGTGTTGCAAGGTACAAGTTTCTTTCTATATTGGTTCCGTCTACTACGTCAATAATTACATCTACTTTTTCATTGATTAAGTAATCTCTAGATACCACTTCTTCAAGTGTATATGGAGAAAGTGAATAGATGCCTGGTAAGTCTGTGATGGCAACATCCTTTTCTTTTTTGTAAAGTCCTGTCTTCTTTTCAACAGTTACCCCTGGCCAGTTACCTACATATTGGTTTGAGCCTGTAAGAGCATTGAAAAGAGTGGACTTTCCACTGTTAGGATTACCTGCCAATGCAATTGTGATTTTCATATTAATCCTCTTTCCTCTAATATCTCTTTTAAATTACATTTCTTCTACTTCTATAAGGTCAGCGTCTTCCTTTCTGATACTGAGCTCATAGTTTCTAAGGTTGATCTGAACAGGATCACCTAGTGGTGCAACTTTACGAACGAATAATTCTGCACCTTTCGTAATACCCATGTCCATAATTCTTCTCTTAAGCGGTCCCTTTCCACCGATTCTTAATACTCTGTAGTGGGAGCCTACCTTCGCTTCTCTAAGCGTCATAAATTACCTCCTATCTAACAATGATCTTTCTAGCAATATCTTTTCCGATACCAATTCTGGTACCCTTAACTCGAATTATAAGATTCCCTTCAGTCTCTGAAATTACAGTAATCTTGGCACCTTCAACGAAACCTAAGTTTGTTAAGTGCCTGTCCTCCTTTTCTCTTTCAGAATCTTTCTGTCTGATTCTTACAATTTCAAATTCTTCTCCAATTGGTGCTTGGATCAAATTCATTTTCATCACCCTAAAATCTAAATTTATTATCAATAATTTTTATGTAATTGATAATATCAATCATTGCTTAAAGCTTATCACAAAGATGTCCTATTTTCTAGTGATATTGAAAATTTTTATTGATAATTCAGATATTTATTTAAAAATATTTTTGTGTAAAATTTGTTATAATATTAAATTTAATTAAAGAAATTTTTTGTGTGGAAAAATTGGAAATGTTAAAAATATAAAAATATAATTGTAAAGAATTTTTAAGTTCATGCTATACGTTCTACACCTAACTTGACGAACGTAGTGAGTCTTAGTAGGTGTGATGCAACCTGTTTCCCAAGAGGCGTAGCTGATTGGATGAAACAGTCTGCTATAGCATTTGTTTTTTTATTTATTTTTGATGCTCTATGTAGAGCATTAGTTTTTATTTTTATTGGGTTTATTTGCAAAGACTTGACCCTCTGAAGTTATACCCGTTCGACTCACTGCGTTCGCTCAGGGTGACTGTAGTTGGGAGGTAACTCTTTAAATTCCAGAGGAAGACAGTCACCCTGAGCGGAGGGTGGAGGTACCGACACCCGTAGTCGAATGGGTATAACCTTGGTGAGGTTAAGTATTGGTGACTGTAGTTGGGAGGGTATTTTTAATATTTTTTGGAGTAGATGGGTTAAATATAGGTCAGATCCTTCGACTCCAAAGGCTTTCGCCTTTTCCGCTCAGGATGACCAGTTGGAAAATTTAACGCTCGATAAATTTTAATCATTTATATATTTTAAAGAATTTACGCCTCTCGGCTGTGGAACCTGGAAGGTTCCGCTACGGGTACTCTATTGGAAACATTACTATACCACGGCTTCGCCTGATTGTTGTTCATACTATGCAAAATTAAAAGTCCATATACAGATTTAACACCATTTAAATTCCAGTAAATATAATCTTTAAAATTTGCTACAACCTACCTATG
>NZ_GL397071.1:618893-692729 GCF_000146345.1 Peptoniphilus duerdenii ATCC BAA-1640 | reverse complement strand
AAAGAATAGGGTTAGGTTATGTAAAAGATATTTATTTACATTTATTTTAATTTTTGAAATTAATTCATTTGCATAGACTAGGTCTTCAGAGGTTATACCCGTTCGACTCACTTCGTTCGCTCAGGGTGACTGTAGTTGGGAGGTATACTCTTTAAATTCCAGAGGAAGAAAGTCACCCTGAGCGGAGGGTGGAGGTTTTCCGACACCCGTAGTCGAATGGGTATAACCTTGGTGGGGTTAAGTCTTGTTGACGATAGTTGGGATGATAATCTTTAATATTTTTTGGAGTAGATGGATTAAATATGGGTCAGATCCTTCGACTCCAAAGGCTAACGCCTTTTCCTCTCAGGATGACAATACATAAGAACAAACCTTTAGAAATTCAGTACATCAAAAGAGTTTATCTAACTAGAGCCTCTCGGCTGTGGAAGCAAAATGCTTCCGCTACGGGGCAAATATTATGTATGTTTTCGTACGGCTTCGCCTGAGTTAAATGAGTTTAGTATAAAGGTTTATGGAAGCAGATTGCTTACGCTACGGGATAAATTATAGGAATGGTTATTGCACGCCTTACGTCTAAGTTAAGAAAATTTAGTATAAAGGCTTATGGAAGCAGATTGCTTACGCTACGGGAAATCCTCAATGTTATACCACACCATGGTTATACCCGTTCGACTCACTTCGTTCGCTCATGGTGACTGTATTCCCTAGTTTTTTATGTGACGAATCATTTAAAATTTTCCATAAAAAAAAACATGTTCTATGTAGAGCATGCTCAATTATTTTTATATGGGTTTTGCAAATATCATCTTGCCTGCTGAGGTTTGTAGTACTGATGTGACTTCTACTCGGATTACTTTTCCTATATAATCCTTTCCTTGTTCTACTACTATCATGGTCCCGTCGTCTAAGTAACCCAAGCCTTGGTTCATTTCTTTGCCGGCTTTTACTATTAGTACGTCCAAGCTTTCTCCTTGGAGGTACACTGGTCTTAGTGCGTTGGCGAGATCGTTTATATTTAGCACTTGTATATTTTGTAATGCTGCAACTTTGTTTAGGTTGTAGTCATTGGTTACTAGTTTTCCCTTTACGTCCGCTGCTAGTTTTAATAGTTTCATGTCCACTTCTTTTATGTCTTCGTATTTTAAGTCGGAGATTAAGATTTCTATTTTTTTGTCGTCTTGAAGTGATTTTACTATGTCTAGTCCTCTTCTTCCTCTATTTCTCTTTAATGAGTCGGAGGAGTCTGCGATAAATTGCAATTCTTCTAGCACAAATTCTGGTATTATTAGCGGTCCTTCTAGGAATCCTGCTGCTACTATTTCTTTTATTCTTCCGTCTATGATGACGGAGGTGTCTACTACTTTGGCAACTCCTTTTATCTTCGGTAACTTTATGGTTTCTTGTCTCTTGGCGCTGCCTCTTATCTCTTTAAATTTTTCTTGGATCTCATCTAAGTTTTGAGATGATATTCTAAGTCCAAGATATCCAAACATGGCATACACGAGGATTGATATCACTACTCCCAGGTATGGTATAGGAATCAGTGATAATGGCTGGGTTACAAAAAACGCTAGGAGAAGTCCAAGTAATAGTCCTATAAATTCTGTGATTAGTTCTTGTGGGCTCTTCTCTTTTAGTTTTTTATCTAGAAAGTTTTGGAATCTTTCAAAGGCGTTTAGTGTAGTTTGGGATGATAATAAAAATATAAATGCAAATAAAATAACGATGGCAATCCTAGAGATTGCGCTTCCTACTCCGCCAAATGGAAGTTTTATTTCTAACGCTTTAAGTAATGTTAGGACCAATAGTCCAAACCCTGCTCCTACGAATGTCCATAGTATGGTAAAAATCTTCCTGAATATACTTTTGTCCTTTTTAATAATACTACCCCCTTATCCGAGTATGGCTTCGTCTATTATTTCTTCTGCTTCTTCTGCAGTCTTTTCGTAAATGAGCGCCATTTCGGAAACTATGATCTTCTTTGCATTGTTTAGTAGTTTTCTTTCTCCTGTGGATAGATTCTTTTCGTTATCCATCCTAACTAGGCATCTTACTACTTTTGCTATTTCAACAATGTCTCCTGTTTTTATCTTCTCTGTGCTAAATCTGAATCTTCTATTCCAATTGCTAGGCATGTCGAGTTTCTTGTCTGACTGTAATGTTTCTAAGACTTCTTTCATTTCTTCTGTGCCATAGATTGGTCTTACTCCTATTTCTTCTGCTTGTTCTACTGGAACCATGACCTTCATCTCTTGTATAGGCATCTTAAGTATGTAATAATTTCTTATTTCGCCTAAGATTTCTTTTTTTTCAATGTCTACTATTACTCCTGCTCCATGCATCGGATATACTACTTTGTCACCAATACTGTACATATTCTACCTCCCCTTTATAGTATAACATTAAAAAATTTTTTTGTAAATTTATATATATTATCATACTTTGATACTATATTCAAGTTTATTGTATAATTTCCGCCCTTGTTTTATGTTTAATTTCGATGTACTATAATTTTAGGAGGTAGACATGAATTTAGAATTAGAAAGAAAATCAATTTGGCAACAAATAGACGAAGCCGAACTTAAAGAAATTACTGAATATGGTGAAAGATACAAAAATTTCTTAGACCATTGTAAGACTGAAAGAGAATGTGTTACTTTTATTCAAAATAAAGCTATCGAACACGGTTATGTTTCTCTTGAAGAAGCTATAAAATCTCCTGTTAAAGCTGGAGACAAAATCTACATCAACTATAAAAATAAAGCCATCGCTCTTTTCTTAATTGGAAAGGATTGTATGACCAAGGGTATGAACATAGTTGGTTCTCACATCGACGTACCTAGACTTGATATTAAACCTACTCCTTTATACGAAGATTCTGAACTTGCTCTTATGAAGACTCATTACTATGGCGGAGTTAAGAAATACCAATGGCCTACTATCCAGCTTGCTATGCATGGATTCGTTAAGACTAAGGATAGCAAAGAAATAAATATCGTTATCGGCGAAGATGATAATGATCCTGTATTCTACATTACAGATCTTCTTCCTCACCTTGGAAAAGATCAAGCTAAGGGTACTCTTGGCGATGGAATCCCTGCTGAAACTCTAAATGTAGTTGTTGGTCATTCAAGCTACGGAATTTCTGAAAAAGAAAATCCTATTAAAAAGAATATTTTAAAATTAATTCACGATAAATATGGAATCGTTGAAGAAGATTTCATCTCTAGTGAAATCGAAATGGTTCCACAAGCTAAGGCTAGAGACATTGGTTTTGACAGAGCAATGATCGCTGCCCATGGTCATGACGACAGAGTTTGCTCCTATGCAAACCTTGAAGCTATACTTAGACTTGACGAAGTTACTACTACTGCAGTTTCTCTATTCGTTGACAAGGAAGAAATCGGTTCTTATGGTAATGCTTCTATGTCTTCTGCTTTCTTTGAAAATGCAGTTGCAGAAATCCTAGCTTCTAGAGGAGATTACTCAGACATCTTAACTAGAAGAGCTATGCAAAATTCTAAGATTCTATCTGCAGACGTAAGTGCAGCTGTGGATCCTGATTACAAAGATGTAAATGATCCTTACAATGCTGCTCTAGTTGGATATGGTATCGGCGTTACTAAGTATACAGGCGCTAGAGGTAAAGGCGGATGCAATGATGCAAACCCAGAATTTATCGCTGAAGTCAGAAAGAAATTCGACGACAACGGAGTTATTTGGCAAACCTGTGAACTTGGTAAGGCTGACCAAGGTGGCGGAGGAACCATCGCTGCAGAACTTGCAAAACATGGTTGCGAAGTACTAGACTGTGGAACTGCTATGCTTTCAATGCATGCTCCTATCGAACTAGTTTCAAAGGCTGACTGCTACATGACCGCTAAGGCATACCACGCATTCTTTAAATAGAATAAATATTTAAATAATTTACTTTGTATGAAACCCAGGAGACTGGGTTTTATTTTTTTGTATGTATGAATTTGATGTTAGTTTACAAAAATAAAAAATGGAGGTCTCCCTCCATCTTATCTATTTATTTTCTTTTGTGATCTGTTCCTATCGCCATTAGGTAGTAGGTATTTCCGTTAAAATTAAACTTTCCTATCTCTTCCATGCCAGCCTTCTTGGTGTGAGCTCTATAGGATCTCGGATTAACCGTATTTATAAATGTCGCCATAATAGGAAATCTATTCATACTCTCAAGGGATTTGAAAAATACTTCTTCAAACACTCCATTTCCCCTTGCAGATTCATCGACACAAACGGGTCCATATTGGTAGGAATTTTCTACGCTCAAACTTTCCCCTTTAAATTTATAATCCGGCAAGATTTCGATCATATATTCGAAAAGTGGCCACTGAGACCAATACTTCCACGGTGCTGCAAAGGCAAATGACAATAGTTTTTCTCCCTCCTCTGCGATTACTACTCCTTTTTCTTTTTCGATTAAATCCTTTAGTTGTTCTCTAGTTATATTTGTAGTTACAAAACCATTGGTCTTGTCCACCACATTGTCTGCGTGATTTTCTTTTAAAAGCTTCAGTATTCTTTCTATATCACTTACTTTTGCAAATCTTACTTCCATAATCTCTCCTTAGTAATCATAAACTGTGTTCTTTATATATATTTCTGTCCAGCTAGGTTGTTTCAATGGATTCTTGGCATCAGGAGTGTATAGTGAATCATATAATTTATTTTGGAAATCTTCGTCAGTCATTCTCTCGTCGGATAGGAATTCGTAGTAGGCATACACTGGACCTGTTCCCATTATGAGCTTGTCTCCTATTTGATATACAACAAACATCTCTTGCGCCATTCCTGAGCCGACTTCCAAATATTTATTTGGTTCGATGCCCACAGTATTTTCTACGGTCACCATAAGGTCTGCTATAGTTGCCATATTTCTATCTGACTGTTCTTCTATCTCTGCAAAATATTTCGCCTTCTCATCAACGAATTTTATAAATATATTTTCCATTTCTCCGCCTATATAGAATAGTCTTTCTTGATCTTTTGCGTCCACTGTTTCGTTCTTAAGTTCAGATATGCTGACCTTTCTTAAAAATTCTACCATATCTATAAAATTATTCATATTCTTTTCATTAGATTCAGAAAGTAATTCTCTGGATTTTAGATTTTCCCTCATGTAGTTCATTGCCCAGATCATTCTGTCATAGAGATGTACTCGCGGTTCCACATAGGATTTAGGCATTTCCTTTTCTTCTCCGCCGCCACCCATCTCTGCTCCAGCTTGCTTGCCGTAGAGAATGGTGTCATGTTTTAGCTGTGCCCAAGATCCGAGCTGTGAATTTAAGTCTTTAAACGTCCATGCTTTTGACTTCATAAATTCTGGAATACTTCCTGGTATTTCTTCTTCGTAGGATTTTAGCATCCAAAGCCATGAACGGTAGATGTTCTTTCTTCCTTCAGTTTCGTCGTCGAGCACTTTCGCCATTTCCTTGGTTTCTTGGTACCTGTTTTCAAATTCATCCCATTTTTTATTCTGTTCATTAGATAGTACCATTTCTTCTGCAACTTTATTTCCCATGACACCCATGATGTCTAAACCAGAATATAGAGGTCTTTTAGAAGGTCTGTTGGTATCTAGTAAGTTTTGTGCCCACACATTGTCAAGCACAGCCCTTTGTGGCATAAATCTAAATGAAGTGTCTTCGTAGTACTGAATCTTTGGTTTTGGAAGCTGATCCAAGGTCTTGTGCACTTTTTCTAGATTCTTTTCGTCAGCAAGTTTATCTACATCTGTATCTTTGTCGAAGTGGTTGAAGTAGACTTGACCCATTAGGTATGGATCCACATCTTCAGAATTTTCTACAAGGAAGTTTACAGAATCATTGACATCTTCCCATTTTTTGAAAGATTCTTCGTCGTTTATAAGATTTTTAGCCATCATAAGTCCTTGGATAATATTTTCGTCGATTGGTTTTCCCTCATCGTCGTAGAAAATCATCGCTTCTTGTGAGAATAGCATGGCGCCGCGGAAATATTTTTTAAGTTCTTCTGAACGGGTGTAGTGTCCACGAGGTTTAAATTGTGAATAGTCCACCGCTTTTGCCACCAAATTGGAATCTGCCTTTGACATGACTTCGATATTTTTATATTCTTTATCGACCAAATCTTTTACTTCCTGAGGAAGTTCTCCGGAGTATTCTTCTCCAAATAATTTCTCAGCAAGCACGAAGTAAGCGGTGTTCTTCATAGCAAGCTCCTTAACCTCAGGATCCTTTGAGTTATTGTAATCTTCAAGTGATTTTGTCGCCATTGTCCTACTAACTTCAATTAGTCTTGGCATAAATTCCTTCACTTCCAATTCACGAAGTAGTCCGTCATAGGAAATGTGGAATAGATGAAGCAAGCTGTCAGCAGTTACAAAGTTTGGTAAAAATCCGTACTCATTGCCTTCGTAGACTTCAAAAGGTTGCTCATAGGCTCTGCTACCATCTACAAAAAACTTATTTTCAACTAAGGCTTTTGTTTGCTCGTCGTTAAATGCAAAGTAATCATTTATGTAGTCGTTAATATTAGAGATATTAGAAAGATCTTCAGCTACACTATATTCCGGCACAGCCGCCTCGACACTCGTCTCTTCAAACTTAGGGAATATTACTTCCCTCTTTAAATCTGCAATTGGGTTTGTAAATGGAACTTTTTCTTTTGCATCGTTTCCATCTGCGCCTTTTGGACCACATGATACCAGCATAATCGCCGCAAGTCCAATGGCAAAACATTTCTTCAAATTGTTTTTCATTTTAAAATTATCTCCTCTCCATTAATTTTTAAATCGAAACTTCTATCTTTGTAAATAATCTTTCCACCTTCTGAAAATTTAGGCTTTTTTTCTAAGGGTTCGCTAACATAATCTCTAGTCAAATGAAAATCCTTGTAGTGGTACACCGCTATGTAGTAGCTCTTATCCTTTATTTCTATGGAAACTACTTCATCTCTTCCATCATCGTCAATGTCATAGAGAATAAAATCATCCATGGGAAGTGCAAGCCGAGATGCACGAAACTTCGGCTTTAGCTTTCCATCTACAATATTGTAGAGAAAAACTCTCTTCGCCATGACCTGGTGGTGTGGAGATTTCTTGTAGACACCTAGGGCAAGCTCCTCCTCTTTATCGCCTTCCACATCTCCTGCTTCAAACTTCCAAATATTTAGAGGATTCTTGCCTTTAAAATCCTTTAGATACACTTCTCCATTCCTTTCAATTTCTATGCGATTTGAATAGGAAGAAAATATCTTTCTATATAAGACTACCTTCGCCTCACCGGACTTGGTCTTTATATTTTTCTCTTCAGTTTTAATATGTATATCAGAAATTCCAAATATAATTAGCAGAATAAATAAAGCTATAAGGATAAATCTCTTTTTCAAATCCATCTCCCCTCATTATTATTTTACTATATTATTAAATAAAAGTACCATCTAATTTAAATAAACTAATAAATTGCAAGCAAAAAAAACACAGATTGCTCTGTGCTTTTATAAATTTTTATTTAGTTTTCTTTTGCGAAAATAACTTAGCCGTAAAAGTTTCGTTGTCAAACTCCACCTTATATCCTAGTGCCTGCGCAATATTTCTAAGTGGGATATATGTAGTGGAAGTCTCTCCATGAATCTTAGCGGCAATATTCATATCCACAATCTTTCCATTGACCCACATCGCCTTTTTATCAATAGGCACCAATATGTGGGACTTACCATATTCAATTCCAATCATTCTCGAATGGTCATACCAGGTCACCTTGGCACCGATTCTCTCGGTAAAATCCCGAAGCGCAACCGAAGTACTACCATCGATAGCCATAGGTTTGTGCTTTAAAACCTTGGTGACATCTACATTGTCTATAATCAAATTTAAATGTTTGGAAAATTCTTTTAAATTACCAGACTCCGCCTTCATCTTTTGAAATTTTGCATCGGCTGAATCTATTTCTTTTCTATCAATGGCACCAAAAACAGTCATCGGTAACATCAATAGCAAAAGTATCATCGATAATATTCTATTTCTTTTCATTAATACCTCCGTTTAGAATAGATTACCAATTCATCCTCCATATGTCAAATTTTTGCGATTTTTCTTTATATTTGAAGCTTTTGTTGATACAATATCATTACAGAAAGGAGCAGGCATGAACGTAAATTTAAATGAACTTAAAAATATATTTAAGGAACTAGTAAGCATTTACAGTCCCTCAAAGAATGAAAAAGATGTAGCAGAATACATTATAAATTATTTAAAAGACATGGATCTTCCAGTGTACCTGGATAATTCCTACGACGCTTACGGCGGCAACACCCCTGTAATATTTACTAAGCTCGAAGGAGCACTTGACTCATCCTACACTTTAAGCGCTCACATGGATGTAGTTGAACCGAATAAGGGCGTGGTAATAATAGAAGACGATGGCAAAATCAAAACCGATGGCACCACAACTTTGGGAGGAGATGACAAAGCGGGAGTAGCAATCATCCTCTACACCCTTAAATTTTTAAAAGAATCAAGTCTAAAATTCCCAACGGTCTACGCAATATTTACACCGGCAGAAGAAATCGGAATGCTCGGTGCAAAGAATATAAATTGGCAAGAAGTCTATAAAAATATCAATCCATCAAAAGATATGATCGTACTAGACAACGGCGGTCCATCTAAATTCGTAGCCCACCAAGCGCCAACCTGCAATCTATTTACCTTAGAAGTTAGAGGCAAAAAGGCTCACGCAGGCATCGAACCGGAAAAGGGAATCTCGTCTATCCAAATAATTTCAGAAATAATTTCAAAGATGAATATTCTTAGAATAGATGAAACCACCACAGCAAACATTTCTAAACTCCACTCAGAATTTCCAACCAATGTAGTCCCAGACTACGCAGTGGCAGAAGGAGAAGTTAGAGCACACAGTTACGAAAGATTAGATGAAGTCCTAGACGATTACAGAAAAATCTGTGAAGAAGTCTGCGACAAGTACGGCGCAGGATATAATTTCAAAACAAACAATGTATATCCGATGCTCACATCAAAGGACGAACTAAATTTAGCAAACAGATTTATAAAAGCATATAAAAATATAGGAATCGATGCAAAACTACAAGTAATCGGCGGAGGAAGTGACGCCAACTTCTTCTCAGAAGAAGGATTCAACTCCATCATAATCGGAGTCGGCATGGAAAAAGTCCACACCACCGAAGAATACTTGGTAGTAGGAGAGATGAAAAACTCGCTAAAAGTGCTGCTAGAATTCTTCTTAAATTGCAATTAAAAAACAGGGTCAGCCCTGTTTTTTTGTTTACCTTTTTGAAAATAGAAAGAAAGGAGCAATAATATAGGCAAATGGCATTACAAAGTTAGGCGGTAAAATAGAATCCTTTGTCTTATTAGAGATAATATCTCCCGCCTTTGGAAAAGCAAAGATTGCAACCACAAAATAAATAGTTGGAATAAGCGCCACTCCACTGAAAGGGTATATATCGAAAACCTCTGTCATAAGTAGGTAGTAGCCTAAGAAAAAATAAAATACCTACAACAAAATAGGTTAAAATTTCTAAAACACCCTGTCTTTTCATAGAACCTCCATTAATTTATATCGAAATAAAAAATATCTTCAAACTTTTTATCAAGGGCAATACAGAGAATAAGTGCAAGCCTAGAAGTCGGACAAAATTCTCCAGTTTCAATAGAACTAATAGTATTTCGTGAAACGCCGACCATGTCAGCCAAATTCTTTTGAGTCAGTTTCTTCTCAGATCTAATTTCCTTTAGTCTATTTTTAAGTTCTAGCTTATCTTCCATAGATTCCAGCCAATTCAACTAAAAAAACTACATAGAGAATACCTCCGCCTATGATAAAAGAAATATAACCAAACTTCTCCAAATTATTCATACTCTTTCTATCTTTTAAAAACTTATAAAACCTATTGCCCAGTAGAATAGAAATAAACATAATCTTCGCCAAATCATAATCGAGACCCTTAAGCTTAGAAATAATAAATATTAAAATAAAAGTAAAACTTGAAAAAATAATCCCATACGAATTTGATTTTAAATCAATATAACTTTCCCTCTCATCTCCGAGAACATTTTCAACCTTAAATCTTTCTAAAATATCTTTTTTATCAATTTTATCCATAACTCCTCCCGCCAAGTTTACTTGGTATTAATATTACATCCGCCAAGTATACTTGTCAAGAATAGAAATAAAAAAATGGAGTCTCCCCCATTTTATTTTCCGATTAAATTTCTAATTACAAATTTATTTTCTAAAGAAATCCATGATTCTTTGGATTAGACTTCTATTTTCTATTTTTTCTGTTTGAATAGAATCTTCAATTTCTTTTTTGTCGCTAGTTTTATTTAAGCTACATCTTTCTAAACTAGACAAACTTTCTTTTTCTAAGGTACTTCTACTTATTGCATTTCTTATAAGCACTTCTTGTGCATTTATACCATTCACATTTGGAACTTTTGCGTAGCTTCCGTCCTTTTGAAGTTTTCTCATTTTCACATCGTCAGAAAACATTATGTCCATAAATTCTAAAATTCTATTTTTAATCTCGTCATCATAGATTGGTACTGCTACTTCCATCCTATTTCTAATATTTCTAGTCATGAAATCTGCCGAAGATATATAGACCCTTCCGGCATTTCCCCTGCCAAATTGATATACTCTGTGATGTTCTAGAAATCTTCCCACCACTTGGTAAATATCTATATTTTCCGTTCGACCCTCAACTCCTGGAAGGATACATGTAATCCCTCTTACCATCATGTCGATCTTTACGCCACTATTCGAAGCTTCAGAGAGTTTGTCGATTATTTTTCTATCGGATATGGAATTCATCTTGAGCCTTATATATCCATCTCCAGTAGCTTTCTGTTTCTCAATCTGTTCATCAATTAAGAGTTTTAATCCCTTTTGCATAGATTTTGGACTGACAAGTAGGTGTTTGTATTCTCCATCTAAGTTTCCAATCATAATATTGTCGAAGAGATCTTTGGCATCAATTCCTATTTCTATATTGGATGTTAAGTAAGAAAAATCGGTGTATAGTTTCGCTGTTTTTTCATTGTAATTTCCCGTTGCAACCTGGGTTATAAAAGATGCTTTTCCATCTTCAATCCTAGTTATAAGTAGCACCTTTGAATGGCATTTATAATTTTCAAATCCATATACTATTTTGCAGCCTGCTTCTTCCAGCCTAGATGACCAGATGATGTTGTTATCTTCATCGAATCTTGCTCTTAGTTCCATAAGAACGAAGACTTCTTTGCCATTTTCAGCAGCTTTTATAAGTGCCTGAGCTATTTTCGAGTCTTTGGCAATTCTATAGAGGGTAATCTTAATAGATATTACCGCCTCATCCTCTGCAGCTTCGTTAAGTAGGTCGATGATTGGGTCCATGGATTCATAGGGATATGATAGAAGTATGTCCTTTTCTTGTACCTGGTCAATAACTTTTCTTCTTGGGTCAATCATATATGAAGCTTGTGGCGAAAACTTCTCATCCATAAATTTTTCTTTTAAATCTTCTGGCATTTCTTCTACGAGGCTGAATATAAATCCAGCTATAATAGGAGATTTTGTCACAAAGATATTATCTTCTTCTAGATGAAGTTTTTCCATTAGAATCTCTCTTAGTTTTGGAGTTAGTTCTCCATCCACTTCAAGCCTTACTGGTTTAAGTCTCTTCCTCTTATTGAGCATGGTCTTCATATGAGTTTTAAAATCTTTGTCCACGTCATAATCGTCATCATTGTAAGAAATATCTGCATTTCTAGTTATGCTCATTATATATTTTTCTTCACAGATATAATTTTCAAAGACCTTATCTCCAAACTCTTTGATGACATCCTCAATAAGTACCATGGTCTTATCAGATATCTTTATATATCTATTTATCTTATCTGGTACAAATATCAGTCCCAGGTAGAATTTATCTTTTTTGCTTTCTTTTTTTTCATCAATCTTTTTTGATTTAAGTGAAAATACCACATTTAGAGAAAGATTTGGGAGTCTTGGAAAAGGTCTCGTCCCATCTACTACTTGAAAATTTAGAATTGGTTCAATATTGTTGTCAAAATAATATTCCAAAAATTCTCTTTCCTTAGGTCCAAGCTCGGAAACTTTTTCTAGAAAAATATCTTCATTCTTAAGGTCATTTACAATTCTTTCATAGGCGAGATCTTTCTTTATATAAAGATCTTTGCAGACTTCCATTATCTTTTTAATTTGCTCGCTTGGACTAAGACCGGACTTGTTATCCACCGCTATCTTCTTTAAATGACTAAGGTCAGTTAGAGTTCCCACCCTCACCATGAAAAATTCTTCCAAATTCGAATCGAAAATAGAATAGAACTTAAGCCTTTCAAAAAGTTTTACATCTTTGTCGTTCGCCTCTTCTAATACTCTTTCATTAAATTTTAACCATGATAATTCTCTATTCTGTGTAAAAGAAGTATCCATATTATTCCTCTCTTATTATTCTCTCGTAAACGTAGCCTTCTCTGACTCCAGTTCGGCTTACATTTATCCTATCTACGGAAAAATAACTTGCAATCCTATTTAAGATTATCATTCCAGGCAGCAATGTGTGAATTCTATCCGCCTTTACAGAAATTATAAGATCCAGAGTGTTTCTACTGTTCATCTCCAAAATATCGTCCAGCATATCCTTTAGTTTATCCCTTTTCATAAAGGCATTTGAAGAATTAAAATTATAAAACTCATTGTATAGATCTAGGGTAGCCCTTGCAGAACCACCATCTGCACAGAGAGTGTCATAATCTTTCTTCTTAATCTTTGAATCTTCAAGTTTATCTTTCACATCTTTATCTATAGCTTTTCTTTCAGAATCTTTAACGATTAGATCACCTACGAAATCTTCAAAAGCAGAAAGTGACCCTATCTTAAGACTGGTGGACTCGATGATTTCTTTATCCTTAAATACGACTATTTCAGAAGATCCGCCTCCTATATCAGTTAGTATTCCACTTGAAACATCTATGGATTTCGAAGCGCCGACGAAGGTCAGCCTAGATTCATCATCTTCAGATAAAATTTCGATATCAAAACCAACTTCTTTTTTTACCTTCTTTAAAATTTCATCCCTGTTGGAAGAATCTCTAATAGTAGCAGTCGCAAATGGAAACACAGCGTCAATATCATCAAAATTATCTACAATGTATTTAAATTTTTCTAGAACTGAAATAAGTCTCTTTATACCTTTTTTACTTAGTTTTCCATTGGAAAAATAGTTGCGAAGTGATGCCTGCTCCTTCTCACTAAAAAGGCTTATTGCTTCTTTTCCGACAACCTTAAAAACTGACATTCTAATCGTGTTTGATCCGATATCTATAACTGAATAAATCATAAGTCCATCTCCTTAAAAATTATATATAAATAAAGTATAGCCTCTTTAAAGTATTTGTAAAATTTGTGTATAGAAATTACAAATATTTTTTGGTAAAAACACAAAAAAGCAGACATTATAATGCCTGCATCTTTTATTATTTTATATTGTGTTTTGCCATTTTTTCACGAAATATGTCCGTGATTATCTTTTGTAGTTCCTCTCTTTCTTTTTCTGGAAGTTCGCCAGGCATCTTTGCTACTGCGTAAAGTTCTGGATAGTCTCTTGCAATTCTTTCGATGGTCTTGGTGGTGGCGTGTTTTCTTACAAAGAACGGAATCTTCTTTATCCATCCTTCTGGTAGTAGTGCCAGAATCTTGTCTTTTGCTTCTTTATCTGTGATTTCTGCGGTGGAAAGTCCATTTTTTATTTGAGTTTGTTCTCTTTCTGTAAAGTCTTCTATCTTCATATTTTCTCCTTAGATTTTCATATTTTTCTAGTCCTTAGATAATCGAAGGGCTAGATTTGAGTTAAATATCTTTAAATAAATAATAGCCCTGCTAATTATTTTTAGCAAGGCTATCTGTTCTTGATTTTTATTTTTGTTATTTATCTTGTTCTATAGGGTTTATAATTATATCTTTTCCTTCAAGGATTAAATTCATATTTTTCATTGAACACATGCTTCCGCACATGGTGCAGGTGCCTTCTTCTTCTGGTGTTGATGATGCTCTGTATTCTCTGCATTTTTCTGGATCTATTGCAAGTTCAAACATGCCTTCCCAGTCGAGTTTCTGCCTTCTCTTACTCATTTCAAGGTCGATTTCTCTTGCAGATTTAAGTTTTGCGATATCTCCTGCATGCGCTGCAATCTTAGCTGCTATTATTCCTTCTTTTACGTCATTTACATCTGGTAGTCTTAAGTGTTCTGCCGGTGTTACATAGCATAAGAAGTCTGCTCCGTAGCTTGCTGCTATTGCTCCTCCTATGGCACTGGTGATGTGGTCATATCCTGGCGCGATGTCTGTAACTAGTGGTCCTAGCACATAGAATGGTGCGTTGTGGCAGAGTTTCTTTTCGAGTCTCATATTCATTTCTATATCGTCTATTGGCACGTGTCCCGGTCCTTCGATGATGACCTGTACATCTTTTTCCCAAGCTCTCTTGGTAAGTTCACCTAGAGTTATAAGCTCTGCAATCTGTGAAGGGTCTGTCGCATCATGGATTCCGCCTGGTCTTAGAGAATCTCCAAGGGATAGTGTAACGTCGTATTCTCTCAAGATTTCCAAAAGTTCATCGTAGTATTCGTAGAATGGATTTTCTCTATCGTTCATCTTCATCCAACCAAATAGAAGCGATCCACCGCGAGATACGATCTCGTTAACTCTTCTATTTCTCATGAAAATTTCTGAGTTTGCTCTGTTTATTCCACAGTGAATAGTCACGAAGTCTACTCCGTTTTCTGCATGGTTTCTAACTACATCTAAGAATTCTTCCGCCTTTATAAAACTAAGTCCCTTATCCAAGAATCCAACCGCATCATACATAGGAACTGTTCCCACCATTGCAGTAGATTTTTCGATAAGTCTCTTCCTAAATTCTTGAGTCTTTCCGTAATTGGATAGGTCCATTATGGATTCCGCTCCCATCTTAAGCGCCATATCCACCTTTTGCATTTCAAGGTCAAGGTCGTTTAGATCCTTAGAAATCCCAAGATTAACATTGATCTTAGTCTTAAGTCCAGCGCCAATTCCTTCTGGAGATATAGATTTGTGATTTCTATTTCTAGGAATGACAATTTCGCCTTTTGCAATCTTCTCTAAAAGAAATTCTTCGCTGACATTTTCTTTCTTCGCAACGATCTTCATCTCTTCAGTTACAAAACCATGTTTTGCAGCTTCCATCTGTGTCTTATACTTCATAAATTAAAAAACCTCCTAAAAAATTTATAGGAGAAAAACATGCCTCATCCCACGCAGGCATTATCCTGCAGGTAAAAATGGTCGAAGTCTAACTTCCTCTCAGCACATAGCTCCCATAGATTATTAATTTACTATTACTATTATAATAGAAAAAAGAGATTTGGCAAAATAATATTTCCAAACCTTTTTTAAAACTAATTAAATTTAATCATCATTATAAATAGTAAATATTTCTTCGATAGTTACACCAAATACCTTTGCTATGTTCCACGCCAGTACTAGAGAAGGGTTGTACCTACCATTTTCCAAATTTCCTATGGTCTCTCTTCTCACTCCGACCGCATTCGCCAAATCTTCCTGGCTCATGCTATTCCTTGCTCTAAATTCTTTGATTCTATTACTTATCATTTGAAATACCTTGTGTTTCCTTCCACTCTGCTACTACAATTGATATTGTAAATACAAATACTCCTAAACTAAAAGCAATTCCAAATGCAAATTGAATATAATTTTCATTCTTCATAAGCCCTAGAATGGTTAAAATCAGAACCATAGAAAATATTTGGACAAAGAATGCTAGTGAGGCTGAATTTTTTACATACTCTTTAAAGGATTCATCTGGAATAATCCAAAAATATCTTAAATAATAGAGAAAACCCAAGAATCCATACCAGCCTTTTTCTTCCGTTACAATACCGAGAAGAGCAACCATTGAAGCCAATGATAAAAACCCTAGAAAATTTATTTTTCTTTTCATAAAAATACTCCTTTGTGATATATTTCTATCTTTATGTTATAAATATACCACACGAATAATTATCTTTCAATATTTTTTTAGATTTTCAAGAATATTTATAATAGAAAAAAGAGATTTGCAAAATAATATTTCCAAACCTCTTTATATTTTATCTATTCAAATAATCTTCGTTTGCTTTTATAAGCTTTCTATAATATTCGTCATAACTTGGACTAAACTTTCGAATAAGCGGGATGGCAACTTCATAATAATTATTATCCGCCATGTACTTACTTAGTTTATCCTGAAGTTTCTTAATCTCACTATTTTTGTATTCGTCGCTATTTTTATATTTTTCGTACTCGTCAATGATTTCTCTGTTCTCCTCGAGCCATTCTTTGGAGTTACTTACTGCATCTATCTTGGATCTATTTATCTCTTCCAAAGTTTCCATATCAAATTCAGTGGATATTTTATCTAAGTATTCTTTTTCTTCATCTGTAAGATCAAACTCTGGCAAGCTGTCCAAGTACTCTACGAATTTTTCAAAAGCAGCTCTTCCATCGTCCTCTAAGGGCTCATTTAAAAATGGTTTGTATGCAGAGAAAAACATCTGTCCATAGTAACCTGGAAACACATTTACAAGTTTTTTATAGATGGTGTCATTCATTTCCAAATTCTTTACCTTCTCATCGATTGTGCTTTTATCCGCGCCTTTGACAATCATTTCAAGAATTTCCTTTTTCTTTTCCTCAACACTAAGCTCATACTGCTTGGTTCTAAGCACAGAAGAAAGAGTCCCGTCGCCAAAAATAATCTCCCTTATCTCTTTTAGATTTAACCCAAGCTTTGTAAAGAGAGCCACCTTTTCTAAAATCTCCACGTCCTTCTCGCTGTAATCCCGATATCCATTCTCCATGCGAATTGGATTTATAAGCCCCTTTTCTTCGTAGTATTCAATCGCCTTTCTAGTAAGACCAGTCTTGTTTTGAACTTCATTTCTAAACATAATTCCCTCCTATATTAGAGAGTAACACCGCCCCCAAGGTGCAGGTCAAGTAAAATTTAAATTTTAAAAACCTCTTACGATTACCTAAGAGCCGAATTTTTCATTGATTATATAAGACCTACCTTACTCGATCCTGTTCCATTCTTTTCCTTCAAGCTTTGCAAATCTTTCTTCGTTTCCTTTTGCGATTTTGCCGGTAAATGGTACTTCGTAGGAAACCTTCTTGCCCACGTGAATAAGGGTTATGATTGCCTTTTTATTCTTTTTTACTACTTCAAAGGAGCTGATTTCATTCCACGGCATGATTAGAAAATTCTTTTTCATATTGTTACTGATTTCCACTTCGTAGATTCCCCTGTGGCTGAAATTTAAAATGAAGCTTCTACTTGAATCTGTTGTATAGTATAGTCCTCCTATTGCAAGCCATTTAAAGAGATCCGTCTTTGTGTCATTGTGTTTAAATACCACTAGGTAATTTTCTTTATCGTCAAATGTTTCAAGCACCTTGTCAGTTATTTCTTCTGATGTATTAAATAATAATCCCATTTTATCCTCCTATTTAAATATGAAGACTTCCGTCATATCTTTTCCCAAAACTTTGCAGATTTTGTACGCAGTTTCCAGTGTTGGGCTGATGGTATTACTTTCGTATGCCATGATGGATCTTCTCTTAAGTCCCACCGCTTCCGCCAATTTATGTTGGGAAAGTCCCTTTTCTTTTCGAAACTGTGCAATTTTATTTTCAATTACTACTTCCACTAAATCACCTTACTTCTTAAGCAATTTGTTTTGAAATTTTCATAACGTTTATCGCTTAATGTATTTCTAGAAATTATTTTGGTTACATTTTTAGTACATATGTTACATTTATAGTACCATTTTTTTGTTTTGTCGTCAAATATTTTTTTGAACCAAAGAATTTTTGTAAATTTTCTCCAAGGATTTTTTGTCAAGAATTTTTAGGTAAAACAAAAAAGACTCCTGGGATTATCCCAAGAGTCTATATTTTGCTTTCTTAAATTTTCCGCAGTTATTCTATTATTTTATCTCCCATAGAATGGTTACCGTATCGGCAACGTCGATGTCATCTGGCTCTATGTCGATATCATAAGATGATTCCATTTTGTATGATCCTAGCTCAAGCATATCTACTGGTGATGTTCTTATCTCTATTTCGCCCCAGGAATAATCTATGCTTTGTATTTCTCCTAAGGTAACTCCTGCTGCTGTTGCTAATATCTCTGCTTTTTCTCTGGAATTTTTCACCGCGCGTTTGATGACTTCTTTCTTCACTGCGTCCTTGTCCTTAACTGTATAGCCTATTGAAAATTCAACCTTCACTGAACATACGGATAGTTCGTAGAGAATGCGTCCCAGCATTTTGTTATCGTTTGGAAATTTAATTTCTGTTCTGTGGTGGAATTTGTATCCAACGAATCTTTGTTGGTAATCATTGTTGTGGTCTCTATAACTTTCATATTCAGACTGAATCGAAAAATCTTTGGTCTTTAAATCTTCGCCAGGTAGCCCAGACTTTTCTATTGCCTCTCTTAGGAGCTTGGTCTTTTCAGAAGACTGTCTCACAGTTTCTTCGTAGTCCTTGTACAATCCTTCAAATGTTATTCTTAGGCTAGTGGTGTCCGGTTTTACAGACACACTGCCCCTTCCAGTTACTCTAATCGTTCTCATAGTTCCTCCTATATTAATTCAAAAAGTTGAATGGAAATATCAAAAATTCGCTAAAAGTTCGGTACGAATCATCTCTTTGCAAGCGATAAGTCGTATAGGAATATAGCACTGCTCTATATGAAACCCTCGAGTCGAATGGGTTTGGTATTAATTTTTTATTTTTTCTTTGCTTTGCCATGGTATTTTCCATTCAGTAGTATTATCAACCCTTGCCCATTATGGACATGATTCTTTCAAACATGGTTTGTGAGCATGTGTCTTTGTTAATCAAACTATTCCAATCGAGGACATCTTCTCCGTCAATTACTTCCTCTGGCAACATCAAACTGCCGTCCTTTAGACTGATTGAAGGGGAGAACTCAAAAGCGTCGTCTCTGTACCTGATGGTAATCTTACCATTTGGAGCGATGTCGCTTATATTTTGCATAATAAATGTGGTGCCACTGCTAAAAAGGAAAGCATACAGATTCATGATAGAAAACTTGATGCGCTTGAAGACTTAATCGAAGGAGCTAATGGGAAACCAGTCCTTATAGCCTATTGGTTTAAACATGATCTAACTAGAATAAAAGAATATTCAAATGTTTGAGGAAGATGTTGCCGAGAAAATTGCAAGTGATGAGTGTTTTTCGTTAAAAGACTTAAAAATAGATGGTTATGATGTAATGAATGCGGGGATTCCCCAATGGAAATTTGTTGAGCAAATACTAGATGATATATTGGAAATGGTTTTGGATGGTAAGATAAAAAATGAAAAAGAGGAATTGATAAAAGTAGCTGTAAAAATGAAAAATAATGTGTAAGATGTTGATGTTTAAGCTGTTCTCGAGGAGAAAAATTGCTTTAAATTGTTGTTCCCGGAGATATTCTTTTCCTGAGTAGCATTAAAAAACTTACTTAGCGTATTTGTTTAAACTAAGTAAGTTTTTTTCGTTTCAATCTCAAAACTCAAAGAGTTCGGATTTATAGCCAATCCTTCGTGGATTTGAAGGCTGGTTCCTTTTGCTGACCGGTGAGCAGCTCCACTACTTTGCTTCCAGCATTGACCATTTTGTCGAATTGCTCTATGTTAAAATCAGTCATTGTAGTCGAGCCCTTTGGACCATATCCGCCCGGTGAACTTGATAGGGCGAAATTGGAACGATGGAGAAAGTCATTGCCATCCAGTTGTTTCTCCCTCCAAACGTAAAATCCGGTTGCCTTTTCTAAAATTGACGGTGCCTGATAGCCGTCCGCATCATCCCCGCCATCTATTGCAAGCTGATGCAGTCTGAATTCAATCTCCTTTATATATGGATTATTAAGTCTCACAGAGAGTAGGAAATGATATTTGTAGGAGTAATGTGGCGGATGGTATGGCTTTTTCTCTCCATTTATCTCCTTTTTAATTTCCTTCTTGTTCTCCTCAACGGTTAGCATAGCGTCTACTACCTCATCAAGTGAAAAGACATCTGCATCTTCTTTCTTCGTTCCGCTTTCGATTAAAACGAATTTTCCTTCGTCGTGATTGATTAAAAGCAGGTCCTTTCCGTCTAGTTGAACGCTATCGTCCGCTTGGAATGTAACGACTTCTTTCCTCGTCGATTCGCGCCATGCGATGTGGTCGCGTATCTCTTTTTCAGTATGAACCTTGTCTTTGTGATCAAAGAATGGGGAAAGCTTCTTTTGGCAGTTACCGCAGACGAAGTCATCGTTCTCGAGCTTTAGCCTCGAGAGAAGCCCTGCCTTTTCACCGCATATTGCACATATTTTTTTACTGAAAAGTCCCATAATTGGTACCTCCTTAAAACATTTCTATTTTTGACGATCCATCTTAGACAAAATAAAGGCGACTAAGATAATTGCCTACTGTCTATTTCGCGATTTTGTACTCTATAGAGTTCAGCATGTCGCTTACGCCATCTTTGTCGATGAGCCCAACGACAGTAATGTATACGGGAGTCCCGTCCACAACGCCGTAATATTCGTTTGCTTCAGCTCCATTTCTTGTCAAATCAAATTTGACATAATCCACCTCTCCAAGTTTCACGTTCGTCTTGTTGTCAAATGTGCCTACAACACCTGATGCCTTTTCCTCACTTGCCTTTGCGTCAAGATCGGCATTAAGTTTGTCCATGGTGTAATCCGCCGTTCCTTCCTTATATCCCTTGAGAGTAAAACACAACAAAGAATTGAGCTCTCCGTCCGGAGCAACTGCGTCAATTTGTATATACTCGGTGTTGTTATCATCCTGCTTGTCCTTTGGGAAAATCATGATCTGCTCATAACCTTCCTGTGGCTTTGCCACATAGCCATCTGTAGGTGTTACGCTGATTACCTTGTTCGTAGATTGAACAGCAGTGCTCTTTTCCTTGCTTCCGCAGGCTGTCATACCCACGGATAATATCAAGCACATAGCAATGGTCAATAATATCTTCTTTTTCATTTTCATCGTTTACCTCCTTAAATTTTTATATCTGTATTAACTTTTCCGCAGGGTCTATGTTTTGACTATGTTGCACCCCCTCTCGAGTCGAATGGATTTGATATTAATATTAGAAGAATTAATAAGATTATCTTCTTCTTTTTACTTAATTTTCCTTTCTTCATAAATTGCCCATTTCATATCGTTTATTCGATTATTAATCAACCCTTGCCCATTATGGACAGGATTCTATTAAACATCATATATGAACAGGTTTCCTTGTTGACTAAACTATTCCAATCGAGAATCTCTTCTCCATCTTTTATTTCATCTGGTAGAATCAAACTGCCGTCCTTAAGACTGATTGAAGGGGTGAACTCAAATGCGTCATCTCTGTACCTGATGGTGATCTTGCCATTTGGAGCGATGTCACTTATGTTTTGCATGACAAATGTGGTGCCACTACTAGAAATGTCGTCTAGGTATAGATTTTCAACCTCTTTTAATTTTCCATCCTCAGAAAGTTCCAGTTCCTTTAGAGAAACTGAAGCGTTTTTGTACTTAGGAATTACTAGGTAACATTCCTCTCCATTTAAGTATGGTCTGTCGCCGACTTCGCCATCTTTCATCGAAATAAGCATGTTTGGATCTTCATAATCAGTAAAAATACTTGTCCAAGGAAATAGCTTTTCAAGAGGAGCTTTCAAGGTCTTCTCATCGTAACAAGAGCCGAGATTGATTACAAAGGCCTTGTACTTTTCGTCCTTTGGATCTACGCCGAGTCTTCTTGCCATTCTTAAATATTCATCTGAAATCTCACTTTTACCTAATCTATCTATCTTTAGTTTTAGAAGCGCCGGCATCTGTCCAATGTACACTTTTGAATATTGAGTAAAGGCAAGTGTAGGTGTGCCCACTTCGTCTATAAAGATTTGACAATTTTTGTAATCGTAATTATCCCATAGATCGTTTAGAATCTTTCCAGTGTAGTTGGAAGGATTATAGACGAATGAAGAATCAGTTACATCTCTATAGTAGAGTTTCGTATCCATGGATTGTTGCTCACTCACACTATTTTCAATCATCCCGAGGATCTCTTCCTTCTCTATGCCCATGCTCTTCATAAGCTCTTCGTCATTTATAAACTTACCATCAGGAAGAGAGAAGTTAAACACTTTGTAAATTGGAACCTCGTCCTCCCAAATATTTGAAACTTCAACCATGACGCTTAGCAAATGCTCATCTTGATAAACGGAAAAATAGGAGTAAATTCCACTATCGTTATCTACTATATCCTTTTTATTGGTAGTATATAGATCCTTTATATATTTTACCAAGCCATCAATCTCATCGTTTGCCGCTTTGGCGTCCTTAGAATCCAAAAGAATCCTAGGCACGTGGATGCCAAAATCATCCCTCTTTGCAGAATCTATGTATTTTTCATCTAAGAAGTCCTTCCAAACTTCTCTGTCCTCAACGTAGGAAGACATTGAACCGATCACCGCTCCGTCAACAGACTTTAAATTCTCCTTAACTTTAGAAGTCTCCTTAGAATTTTCCACAGCAGAATTTGCATTTGTATTTGTATTTGTATTTGTATTTTTATTTTCTACCTTTGGCGAACTGTTACCATTTTTGCAACCAGCAAGAAGCACCATCGCCACCATAAAAATAATTAAAAATTTAAAATTTCTTTTCATAATATCCCTCACATTTTCACTTGGCTCTATTATAGTGCAGAATTAAAATCTACACTTAAACTTTGTCCAAGCTTATGTAAGTAAAAACGGTCTAGATGACTAAACCGTTTTTACTTTTCTTATCTAGTCTTAAAGAGTGAATCTTTTATTTTACTACGATGGATCTATAGATGGTTACCATCTTAGATTTGCTATTCCAGATGATGTCCTTGCCGTCACTAAGTCCTAGTGCTCTTGCTAAGTTTGCTATTGGGAGCATGGTTCTGTTATTTTTGATTTCTGGTTTAACATCGCTTGTGTAGACATTGCCATTTACAATTATCTTATTTGTACCTACTGGGATTTCTACTCTTGTGTTATTGTCCTTTAGTACGACTGTTCTAGTGCTTCTATTCCATTCTACTTCAAAGCCTAAGGCTTCTGCCAAAGATCTTAATGGTAACATGGTTCTGCCGTCTCTTATATATGGTGCCACGTCCATCTTGATCTTAGAATCTACTCCGTTTATTTCTCTATCGATTGTACTTGTTCCAATTGCGAATTCTATTTTCCAGTCCATTTCCATTTTGGTTACCGGTTTTTCTTCTTTTGGTTTAGGTGCTTCGAAGTTGTAGTACCATCCTGGATATACTATCCATGGATAAGGTGTATATGGAGTAGGTGGAACAGGTGGAGTCGGAGGAACGCTTCCTATATCTTTCCATACTGCTTTGATATTTATATCTCCATTTACTTCTATGTTATCGCCAACATTCTTTTCTGTTCCATCTACTTGCCAAGCTTTAAATTCTTTGCCTGCTGGTGGTGTAAACGTGCAGGCTGGTAATTTGTATGAATCGCCTTTATTTTTAGTTACATCTGCCATGGTTCCATTTCCACCGTTTTTGTCGAATGTAATTATGACTTTTTCTCCTGGTGTCGGTGGTGTTTGTGCTGTCCATTTTGCATATAATGTTATATTTGCATTTACTGGTGTATTAAAATCGTATTCAGTTGTACAAGCTGCTTCTTTATACCAACCACCAAATATATATCCTGCTGCTGTTAGTTCTGCTGGTGCTGTTGCTTTTTGTCCGCTTGTTACTGTTTGTACTGCTGGTGCTGTGCCGTGTCCGTTTGCATCAAATGTTACTGTGAATGAGCTTGGTGTTTCTGCTGTCCATTTTGCATATAATGTTATATTTGCATTTACTGGTGTATTAAAATCGTATTCAGTTGTACAAGCTGCTTCTTTATACCAACCGCCAAATATATATCCTGCTGCTGTTAGTTCTGCTGGTGCTGTTGCTTTTTGTCCGCTTGTTACTGTTTGTACTGCTGGTGCTGTGCCGTGTCCATTTGCATTAAATGTGATTGTTACTGTTTCTGGTGTTGGTGTTGTCTTTGGATTCCACTTTGCATAAAGTGTTATATCAGCATTTACTGCTTGAGTGAAATCAAATTTAGTTGTGCATGTAGCTTCTGTATACCAGCCACCGAAATTGTTTTCAGTATCTGTTGGATCAGTTGGTGCTGTTGCTACTGTTCCTTTGTTTACAGTTATTGGTTCTGGTGCTGTTCCGTGTCCATTTGCATCAAATGTGATTGTTACTGTTTCTTTATATTTAACATTTAATGTTACATATAGTGCAGATAAGCTAGGCTTTACATTGTATTCATAAGTCACAGCTGTTATCGTATTGTTTTTTAATTTCAAAGTATCGTCTGTTACATCTCCCCCTACCCAACTCTTTGCTCTACTTGAGTCAAAATCACCATGTAGTGACTTAAGATTAAATAATAAAGTGCTTTTATCCACTTCTATATCGCGTTTTTGACCATATCCTTCAAATCTCCTAACTTTTGAATTAGTACTTAAGTCTAAATTAGTCAATTGGTTATCTCCACAATTAATCTGTGTTAATTTTTTGTTCTCACTTAAGTCTAAATTAGTCAATTGGTTATGGTTACAGTAAAGAGTTCCTAATTTTTTGTTCTTACTTAAGTCTAAAGTAGTCAAGTCGTTATAGGAACAATAAAGGCTTCCTAATTTTGTGTTATTAATCAAGTTTAAAGCAGTTAATTTGTTTTGTTGACAGTAAAGAGTTTCTAAGTTTGTGTTCTCACTTAGGTTTAAAGTCTCCATTTGGTTTTGGTTACAGTTAATGTATGTTAATGCTGTGTTTTTACGTAGGTCTAAAGTATTCAATTGGTCGTTTTTACTGCAATCAAGCTCAGTCAGTTCTGTATTGCTTTTGACATCTAGTTCTGCCAAGTTCTTGTTATTATTGCAATTAAGAGTTTTTAATTTTATGTTCTTACTTAAGTCTAAATTAGTCAATTGGTCGTTTTCACTGCAATCAAGCTCAGTCAGTTCTGTATTGCTTTTGACATCTAGTTCTGTCAATTTATTTTTATTGCAATAAAGATTTTCTAAGTTTGTGTTATTCGTCAAGTCTAAAGTAGTCAATTTGTTTTCTGCACAGTAAAGAGTTTTTAAGTTTGTGTTCTTACTCAAGTCTAAAGTAGTCAAGTCGTTATCTTCACAATCAATTCCTGTTAATTTTGTATTATTACTTAAGTCTAAAGTAGTCAATTTGTTATTTCTATAATTAAGATCTTTTAAGTTTGTGTTCTTACTCAAGTCTAAAGTAGTCAAGTTGTTACTTCTACAACTAAGAATTTTTAAGTTGATTTTATTCGTCAAGTCTAAAGCAGTCAATTGGTTGTAGCCACAGAGAAGGTCTTCTAAGTTATCACTTAAGTCTAAAGTAGTCAATTGGTTTTGGTCACAGTAAAGAGTTTTTAATTTTGTGTTTTTCGTCAAGTTTAAATTAGTCAATTGGTTTTCTGAACAGTAAATGTTTAATAGTTCTGTGTTTTTACTTAGGTCTAAAGCAGTCAAGTCGTTTTCTGAACAATAAAGCCCCATAAGCTTAGTAAAGTATTCAACACCTTTAAGATCTGTGATTTCTTTATTCTTTACATCGATCCTCGTCACTGCATTCAATTCCTCTTGTGACAAAGTGCCATTACTGTCCTCATCAAACTCTGTCTTTACATAATTCCTAAAGTTTTCATCCGGGAAGTTGGCCTCGTTAATCGCAACATCTCCAGGCGCTGCCCAAACTGGGCTTACAATTAAGTTCATTACGAGCATCATAATTGCTAGTAGCATTGCGATGCGTCTTTCTCGTTTCTTTTTCATAATTCCCCTCCTTATCTTGTATGGAAATGGATTCTTAGCTTTCTACCTTTATCTTACAAAATTATTTTCTTTTCCACATCACCCGAAAGTATGATATTTGAAAAATAAATACAAAAGCACCCCAAATTCGGAGTGCCTTTGTCCTTTCCAGTTTTTCCAGGAGTATAAATTATGGAAGTGATCGATTATTTCTATTTTTTCTTTTTTACCGAATAGTCCCACAATTATCTCCTTTCATTTCCTAATCAGTTTACTTTACATTCTTCTTGTCAAAAGTCTCGTTTAGTTTCTTTTTATTTTCTTCGACTTCGTATAAGATTCCCTTTTCTATTGCTTTTTTAAGGTATTTGTCCTTGGTTAGATCGAGCATGTTGCCCTTTAATTCACTTGAGTTTTCGCCTTTGATATAAGATTCTTCAAGTCCTTTTAGATTTCTTACAAATTTATCTTCGCAAACTAGGTTACTTATTTCGTGCTTGGTTTCTACTTCGTAGTAGTGTCTTTCGTCTGAGTTTCTATACCTTGCGTAGTTTGTGTAGAAGAAGACGAATCCTGATACTAATAGCAACCAGAAGAACTGTCTTGAGTCTTGGAATTTTGTATCGTCAAACATGCTCATTTCAGCCACTAGATTCAAGACAAATGCTACAAGTCCTCCGAAGATTTCTACTAATACTGATACGAAAAATAGTTTCGTGAAGTTTATTGGTACGCTGCCCATGGTTTCCTTGGTCCTTGCGTTTACTGCCACGTAATGAAGGAGATTTTTTCCGTTTTTCTTTTCCATGTAGCTGTAGAGCCACACTGGTAGGTAGGCTGCCTTCCAGGAGTCTCCTTTGACTTTGTAGTCTTCGTCCTCCCATCTTACGCCTCTGTCATATTCTTCCACAGTGTCCTTTGCAGCAAGTCTTGCTACGTCGGAGCTTTGTGCAAAGACTGCTTCTCTTAGAAAATCGATATTGCTATCTCTCTTCTCTGAGGTGTAGCCCTTCATGTAGTTGGCGTTGAACTTCACTGAGTTTTCTGTGTCAAAGGGCATGATGGCGTTTATGATGTTGGTAGTTTTGTCCTTGGCTGTGTAATCCAGTTTGTCGCTGGATGATTCTATGGATAGATCATCTATAAATATATCGAAGTCCCTTTCGATTTCGTAGCTATCTGCGTCGTACTCTGTATGTTTGTCGTCCCCTATGCCGACTTCGTAACTATCTGTTTCTATTTGACCTTCGCCCCATAGGTGCATGTGGGCGTTCACATCCACAAGCATGTATGGAAGGTAGACTCCACAGATATTCTCTGTGGTAAACTCTCTTGTAAATTTAGGATGGGCGAAGAATTTTCTCTCTTTGACGAATTTTTCTATCTCTTCCCTTGCGTCGCTCTTTGTAACGCTAAATGGAAGTATGACATCCGGCACTGCTCCATTCGGTATGATATTGTTAATAGATAGTGTGTTGCGGCACCAGTGACATCTTGCCTGGGTGGTGGTGTTAGTGTCAATTACTACTTCTGCGCCACAGCTTTCACATTTAACTGTCACCATACTTTCCGCCGCTTCGTCTATGTCTGCTGCTCCACTTCCCATGGTGGTTCCTTCTAATGTACTTATGTCTTGATCTTCTGGTGCTAGTTCTGGCTCGAATTCAGTTCTACAGAAATTACATCTGAGCTTACCGGTCTTGGTGTTGGTCGATATGTCTGTTGCGCCACACTTAGGACATTTGATCTGACCATCTTTTAAGCCGCTTGACATATCTATTATCTTTACATCGTCCTTCATAAGATCACCTATAGTCCTAGTAATTCTCTCTTCATCTTGTCAAATTCTTCTTGGGTTATGACTTCTGCTTCGAGAAGTTTCTTCATCTTGATTAGTTTTTCTGTTGGATCTTCTGGTGGTTGGCTTTGATTTTGGTTTTGATTTTGATTTTGACCTTGGTCATAATAGCCTTGGTTTTGGTATCCTTGGTTTTGGTATCCTTGGTTTTGATATCCTTGGTTTTGGTTCATTCCGCCACCGAAATTAGGTTGGTAGGAGTTTCCTACATTTGGTTGTTGAACTCCACCCATCATATTTCCTGCTGCATTCATGCCCATTCCCATAAATGCCATGTTTGCTCCGCCACCATTTTCTCCTGCGGCCTCAATACCTCTTGCCACTGATTGTTGCATAAATGAATTGCCACGGGAGCCTGAAAGTGCATCGGCCCTCTTGACATCCTTCATCATTTCCTTGGTGTCTTCGTCATATTCGATGGCTAAGATGGCTGTCTTCACAATTTCTAAACCGCGGGTGGTTCTCCATTCGTAACCGTCTTCAACTGCAGCTGATAGAGATTTTGCAAATCCAATTTGATCTCCTTGGATCTTGCTCATCCTATTGCCCCTGGTTGGGTCGTTGGTATAGTTTGAAAATGCTGCTGATAGACTGCCAACTACTTCGTTAAATAGTTGTTCTGAAGCTTCGTTATCCATATCGCTTAAATCGAAGGCTGGTGCTCCAGAACTTAGATATTTAACTGGAACGAAATTTTTTAAAAATAAGATTGGGTCCACGATTTGAACCGTGTATGTTCCTCTGGTTACTGCTCCTACTTGGGTGCCGAAGAAGGCGTCGTCCCAATAGATTTCACTTTGAGTTCCAAATCTATTGTTTGGTATTTCTTTTAAATTAACATAGAAAATTAATTGGTTAGTGGCTGGTATGCCTCCAAACTTAAATTTTTCCCAGGATGTTTTGACTAAGGAGTCCATCAGTCCGTCCCCTGAAAATATGGATTTTGAATTTGGATCGTCTGTGCTGTAAATATATCCGCCTATTTCTGTAATTATGCCGGTGATTGCTCCGTCTTGGATGGTTACAAGGGCAGTTCCTTCTGGAACGATGACCTTGGTTCCGTTGGTAATTACATTGTCATTTCCTTTATAATTTTCTCCTCTATCGTTGTTTGTCCCCATTGGTACTCCTGGGAACACTGCCGCAGTTGCCGGAGCTCCTTCCATCGGTCCGTAAAAATCTTTCCATTGATCTGCGAGAGTTCCTCCTATTGAACCTTTAAATGCTTGTATAAATCCCATTTTTTCCTCCTTAAATTAAATAATTTTTAATAAATTCTTTCAAATGTATCGTTTACCACGTCATATTTTAAGACCATGGTTCCAGTTTCGTTTATAAAGTAGTGTCCCACTAACTCCGCAAGATTTTCGTCAAATGGATTATCTTTTCTAAGGGTGACCCAAAAACCGATCTCCTTACTGCCACGATATTCTACTTCGTAATCACTTGCTTCTGCTACATATGCGTCCTTGTCAAAGACTTTCTTTTCTTTAAGTTTCTTTATAAGTTCATTTCCTGCATTGTCCACTTTGAGTCGTCCAACTGGCACAGGTTTTTCATCTATGTAGACCGCTCTTTTCTTGGCATCCCAGTTGACATTCATATCGAAGAGTTCTGAGATGGCTCTAAGTGGAAGGTAGGTTCTGTTGTTTCTTATAAACGCCGGTGCATCTATCGGAACTTGACCGGCTTTTATCTCATCTGAGAACCCAGCCTTGTCGTCTCCTATGGCTAGACGAATACTTGTGTGATCTTTTTCAATGGTCACAGTTAAGTCTTCTCTATGATATTCAACCTTTGCGCCGAGATTTTCTGCAATGACGCGGACCGGGACAAAGGTTCTGCTACTCTTAATGATCGGTGGCTGGTCTGATTTAATTAGCTTGCCATTTACATAAATCTTTACTTCGCTTGGCCCTTTAAATCCAGTCAGAAGTATTGCCACGAGAATCAGTAGTATGAGTTTAAATTTCTTCTGTTTTTTTGACATAGATTCCTCCTTATCGCTTGTATGGAAATGTTTTCACATTCTGTCTTTATCTTACAAAATTATTTTCTTTTGCACATCACCCGAAAGTATGACTTTTTAAAAATTTTTGAAATTTTTTCAATATATGAAATTAGTATAAATATATTCTTTTTGATATAATTAGTTTAAGAATTTCTTTATTTTATTAAATTAATAATCGAATAAATTTTATTTTCTTTTTGGAAGGAGGCTACTATGTATCGCAAGGAAATCATAACTTATATCGTTTCTATATTTTTGGTTTTAGCCGCATGTGTTTTGCATGCTCTTGACTACTATAATTTAGTGAATTTTCCTGTGCATACCATAGTGCTTATCCTCTATACTTTTGTTATTTTCTTGTGGATACACAATATGATCAGTAGAGTCCTTAGACATTCTATAGTCACAAAATTTAAACTCATCGGCATACTTCTCATCTGTTACCTTACGATGAGGACTGTTAAGTACGAAATCTTTATAAATAATGAAGATGCTGTAAGAATTATAAGAAACTTCTACTTCGTCTTTCCACTTATTTTAACTCAGCTCGTGTTCCTCACATCTCTTCACGTCGGTAAATCTGAGAGAGAAGGTATAAGCAAGTATTGGAATATTATTTGGATACCTACTTGTGCATTAGCGTTATTAATCTTGACCAACGACTACCACGAACTCGCCTTCTCCGTTGACCCAAAGGTCAGAGGTCTAAATATGTATGGTCCAGTATTTTATTTCGTAATTATCTACATAGGACTTTTAGCTCTTTGCACTTTAGTATTTACAATGATGCCATCTTTTAAAAATCGACATTTGGCTTCGGTAAATCTTCCGATCTTCATCATATTTATATGGGGTCTTTATACTTTTCTATTCATGATTGGTTGGGAGCCTTTTGAATATTTTAAAATTATTTTTAAGAGCGCAGAGTTTAACGTCCTTATGGTGCTACTATTTATTGAATCCTTGGTATTTATGAGACTTTTGCCTTCCAACAGGGGCTACGAATCATTCTTACAACTTTCTTCTCTAAATATTGGGATTATGGATTTAAATAAAGAGATGATATTCCGCCCGAAAAAATATAAAGATATTGATCTTGCTCTCGTTGACAAGGCGCTTAAATCTCCGATCTTTATCGATGAAGACACCCTTCTTGAAAGCGAAAATATAACCGGCGGCACATCATTTTGGTTTATAGATTTTACCGATTTTAACAATCTAAAGAGAAAACTCCTTTCCATGAGTGAAGATATGCTAAACGAAAACGAACTTCTAAAAGCGAATAATGCCTTGGAGAAAAATATGATCAAGGTTGAAGAAGCAAGAGAAATCAGAGAGCACATTCACATGAAGCTAAAGCCTCAGTTCGATCAACTTAAATATATCTTGATGAATCTTCCTGAAGATGAAGATCTATTTGAAGTAAAACTAAAACACGCGTGTTTCTTAGACGTGTACATAAAGAGATATTCCAATCTATTCCTTATTACTAAGAATAAAAAGATTCTAGACCTTGCAGAGCTCAGACTTGCGTTTTCCGAATCCCTCGACTATTTGAAACTAAGCGATGTTAATACGAGTCTTTATTGGAATCTAAGTGGCAGGTTCGATGCCAAGTACTGCCTTGACCTCTATAAAATTTTTCAATATGCGTTGGAATTTTACATGCCTGGTATAGAAAATCTTCAGGTGAGTCTGTATAGAAAGGACCGTATACCTACCCTAAGTATTAGAATTACCGGTGTAGAGCCGAAATCTTTCTTAAGTAAGTATAAAGATACCTTTGCTGATCGCGAAATCTTAATTGATGAGGATATAACAGCGGATGAAATAAACCTATGTATTTATCTTGGAAGGAGGCATTATGACTCTTTTTAATCTAAGCATCTATAACCTAGCCGCCCTATTTATATTTAACACCTTAGTCTTGGTTGCAAGTGTAAAGATTGTTGTCGATACAGCAAATAGCAAATTGCACGCCCAGTATTTTGTACATAGTATATTCATCTTCTCATTGAGTTTTTTCTCTATGCAAATTTTGGCAGAGATTGGAACCGGCAGACTCTACATAGCAAAACCTATGGTGGACCTTCCCGTTTACTTATTTATAATCTATGATTTGTTCCTCTGTGTCCTTGAAATTATCTTTGCCATAAGCTTTATAAAGACTAAGAACAGTGTCATAGGCAAGAACTCCATAAAAGAAAGCATGGATAATCTTCCTGACGGAATCTGTTTTTCAAAACTAGATGGAACACCTATTTTGGTAAATAGAGTAATGCAGGATATTAGCTACGCAGTATTCGGAAACATGCTTGTAAATGACATCGTCTGTGCAGAAGATATAAAAAATAACAATATAAAAAAGGATGCTCGTATCTTGCAAAAGGATCCTCTAGTTATAGAAGCTTTGGGAGATATTTGGCAGATACAGATAGTCCTTCACGAAAATGTGAGGGAAACCTTGGCATATAAAATCACCCTTGAGTGGGGTTTGTACCAAGAGATTGAAGAAAAGAATAGACAGATTGAAAAGATTAACAGAAGTCTCAAAGAATATCAAAAGAACGTGGCAGAGTACACTAGACAGAAGGAAATCTTGCAGGCGAAAGTCAAGATTCATGACAAAATTGGTCAATCACTAATCTATTTTAAAAGATACTTGGATATGGATAAAAAGACAAAGGAAGACAGGGATAAGCTCATAAATTTATGGATGGAAAGTCTTGTTATGCTAAACGAAAAAGAAAATTTCTTAAGTGAAAATGATGATTCTTCGAAGAATGAAGCAAAATTTGAAAAACTGATCTCCACTGCAAAAGATATCGGAGTTGCGGTCCACTTGGATGGTGAAATTCCAAGGGACGAGGGCGATCTAAATCTCTTGGTCGATATAGTTCACGAGGCACTTAACAATGCTATTCGCCACGGTCAAGCAAAAAATATATGGATTACATTGCAAGAAGGAGATTTAAATATCCATTGCAAGATAAGAAACGACGGCATCTTATCTAAAGAGCCGATAAAAGAAAAGGGCGGTCTCAAAAATATCCATCAAAGGATAAAAAGTTTTGGTGGCAAGATGAATATAGAACTTAATCCACAATTCACCTTGGACCTATCCTGGCCAAAAGGAGGAAACTATGACCTATAAAATAATGATAGTTGACGATCAGTTCGTCTCCAGAGAAATGTTTAAACTATATATAAACCAATGCCCGGACTACGAAGTTGTCTACTGCGTTGACACCGCCATGTTTGCAGATACCTATGTACTAAATACTAAACTGGGCCTGGTAATCATGGACATACTGATGCAGGACGGTTCAAATGGCCTCGATGCTGCAGAAAAGATAAAGAAACTAAAACCAGAACTTAAAATCATAGCCGTTACAAGTATGCCAGAAGTTTCCTGGATGGATAGAGCAAAAGAGATCGGCATCGAAAGTTTCTGGTACAAAGAAGTCTCAGAAGAGACCATCTTAGAAATCATCGAAAGAACATTAAATGGAGAATCCATCTATCCAATTAAAACTCCAGAGGTCAAACTGGGCATGACCAAATCCACCGACCTAACTCCGAGGGAAATCCAAGTCTTAAGACTCCTAACCACAGGAGTGGGTAACGACGAAATCGCAGAAAGCTTAGGCATCTCGCTAAACACAGTTAAGACCCATATCCAACATCTCTTGGACAAGACTGGATTTACAAGCAGGACACAACTTGCAATTCAAGCGCGGGTCACTGGATTTGTAATAGAAGACGATTAAAATTTAAACCAAAAAGGGCTCTCACGAGCCCTAATTTTTTTGAAATTTAAAGGACCATTGGTCCCTTTAAATGATTTCTATTTATTTTTAAAACATGGTTAAGATATATCCGTCGACAACTGCAACGATGGTATACATTATTAGCGCCCTTACAAATGATTCGATGTGAGTTTTGGGATTTTGGTAGAGTGATTTATCCGGGATTTTGGTAAATCTTATGCGTTTTGTATTTCTCCACCAGATGAGATCTATTACGACTAAATCAAATATATTTAGCGCCTGTCCCATTATAAGTAGAGATTTGAAATTTTGGATAAAATCTCTTTGGCGGATAAATATTCCAAATATTATAAAAATTACCAAGAATACTACTAAATTTGCCACAAAGTTTCTAGTCTTACTAGTTTCTTTAAATCTTCCCTTATATTCTTCTATCTCTTGTACTTTTTTCTTAACTTCATCTGGATAGGTGGAGTAGTTTTTTAAATTCTTATGGTCGGTGCCTGTTCCCAAAAAACATAGAACAAAAAATATGGCACACATGACCAAGATTTCGATTAAAAGCATGTTTCCTCCTCGATTTATATTAATTATATATCAGTTTTTCAAATTTTATTTCTAAATTTTGCGACTGTTTTTTTGTAATTTATATCCATTATAAAGTTTATATTTGTACTTACAGAAGTTTATGTCTTATACAATCGATTAAAAAGCAGTTCATCTCCGGTTCTAAACTAAGTTTTAATTTCGGTTTCTCGTTGGAGTTTTGTACTCTAAGTATCATCTCTTCAAAGTCTTTCTTTTCCTGTTTAAGTTCTGCGATGGTTGTATTCTTTTCTTCTTCACTGTCGTATTCATCCTCCGCAGCTTCTTCAATGGTCATGTCCAAGTAGGAAATATTCTTTTCAACAAGTTTTAAGAACAAATCCTTCTTGCCCTTTAGCCACAGTGTGTAGAAGTAATGGTCCCAATCAATGGTGTAGTACTCCTCTATATTTTCTTTTCCCCAGGATTCTAGGAATTTATCATAATCCCCAAGCACATAGTATAGGTCAAAGATTTCATAGTCATTTATTTCATCGGTGCTAAGATGGTAGTTTTCATCCATTCCAATCTTAACTTGGTCTAGATAAAATCTCGCTCTATCGATATTTCCAAGGTAGGCTTCGCAGTAGGAAAGAGATAGTATTAGCCTCATTCTATTCGGATATTTTTTAAGAATCTCTCGAAAAATTGCTGCAGCAAGAATATAATTTCCTTCCTCGTAGAGGCAGACCGCATAATTAAAAGCGTGCTCATAATCATTTTCAATTTCTCTCGCCATTTTAAAATAATTTGTACTTAGATGGAGATTCTCCTTCGAATGGTCATATTGGTATTCGCTGAAATAGTAGATTCCAAGAGCCTTAGCCGTTTCCGCATAGGGAGAATTCAACTCATAAGCCAACCTTAAATATTTCAATCTCTCCTCTCCGTAGTAGTAAAAGGCAAGGTCTGTGTAGATTCTTGATTTTTCATCATCAGAAAGGAGTTTTAAATTTTCTCGGAGAAAATCTTCTAGCATTTCCACTGATTCATCATCTTTTCTAAGCTCCATCTTTGTCGACGCAATATTTAGTAGAACGTCCAAATCAAGTGGTCTCTCTTCTTTCTTTTTAAGAAGATAATTTTCCATCTTTTCAAAATATTCTACGGAATGGTCGTAATCATCGAGAAAAGGCTCGTCATACCTGTCTTCATATTGAGTTTTTAAATTTCGCCAATACGCCTTTACATCCTTTAACATTTATTTTCCTTTTATATATCAAAATTCTATCCCGGTTTAATATTTAAACCTTATCACTTGCTTTTTAGCATCTACTTCCGCTTCAACCCCAAAAGGTATGATGCACCTAGGAGTGGCGTGACCTACATTAATATTGTAGAGAATTGGCAGTTCCTCGTTAGTTATTTCTCCTAGCAAAATTTCTTTGTACTCGTCGTAGTATACTTCATCTTGTGGTTTACCGATGAGCACTCCTGATAATACATCGAATATTCCATAATTCTTTAGAGCACGAATCATTTTTCTATAGAGTTCTGGGCTGGATTTCGTTTCGCTAGTTTCAAGGAGCAGAATTTTGCCCCTCCATTCATCTAGGCTCGGAAATAATTTATATTTCTCGCACATTTCTACGGTGTCATCGAATATCTCATTTACAAAAATATCATAGATTGACTCTATGCATCCGCCTAGAATTTTACCTTTGAATGTAGAGTTGCCCCTTAGCAGTTCAAAACCAGAGTTTGGGAAACTCTCAGTACTTTGACCAAGTACATCCTCGCTGAAGTCTTCCCTTTCTTTATACCAAAGGTCGCTAGGTCTTATCTCTTCAATCCTACCCGTTTTTATTAACTCCTCAAAATATTTCTTCGTATATGGAAGCATCTCCTTAGAAAGTTCGCATACATCTGGGAGAAACGCCTGACCATAAAAAGTTTTTATTCCTACCTTATTTAGCATAAAATGGTTCATCGTCGTATCAGAAAATCCGAGAAATACTTTTTGTTTCGCTACATTTTTAAGTTCGTCATTTTCAAATAAGTATGGAAGAAGTTTATATGTATCCACCCCACCAATTGCACATAGAATCATGTCTATGGAATCATCTTCAAATGCCTGCAACAGATCCTTTGCCCTGCACTCCGGATGATCTTTTATAAATTCCATTCCTTTAAGAGCGTTCGGCAGAAATTCAACTTCTATGCCATAGTCGTTTATTCTCTTAACCCCTAAATCCACCTCATGTTTTACAAAATCTTCTCCCAAAACACCGGAGGAGAGACTTACTATTCCTATTTTTTTAATCATTTTCATCACCTAAAATTAATTTATTATTTAATTATAAACTAAAAAGAGAGCCTGTTAAATAACAAGCCCTCGAAAATACTTTTTACATATTAGTAAGTCCGCCGTCTGAAACTAAAATTTGTCCAGTGATGTTTGACGCTTGGTCAGATGCAAGGAATAATAGGTTTGAAGCAATCTCTTCAGCGGTTGCAACCATCTTGTCAAGTTTTGGACCTCTCATGACAACTTCCATTCCTTTTTCGTCAACGTTTGAGAAGTTTTCCATGATTTCAGTTGCGATTCCGCCAGGAGCTACAGCGTTGCAACGAATCTTGTCGTTTGCATACATAGCAGCAGTGTTTCTCACAAGACCGTGGATTGCACTCTTAGACATAGTGTAAGCCACGCCAGCCTTGCCGCCTCTGATGCCAGCGATTGAAGTCGTAGCTACGATTGCGCCGCCATCCTTCATAAGAGGAATTGCACCTTTGAAAAGTCTAAAAGTTCCCTTCACATTGATATCGAAAATTCTATTTAAATTTTCTTCAGTGCAGTGAGTAATAGGTTCAAAATTGTCCATAACACCCGCATTTGCAATAAGCACATCAAGCTTATCATTTTCATTCTTAACCTTTTCAAATAGACTTTCCACGTCTTCTTTTTTAGAAACGTCGCAAGTAACAGGCACTATTTCGCCCTTGCCGCCTAGCATGTCAATTTCGTTAGCAAGAGAAAGAAGTCTTTCTTCTCTTCTAGCAATGGCATATACCTTTGCCCCTTCCTTCGCCGCCATGATGCTCGCAGCTCTGCCAACACCTGAAGAAGCACCGGTAACTATAACAACATTATTTTCAAATCTCATAATGATCCTCCCTTTAAATAATTTGTTTTCTATTAATACTATACCCTATTTTGAAAATAATTATCTTTAGTGGTGGTTTTGTTATTTTGCGATTATTTTTGTAGCGGAAGCAATCTACTTCCATTTTAAAAACACTTAAGGAAGACAGTCACCCTGAGAGGCAGTCGAGTTCTGCAAATCAGCCTTCGCAATGCTCGGCTTCTTTGGAACTCTTTGCACAAGACCTGCTGCGAAATCGAAGATTTCGGCTAGGGCTTCGAACGGGTATAACCCTGGTGAGGTCAAACATTGATGATTATTCTTTCATGCTCTACGTAGAGCATAAACAAATTTATTATTTCATTTGCCCGGACTTGGTTAAATATAGGTCAGATCCTTCGACTTCGACGGCAAAAGCCGTCTTCGCTCAGGATGACTGTAGTTGGGAGGGGCTTCGAATGTGTATAACCCTGGTGAGGTTAAGCACTGATGATTATCCGTAGCGGAAGCAATCTGCTTCCATTAACCTTTATGCTAAACTCTCTTTCCTCAGCCGTTAGGCGTGCAACAACCTTTCCTACTATGTTTCTTTTGTAGCGAAAGCAATCTGTTTCCATCAACCTTCGCACTAAATTATTTTCCCTCAGGCGCAGCCGTAGAACAGTCCATCCTAATATTCACATCCGTAGCGGAACCTTCTAGGTTCCACAGCCGAGAGGCTCTGCACGGAAATGCCCCAGGAAGACAGTCACCCTGAGCGAACGAAGTGAGTCGAATGGGTATAACCCTGGTGAGGTTAAACACTGATGATTATTTTTCATGCTATACGTAGAGAATCTACGTTATTTTTAATTTAAATGCTATCCGTATAGCATCAGAATAATTATTATTTCACTTTCCAAGACTTGACCCTCAGAGGTTAGACCCATTCGACTTCAGAGCCTGCGGCTCTTCCGCTCAGGGTGACTGTAGTTGTGAAGGTAAAGTAGCCTGTGGCTCTTACGATCAGGGTGACCGTAGTTGGGATAGACCTTCATAGTGGAATCTGCTCTTTATAATCAACAAAAAAACAGTAAACCTACTCAGTCCACTGTTTTTAAATCCCTATTAATTTTACAAATCCTTGATATTCATCTTGTCGATTTCTGACTGTCTTTTTAGCTTTTGTCTCACCACAGCATAAATTGCAAAGAGAATTATCGTCGGGATATTACTCGTTATAAATGCGGAAAGCACCATTGCTATACGCTGAGCCGTACTAATATTTGCCGATGGTTCTGCGATATTTAAAACCATAATTATAGAAACTATAAGTGATAGCCCTGGCAAGATCAGTCCCATCCATCTACTTTTCATCTTAGAAAAATAAATTTGTAAGTAGACCACTAGAGCTCCTAACAACAAATAAATTATAAAAAATATAAGTGTAAATTTCATTTTAATCCTCTCCTTTCATCTTTTTATATTCGGAAACCAATATCTTCGCCGTTTCAAAATCAATCTTGTCATTTACAGCAAGCCTTTTAATAAGCGATATATAAGGTTCATTTGCATTGTCTTCGCTAATTCTAATCTTCTGTATGAGCCTATCGAGTCTTAGCCTCACCGTCGGATATGTTACTTCGTACTGTTTTGCAATCTCTTTTAATGAGCCAGACGCCATTATAAAATTTTTGATAAAAGATAGATCCTCGTCGTCTAAATTTGCCATCCATTCTGGAATTATTTCAATCGCCATTTCATCACCTACTTTAATTATATTAAGTGTAATCTTTAATTTTATTAAAGTCAATCTTAAATTTTATTTTTAATATTAAAAAAGAGAGGTCGCCCTCTCCTAGATTTTTCTATTAATATTAGACTTTTATTTTTATTCTTTTACTTTCCAATATCCACTCTTAGCACTACCTACATACCCTATTATTTTTTCATCTGTAAGAACTTTTAAATCCCTTTCAATAGTCCTTTCATTTTTTATCAATATCATGACTTATATTTTCTTTGTTTCACATCTTGACTTTTAATAGTTAGTCTTTCTGTCTCTTTTACTATACCTTAAGTACATTAATTGTCTTGTAAAATCTTTTAAAATCTATCAAAAGGAGTGCTTGATATAGATAGCGAACTTATACTCGCCTTTAACGATGGAAGTAAACTAAGCTTCGATTTTAAATCTAATGTGGACATTACTAAAATTTCTAAGTGCATAGCTCAATTTGTCCTATAAGCAAAAAATAATTGATGCCCGAAGAAATTTGAGCCTTTATTATAGTACGAGGAAAAAATTATTGGAAAAAGATCTAGACAATGACAATTAATTAGTCAGTGCACTAGATCTTTTTTTATCCTTTATTAAAGACTTAAATTCTTTAACTCTCCTAAAACTTTAAGCTAAAATCATCTTTTTTAATTATTTCGTAATAGATGGATGAAATTATGAGGTTAACTAACCAACCTAAGGGAACTGCGTACCAGACCATCTCTACTCCTATTTTATAGGCAAGGGTCATAGATAAAGATACCCTTACAAAAAGATTTATGAGATTTGCTAGGGTGAAGACTCTTACATCTCCCATTCCCCTTAAAGATCCATCAACACAGTGCTTGCTTCCTACTAGGATAAAGAAAAAAACGATGAATTTTAGATAGGCATTGGCTGTGTTTATGGCAAGAGCTGAAGAGTTTTCATTCATAAAAAAAGCCGTTATGGCAGAATAATTTATTCTTAGTATTATTAAAACTAAGAGGCAATAACAAATGGTTAAGCTTAAGGATGCTCTTAGTCCTTTGCCTATCCTTTCTAGTTTTCTCGCTCCAACATTTTGAGAAGTGTAAGAAGAAACTGCGTTGCCAAGGCTTGTTATTGGAACTATAATTAGGCTTTCAACCCTCATTGCTGCAGAAAAGCCTGCCAATATTTCTACACCGAAAGAATTTACAACTGATTGAACGAGAAGCTGACCGATAGTAATGGTTGATTGTTGTAAAATTGATGGAAGGGCAAGATTTGTGACAAGTTTAAGCTCCTTAAGGTCAAAAAACCTGTCAATTTCCACATCAAATTTCCTCAAGTGCCTTATAAAAATTGCAAAAGAAAAAATAGCTGACAAACCTTGGGCTAGGAGGGTGGCGTAAGCTGCTCCCTTAATACCGTATCCTAAGTCTTTAACCATGTAAATATCCAAAATCACATTCAATACTGATGAAAATATCAAAAAGTATAGGGGGATTTTTGATTCTCCAAGAGCCTGATAGAGGGCTGATATAATATTATACATAAACAAAAATGGCAAGCCATAAAAATAAATGTCTAAATAAAGAATCGACATATCCATAATATCTGCAGGAGTATTTAAGATAGCCATTAATTTTTCAGAAAATATTAGTCCAAATATCGAAAGAGCTAAGGATAGGAATAAAAATCCTATCATGGATGTATAAATAGAACTTTTCATTCTTTTATAATCTCTTGATCCAAAATATCTTGCTATAAGAACTGAAGCTCCTGCCCCACCTCCTACTGCTATACAAATAAAAATGGTAGTTAGGGCAAAGCTTGCTCCAATAGAAGCAAGTGCTGCTTCGCCAACGTATTTACCAACGACAGCAGAATCTACTAAAGTATATACCTGTTGGAAAAGTGAACCGATAATCATAGGCAGGGCGAATTTAATAATCGCCTTACTAGGCTTTTCATCAGTAAGGTAATGATTCATATAAACTTCCTTTATTGTTAATATTAGCTTAATTATAGCATACTGCACTAAATTTTATTCAGCACATAAGCAAGTTTAATATTAAAAAAGAGAGGTCGCCCTCTCCTAGATTTTTCTATTAATATTAGACCTTTATTTTTATTCTTTTACTTTCCAATATCCATTCTTGGCACTACCTACATACTCTATTATTTTTTCATCTGTAAGAACTTTTAAATCCCTTTCAATAGTCCTTTCAGAAACTTTAAAATATTTTGATAAATCATTGGCAGTTATTTTAGAATTTGTTTCAATAATTTTTACTATTTGTTTACGCCTATCATTTGGTTTTAATTTTTGACTGACACTTTGACCGTCATTTTGACCGTCATTTTGACCGTCATTTTGGGTGTCATAATTTAAATTTCTTATAAAAGTCTAATTCTAATCAATAAAATAATTTTACTCACCCAAATATTTTACATATACTTGGCATGGATTCCATTCATCCCATAGTGTCTTAAAGCATTCCAATTCTTTGTAGCCCACCGCAACGTAGAAACTATTGGTGATGTCATATTCTTCATAGTGTCCTTTCTCTACAGTCTTTACTTGTGAATATGTGTAGCCGAGTTTCTTCGCCATTGATTCGTATTCTTCGTTCAGCTTCTTTCCGATGCCCATCCCGTGGAATTCTTTCCTTATTCCCATGACAAATATCTCGGCGCAGTCCCTACTCGTTTCGTTTAGTACGATGAAACCTACCGCCTCATCGTCTACAAAGGAAGCGATGAACGGTTTCGACTCGGATTCATTTATATAGTCTTCTGTGCTCTCTGGCAGACCGAACCATTCTGGTAGGTCTGTCAGGATCTCTCTTGCTATTTTTTCCTTTTCTTTTTTATCTAAAATCTCTTTTAATTTTATATTCATTGCAATTCCCTACTTTCTAAAATCATCTGATTCTTTCACATCTACCAACACCAGCAGAAGCGTCATTATAAATAGCATAAGTGCAAAGATTCCATAAACAGGAACTGCTTGTATGATTTCAAGTTTTATAAGTCCGCCGATGCAGTAGGCGTAGATACTTAACCAAAATATAATGCTCGTCCAATCCTTTTTATTTCCAAAGGTTAAATTTTTTCTCTGTGCTAGAATTTCTCTTATAAGTTTTATTAAAACGAATATCCATATGGCAAGAAATGCTAAGACCACGAACCATTCATCGGTTATTTTGTTTAAATATAGTGATATAAAGCTACAAATTCCTACGAAAGCTACTCCGCCTATTCCAATGAGCATTGATCTCATTAGATTTAATTTTTCATCGATACCTTTTTCCCAACTCTTTAATGTCATATACACGATTGACGGAACTTCAAACATGTATCCGAGAAAGTTTACCCAGATTACGCTCATAAACATGTGATGATTGATATCTAGATTAATTGGACGACCGTCCCACACCCAGAATCCTCCATCTAGCCTGATGGCAACCACATCGAGGAGAAAATCCATGCTAACTATGAGCCATCCACTTAGTAGTGCTGTCATAATCTTTGTTAGAGAAAACTTCTTCGCTATTCGAAGTGCGCACACGGTTATTCCTCCCCACATAAGTCCGCCGAAAAATGGAAATTGGTATGGTACAAAGCCGATACTTATGTAGAAATCGTTGCTGTAATGGTAGATGTCCGTAAGCCTAACCGACAGTAGTTCTAAAGAGAACCCAGCAATTGCCCCCGAAATCAAAAGTCCCAGCTCTCTATAATTTTTATTTTTTAAAATATCTATAAGTAATATAGCAACTATAAAATAACATATGATTTCAAAACTATTTATCCAGTTCATACAACTCTCCATAAATATATTTTCTAATTGAAGCTTAAGTACCATCTAACGCAATATCTAAAACAATATTATCAATAATTCTTTTTTCTCTCAAGGTCAAAAAAAGCGAAAGATTTCTCTCTCGCACATTTGTTAATATTTTCGCCTATTCATTTCCATCTGTCAATTTAACAGATCTTAAATTAAGTTCTACTTTTAATTTTTTAAAGAATTCGCTCATATTATAATTCTTTTGAAAACACAAATTAGTTTCGACCATCAACTTATCGTCCGTATCCTCGTCAATCGAAAACCTGTGATCAAAGAGTTCCGTCGGCACTTCGCCACACATGAGCTCTCTACAAATAATCCCAAATGGCAAATTATTATAATTATTGAGCCGATTGATTTTAAATTTTGATTATACTACAATAAAATCAATCTTTATGTTGTTTCAATATCCTATTAGAAACTTTTACAATTTTCTTTTTAAGGAGGCATATTATGAATAAATTATGTTGTAAGAGAATCTATGAAACTCCAGCAGAAACTGACGGGTTTCGTATTCTTGTAGACAGACTTTGGCCGCGAGGAATAAAAAAAGAAAAAGCTGATATCAATTTATGGGCAAAGGAAATCGCTCCATCGAATGAACTTCGAAAGTGGTTTTCTCATGATCCTGAAAAATATGATGAGTTTAAAGAACTTTACACAAATGAACTAAATAGCAATCCACAGTCGCAAAAGTTTAAGGATCTTTACTTACAAAAGATAAAGGATTTAAATGTGACCCTGCTCTATGCCGCAAAAGACGAAAAATATAACAATGCCGTTGTTTTAAAAGATTGGTTGGATGAATAGAAATTATAAAAAATCAGCAGTCATTTGCTCGACTGCTGATTTTTGCTTATTTTTTCAAAATTATCCTAAAAATTTATAGTTGCCATAAAACATTACAAAGGCTGCCACAAGTATAAATATATGCCAGATGGCGTGATTGTATGGGATTTTCTTTATTGAATAAAAAACCGCTCCTATGGTATAGAAAAGCCCGCCAAGTAACAAAAATATAATATAGCTCATGCCAATATACTTATAAATCTCATATATAAGAAGAATGGATATCCATCCCATTGCCATGTATATAATCATAGAAGCCCGATTTATCTTATCTTCTTTACCTGTAGTAAATGCAATTATGTTCATCACTATGCCCGATAGTGCCAAGATCCAAATTAGAACAAATATAACTATGGCAAAAGTAGACTTTAGACCGATTAAGATAATTGGAGTATAGGAACCTGCGATGGTAAGATAGATCACCCCATGATCGATTGCCCTAAAGACCGTCCTTGCTAGTGGATTTTTCATAGAATGGTAGAGGCTTGATGATAAAAACATGATGGCTATGGCTATAAAATAGATTAACCACGCCAAAAATCCAATCATATCTTTGCCCCGATAGGCTTCAAGGACTACCGGTAGGAAAAATATAAGGCTCAGGATAAATCCTAAGATGTGGGTAGCTATATTTAAAGCTTCCTCAGACTTGCTGTATTTAATAATTCTCATATTTATCCCCACCTCCAATATTTTTAATATTCTTTAAATCATTTTATTCCAAAGTAAGAAGAAGTGCCATTTTAAACTTCTTTGTAGCCTTTACAGAATGGAGACCACCCTTCGCAAAGTGGAAATTTTCACCGGCACAGACTACATGGTCCTTACCCTCATAGCTTATGACAGCCTCGCCGTCCAAAGCGAAGATGATTGCCTCGCCAGGAGCGGCATGTTCCGAAAGCCCTGTGCCTTCATCAAATGCCATAACGACGAATTTCATCTTGTCATTATGCACCACATCCATATTGACGATCTTGCCTTCTCCATAAGGAACAAGGTCTTTCAATTTAAAAACTTCTCCTGCCTTAATTTTTTCGTTCATAATACTCTCCTTTCTTACAGATGCTTCTGTATACACACTGCCTTCTGCAGTTCTCATCCCCATAGGGGTGTTCGTCAGCGTTAAGATACTATCTCCTACTTGCAATTTTTGCAAGAAATTATCTTTTCCATAAACCTCCAAGCTGCCCTCTGCAACGATTATCAGTTTGTGGTAAGGATAAATCTCCGCGCTTATGTCCGTATTCTTAGCCAGTGAAAAATACGTAATGGAGCTTTCTCCACCATAGATTTCTTTTGATATGGTACATCCAGGAACCGACGGATTATCCCTTCCTATGGAAAAGACTTCACCTATTTTTTCTTTCATTTAATCACATCCTTTTTTTGTCAGTAATAGTGATTTTACTTTTACTCTTTCCACGATTCATACAAAATTTAATTTAATTATTATTTCGAAATACGCCATCTTCTGTAACAGTTATAGAAAACCTGTGATCGAATGGTTCTGTCGGCACTTTGCCACACATGCGCTCTCTGCAAACAATAGCAGCCGGCACATTATTATATTTATTGAAAAGAGTGTCGTAAAACCCACCGCCATGACCGAGACGATTGCCCTTATGATCTGTTGTAAGACAAGGAATGACAGCAAACTCAACCTCATCCATAGGAACAAGCTCCGAAGACTTATCCGGCTCATAGAGACCGTAGTATCCGCGTTTTAATTCATCAAGGGAAAAAATTCTTCTCGCTTCCATAACTGCTTTTCCAACACAGAGCGGAACCGCAAGCCTCTTGCCATCTGCAAGTACTTGATCAAGAAAAGGTCTCGTGTTGATCTCATGCTCCACTCCAACAAAACAGAAAATAGTATTCGCATCTTTATATTCAGGAAGTCCTAAGAGCAACTGAGTAATGCGTGCGTCTGCATCACTTTTGTAAACCTCCGGAAGTGCAAGGGCTTTGGACAGCATCTTTTTTCTCAAATCCTTTTTTATTTTTTGTGTGTCATTGTTTTTTTCAAACACCATATCAACATCCCTTTCAAGAATCATAGCAAACTAAGACATCTATTTTTACTCAAAATAGAATCAAAGCATAAATTCTACTAATTGATTTTATATTTCAATTATACTACAATAAAGACAAAAGCTACGTTGTAATAACAACTAAATTAGCATTTTATAAATGATTTTCATAGAATGAGAATATAAAAAGGCTTCTAGGATTCTATCCTAAAAGCCTGTGGAAATAATTGCTTAATTTATATATATGAGCTCTCTACTTTTCTTTATTCTTTATAAGTTTGTCACATAGAGGTAGTAGCTCTTCTAATCTATCGACTATTCTTTTTTTGTTCTGCTAGTAGTGGGAGAGGAATAGTTTGATTGCTTATTATTTCTTTGCTAATTACTCCTTGTTTTTGGTGTAGTCATGGGTTACTCCGTCCCGTTCAATTTTTATTTTTTCTCATTATTTTTAGTGTTTCTTTAAATTCTTTTGTCTTATTTGTTCTAATTTTTCATAATCTCCCCCTTATGCTTCTTAAAGTAATTATATCACTTCCATCCTATCTTTTTGTTGGAATAACAGGGGAATCCACGCTTTTAATTTAACTATTTTATTATTTCCAAAGTTTATATTGGCACATCTTCTCCCGGATATGTGTTTTATAATACTCTTTTAATTTTATTCTTGATGTTTCTAAATCTTCATTACGAAGCATTTTTATGCATACTTACTAATTATAATTACAACAGTTTCCCCATTTATTAATGTGAAATCTCTCCTAAATTATTCTGTTAGACTTAAGATCATTTTAAAATCAAACACTTATCATCTAATACAAAGGCCACAAAACACCAACTAAAAAAAGGACACCGGAGTGCCCTTTTCTAAAGAGTTTGGATTATTTTGATGTTTCTCTTTTAATTGTTACTTCTTTTGTAGCTCCATCCCAGATGATGTCCTTGCCATCTACTAGTCCTAGTGCTCTTGCAATGTTTGCAATTGGAAGCATTGTTCTATTGTTTTTAAGGATTGGTTTTACGTCGCTTTCAAATACTTTTCCATTTACGATTATTTGATTTGTATCCACTGGTATTTTAACTACTGTATCTTTATCTGTTAAAATTACTGTTCTAGTTGGATCATCCCATTCTACCTTAAATCCTAATGCTTCTGCTACGAATCTAATAGGTAGCATGGTTCTATTGTTTGATATAAATGGTTCTACATCCATTACCACTTCTTTTTGAACACCATTTACTGTAACTACAAGTTTTTTTGAACCGATAACTAGTTTAGAATCCATCTTTATTTCTACTGGAACTTTTGTTTCGGTAGCTGGTTTAGTCTCCTTAGATCCACCATAGGCAAAAAAGAACGGATAGCTAGGCATATATCTTCTATGAGAATCATCGTCAGCGCTTGGCCTATCATGACTTTCTCCACCAGGAATAGCTGGATCTTCTTTTGGACTAACAAATACTAGGGTTCCATTTTCAAAATAAGTATTATCTGCCAATTTTGCATAGACAATAGGCTTAATAATTTTTGCGCCTTCCGGTAGCTTATTTATTTTTATTTCATAGCCACCTTCTACAGCATTAACCTCATAGTCAGCACTAGGTACTTCTTGTTTTTTGTACTTTGGAGTAGGGGTACTGGTAGCATCTACACTTGTAGGTTGGGGTATGGACTTAAAGTCTTCTTCTTTAACATAGTTTAACTTAAAGAAGAAATTATCATTTTCTCCAATTTTACCTGCATCTTTTAAAGTACTTTTAATTTTAATTGTATTATTTTTTAATGCAGTATATTTTTTCCCATTATGAGGATTTACTATGTTTTTATCTCCTAAAACTTCATAGTTTACTAGTGCTTTCTTAGTAAAGTCTCTAAATAAACCTGATTTTTTACCATCCACTTTTTTATATGGAATTTTTTCCATTTCCTCTAATTCGGCTTGACTTATATCTTCTTTTGCCAACAAATCCTTTGCCCTTGTAATGGCTTTCTTAATCTCGCCCTTTACCTTTTCATCTTGATATTCAATAGCAGGATTATCGACTACGTCTTCATTAAAAGAATTCATATAGGCATCTAAAGCTTTTTTTGCTTCTTCGCGTTTTGGATCTTCTGATTTTACAAATGTGTTTATAATTTTATCGTCCTCGTATTTAACCTTAAAAGTATATTTTACACCATCTAATTCATATTCAAAAGTTTCGTCTTCGTCAATAATTGAACCACCAAATTCTTCTTTTGCAGTATAGTTAAATGGTTTTTGGCCAATATAATAGCTTGGTAAATCTTTGAACTCTGCAGTTTCTGCACCATTTGAAACAATTACATAATTTTCCTTTTGCTCACCATTTGCATAGAGATGAACCTTTACTTCTGGTTTTTGTTTTGGAAGCTTTGCTTCATCTTCAGCCTTCCATTCGACAGTAAATTGCTTTGTTGTATAATAATTTTTAATATTATCTTGTCCGCCTTGACCTTCAACCAATTTTAATTTTGGTAATTCAGCCTTTGTGACTGTAGTATTTAAAAATGCATCTCTGCCAACAACCTCAAGCTTCGGTGCAATTAGAGTGATCTCATTGTTGTTGTTTGCCAAACCATTCCAGCTAATAGCCTTAAGTTCAGGTAATTTAACTTCGCCTTCAATCATATTGTTTTCGAAAGCATTAGTATCAATAAGCTCAAGCTTTGGCGCATCAATGCCAGTAATTTTGTTATTTTCAAACGCATAGCTATCTACCTTCCACACATTAGGAAGAGAAATCTTGCCAGATATTTCATTGCCTTGAAATGCACTTGATCCAATATATTGCAAGCTTTTTGGAAATTTAACATCAGTCAGCTCCATGTTCTCAAAGCTACCATACATAATAGCTTCAACACCTTCAGGGATTATGATCTTTTTGGGTTTATTTCTACTATTAAGGCAACTTCCCCTATCTAGACTCAGTGTTTGAAGGCTAACTGTTTCGCCATACTTATAATATCTATAAGTCCCGTTAGGTTGCTTTACAAGACGAACCAAATCATATTCTCTATCACTAATAGAATAATCACCATTAGTTAAAGTATAGTATCCGTCTTTATCTAGCTTTGGACCATCATACGCCAATACATTTTCACTTAGTATAACATTGAAAAAAATAAGTGCCGCGACAAGAGCCGCAAAAAAATTCTTTTTATTCATTATGCCTCCTCGAGCAAAATTTTTGTGAAAACACAAATACGCTCTGAATAATTTTACAACCTATCATTCAATGTAATTTATATATTTTTAGCGTAATTTATAAAAAGCCTTAGAGTTTTATCTAAAGCTTACTTCATATGTTTTACCGCAATCTTTTGATCGGGCGCCTTTGCCAAATGTATAGGGCTTGTTTGAAAGAAAAGTTTGTTTGATATGGGATTTGTTGCGTTAAAAGTGGTGTCGATGTAGTAGGTTTCATCACCGATTTTTACGTAGTTCCATCTGTGTTTCATTATCTCGCTGTTTATACAACCGACTTTTAAGCCAATTGCTTCGCCTAGGATCAGAAAGATCTGAGCAAAAGAGGCGCAGGTGCCTTTGTGGGTAATAGCTGCGGCAAGGGCGGATCTGAATCTGTGTTCCTTGTCGTAAGTTATATTCTCTGTAATATATTTGTTTAAAAATTCAATCTTCTCTACATCGGTTAAGCCTTCTGCTTGCTTTTTTATCTTTTCTTCTAGATCCATCAAATCTTTAAAATATCTTTTTTCTGCGAAGAATTGAACCAATAGTTTGCATTCATAGTAATCGGATCTAGGTTTCATGTCTTCGAGTCTTACTACTAGAAGATTGTTTAATGTTGCACTATCTGGGATTAAAAACTCTTTGTCTACCCCATGTCTTCCTTTAGTTTGTTCTAAAAATGTTTTTAATTCTTCATTAATTTTAATAGTTATCGGTTTATATGCTTCGTTATCGCCCGCTTCATAGAAAACATCTTTGGCAACTTGTCCGAGCTCTTCTTTTGTAGTCAAAGTTTTCATTTTCTTTTGCTCCTAAGTAAGTCTTCTTAATTTATATTTAAGAATTCTGCGAGTATTATCCTCTTATATTTTTTTAAAGTCTCATTATATTTCTTTTAAAAGTTTTAAAGCCAAGTACAATTTTCCAAGATCATGGTTTGCGCTATGGAGTTCCTCAACTTCATAAGAACTCTCATTTAATACATCTCCTGCTTCAAGGAAGTTATACAGTTCAAATCCGTAAAAATCACATGCTGCTTGCACGCCTGCAAGTTCCATTTCTACTGCTATGCATCCTTCCGACTTTCTCTTTGAAACAAGTCCGCGAGTCTCACGAAGCATCACGTCTGTGGTCCAGACTTTTCCCTTAGTATATGGAGCTCTTTCTCTGATAAAAAATTCTTCAACTTTTTCATGGTTTTTAATATCCAGATAATCTGAAGGGGGTGCATAATAATAAGATGCCCCCTCACCTCTATAAGCCTCTGTCGGTATAATGTACTTTCCAAAAGTCTTTTCCTTGTCAAGACTGCCACAAGATCCAAACATTATAAATTTATTTACACCTGTAATCCAATTGACTTCTACACAACCTCCTGAAGCAAGGGCTGAACCCATCATGCTAAGATAGAAGGCAAATTCTTGACCTTCAAAGCTACTTTTATATACTGGCATTGACCCATTTACAGATCCTATATTTCCAATTTCTTCGCACTCAAAATTATCGAGTAAATATTCTAGTATGCTTTTCGAAAATATTACCAAGCATTTTTCTGCAATATTTTTCTTTTCTACGTAAAAGTCTTTTAGACTTATAAGTGGCTCTGTGTCTTTATCAAAACTGTCTATTATCATGATTAACTATTAATTTCTAATACCTTTCGTTTTTTCTATTTTTTATTGCATCTTGTACATTTTGGCGAAATTTTTATTCGCAAAAATAATCTATTAAGATACTTTTTTCGCAATCAGAACACCAATCGGTGCAATACCTGCATACACCAATTTCATTTCAACTACTGAAAATCCGTATTCCTCAATGAAATCTTCAAATTGTTTTTTATTCCATTCTTGATACATTTTAAATCCTGAAATGGACATCAAACTCTTTATAATATTTCTTTGTTTTCCCTCTTTCCACAAAAAAGTAGGAGCAAACAAAGTCCCGTTAGGTTTTAAAACTCTATGTATTTCTTTCATTGCAAGGTCTGGATTTGGCATGATATGAAGTGCATTAGCGATTAGCACACTATCAAACTTTTCATCCGTAAAAGATAGCGATGTTGCATCAGCTACTTCAAATGTGAGGTTTTCATATTCCCCATTCTTTTTCGCTTCCATAATCATTTGTTCGGAAAAGTCTGTCCCTATCCAAGTTTTAGTATGTTTTGAAAGACTAAAAGAAAGTTGCCCCGATCCACAGGCAAGTTCAAGTACATCCATGTTCTTATTCAAATGAGGACTGATACATTCGCAAACTCTATCATAAGCTCCTTTATCTTTTTTCATAAATGGAGCATATAGTTTTGCAAATTTATCCCAGAATTTTTTATTACTTTTATCATTCACTTTCAACACTCCTTTTAAATAAATTACTGTATTAAGCTTTAAATATTATTGGTAGGTTATAGCGTCCCAAAACTTTACCCTTTACCACTGCATCTAAATAATTTAAGATAAATTTTGTATAAAAAATGGCATTTCACAAATTTGGGCAGATTTAAAACTTTTATAAAAGTCATTAGCATCTTTATTTGTAGCTCTTATTAGTCTAAACTCATCAATATTATTTTTAACACAATCTTTAGACATTTCATCAAAAAGCTTTTTTGCTATGCCTTTATTTCTACTCTCCGGCAGTACATAAACCCAGTCAACATAACATATTCTATATCCATCTTGGAAACAAGTATAAAAATGATATTCTATTCTTCCGACCACTTTATCTTCGCACATAGCAAGTATTGAATTGCTTCTTTTGGTTAATTCATCGTCTAATCTCTCTAAAAGTTCTTCTTTGTTAATGTCAGATGAACACATAAGCTCCGGTTCCAATTTAGTAGCCAATGATAAATAATCGTAATACTTATTAAAATTGTCTTTATTTAGTTTTTCAAAAGTATATTTCATAATTTACCTCTTTTTTTGATATTCTTGCAATTCTCTCAGGATTATTTTCTATTACTCTTGATAATATTATACCAAATATAATTATGGTATTAGTTAAACTCATTTTAAAATTATAAGATGCCCTATAATAGTAAGTCATATTTAGAAATAACCCCATATCTTACTTATTTTAAAATTAGTTTTCTAGCTTTTCCATTCAAGTATTTGACCAGTTTTAATTCAAGTGTTCGGTCGTTTACTCTATGTTTATTTAGGATATAATTCTTAATGAACAGGTTCTTGCCATGGGTAGTGATTTTTTACAATCAAAAGAACCAACTTGATCCGCTTTAATATAAGCGGCTTGTCTGGTACTGTTATTAAAATAATTTACTATAGTATTTTTGAGTTTTATTGATTAGCTTGAACTTAAAAAATGAGGACTTATGCCACTAGGCATAAATCCTCTAAAATGAAAAAAATTTGTTCTTTATCTCTATTTTAAATTTGATTTTTTATGATAATCACCAGTAGAACTTAAACAACAGATGTCAATTAACTCCATTATTTAATCCTTTTTTTCTCACTAATATAGATTGATTAAATCATACCTGCTTTTTCAAAATGTTTTTTAAGTATTCTTGTTGCAACAAAAGCTCCTATGCAAGCAAGAATAAAAGTTATCAAACCAAAGCCTACAGCCCACGAAACTTTGAAATAAGATAATGCTTCATTTATTTGTGCTTCGCTCATTTTCCATTTTGATGCTCTTTCCACAAAAGAAGCAGTTCCGAATAAAATCACAGGAATTACAGTCCCTAAAAAATCTGCTAATGCAAATGTCCCATATCCAATAATCATTCGTCCCTTGCTCTCATAATTTCCTATAATCAAATCACATATAACTCCACCGATTACAGCAAAGACTGCATGAGGCAAGTGTCCTCCTGACAACGCAATTAAACCAAGAAGCGTTCCTGATATTGTAAATACGCCCTTCTTTTTAACTTTCACAGCCATAAGAATATAAACCGTGGCAGCTACCATAAAGCTAACTCCTGAAGCAATAAATCCTCCAACAACTGTTGTTGCCATAGCAAATGCAACTGCCATGTATATGACAATTCCAATTGCATTAAAAATTCCGATTGTAATAAAATCACGACCATTTAATTTGTTTTTCATAAAAGTCCTCCTAATAAATTCTCTGTATTACTATCATAAGAGCAATCATAAAAGCTCCTAATAGTCCAATAGTTAAGTCTGCACATCTAAACTGCAATTCTGTTAATGTTACCCTGTTCTCATCACTATCAAGTCCTCTAATGAGTGCTGAAGCTGACAATTCATCTGAAATCTTAATCATTCTCATTAAAAGCGGGACAAGTGTATATTCAATATATTTAATTGGGTGTAGCAATGGAAAAAATCTACTTGTTACAATTCCTCGAATCTTCATATTCTCTTTTAATGCCTTGAGTTCTATTTTTATAGTTGGCACAAACCTAAGCAAAACACTAAAAGGTATACCAATGCTTCTTGGTACTTTCATTCTATTCAATGTTTCAAGCATTTCACTTACACTTGTAGTCTTTGTTATATATCCACCAAACATAGCAATTAAGGTCATTCTTGATGCAAAGTAAATAAACATATATATTGCAAATACGATGCTTGCTTCAGAAAACTTGCTAATCCCTAACTCTATGCAGTATAAAAGCACAAAAAACAAGATAAAGCGTAACGCCCTTTTCCACATCCCGCTATATAAATATAGAAAAAAGGCAAAAACAATTAGTACAAAAAGTAGAATTGTATCGCTTATAAAAAAGCTCGTAAATCCAACAATTGGAAGTAGAGTAAGCTTTATTCTCGGATCAATGGTTTTTCTATCTGCCAAGCTTACTACCTCCTCTCATCTTGTCTAATATGAGAAATTTATTACTTTCACTCATATCTAAAACAGTTTCTATTTTCCCATCTCCCATTACCCATAGCTTGCTCACCGTGTTTGCTAAAAACTCAAAATCATGACTTATTACCAAGACTGTTGTCCCAATTTTCAATTGTTCTTCAATCAGTTTTGCGACGGAAAGCATTGAGTCTTTATCACAACCTGATGTTGGTTCATCATAGATGAAAATCTTTGCCTGTTTCATCATCCCACAAGCTATTGTCAATCTTTGTTTTTCTCCTCTTGATAAAGCAAACGGATGCTTATCAATGTATTTGTCTAAGCCAAGTACACTCAAAATAGACTTTGCCTTTTGAGTATTTTCTTTTTTATCTTTGCTTGAAATACCAAGTAGCATTTCATCAAGTACACTTTCCGAAAACAACTGATAGTCTGAATCTTGAAAGACAAAATATGACATATCCATTAAATATTTATGATTAAGCGACTTATCTTTTCCCGCCCATATTGTTCCCTCTTTTATCTTCTCAAGTCCTGAAATCACTCTTGCAAAGGTAGTTTTCCCGGTACCATTTAAGCCGATAAGACCAATGGCTTTTCCACACTCCATATTGAAATCAAGATGATTTAAGATGTACTTGTTTTGTTTCTTTCCATCCTTAGCTACATTCGGATAGCAAAATCTCAAGCCTTTTCCGTTGATACTTTCATCATTTAATTGATATGAATCTTTCTTCTCACTTATCATGTATTCTTCTAATTCAAGAGTTCTTAGTCCATTTTCATCCCAAAACTCCCCTTCAAGATGGATAACTTCTTCCCGACTCAAGTCCTGTGCAATCTCTCCATCTTTCACCAAAAGAAAACGGTCAAATAGAGACTTTACATAGTACAAACGATGTTCAATTAGAACAACTGTTGTTCCTTTTTTCTTTAATTTCTCCAAAATTAAAAACAGGTCAAATGTTGCTTTCATATCCAAATTTGCTGAAGGTTCATCTAAAATTAAAACTTTCGGATTCATCGCATAGATGCTTGCAATAGCTATCTTTTGTTTCTGTCCGCTCGATAATTCAAAAACAGATTTTCCTTTCAGTTCCTCAATATCCAGTTCTTCATATACTTCTTCTACTCTCTGTTTGATTTCCTCTCTTGATTTGCAGATCGTTTGAAGACCAAAAGCTATTTCTTCATCTGTAGTTGTCGTAAAAAACTGACTTCTTGGATCTTGAAATACAGTCCCTACAATATGCCCTATTTCATGAAGTAATAATTTGCTTATATCTTTTCCTGACACAAAGGCTTTTCCTTGTATTTTGCCTTTATAATAATGCGGAATAAGACCATTCATTACACTTCCAAGAGTGCTTTTACCCTACAATGTCAAGCAATTGTTACATAAAATTAGACGATATTTCTATCGCCTAATTTATATACAAAACTATTATTTTAACTTTTTTATACGTTCACTTTCTGTTAGAATCCTCATTTGTTCAATAGCAATTGAATTTAATTTTTCTATCCTTTCAGTTGCATCCATTCCCTCATTTATAAAAACAGCATTTAAGTTCTCAAGATTTGATAAACACACTAATTGTGATATATCAGCATAATCTCTCATATTTCCTTTTAACTCAGGATTATTTTCACGCCATTCTTTTGCTGTCATTCCAAACAAAGCTACATTTAATATATCTGCTTCACTTGCATAGATATAGTTTATTCTTTCCTTTGATAATTTCTCAGGGACAAGTTTATTCTTAATTGCATCTGTATGAATTTTGTAATTTATCTTAGCTAAGTTCCTCTTGATATCCCAACCTAATTGTTTTTGCTCTTCTTCTTTTAAGCGCTCAAACTCTTTAATAAGATAGAGCTTAAAATAAGGTGATACCCACGACGCAAATTCAAAAGCTATGTCTTTATGTGCATATGTTCCACCATATCTTCCTGCTTTGGCAATAATTCCGATAGAATTCGTCTTATTGACCCATTGTTTAACCGATAAAATAAAACGATTAAAACCTGCTTCATTTTTAATTCCCTCGAATTCGGTGGAATTAAAATTCGCATTATACATTTCTTCCCATATTCCTAAAAATTCAATTGTATTTTTATTCCTTAGCCATTTTTCTATCAGTGCCACACCATTTTCAACATTTCTAACCATGTCGGTTAAAGAAATATAATCTCTATTATCTATGGCAATAATGCTAATTTCTGATCCTTCCACATTTATTTTAGACACAAAAATCACCTCACAATATCTCATTTTAACTATAATTATATCATTTTTTTGTTTGTTCCTAAATCTTTACCCTATCAACTCATAGTAAACAGTACTATTTATTTCCGCAAATTTTCTCGCCATTATTTACATTTTGGCGTATTAAAATTAAAGTTGGCGAGATTATGAGTTACTTTTAATACTATTCATCTATATTTCTACAATTTCTATTTCTCCACTTCTTGATACAATTATCTTATCAATTTTATTGTCTAAATAAGCCTTCAATAAACTTTCTTCGTCTAAGACTGTAATATCCGTTTCTTTCCTTGGATCAATCTTCTCTGACTTCAATTCTTCCAATTTACTCTCCAATAATATCTTTTTATCTTGGATAAAAGTTTTTTCCTTTAAATAGTCCTCTTTTGAAATATTTTTCTTTTTATAGTTTTCATAGATGATTTGTAAATTACTGTTTAATATGGATATTTCCTTTAAAATCTCGTCTTTCACATTCTTGTGTTCTATAACTTTCTCTTCATTTAATGTGTTTTGAATCTTAAAATCTTTTAATTTGGGTTTTATAAGTTCAATAATATCTTTCTCTTTGATATTGTTTGGTGTTTTCTCAGCTTTACATAAATTACAATAATAACTTTTATACTTGTATATTTTATCAGAATTCTTCTTTTGTCTACTGTCACATCGTAAACTCATATGTCTACCACATTCTTTACAAAAAATCTTATCAGAAAAAATAGAACGATTTTTGTTTCCTGTATATCCCCCAAAACTTCGTTTTTCTTTTATTTTCTTAACCTTATCAAACACTTCTCTTGAAATAATCGCTTCATGGGTATTTGGAAGTATTTTCCACTCCTCTTCAGGAAGTAAAATTCTTTTTCTTCCACCTATTTTTGTTTCTTTGAATTTATTATATACATAATCTCCTGTATATAGTTCGTTCCTTGTAATCTGTGAGATAGCTGCATTTGTCCAAACTCTTTTCTTTACCTCACTTCCAGTAATTAAATTTCCAGTATAATCAGAAAGTTTCAGTTCTTCTTTTCGTTCAGAGCGTGTAATATAACCTTTTTCATTAAATATATTAGCCACTTGAATACAGGAATATCCTTTTAGCAATAAATCAAAAGCTTCTTTAACTATAAAAGCTGTTTTTTCATCAATGATGATACTATGTTTATCTTTAGGATCTTTAATATATCCAAAAGGTGCTGCCCAATTTATATTTTTCCCCTGCGATTTAATTTGCTTAATAGAACTTCTTACCTTTTCAGATAATTCCTTACTGAATAAATCATAATACAATGTCTTAAACTGTGTATCTGTATCTAAGCCATTACCTTGTTCTTTTAAAGAATCATAGTTGTCATTAATAGCAATAAATCGTATTTTTAGAAATGGTAATATATTGCTTAAGTAATCCCCAAGCAAAATATAATCTCTTGAAAACCTAGACATATCTTTTACAATTATAGTTCCTACTTTACCAATCTTTATATCCTCAATAAGCCTTAAAAATGAAGGTCTATTTGTATTAGTGGCAGAATATCCATCATCTACATATTCTTCTATTTCACAACTTTTTAAAGATGTTTCATTTTCAATGTAGCTTTTTATATAATCTCTTTGATTTGCTATACTTTCACTTTCATCTACTTTGTGATAATCTTCTTCAGAAAGTCTTAAATATATAGCTATCTTATTCATGCTCTACCTCCAACTGCTTTCCCACATCTTTATCAAGTTTAAACTTAAAATATATGGTAACCTGCTTATACTCTGATATTTCTATATGGCTAATTAATGTATCGACCAATTCTTTATCAACTTCTATGCTTTTAGCATCCAAGCAGCAAAATAGTACATCTATAAATTCTATAATTTCTCTTTTTTTCTTTTTTATATTTCTTATTCTATCATCAAAAACTTTTAATTCATTTTTTAAGGTTTTTATTTGATTATTTATTTTTTTACTTTCTATTTTAAAATCACTTAAAAGAACCTCTCCTTTAACATAGTTTTCATATTGTTCTTGCAGATTGATACTAAGAGAAGCAATCTTTTTATTATTTACATCTGTTTTTATAGAAACTTGATTTATCTTTTCAGCACTTATATTTTCTAAATATATTTTTAGTTGTAATCTTTTATCCTTTTTATAAAAGCATGAAAACAGTCTTTTTAAGGTATCTACTAAAATTTTGTCGAGGTCTGTTTCGTATATTCTTACATGAGATTTTTCTAAGTTTAATCTGTCTCCACCTTTACAATAATAGCAATAGCAAATCTCATCATGATATTTCAGTCCTCGTGGTCCATATCGTTTTTTCAAATATCTTCCACAAACACTGCACTGTATGAGGTCATCATACTTTCCTTCTTTTTTATAATCTCTTTGAATTTTTATTCCAACATTTTCTTTTCCGTCTTTTATTATGTTTTTCAGTGAATGGTAAGGTAGATAGTTTTGTTTTTTCTCCTTTATATCTCTGATATTTTCAAATGTAGTTTTGTCTATCAAACCTTCATGGGTGTTCTCTGTTATAATCCACTCTCCTTTATCACGAAACTTACTTTTCCTACTTGGATCATGTCTATTTGAGTATACTCTTTGAATCAAATTCCCAATATATACTTCATCAGAAAGCATTTTTGATATATGAGAAATATCCCATTGTTTTGTATCGTCTTTATCCTTAAAAATTTTACCTGTTCTTTTATATTCATCAGGTGTTGTATATGTTTTAGTCAATTCTCTTGCTATTTGCATATTGGATTTTCTTTGACTTGCCATATAAAAGATAAGTCTTACTACATCTGCTACCTGTTCGTCCATCACCAGAACTCTTTTACCATCAATTTTATCAACCTTATAGCCATACGGAGCCATCGCTCCTATAAAAGACCCTTGTTTCATTTTTATTTCTTTAGAGGCTTTTATTTTCTTTGAAATATCTTTTGCGTATAAATCATTGAAGATATTTTTTATTGCTATTTCATAACTCTGATCTGATTTTATACCGTCTTTAGTATCTAGATTATCATTTACGGAAATAAATCGAACTCCCAAAAATGGAAATACTTTTTCGATATAGTTTGAGATTTCTAAATACTCTCTACCAAACCTTGACATATCTTTTACGATTATACAATTTATCCTACCTGTTCGGATATCTTCCATCATTTCAATAAATGCAGGTCTTTTAAAATTTGTTCCAGAATACTCATAGTCCTTGTACACTCTTAAAATCTTTATATCTTTTTCGTTTGCAGCATTTATACAAAGTTCTTCCTGCATTTCAAGTGAATTACTTTTATCCCTGTAAGCTTCCTTTCTTTCCTGTGATAATCTAGCATAAATACCGGCAATGTATATTTTTTCAATCACTTTTCCAACTTCTGTTTCTGATTGTGATATATGCCTATTTTTTGTTCTAGCCACAGCATACCTCACTTTCAGCACTTACAAGACTTTTATTCATAACAGTGGGGATAGTTTTTGACTTCCTGCTTTTATCGATACTTTTCTTTTTTATAGTGTTAGTTTTAATATCAGGCTTATCCGTTTTTGTCATTTCTTCAAGTAAAGACAATTCTTCAGTATGATTAAATCTAACATCTATCGTCTTATATTCAGAAATAAAAATTTTATCAATAAGCATCACAACAGACAATCTATCTATTTCAGATAAATTTTTATACTTGTTAATGTCGATGATCCAACTCTTATTTTTGTCAATCTTCTCCTTAGTATCTTCCTGTTTTTTTAATCTATACTCGATACTTTCATCTAATTTAGTCAATTTCTCTGTATAGTTTTTCCTAAAAAGTTGATATTCTTCTTTACTAATAACATCTTCTTTTAGATCAAGGTATAGGGAAGATAAGAGTTCTTCTGTCATTGCTTTTTCTCGTTTTAGTATAGGAATTTGATTGTCTTTCAAATTTTTATTTATATCTATACGCTGAACTTTAGAATATAGATTTTCATTAAATTCAATGTAGGACTTCATTATTTTAGATACTGCTTTTATCAAGGTTTTTTCTTTTATGCTGTGTCTTGTGCAAGATTTTTCCTTGTTGTACTTTGAACAGATATAGAATATCTCTTCTCTTTTTTTATACTTTACAGTCCTTCTAATCAAAGAACTTCCACATTCTTTACAAAAAAGCATTCCTGTAAAAATATCAATTTTGTCCTTTCCACGAGAATTATTCAAATCTCTTTTTAACATAGTATTTGCAATAGTAAAAACTTCTTTACTTATAATTGCTTCATGGGTATTTTCTGCTCTTATCCATTCTTCTTTCTCTTTTTCTATCTGCTTTTTATTTTTATAACTTAAAGTAACACTCTTTCCCTGTAAGGTATTTCCAATATATACTTCATTTTCTATAATTCTATTTACTGTCTTTGCTGACCAATTTCCGCCTTTTGTATTTTGAAATCCATTACACTTAAATCCTTGACTTTCTTTATATTTTCTTGGAGTTAAAACTCCTAAATGATTTAGTTCATCTGCAATTGCCTTTGAGGAATATCCCAAGAGTTTCATATCAAATATATTTTTGATAATATCCGATATCTCTTTATCAATCACTAACTTGTTTTTATTCTCCTCAGACTTTTTATATCCATAAGGTGCAAAAGCACTGATAAAGTCTCCTTTTTCTCTTTTTATCTTTTGAGAGCTTTTTACCTTATTGGAAATATCTCGGCAATAACTATCATTGATGAAGTTTTTTATAGGAAGTATAAGGTGTGTATCGTTTATATCTGCACTTTTACTATCGTAATTGTCGTTTATAGATATAAATCTTATCCCGTTTTCTGGAAATATTCTTTGAATATATTTTCCTGCTTCTATATAATCTCTTCCGAATCTCGATAAGTCCTTTACAATAATTGTATTAAACTTTCTAGCATAGGCATCCTTTATCATTTCTTTAAAATTGGGACGATCAAAATTTGCACCTGAATATCCATCATCAACATACTCTTTGATCATTGTAATTTGATTTTTTCTTGCATAAGAGTTTATAATTTCTCTTTGATTGGATATAGAGTTACTTTCTGTTTTTTCGCCATCTTCTTTTGATAATCTTAAATACATAACTGCCAAATTTTCTTTTGCTAAATTGTTTTTAAACATAAAAAAGCCTCCTTTAATTCAATTTACATACAATAAATCGAACCAAGGTTAGGCTTCCACAAAAATATTATAACGCTCCTTATATTTTTTGTCAGCCCCTAATAGACAGAAATTTTTTCTTTGATGTATTCCTCTACTAAATTTTCTAAACTAAATCCATTTTCATTAAATTTAACTTCTATATTCCAACCATCAATTTGATTTATCATCTGTTTATCTTTTTTATCTGTTTTCATTTCTGTATTTATATTATGTTCATCACACATAATATCTTCTCCTTATCTTTAATTTTTTTAAGTTTTTTGACATTAACAGGCGTGTAGGCCACGACATTGGAATTTCACCACCGCCCCTTTTCAAGATGAGCCGGCAACAACTGTAGAAGTATCATTATCCCCATTTGCTTCAATGCATCAGTTTCCTAGGCTGAATATATAATTTCTTTTTGTCGCTCGTTTTCTTTTATCCTTCTTTTAACTAGAGTATTTATTTAAGCCGAAATCCTTATCAGCAGAAAAGTCATGGCGAAGAAATTATAAAGCTCCACAAATGGTTAATGTCCTGTCTTGGTCTATTCAGTTGTCAAGGTTCAAATCTATATATAACGAGGTATAAAAGTCCCTCTATATATAAACCTTACTTTCAGGACAATTTTTAACACTTTTTTGAATATTTTTTGAAAAATTTTTAAAAAATAGAGGACAGAGATATTTTCCCCTGCCCTCTAGTTGATTTACCTATCCAAAAGTTTTCTCAGTTTCTCTAAAACCTTATTTCTTAATCTACTGATTTTCATCGGATTTGTATCTTCTTTCTTTGCAACTTCTGTGAGAGTTTTATCCTCAAAATACAGTGATTTAATTAGGTTTCTCTCTTCGTCATTTAGACTGTCTAATGCACGATACAAATCTTCTATACGCATTTTGGTTTCAATGATTTTTTCAACATCAACTGTATTATCTGCAATATCTACAACACTTATATTATAATCTCCAAAATGAAACACCTTATGCTTTCTATCTAATCTTTTCAAATGAGCTTCATGATTAAGCTCTTTTTTATATGCTCTATACACTTCATCGGAAACATAGAACTTTTTACCTTTAACATAAATGTATTTTTCTTTATCATTATCTGACATACTTTGGTCCTCCTTTTTTAACTCGTTTTTCGATTTTTGAGCATAAAAAAAGGAGGTCCTCGACATTTTGACATGCGAAGACCTCTTGAATGTAACCAATTAAAAGCTCTTTGACTTTCTATATATTCAGTTTTTAATACTTTAAAAAGGGTAAAAGATGGAAATCAGATTTGCTTTAGAAAAACATAAAATATACTTATGATTTTTTCTTGATAATAAAAATATTTTACCCATACTATTTCCCTACTTTCTTCCTTATACTAAATATTCCCCCTTAAAAGTTTTGTTCATCAAAGTTAGATGTTAAAGAACTATATTTACTAGCAAATATCTCAATTGTATAACATATATATACCATTTAAAAATTGTCTATGGAATACTTCAAAGAATCTCCCAACAATCACCATCTTCAATAGAAATCTTGCATAAATTGCACTTTTTATTTTCACAATAAGTATTTTTTTGAATTTTCCTGATATAACCATTATTTTCTAGATATTCTATTTCTATTTTTATATCATCAAGATTTCTATTAGTTAATTCACATAATTCTTGCAAACTATACACTCTATTTTCTTTAAGAAGTTCCAATAATTGTATTAACACGTTTATTCCTCCTTTAAAATATAAGCATTCCTATACGATATACTACAGCTGATATTACCAAAGCAGATAAAATATAATACATTGCAATTTTTAGAGTCCATTTTCTTGAATGTGTTTCCTGTGCAGTTGCTGCAAGAGCCATCAAACAAGGCATATTGAAGAAAAAGGCAAAAGTAAATGCTAAGGCTTCCGGCTTTGAAATCATTGTCAACATATTATTGCTTAGAATAGCGGTATCTACTGTCCCTTTAACCTCAACTGCATGCCATATTCCTGAAGAAGTAAATAATGATGCCATTACTCCTAATGCCGATTCTTTTCCCATTGCAGAAGCAACAAAAGCCATAAATAATTGCCATGGTAACCCAAACAATCTTGTTACAGGCTCTATAAATGTTCCTACTTTATAAATAAGGCTGTTAGCTATATTTCCATCAGGCGTATAGGCAAGAATCCAAAATATAACAGAAATAAGGATAATGATACTCAATGCCCTTTTCAGTACATTTCCCATCCTATTCATTACAGAAGAAAGTAAATTTTTCCAATGTGGCTTGTGATATGGTGGAAGTTCCATAATCATTCCAAAATGTTCACTTCCCTCATAAAGCGATTTTCTGAAAATCCTATATGTGATTAGTAAATGTAGAAAAGCAACTGCAAATAGGCTTAATATCACAAATACTGCCTGTTTTCCGAAGAATGTTCCTGTAACAAGCCCGACTACTCCCCATGTTGACCCGCAAGGGACTACCCAAGATAATGCAATCGTCATAACCCTCTGTCCCCATGAATCAATTACTCTCGTTCCTGTGATTCCACCTATATTACAGCCGAAACTTAACAAGAACGGCATAATTGCTTTTCCTTGCAATCCTAATTTCGACATAGTGTTGTCAAAGACATAGGAAACTCTTGCCATATATCCTACATCTTCCAAGAATCCAAATACTAAGCTAATTCCCAATACATAACTTGCCATTTGCAATGCAAAAGTAATTGCAGTCATTACGGCTCCACACAAAAGTGAAATCAGCCAATTTGATACTCCAATGGCGACAAGCCCCTTTGCCAACAATGTTGATATTTTAGGTATAACAAACCCAAATAACCCCATTAGCGGAAATCCGATGAGCATAGAAGCAACTAATCCTAAAATGATAACTCCGATAGCCATAGGTTTTCCGAAAGCTTTACTTGTGGCTATACGATCAAATTTGCTTCTCTTAAATACTCTCTTTTTCTGAATAACATTTGCATTGATAAGTTTATCTATCCATTCAAATTTACAATTACCGGTTATTAAATTGCCATTTTTTATGCTTTTTAATACGTTCTCTATTTCTTCAAATTCGACTTTTTCAACATTATCTTTTACTAACGCAATTACTTTTGCATCCTGATCTAATAATTTTCCGATAATCCACGACTTTGAAAATACACCTATACCTTTATCAGGGATATGTTTTTTTAATAGCTTATAGTTATCTCCAACAATATTTTCATATGCCCTTTCTAAATTTTCGTCAGATAAAATTTTTCCTCTATCTGAATGCTCCAGAAAAGCATAAAACTCTTTGTATTCCTTTTTATCTGCCGCAACGATAGGAATGACAGGTATATTCAAGGATTTTTGTAACCCCTTTATATTTATATTTTTCCCTTGACTTGTAGCAACATCCATCATGTTCATGATTAAGACAACCGGAATATTTATTCCAATGTAGTCAGAGAGCATAAATAGACTTCGATTTAATTGTGAAGCATCTGCCATAATAGCAATTAGGTCTGCGTTCCCGGTTTCTATATATTCTCTTGTTATAACTTCTTCCTCTGAATTTGCTGATAATCCGTAAGTTCCTGGTAAATCCACAATCGTATAATTGGTATCTTTATACGAAAATTCGCCTTCTTTTTTCTCAACGGTTTTACCCGGCCAATTTCCAACATGTTGATTTGAGCCTGTCAACCCATTAAACAAAGTCGATTTTCCAGAATTAGGCTGCCCCAGCAAAGCAATCGTTATTTTCTTCATATCTCAAAGTACCTCCATCATTATTTTCTCTGCCTCTATCTTATTGACAGCTATCATCGTATCTCTACAATAAATGAGAATAGGTTGCTTTTTATAATTCTGGATAACTTCAACATCGCTTCCGACAGTTATTCCGATAGATATTATTCTGCTTTGAAAATGTGTATCACCAATAATTTCAACAACTTTACCTTTTGTCTTTTCTTTCAAAGTACTAAGCCTCTCCATAACTATTCTCCTTTATTATCCACTTTTTCGCTCTTTCCTGTGTATTTACCATTTCATAGTAATGTCCTTTTTTTCCATAGAGTTCATTATGATTTCCTTGTTCTTCAATTCTTCCGTTATTTATCAAAATAATTTGATTAGCGTTTTTAATGGTATTCAATCTGTGGGCAATAACAAAAACTGTCTTTCCTTGCATTAAATGCTCCAAAGCATTATTGATTTTAGCTTCATTATCAGGATCAAGAGAAGCTGTAGATTCATCCAACAAAAGAATTGGTGCATCCTTCAGAATCGCTCTTGCAATAGCAATCCTTTGTCGTTCACCGCCGGATAATGTACTTCCTCCATCTTTTATTTCCGTTTCATATCCATCCTTCATTTTCAAAATAAATTCATGGCAACAAGCTAATTTTGCAGCTTGATAAACTTCTTCCTTTGTTGCATTAGGTTTTCCAACCCTGATATTGTTATAAACAGTATCGGTTAACAGTACATTATCTTGAAAAACCTGACTAACATATTTAAGCAACACATCAGGTTTTATGGATTTTATATTTTTTCCACCAATTATAATTTCTCCACTATTTACATCCCAAAATCTTGCAATCAAATTAGCGATTGTAGTTTTTCCTCCACCGGAAGGACCAATTAAAGCTGTAGAAGTTCCTTCTTTTGCTTCAAAAGAAATATTGTTCAGAATCGTTTTATTTCTATCATAAGAAAAATTTACATTCTTAAATTGAATATCAAAATTTTCTAATTCAACTTCATTTTCAGAATAAGGCAATGGCTTCGTTTCATAAGCTTTCTCAAGATTACTTGCAGCTAATTTCAAATCTTTCAATAGTCCATAGGAATGTTGAAAGGCAATAAGAAGTGCTGATAATGCTAAACTCATAAGCATAAAAGCCACAAACTGTTCAGTTCTAACACTACCATTTATAAGCAAATATCCTCCTATAAGAAGAACTATCGGAAGCAAAAAGTTAACTGTGATAAAGTACATACTTGTAGGTAACGCCATTTTCTTTTCTGCGTTTACGCTTGTCTTTCTAACATTTTCAAGTGTATTTATCATTCTTTCAAAATGTTCACTTGTCATATTAGCTGACTTAAACGCTTTCATACCTTGAATGTACTCTAAAATAATAGAAATCATCTTAGAATTTAAATTTCTTTTTCTTGCCCCGTATTTTTCTATCAATTTGTTGCCCCATATCAACATAGGATATGCGATAAGCAATACTAAACACTCTAATAATGCGAGCTTCCAATCGATAAAAAATGTGCCTAATAAAATCAATATTGCTGTAACTGCCGTTTTAATAACCGATGGTAAAGTGTGCGTTATGATCAGTTCAAAACTACTCAAATCCTTTGTAAGAGTTGATAATAGATAACCACTACTATTTTTTTGGAAATGACCAAGGCTCAAACTCCTATAATGATTTGCTAAATCCAAACGCATATCTCCACACATTTCAGCTCCTCTTGAAAAGCTCAAATAGTATGCATGCCTATAAATCAGTATCCTTGCAATCATACTGATGAAACATATTACCGTATATTCTATGATTAAGGTTTTAGTTAATGTATTTTGCAATATATTAACAACGGTAAAATAGAGCATTAAATACAAAACAATGCTTCCTATCGAATCAATAACCATTAGAAAAATCGGTAAATACAATTTTTCTTTTTTATCTTTCAGAAGTGTTCTAATAATCTTAAGCATTTGCACTTACCCCCTCTCCAAAGTAATCTTTTGTGTATGTGTTCCACATACTTTCATAGACCCCTTTTCTTTCTAAAAGAGTTTTATGTGTTCCAACCTCTACGACTTCCCCTTCATCAAATACAACAATTTGATCTGCATTCTTAATAGTATGCAAACGATGAGCAATCATAATGATTGTTTTATTTTTCAACAAGTTTTGAAGTGCTAACTGTATCTGGTACTCATTTTCTATATCTGAATAGGAAGTTGCTTCATCAAAAATAATAATTGGAGAATCTTTGAGTATTGCCCTAGCGATTGAGATTCTTTGTTGCTGTCCACCTGACAATTTCACCCCTTGATCCCCGATTCTTGTCTGATATCCATTCGGTAAACTCATAATAAAGTCATGAATTTGTGCTGCTTTTGCAGCCTCAATAATCTTATTTTCATCTGCATCTGTTCCCATACGAATATTCTCATAGAGAGTGTCCTCCAAAAGAAATACATCTTGAAAAACAAATGATGTAATGTCCATCAAATTATCTATTTTTAATTCATTGATCGGTATGTCGTTAATTTTAATTGCTCCACTTGTTACATCCCAGTACCTCCCAATCAATTGTGCAGCAGTTGTCTTGCCTGCACCGGAAGGTCCCACAAAAGCATTTATTGTATTCGGTTTTAAGGATAAATTTATATGTTGTAATGCTTTATTTTTTGTTTCTTCATCGTCATAACTGAAAGTAACGTCTTTAAAATCTATTTTCATACACTCATTCTTGTTTATGATTTTTGTTCCGTCTTTCAATTCATCCATATCCATTATTTTTTTTATGTTATCCAATCCGCTTCCAAGCTCCATAGATTGCATAAAGATTGTTACCATATTTAAGAACGAAACAAAAAAGCACATTGTAAGCATAATAAATAGCAAATAGGATGTTGCTGATAAAGAATTTCTCAAAAAGAAATATCCTCCGAACGGCAATGTAAATAAGATTGCTGAATCCAAAACCACTAAAGTTATTGATAAAGGATAGCAAGAGCTCATACACATCTTTTTCCAACAAGTAATATACGCATTCAATGAGCTTCTATATTGTTCAAATTTTTCTGCTGTTAAATGATACATTTTTATTACAGGCATAGCCTTTATAAATTCGTTTGCCGAAGCATTTAAATCAGCAATATCTTCGGATAGCTCCGTTGACATATCCGGATAATTTTTCATTAGCATCATAGGAATTCCTAATCCCAAAATCATAGGAATAAGCATAACAAGTGCCATCATCCAATTTAATTTCAACATGAAAATGAACATAATAACCGGAACAACTGCTGCCTGAGCTAATTCCAAAGTGCTATGAGCCAAAAAATTTTCAACTCTATCTACATCATCAAACAACAATGTTTTAATTTCTCCGGGGGCATGCTCTTGGAAGAATCCCAAATTAAATTTTGAAATATGATTTACAACTTTCAGCTTAATTCTGTGTATTGTGTTAAAAGCTGCTGTATGAGATAAAATGCCCGCAAAGGACATTAGTATTGCTTGCAAAACAGCACTTATAATTCCTATACCTGCCCACATTAAAATTTCTGTATACAAAATATTTTTCTGAAATATCATTAGTAATATCTTGTAAACTACAAAATAAGGAACTAATGATAAAGTCGCAGAAATGACAGATAAAAACATTCCTAAATGTAGCTTTTTTCTCTCATCTTTTGCTAATTGGAATACATAGGAAATTCCCATTTTCTTTTTTTCCATTTCTAGATAACATCTCCTTTAAATAAATTTATATTTAGTAATAATAAATATCAATAGTATTATACTATCTTTTTCTGCGAAATTAAATCTTAGTATCGTAATTTTTAATTTTGTATAAAACCTCTAAAATTAAGCATTATTTAGATATTTTAAATTTTATTTTTTATAAGAATGTGATATAATAATATAAGATATTGATACTATATTTTAATACGTAGGAGAAAAAAACATGGAAAAAACTATTATAGATTACTTATCAAATTTAATTAACATAGCACCTTTTATTTCAATACCTGAGCTATCATCCAAAAATGATCAAGTATACAAAATACATCCTAACTATGCAATCGGAAAATTTCGTATACTTAAATTCGATGGAAACCAGCTGTTAATTTTAATTGCTGATTTCACTCCAAAAGAAACTATTGAAAAAGTGACAGAAGTGTCAGAAAAATATCTTGAAATTAGTCAATTTGAAACAAGTAATAGTTCTTTTAAGATTGGTGGAAGAAGAACAAATTCAGTAGAAAAGGGAATATATTATTACTTAAACACTGAAAAGAAAACATATACTTATTGTGAAGCAAATAAACCAGTAAAATTTACTAAAATAATTCTTACCAAAAAATACTTTGATACTTTTTTAAAATTAAGATATGAAAATATTGAATATAACAAGACAAAGATGGTAAATAATAATTTATTAAAAATCCAAAATTCTCCTGAGTTAAATTTCATTTTTCAACAAATAAGACAAAGTCAGGTAGAAGGAAAACTACTACAACTCTACCTCGAAAGCAAAATAATGGAACTTTTATCTTTTATCATTTCTAGTATGGATAAAGCGGATAATAATATATCTGTAACACTTACTAAAAAAGATAAGCAAAATTTAAGAAAATCAGTTGCTGCAATGAAAAATGATTTATCAAAACACATAGATGCCTTTAATCTTTCTAAAATCGCTTTAATGAGTCCCGCTCGTTACCAATTAGCTTTTAGAAAATATTATGGTGTGCCACCATATGAATACTTAAAAGAATTAAGATTGAATAAAGCTCTATTACTACTAAAAAATCCAGAAAATAATATCTATAATGTAGCTGAAAAAGTTGGATACAAACATGCTGGACACTTTTCAAAAGTTTTTAAAGCTACTTATGGAATTCTACCAAGTCAATACAGAAAAATGATTTTTTCAATTTAAATTCCAAAATAGGGGGGGGACTATTAATTTGATAGAAATATATTTTTTAGAAATTGAAAATTTAATTTGGACAGATATAGATAATAATTTATTAAATCATATTTCAGAAGAAAGAAAAAATAAGGTATTCAAATTCTATAATATAATAGATCGTAAACTTTGTCTTTATTCTGCCCTCTTAACAAGAATGATATGTTGTAAGAAATTAAGCTTATCTAATAAAGATTTAGGTTTTTATACACTAAAATATAAGCCGCTTTTAATTAATGATAGTAGTATACATTTCAGTATATCTCATTCGCAAAATTTAATTGCTGTGTCTTTTTCAGAAAATAATATAGGTTTGGATATTGAGAGAATACAAGATGCACCTTTTTATTTGATAAATTATATATTTCATCCTTACGAGTGTGAATATATTAATAAAAACAATAATTTAAATGAACTTAGATTTTTTGAAATTTGGACAAAAAAAGAAGCTTTTGGTAAATATACTGGTTCGGGATTGGATTATAATTTGGAAGAATTTAATACTATATCAAAAAAAGTAAAGAAAAACTTTTATACTTCTGTTTATAAAAATTATATTTTATCTATATATTCAAAAAACATATCTACAATAAAATTTATTAATATCACAGAAATAGATATTTTTTATTTTTTCACAAAAAAACACATCCTATAAAATCGTTTTAGGATGTGTTTTTTAGTTTATGGAATAAACATTTGGCTATCGTTTAATGTTTCGCCAACTTTATCGCAAATATCTAACCATTCTTCAGTTTCTTCGAAATCATTACTCACAACTTTACCAGCCCATTTGTCACAATAATAGCAATACATATTGGATTTATTTTTATCTTTCATACAACCACAAATTTTATTATTACAATCAAAATTATCAATGAATTTTTCAAAAAATCCATCTAATTTTTTATTATCAATATAAATATTGGGTAAATTAAATATACTTGCATACCTCATTAAATTCTTTTCATTAAACTTATGAAGTCTTCTTAAGGTTGATTCATCTTTATAATTAGGTCCACTAATCATTTCTTCAGCTTTCGGCCACAATAAAATATCTAAAAGATTTCCTTCATAACTTCTATTAGCATATGCAGTTACTACTCTAGACAAGAATTTAGTTGATTTTGTTCTCTCAACCAATTTTATTGATAAATCAAAATTATCAACTTCTTCACATAACTTTTCATAATATTTTAAATCCTCAGGTCGTATCCAATCGGAACTAATTAGATTATAACTATTTTTAATTTTTTCATGTAAACATTTAAATATACAATAGTCTATATCTCCGTATACATTGCTTTCAGAGCAACTAATATGTCCTTGAACTGTTCCATGCATAATACTATATGGACACATATGTAGACATAAATTATTTGCAATTAATCTTAAAGTAACATTTTTATCTTTTGTAAATTCTAACATTCTTTTTAATGTTTTAAAATCTCTATTGTTATGATGAGCCAATGTTATTTCATCAGCTCCTAAATCAATCCATCTTTTAATTAAATTTAAATCAAAAACATACGAATATAATCCAATGGTTACTTTCATTTTAGGAAATTGTTTTTTTATTAGCTCACATAAATATGGAGAGTTTACTGTAATTGCATCAACACCAATACTTTCTAATTGTTTTATAAAATCTACAATTTTAAAATGACTAGCTATTTCTAATTCTTTATTCTCCATACACATTGGATTAATTAGATAATTAAATGTCAACTTATTTAAATGACATAATTCTATATATTTCTCTAATTCTTTTATGCTAACATCAGGTAAAAAAGCTGAAGCTCTTCCACCTCCCAATAGGTCAGTTTTTAGCTTTCCAAAGACCGATTTAAATTCATTACATTTGTTATTTTTATTTATAACTCTAATTAATTCTGGATCAAAATTAGTACCAACATCAAACGTTAATTGTTTTTCCCTAATATTATTATCTTTTTTCATGACATAAACCTTCTTCCTTAATATTGAATGAGTAAGTTAAATATGATGATATTAAACTTTTACCATCATATTTAACCTTTTTATAGTTGCTAAATTATTTTTTGTCTAAAAATCCCCTTTCCTTACCATGCGAAATCAATTTTTTTATCATAGTACCATCTGGTTTTTGCCAATAAAAATCTAATTTATTCAAAATTATCTCAGTCTTATCTTTCGCAAATTTAAATATAGTTCCATGATGCCAAGGAAGATACTCTATATAAGTAATCAAATTATTAATTTCTCTAATTATTTCATAATTTTTATTATCTTCATACTTTGTAAAAATATAATCAATCATATCATCATATTCTTTTAGTTCAACATATTCTCCAATTTCATTTAAATATTTTCCAAAATCAGTAAACGAAATTAGTTTTGTGTTTTCAATATGGAATGTTTCGTTTTTAAAATTTCTAACCGTAGATAATAAAAATATAGCTCTAGCTGCTTTATCTACATATGTTAAATCAACAGTATTTTGATGAGAAATAGGAAGCATTCCTATTCTAAGAAAACTCCTAGTCAAAATATAAAAGGCACTTTCATTAATATTTTTTTGAAATTTACCCGTTTCATATTCACAAGAAATATTTCCCATTCTAAATATAGTTACATCCATACCTTCTTTTCTTGCAATATTCATCAATTTTTCTGCTTCATATTTTGTTTTTGAATAGTTATCATCAATTTTTTGCCCTTTTTCAAAATCATTTTCTGAAAATAAAACTTGATTAGTATTTTTAATTGTTCCAAACCCTACATTCTTTGTTGATATGTGAAATATTTTGGCATTTTTAGTTTTCTTAGCAAACTCCAATATATTTTTACAACCCTCGACATTTGTTTTATACATTTTATCGTACAAACCCAAATGAGAAACTATAGCAGCACTATTAAAAATACAATCTATTTTTTGAGTCAATTCAATAAATTCGTTATCATTTATTCCAAGTTGATTTTTTGTTATATCTCCTAATACAATATTAATTTTATCATCCCATTCTTTATTGTATTTATCAAAATATACGAGATTTTCAATTACTCTTTTTTTAGCTGTTTCTTTATTGTTTCCTCTAATCAATAAGTGTATATTAGAATTTGTATTTTTTAAAAATTCATATAAAATATGTGTTCCTAAGAAACCTGTTCCACCAGTAATAAATATATCTTTGTATTCATTCTTATCTCTAATATCTAACTGCTTATATACTTTAATTTTATCTAAATATTCATTATATTCATTTATCACATTGTCATCCAAATTCATAAACAGGTGTTCTTTTTCTTTAAACTCTTCCTTCAATTTTCTAAAATAAATTTCTGGATTTTTCTTTTTTAAAATTTTACTTAATGAATATGCATTTCTATATCTATATAAATCTTGCACATTAAGTTGGTATTTCTTAATCAGTTCGGCATAAACTTTTAATGCAGAAATTGAATCACCCCCTATTCTAAAGAAATCATCATATTTACCAATATTATCCATATGCAATATTTCTTTCCAAATATCAACAATCTCCTTTTCCTTTTCTGTATCTATTTTAGAAGATTTCATATTAATAATCTCTGGTTTTTGTAGTTTCTTCTTATCAACTTTCCCATTAATATTGACTGGTATAGATGATATTCTCTCATAATACTGAGGTACCATATACTCTGGTAAACTTAATGATAAAAATTTACGTATTTCTTCTTCATCAAAAATATCTTCAGAAATTATATAGGCGCACAAATATTTTTGACCTCTATCTTTTTCCCAATCAACTACCACGCAGTTATTTATATTTTCGTATTTAAGAAGCTGATTCTCTATCTCTCCTAACTCAATCCTATGCCCACTTATTTTGACCTGGTGATCTCTTCTTCCTAAAAATATGATGTTCCCATCTCTATTCATGACACCATAATCG
>NZ_GL397071.1:613730-616362 GCF_000146345.1 Peptoniphilus duerdenii ATCC BAA-1640 | reverse complement strand
TTTAGAATGATTTATGAATGCAGATTTTGTTTTTTCTTCATCTCTATAATATTCTCTTGCCAGTCCTTTGCCGCCTATATATAATTCCCCCGCAACTCCAACTGGACAATCTTCAAGATCATAATTCAGCACATAATATTCTTGATTTGCTAATGGTTTACCATATGGAATGCTTTTCCATGAAGCATCTACTTTATCAATTGGATAATAGATTGACCATATTGATGCTTCTGTAGCTCCACCAAGACTTATTACCTCAGCGTTTTCATACTGCTCTTTAATCTTTTCTGGTAAACTGACTGGTATCCAATCTCCACTTAATAATACCAATCGTAAACTACTTTCTTCTAATTTTACATCTATAATATCATCCGAATCTATTTCTAAATCCTTGTTTTGTATCTCATTATTACTAACTAACATATCCATTACTGCTGGAACAGAATTCCAAATGGTTATCCCTTCTTGCTCAATAATCTCAGACACATAATGCATATCATGAATATCCGGTATTTCCACTAATGTTGCTCCAGTTGTTAAACTTCCAAAAATATCATATACCGATAAATCAAAACACATTGAAGATAAGCCTATTATCTTGTCTTCTTTATCTACACTAAACTTCCTATTAATATCTATAACAGTATTCATTGCAGCTTCATGAGTTATAGCTACCCCTTTAGGTTTTCCTGTGCTTCCTGATGTATATATAATATATGCTAGTTCACTAGGATCATATTCTATTTGAGGATTAGCTGAGGAATAATTAGAAATACTGTTTCTTTCATAAAAATCTTTATCAATATATAGACTACTTCCGCTATTTTTCAAAATATATTTTTGTCTTTCTAACGGATGGTCCGGATCAATTGCAACATAAGCTGCTCCCGATTTCAATATTCCGAGGATATTTATTATCGTTTCCTTTTTTCGTTCTCCTAAAACTGCTACTACATCCCCTTGCTGTATTCCTTTTTCAAGCAAAAAATTACATATTTGAGCAGATTTTTCATCTAATTCTTTACAAGTAATGCCTCCGTTTTTATCCTTAACTATTACCTTATCAGGATATTTTTCTACAATTTTACTAAATTCATCTTGTACTGTAGTAGATGGAATATCTTCCTCAGTTTCATTATATGATTTTACCAAACTATTATCACGATCACTTAAGCTTGGGTATACAACATTTTCTCCCGCTAGGCTTTCTATCAAGGAAATATATTGATTGAACATTTGATTTATCATAGATTCATCAAACAGTTCTTCCACATAGTCCCATGTAACTGATAACCCTTCTTTGGTTTCCATAACCTGATAATCTAGATAAACTTGTGATGTCTGACTTACGCCCATCTTTATTTCACCTAGATCATTTATTGTAGAATTATCTTCTTCATCCATTGAAAACAGTAAACTTGTAAATACTACTGGCATTATGGCCTGATTCTGCAAACCTTTTTTCTTTTTAATTTCTCGTATAACATTAATTCCATCGTAATGTCTATGTTCTAATGCTTCAAGCATATTTTTTTGACTCTTTTTTGCGAAATCCCAAAAGTTTGTTACATTTTTTACATCACTATCAACTAATATAACTGATGTAAAATCTCCAATTATATTATTAACATTTTCATTAAATGGATACCTTGTAAATACAGTTACATTTACTGTTAGCTCTGGTTGATTACTCCAATATCCCAATATATATGCATAAGCAGAATACAATAAAGAAGATACTGTTATTCCTTCGCTTCTTGATATAGATTTAATTCTAGTCCATAATTCATTGCCAACAACAGATTCACATCTCTTAAAATAAGGTTTGATTATCTCATTAATACTTCCTTTTAATGGCAATCCCGGCGAAGAAGGTAATGAAAGAATCTTGTTTTCCCAATATTTTTTATCATCTGAATAGGTTTCACTGTTCTTGAAATCTTCCAATGCTTCTACGTAATCCTTATAGTTGAATAGATTGGTTGATGTTTTAATATCATTATCTAACAAACCCTTAACCAATATTCTCATACTACTTCCATCAGCAATCAGTAAATCTATACCAATAAATAGATAATATTCAGACTCACTAATTTTAAATGCTTTAAACTCAAAAAGAGGCCATTCACTAACATCAAATACATGATGCGACATTCTCTTTCTTTCATTAATTATCTCCTTATTAACATCTTTAACATCTAAACTAGTAAGATCTGTAGTTTTGATTTTATAATAAGGTACATTTTTTAGCATCTGTTGCTTGCCTTTATCATTTATAATTGTTCTTAACATAGGCTGTTTTTGAATCAATCTATTTAAATTAATTTCAAGCGTTTTTATATCTAATTTTGTTAAAATTTCATAATATCCATGCGTAGATACTCCACCTAATGCAAATTTTTCATCTCTGCCTAATAAGTATGCCATCTGAACATCAGTTAATGGAAACTCTTCATATTCGTTGTCTGAATTATGTCTCATATATGGATAAATATTACTTTTAGAGTTACTAGTCTTTCTTTCTAATAAGAATGATATCTTTTCAATACTGTTTTCCTTAATAAACTCTTTGAACGAAATTTTTATTCCTAAAATCTTTGTCATTTCGCTTAAAACTTTCACCATTTTAATG
>NZ_GL397071.1:598142-612062 GCF_000146345.1 Peptoniphilus duerdenii ATCC BAA-1640 | reverse complement strand
ATATTTTTCTACAATTTTACTAAATTCATCTTGTACTGTAGTAGATGGGATTTCTTCTTTAGTTTCATTATATGTCTTCACTAAATTACTATCGTGCACGCTTAAATCTGGATAAGCAATGTTTTCTCCAGCCAAACTCTCTACCAAAGAAATATATTGATTAAACATTTGATTTATCATAGATTCATCAAATAGTTCTTCTACATAATCCCAATTAATTAATACTCCATCAGAACTATATGATATTTGCAAATCTAAATATACTTGAGATGTCTGACTTATAGAATACAATATCTCACCAAGTGCATTTATGTTATTTTGCCTTTCGGAAAATAACATACTTGTAAATACTATAGGCATAACACCACCATCATAAAGATTTCTCTCTTTAGATAATTCTCTTATAAACTCAACTCCATCATAATTTTGATGTGATAGTCCTCTCAATAATCTTGTTTGTATGGAATAACAATTTCCCCAAAATGAATTATCAATAGATAAGGAAGCATCTAAAATTAAATTTTTTGTAAATTCTCCTATAACTTCTTCTATACCATCATACACAGGCCTATTCATAGTTGTTACATTAATCGATAAGTTATTTTGATTACTCCAATATCCTAAAATATATGCATATGCTGTGCATAGTGCAACAGAAATACTTACATTTCTTTTTGATGCTTGTATATAAATTTTATTGAACAAATCTAAACTAATCTCTTTACTCACTCTCTTGCTATTAAAGTTTTTTATATTTTTAGTTTTGTCTTTTAAATTCAAATTTGGCTTTTCGGGGATCTCTGGTGAAATGTTTTTCCAATATTTTTTATCATCAAAGTATTCTTTAGTATTTTTATCATCTTTTTCTTGATTTCTATATTTAAAGAAATCAAATTTAACATTTTTAATGTCTTTATCTTCACATATATCTCTCCATTGTCTCATGAATAATCCTATACTAGCACCATCCATAATTAATAAATCTATATTAATAAATAGTATTGTTTTACCTTGAACATTTTTTAAAGCTTTTATCTTAAACAGAGGCCATGTATTTGGTGATAGGACAGTTTTTGATAACTCATCTCTAATATTATTAATCCTGTGTTGTATGATTTCTTCTGAAACATCACTACAATCTTCATACTCAATACAATATTTTTCAACAGTATCCATCACTTTTTGTTTGTGTTCATCTATAAAAATTGTTCTTAATGACGGTTGTTTATCTATTAAAATGTTTAAACTATTTGTTAGCTTTTCGATATCAAATTCCGTTTTTACTTCAAAATATACATGTGTTGATACTCCTCCCATTTCATATTCACTATTTCTCCCAATGTAGTATGCTTCTTGTATAGATGAAAGCGGGAAATTTTTTTCTTTATTCAAATTATCTCCGTTTTCAACTATATATTTTGCAATATTAATAATATTAGATAATTCGATAAACTTCATTGGCGAAATTTTTAAATTAAAAGTTTCTTCTATTTTCTTTATTAACCTCATCATTATAAGCGAATTACCACCTATTGCATAGAAATCTTCTTCAGGGGATATTTCATGTTTGAATGTATTTTCCCATAATTTAACTAACTTTGTAATTTCACAATTATATTCTATGTTTTTCAAATTATTTAAATTTTTCATAAAGAAAATTCTCCCTTCTCAAATCGTTTTTTCATTATGTTCCTCTGTTTTTTTCCAATTTTATTTTTATCAATTTTATCAACAAAAATTATATATGATACAGATTGATTTATAGCTTTACCAACCTCTCTTTTTATTAATTTTTTTATTTCTTCTTCCTTCATATCTATTTCACTTTTCTGCACGAATATCACAAGTTCGTCTTTTAGTGTTTCTAAATTTATTATTCCACAAGCAACAAATTCACATTTTTCAAGTAAAGTTATATTTTTACATATACTTTCTATCTCTCCAGCATAAATTTTCAATCCATTAAAAAAAATAATATCCTTTTCTCTTCCTGTAATTATTAATTTATTTTTAATAATTGTTCCCATATCTCCAGTATTAAAAAAACCATCATCATTTACTAAAGGTAATATTTTCCCTTCTGAAATATATGATTTTGCAACGCTTGGTCCCTTGATATAAACATTTCCAATCATACCTTCTTTAACTTCATGTCCGCAATTTAAAATTTTAATCTCATTTTCTATTAAAGGTTCTCCTACAAATGCAATATTAAAAAAATTATCTTTTTTAATATTAGATGGACTATATGGAGATATAGTATGTTCATTTAAGTATACTTCTCTATCACATCTATAATATCTGTCTAAACAATCATATGAATGAATACTAACTGCACTTGTTGTTTCAGTCATACCATATACTACTGTCATCGCTTCCTCTCTGTAGCCATACTTACTATACTTTCTATAAAATTCCAAATTATTATTATAATTTATTAATTCAGAACCATTAATTAAGTATCGTAATTTACTTAAACTTATGTCAGATATGGATTGCTCTTCACTAAAATTTAATAAAAATTCTAATGCAAAATTAGGTAAAATTGTAACACTAGCATTAATATCACTAAGTAAACGTAAATATTCACAAGTAGAACCTATGAAATATTTAGGCGTTGTAAGTACTTGATTAGACTTTGTAAAAATAGGTAAAATATGAGCCAACATTAATCCGGCTACATGTGTCAATGACATCCAATTTACGAAAATATCTTTCTGACTAATATAAAGTTTATTTAATATTTGATTCATATTTTTATGTATATTTTCACGGCTTATCATCACACCTTTAGGAGATTGTGTACTTCCTGAAGTATGCATAACTAAGGCTATTTCTTTGCCTTCATGAGAAATACTCTTATGTTTATTATTAGTTTCATCATATGATTTTAACTCTATTATAGTTGGAATTTTTATTATTTCTATTGTCTCCATTTTAACATTATTTAAGAATTCTTTTATTTTATCCCCATCTGTAAATATTCTTATATTTTGAAAACCTCTATATGTTTTTATAAGATTTTCTACTTCTCTTTCATTTTGAATACTTATATTCTCGTATGGAACCAGAATATATCCATAAATCAAACAAGACCAAAATAATATTATAAACTGAACATTATTATCTATTTGTGTTAAAATAAAATCTCCCTTTATAATTCCTTTGTCATTCATCCAGCTTCCTAATTTCATCGAATAGTCGTATATATCTTTATAGGATAAAAAAATTTTTTCTCCTTGTCCTACAAAAGTAACTCCCAAATCTGTAAATTTAGAAACTTCTTTAATAACATTATTTAAATACATTTATATATCCTCCTCATCAGCATAACCGAATTCCATGCTGTGAATAAAACTCATCGTGTCACTCATAGGAAAGATTTTTTTTATTTTTTCATAATCCATATCTCCAATCGAACAACTTCCAATATTATATGTACTTGCTATATAAGAAACCAACGAAACTATCAATCCTGTATCTATACAAGCATATAAATAAGACATTCCCCCATATTTAGGTGCGGTTACATTAGAATCAAATATGAAAAAAATTGTAAACGCTGATCCATTAAATATCTCTTTGTTCAAAAAGAATTGACTTTCACTATTTAAAACTTCTCCTGTCTTAATTCTCTTTAATTTATTTTCACAAGGAGAGTAATAATATAGTCCTCCAGCAATTTCTGAAATCCTACTTTCTTTCACATAAACATATATATCTATCGGATATAATCCTCCAGCACTTGCATAGTAGTAATTTGAATCTTCATTCCTTTTTCTTAAACAAGAAATTATTTCTAAAAAAACATTTTTAGGTATGTTTTTCATGCTGTATTTTCTTATAGTTTTCCTGTTTTCGATTATAGAAGAAAACGCTACTTCTGGAACATCTATTTCCTCAAACACTATTTCTTCTGAAATGGGATTTCTATTTAATTTTTCTTTCTTATATTTATTTAATAAATCACTATTATAATTTAACTCATCTCTATACATCTTAGCATCTATTATTTTATTTTGAATTGAAACCAATTTTTGAATCTCAAGTGGACTATATATTAATACTTTTTTCTTTACCAAATCACGTATGAATGCTTTATACTTTGGAATACCTTGATGACCTGTTTTTTCTATCAATTCATCCTGTGAAATTCCATTTTGAGTCAAAAAATAAAATTCAGGAAATAAATCTTTAAAGCTACTTCCATAATTGAAATTTCCAATATGCAAATTATTATTTTGTATACTCCAAAAAAATGTCGGAGACCAGTATAATATGTTGTTCATAATATCACTCCTTAATAAAATTTCTTTTTCTATTTCTTGTAAATACCCTTCATACTTATATGGAAAAAAATGTCCTCCTTTAAAGCTCCTAATCGTAAACTTATTAGAAGTTACTTTTTCCCACCTATTCATTATAAATTTATTTGCTTCTGCATCCGTTTCTCCACAATGTGCTACAATTGGGCAACTAACAATTTCTCCATTGTATTCAAATGTCTCATGTAATTTATAATCGTTCATTATTTCAGGTAGCAATAAATTTTTGAATGTTTCACTATTTAATAATTCTTCCGGTGTACCTCCATTTTCTCTTAAAGTTTCCAATAATGCCTCAAAACCCATACTACTATGAAATTTCTCATTGTGTTTATCTTGTGGTGATTGTCTTCCTGCTATGATAAGTTTTTCTGGCGTTTTATTAAATTTATTCTGACATAAATAAGCTACTAAGAAAGCTAATGCTGCTCCCATGCTATGTCCATAAAACAAAAACTTTCTCTCGTCCAAGCACTCATAAATTTCATTTGATATACAATTAGCTATATCCCTAAAAGAATCGTTTGGATTTCGTTCATCTAAACTTATTGGAATTACTTCTATATCACTATTTATATCTGTAATCCATTTTTCAAAAGTCAATCTATTTCCTCCAGCATGAGGAAAACAAAAAAGTCTATATTTTTTATTTTTATTATATTTTTTTAAATTTAAAAACAACTAATATCATCCCTTTCTCCTATTTAATTCTATTATTGCTAATCCAATTTAATATGTCATTTAGTGTTTCAATGTCTATAGACTGTCTAGCATCGCTCCATGCTGAATTTGGATTTATATGTGTTTCAATCATAACTCCATCAGACCCAGCTACAAAAGATGCTTTTGATAAATCTTTAATCAAATTTTTATTCCCAGTAGCATGACTTGGATCTGCGATTATTGGTAAATGTGTCATATTTTTTAAGAAAGATATGGCGGCTATATCCATTGTGTTTCTTGTATAATTTTCGTAAGTCCTAATTCCTCTCTCACATAAAATAACTTTTCCATTGCCACCAAGCATAATATACTCAGCACTTAATAAAAATTCTTTTATCGTTGCACTTAACCCTCTTTTAAGTAAAATAGGCTTATCCACCTTCCCTAATTCTTTTAATAGAGAGTAATTGTACATATTCCTAGCACCTACTTGTAATATATCAACCTTATCTATCATATAGTCCAGTTCTCTGATATCCATTATTTCTGTTACTACAGGTATATCAAGCTCTTTACTAATCTTATTAAGAATATCTATTCCCTTTCTACCTAAGCCCTGAAATTCATAAGGAGATGTTCTTGGTTTAAATGCTCCTCCTCTTAATATATCTGCTCCTGCTTTTTTTATACCTATTGCTATATTTCTCACAATTTCTTCTGACTCAACAGAACAAGGCCCTGAAATAACAACAGGTTCTTCCCCTCCAATCCTGATCCCTTTTACATCAATTATGGTTTTCTCTTTATATTTTTTTGTTACTAAATATCCATTCTCAATAGAAACATTTTTTGTATTTAGAAAGGCTTCTTCCTCATTTTCTATCTTTGAACATAAAGTATTATCAAAAACATTAATGATATAATAATCTTTAATATCATAATCTTGGAATAGAATATCTTCTTTTTTCAAGTATTTCACACAGGCCTCAAAGTCTTTTTTTTCCTTCAGAATGTATTGCATTTTATCACCCCTTTTCTACCTTTTTAATTAGAGATTCAATGGCTTGTAAATAACCCTCAAACCCCTTCCCGCAGATTGTCATCTCAGCATGTTCTGAAATAAATGACTTTTTCCTATAATCCTCTCTATCCATTATGTCTGTTAAATGAACTTCTATTGTTCTTATTCCTACAGCTTTTAAGGCATCTAAAATAGCTATGCTGGTATGAGTATAGGCCCCTGGATTAATCACTATTCCATAATATCTACCATAAGATTTTTGAATTATGTCTATTATTTCTCCTTCATGATTAGATTGGAAAGTATCCACTTCAATATTTATCTTATTTGCATATTCTTTGATCTCCCATAATAATAGAATCCTTTATCCCTGATAAAAATTTTATTTCATCTCTTTCTTTTCTTTGAGTTACATATTTCCCAGAACCTGGTTTTCTTCTTGTCATAAATTTGTCTAGTTTTTCCATATCAACTTTTTGTCCATGAAGTAATCCATCTATTACTCCTCCAATAGCAAAACCATGAGATTCTCCAAAAAGGCTTATTTTTATGTTTTCTCCTATACTAACTGATGACATCAAAGATCCCTCCTACTTTTTTAAAGTCGTCAAAAAAATTAGGATATGATTTTTTTACCGCTCCTGCATTTACTATCGAGACAGGTTCTTTACATTTAATAGATGCCATGGTTGCTGACATAACAATTCTATGGTCATTAAAAGAATTCACAATTCCACCATCTAAAATTTCCCTCCCTTGAATAATCAGTCCATCATCTCTTTTTTTTACGTCTGCCCCTAAACTTTTTAACATCTGAAATGTACTTTCTATTCGATTGCTTTCTTTAAGTTTTAGTCTTTCTCCACCTTTTAAAACACTTTGTCCTTTTGATAATGCAGCCACTACTGATAAAATAGGAAATAAATCAGGTGTTTCAGAAAAATCTACTTCAAAGGAGTTTAAATGGCTTCCATTAGAACTTATGCAATCGTCAGAACAGGTGAGAATTGCTCCAGCTTTTTTAAGAATTTGAACTACCTTTTTATCTCCTTGACTAGATTCTAAGTTTAAACCATACATTTTTATCGAGTCTCCTAAACAACCTCCTGCAATAAAAAATGCCGCATTAGACCAATCACCTTCTATTTGATATTCTTTAGGCGGGAGTATTTTGTCTCTCCCCCCCCATATATTTCAAATACACCCTCTTCTAATTCATTAAATATTATTCCAAAATCTCTTAATACTTTTATTGTTATATTTACATAAGCCCTAGATTCTAATTTAGTAGTAAGATATATTGAACTTTTTTGATCTAGTAGCGAAGAAAGCAAAAGCAAGCCACTGACATATTGAGAACTAATATCACCACTAATTCTAAAAAAATCAGAGTTTACATTTCCTGATATTTTAATAGAAAATTCCTTCTCTTCGAAATATAACCCTGATTCTTCTAATGTTTCGATTAATTCTCTAATTGGTCTTTTTCTAAGACCTTCAGAGCAATCTACTGTTGCTGTTTTTGAAAATGTACTTACAAGTGGTAAAAGTAATCTAAGTGTTGTTCCACTTTCTCCACAGTGCAATTCAACTTTAGATTTCTTTATATTTCCAAGGCTTGCAATTCTAATGGAGTCTCCTTCCACCTTAATTTTAGCTCCTAATTTTTCCATACAAGTAAGCGTAGCTTCTATGTCTTTTGATATTGTGTTTACATTCTCTAATTTAGTTTCTCTATCCTTTGATATTCCACTTAATATGATGGCTCGATGTAATAGTGACTTTGATGGTATCGACTTCAGCTCTCCATTAATTGCATTCGGCTTAATTTTTACATTCATTCGACAACCACCTCTCATAAGCAATGTTTTAACAATTTTAGTAAGTTAGATTTATCTACCGTATCAATTCTGCAATCACCTATTAATTTAGGATATATAATATTTATCTTGTTTCCATTGCTTTTCTTGTCTTTTAAAATTTCACTGTAGAGGTCTTCTGTACTATAGCTACCATGAGTTGGCAGATGATTTTTTCTAAGTATTTCTTCTACTCTTTTATAAGTTTTCTCATCTGTTTTTCCCATTCTGTAATATCCTCTAGTTATCATTGCCATTCCAATTGCAACCCCATAGCCATGCGGTAAGGTATAGTCACTTAATTTTTCTAAAGCATGACCTATTGTATGACCAAAATTTAAAAGTTGTCTTTCTTTTGTTTCTTTTAAATCCCTCTCGACAATTTCCTTTTTAATTTCAATGCTTCTTTTTACAATCTTCTTTATTATTTCTTCATTGTTTAAATCGCTTTCTATAATTAATTCGAATAGTTTTCTATCTTTTATAATAGAAGCCTTAATTGTTTCAGACAGTCCATTTAGAAATTCTTTTTGAGGAAGCGTTTTTAAGTAAGCAAAATCTATAAACACAGCTCTAGGATTATAAAAACTTCCGATTAAATTTTTCCCGTCTTCTGTATTGATTGCCGTTTTTGATCCAATGGATGAATCAACCATAGCTAAAAGACTAGTAGGTATTTGAATATAATCTACGCCCCTCATATAAGTAGAGGCCACAAATCCAGCTAAATCACCAACTACCCCACCACCTAATGCAATAATTAAATCATGCCTATCCACTTTTATTGAGGTCAAATATCTTATTATTTTATAGTATGTTTCTATATTTTTGGACTTTTCCCCTGCTTCTATAACATACTTATAAAGCTTATAATTTTTTAAATTAAAACTGTTGCCTATAAAATGGTCCACATTGCTATCTGTTATTACTATAATGTTCTTGTACTCTTTTTTGCTTGCAATAAATTCATTTAAGTTTTTTAAAGCTATGCAATCTAAATATATTTTGTATTTAGATTGCGTAGTGTTAATAAATATATCCATCTCTTAATCTTCTATATAAACTAACTTGTCTAAAATGCTTCCTGCTTTTTCTTTAGTTTCTTCTAATTCTCTTTCTGCTTTTGATAATTTTACAATTCCAGCACCTACTCGAATCCATGTTTCTTTGTCTGTTTGAAATGCAGTTCTTAAAGCTAATGCCACATCCATTGTTCCATTTTGATCATAAGTTAGTACGCCTCCGCTATATAATCCTCTTTCGTCTTTTTCTAACCTATCTATAGCATCTATACACTCTGTTTTGGGTATTCCAGATGCGGTAACTGCCGGGAAAAGAGTAGTAAATGCATGCCATTCATTGAATTCTTCTTTAAGCGTCCCTTTCAACCTTGATGCTAGATGCTGAACTGAACCCCTCTCCAAAACCTCCATGAATTTAACTACCGATATACTATCCTTTATACAAACTTTTTCTAATTCTTCAAAAGCTAACTTAACAGAAACAGCATGTTCAGCAATCTCTTTAGGATCTTTTAATAATTCACACTTTAATTCCTTATTCTTTATAGGATCATCTGTTAATGCTCTGGTTCCAGCTAGAGGAAATGTATATACTTTTTTTCTTCATCCACCTCGACAACTATTTCTGGACTAAAACCTATAACTTCAACATCACCAATTTTCAGACAATATGAACGTGCAGGGGGATTGTGTTTTCTCCCTAATAAAAAACTATCTTTTAGCAAGATTTTTTTCTCTAACTTAATTTTTCTGGACAAAATAACCTTATCATACTTACCATTATTAATTTCTTCTATTCCTTTAGAAACATTCTCTTTGTAGTATTCGCTATCTATTGATTTTAGCTTTTCTAAAGCAACTGGGAAGTATTTTTTTCAAATCTTCTTTAGTAGAATTTATTGCACATTTCTCCACTGCTGAAATTATTTCGTCGATATTATCAACAGATTTTACTTCTATTGAACCTTCTAAAATTCTGATGTCAGTTCTTGGAATAAACATCTTTAACAAAGCTCCCTTATCACTCAAATTTTTCAAAAATGTATGCTTTGCATAATTAAAACCAGCGATTTCATACATACTCCAGTCAGTAAAGTTTATATTTTCGAAAACCTTCTTCATGTCTTCACTTAGAACGTTTGCCTTATGTTCTACAGTATCGTCATTTTCAGTTATTAGGATTTTGTCTGTATACACTTCAATTCCAATATATTCTCCTATAGCAACTGATATTTCATTGAGATTTTCATACACCACATAAGGTTGAATTTCATTAGCTACATCTTCTTTTATTTATATCGCTAACACAAATGAATTCATATTGTCATTATCTGAAATATCTATAGTGGTCTTACCATAAGTTTCTCTGTTTATTTTAGGAATATTATCCTCCTTTATTAAGTTAGTTTTGGCTAACTTAATTTTAACATATATATTTATAAAAATCAATATGTCACTTCAAATAATTTTAAAATTTGTAAAGGAAGTATAAATTTCTACATAAAAAAAGCAATTATAATTAAATCAACTTAGATTTATCTAATAATTTAATTAAAACTGCCTACTTGAAAATATTTGCTTATTTTTTACTGCTTTCTTCTATAAATGCTTTAATCTTTTTAAATGTTTCATTTGATATTACATGTTCAACACTACATGCTTCTTCATTTGCTTGTTTAGGTTCAACACCTAAATCTAAAAATAGATTATAAAAATAAATATGTTTATTATATAATTCTTTACCTATTTTTTCTCCTTTTTCCGTTAGCTTTATTGACATAGATTTCCTGTACACATACCCCTCATCTATTAAATTATTTATAGCCACACTAACTGATGGTTTGCTTAACTTCGTATAGTTAACAATATCTTTATTATAAACATCCTCTTTTTCTCTCAATAAAACATAAATCACTTCAATATAGTGTTCCTTAGAAAAAACTTTTCTGTGAAGCTTAACGCCCAAAATCATACCCCTTTTCTTTTTTATATTTTAATGTATACCCCATTAAGGTAATTATAAAATATATTCTCTAACATTACAAATATATTAAAACCCCTTAACACTTATTCAGCAAGCACAGTAAGTGCATATGCACTTACTAAAAATGGAATAAGAATACTACGATCATATCGCTTATTTTTTCCATTTTACTTGTTGGGGAATATCCCCAAACCCCTAAATTTATAATAATTAAATTCAGCAACAAACGCTTATAATAGCTTCAACGTAAACTTGAATATTATCTCAAAAAATGATAAAATATAAATAATAAAAAAATTAAATCAGGAGATTTCCAGACGAAATATATAGAATAAATTAAACCTGTAAGTCAAGTAATCCTACTTGAATTTACAGGTTTTTCTTTTTTATTTCTATTAATAAATTTATTAGGTAGACGAACTTCAATGAGGTTTACTACGAGCTCTATATATACAATTATTATCCCATAAGAAAGAGGGATTGAGAACAAAATGTAGTATTTTATTACTACAACTATAATAGACAAGGAGGTTAAATTATGACAAGTAGATTTAGGCATAACGGAATCTATTTAATGTTATCTGATGAGGAGTTAGAATTGCTAAATGAAAAATATAAAGCATCTAAGTGTAAAACTCTTAGACAATTTATTATGAAATGTATTTTAGAAAAAGATATTTATGTACTAGATATGGATGTCTTTCGTGAAATGTCAACAAATATAAGTCGTACTTCAAATAATATAAATCAAATTGCTAAAAGGATAAATACTACATCAATTATATATAAAAATGATGTAGATGATTTGAAAAAATCATTAGAAAAACAAGCAAAAGATATTTTATCCATGCGTAAAAAAATATACTCTCTTACCTATTCCAATAGTTTTAATACGGAGAAAAAATAATGGCTGTTACTAAAATTCATCCTATTAAATCTACCTTAAAAGCTGCCCTTGATTATATTATGGATAGCAATAAAACAGACGAAAGAATTCTAATCTCATCTTTAAATTGTAACCCTATAACTGCTCATTTAGAGTTTGAACAAACAAAAATAGAATGTAATTCTAAGGCAAAAGTTTTAGCTAGACATTTAATTCAAGCTTTTGCACCTGGAGAAACTACACCTGAAGAAGCACACAAAATTGGAATTGAATTATGTGAGAAGGTACTACAAGGAAAATATGAATACGTAATAACTACCCATGTTGATAAGGAGCATATTCATAACCATATTCTATTTAATAATGTTTCTTTTCATACAGGTAAAGCCTATCAAAGCAATAAAAAATCTTACCATCAAATTAGAAATTATAGTGATGACTTGTGTAGAAAATATAAGTTGTCTGTTATAGATGAAGACTATATAAAGTTTAAAAATAAATATAAAACTAATGGGAAATCATATAAAGAATATATGGAATTTAAAAAAGGGACATCTTGGAAATATAGACTTCAAATATCTATTGATCATGCTATTCAAAAGTCTAATAGCTATGATAATTTTTTAAAAACTATGGAAGAATATGGATACGAAATCAAATTAGGCAAGTACCTATCTTTTCGTCATAAAGAGCAAGGAGAAAAAGGACGATTTATTCGTGCTAAAGAAACTACTCTTGGAAAAGATTATACCAATGAAAAGATAAAGGAAAGAATCGAAAATAATATGCATAAAAAGTTCATAAAAATTGATTTTGATTCTTCTACGAAAGCATATAAAAAAGTCGACAATATAATAGACTTAAAAAATAATAAAAAGATACAATCTTCTAAAGCTTATGAAATATGGACAAAGAAGCACAATATGAATACTATGGCTGACACTTTAAATCAACTCAGAAAGTATGGGCTGACATCTAATATAGATCTAGAAAATAAACTTCAACAAGAAGCCATTAATAGGCAAAAAACTTTAGATAAAATTAAGGATATAGAAAAAGATTTGAACAAAATCTATACTGCAATTGAAGCTTTAAACACTTTACAAATAAATAAATCTATTTATGAAATCTATAAATCAAACTCTAAAGATAAAGAATTTTATGCAGAATATAAAACTCAAATTATCACATACGAAAAGTCATTAACTACTTTAGACAAAAACAAGTATAAAAATTTAAGCATAAAAGAACTATCAAATATTTACGATGAATATAAAAGTAAAAAAGATATCCTTATGGTAGAATATTCCAATAAGAACATCTTGATTTACGAGCTTACTCAATTAAGAAAAAATACAGATAAGTATATTAATAATGAGTTAATATAAGTAATATATTTTTAAGATATTTAGAAAATAGGTTACGAAGTACTGTAATCATGACTTTCTCTCAATTGGTTCTGTAAAACCTGCTCTTCCCAATAGACTGTAAGCTGCTATTTTTCTTAATCAAAAAAAAATGCACTTTTATCACTAAATTCTGTGGTTCAAATATTTGTAACCTAATTTGGCACAATTAACCAATAAGGATAAATTTTAGATTATATCTTCAAAAAATAAAATCAATTGTGATAGTATTTGACCCAATCCGCTTATTCTGCTTGTCCATTTACTTGAAGCATCCACCACTTCTAAATACAAACTTTTTTTATAAAACATGGTCATTTAAAAACATCATTTTGTTTTTTGTTACTTCTCTTAATTGTCTATTAAATAATTGTCTATTAAAGTTTTCCATTCCTATTATTTTTAAGTCTTTCATTTTGAAATGTTTAGATCTATGTTTTCACAGGACGATTTTACTATTTCTTGCTTGATCCATTTCTAATACTTAAAGATAATATTTTTCACCATATTCATAGTCTAAGTACTCGTCTAATTCTGCTTTTAACATTTGTTCCACTGTCTCACCTAAAATATCTTCTATTGTTTCTTGTGAGTCTTGCACTTTCTCTGAACGATATTATTCGATTTAACACTTTAGATATTTTATTTAATCTTATTTCTAATCTTTTATATACATAAAATATTACCCAGTCACTCCTAAGAGTGCCTTAATATTAGTTCTATTAAATAAAGAACTTTTTAATTCTATTATTTA
>NZ_GL397071.1:590162-596274 GCF_000146345.1 Peptoniphilus duerdenii ATCC BAA-1640 | reverse complement strand
AAGAGTTCCGTCTATAAAGTTTTTATTTATAATTACATTTTTTATTTGAGATAGCGGAAAAAATGTAATACTTTTTTTTATAAATTCTATAGGTATTATTCCCTGTAACATTGATATTACTACTGGAATTGCTAAAGAGATCCCTATTGTTTCCCCGATACTTTGGGTTGCAAATCCTAATAAAGAATAAATACTCGTTAAAGACATAAAGCATAAATTAGAAATAATTATTATTCTTACAATTTCAAGAATATTATTATAGTCTTTGATTGGTAAAAATCCATACTTTAAGCTCCCCATTATTCCTACTATAATTGGATACAAGTTAACAATTATAAAAGAAGCAATCATCAATACAATCAATTTTGATATTACAATGTCTTTTCGACTAATTCCTGAAGAAATCTGTCTTTGTATAATCTTTGAAGAAAAATCACTACCTATAAAATATCCACAATAAACCGCAATGAAAAATGACATAAATATATCTGAATAAGATTTTATAAAACCTTCATACCCACTGCTTATATTTCCCTGTACGGTATCTTGAAATCCACTTAATATTGATAACAATGTTACACTTAAAATTAGCACATAAAAAAACTTATCTTTCTTCAATCTTTCTGCATTAAATTTAATTAAGTTCTTCATTGTCTCCCTCCACTAATTTTATCATATATGTTTCTAAATTATCTCTTTTTATTTCTATTTTACAGTTATTTAGTCTTAATTTTTTTATAATTTCTAGCTCTTCATCTTTTGAATATATGCCTCGAACCTCTAAAGTATTATTTTTTAATCTATATTCTCTTTCAGGGCATGCTATTTTCAATAGATTATAAACTTCCTCGATATTATCTCTATATCCTATAACAGATGTGTCTAAATCTTTCGTTAATTCTGTTTTTGAAACCACCTGTATTATTTTCCCCTTATCTATAAATATGAAATCTGTGGCTATCTCATACAATTCTGTTAATATGTGGCTAGATATTAATATTGTCTTATTTTCTTTTTCTATGAAATCTCTAAAAATTCTTCTTAGCTTTGATACGGATATTGGATCGATTCCGTTTGTTGGCTCATCTAAAATCAATAAATCAGGATTTTTCAAAAAAGCTATTCCTAATCCAAGTTTTTGCTTCGTTCCTAGCGATAAATTTTTAGCTTTCTTTTTTAAGCTATCCATTATTTCTAGTTGTTGGAATATTTCCTTTTGCTCCATTCCAAATTCAATCCCAAGTTCAATACAAGCTAATCTTATATTTTCTTCTGCAGTCAATCCGGAGTAAAAACTTGGAGTTTCAATCGTTGCACTGATATGTTCTCTACTCTTTATCAGTTCTTTTGAAAAAGATTTATTAAATAATTTTATAGAACCTTTTGTAGGAAAAATATTTCCAGTAATTATTTTAACTAAAGTAGATTTCCCAGCTCCATTTACTCCTATCAAACCATAAATTCTATTGCTTTCTATTTTTAAATCTATATTCTCTAGAGCGATAGTCTCTTTATACTTTTTAGAAATATTTTCTAATTGAATTACATCCATTTACGCTCAATCCTTTCTAATCTTCATTTGATTTTTCACTATTTTATTAAATTCTTCATCTTGAAGTTTCTCAATATTATTAATATCATCAGATAAAATATTATTTACATCTTCAACTTTTTGAGAATCTTTAAACAACTTTTTAGTCTCATCTTTAAGATGGTTATTGTTTTGCTCTTTTAACGATAATTCTAAATTCTTTTCTGAACCATATACAATAACATTATTGTCACTTTTGGTTTTATATTTATAAACATTAGGGCAAACACATTTCAAAGTACCACTTAAGGCAAGCACAAGATTAGAATTCAGGCTATTTCCTAAACCTATATTCAATGCAATAATTCCATTTCTATTAAGATGCGCTTTACAATCCTCAAAAAATTCTCTAGTAGTTAGGTTTATTGGCATAGATATATTCTGATAAACATCAAGTATTATTAAATCATACATTTCATCTGTACTATTTAAATAATTCCTTCCGTCAGAAATTATAATTTTATCATCACTTTTATTAAAATAAAGCTCTCTTAAGTTGACAATATTTCTATCTATTTCTATCCCTGTAACTTCAAAATTATCAAAATTTTTATGCAACAAAGTAGACATAGTTCCCGTTCCATAACCAATAATTAAGATTTTATGCTTGACTTTATCATCAAGTAAATTATTAATCTTAACAAATTCGTCATAATAATATCCTGATTTCTTTTTATTCTTATCAACTTTTATTGACTGTGCGCCAAAAAATACATTTGTTTTTAAAGCTAATTTTCCATCATCATTTTGTGATACATTAATATAATTATATTCTGACTCTTCTTCGTGCACAGGCTTATCAAAAGCTAGACTTGTTGTTGATAAATATAACGACATACAAAGCCATAAAACACAAATAATTGAATTTAATAAAAAGTTCCTTTTTATTTTTTTGCTATATAATATCAGAATAATGGCTAGTACCGCTCCAAATAATAGAAAAGATCTTTTTACGCCTATTTTGGGGATTACTAATATAATTGGTATCATTGTTCCTAACACAGATCCAAATATGTTGAATAAATATAAATTTCCCATTACATTTCCAGTTTCATCTAAAGAAGTTATACTTATTTTTGCTAGCAGTGGAGAGATTGTCCCCATAAAAATTAATGGAACACTAAATAATACTATGCTGCAAATAATAGAAGATATCATAATTATATTCCCTAATTGCACTTCAGAAGCCAATATTATTGACCCCATTATAACTATTTTAGACGTTAGTGGTACCGTACATATGAACAAAAAAGATATTAATAAATTTTTAACAATCCTTTCCTCACAAGTTCTTGTTTTTACTAATTTATCTGCACGTTTACCCCCAAAATAATTCCCAATTCCTATACAAATCATTATTAAGCTAATTTCAATTAACCAAATTAGAGTTGTTGAGCCAAAATAAGGAGATAATATTCTTGTCGCACTTGTTTCAATTCCCATTATACAAAACCCTGATATTAAAGCAGTAAAGTAATATATAATAACTTGCTTATTTTTATTTACATTCATATAGCCCCCCCATGTTCTAACTATTTTTTATATTTTTTTATGATTTTAACAAACAATAAAGATATGTAAACTAAAGATATTATATCTATAATTAAATTTGCTCCAATTTTGATTCTTTGAAATAGAAACAATTCTCCATAAAAAAGTAAACGAATTGATTCCAGTAAATTTCTCTTTCCAAAAACCACTTCTAATACTCTAATAATCCCAAAAATTATTAATGTCAAATTCACTAATGCATACATCAAAGAATAAACTTTCACACACTTGCTACTTTCCATTGTATATGCTTTCCTTTTATTATATATTTTTTCATTATAAATATAATTTAATAATTTCATGGATCTACCATGAATATTCGGTTCATCAATAAAATCTGACAAAATCCAATATCCATCTAATCTTAAAAATGGATTCAAATTAAATATTATAAGAATTAAGTTAAATATAATTAGAGCATCCATAGTGTTATTTCGGATCATTACTGCCGAAAAAAAATACATAAATAATCCAACAAGCATTTGTAAATAAATCCCAGCAAAATCTATGATTAACCTTTTTTTATTACTTAATTTCCATGAATCACTTAGGTTAACATACATAACAGGTCTAAACATATATACTCCTATACCAATATTACCAACTTTACAATCAAGTGACTTAGATGAATATATATGTCCTAGTTCATGAACTACGAAGATTAAACCAAATGATATAAAAAATAGAAAATAATTAATACTGTTTATTCCGTTAATAAAATATATCCAATTAAATTCCTTTATATATTTTAGAGATATTACACAATAAATTATACTCAAAATTATTATAAGTGTTGGTTTAAATATAAATCCAGGTAATATCATTTTTAGTTTATCACCATCTATTATTGGTAAATGAAACCAAAATTTATATTGACTACTTTCATTATATTCGCTAAATACCCCAGTCATTATTAATCTATTATTTATTAAATCTTCTAATTCTGATTCTGATATCTCAAATCCTTCATTATTTAATTCATTTTTTACTTTATTTATGCTTTTTGTACCATCAAATTTTTTAATTATTTCTTCTACAATTGGCGTAACTCTTACCCTTTTCCCGTTATCAAAACTAAGTAGTAGTCTTCCATCATCTAGATATTCTTTAACGTAATGATTAGTCTTTAAATTTTCTACCATATTTACATCTCTAAAAATTTATACTTAATCGAATTTATATATTCTCTTAAAACTTCTTTAGCATTATTACAATAAGGGTCATTAATATCACCATTATTTTTTATAGCTGCGTAGGCACACCCACCGCCACAGAACGGAGCAATTTCACAATCCAAACATCTATCAATGTTCAATATACATCTATTACTCCATATTGAATATGCCTCTTTATTAAGACTAACTCTTTCATCGTTATAAAATCCTATAGCATATTGGGGATTTCCTATTGCTTCAGGACACGCATATATGTTACCCTCTGGATCATACACATAATATTGTCCTCTATTAGCTTCACAATACGTGTATTTTGCAAAATCTTTTTTTGCATTCTCAGAAGTTCCTCTCATTATATGAGATATTACTCTAAACATTGATAATCTATTTTCCATATAATTTGGAAACTTTTCATTTAATTTTTTTATAATCTCATCTTCCGATATTGTGTCCACAGCATTATCTGCAGTATGATCTGTCACAGGTGCTAAATCGAATCTAAAATTAGGGCTATCTATCCATTTTTTTGATTTTAAAAAATCTTCAAGCTCTTTTAAGTAGTTAATATTATACTGATTTATATTAACTCTTAAATTTATTTGCCTTATTTTAGTATTTACTAATAAATCCAATCCATTAACTATATCGTCAAATGTTCCTTTCCCATTTTTATAAACTCTTCTAGAATCATGAATTAATTTAATTCCGTCAATAGTTATCTGTACGGAATCTATCGTATTTTCAAATCTTTTAAAAATATTTATGTAGTTTTCCACATGACTTCCATTTGTTATTATACTGACCGGAATATTATTTTTTTCAGCAAACGACAAAATTTTAATATTTATATCTTTGGTAATAGGAAGAATAGGTTCTCCCCCGAATAATTGAATTCGATGCTTTATATTTGGTTTATTCTCTTTTACTTTATATATAAAATCACAAATAGACTGACATTGATTATCACTAATAACTTTTTGTTGATTTCTAACCTTAGAAGGTTCAAAACAATATACACAATTCATATTACAAAACATAGTAGGACAAATAACATGAATCACAGATATATCACATAAATATTCATGAATTTTCATTTGTCGTTTCATCTCATTTAACTCATGATTTCTATCTTCAAATATATATCCTCTTTTCTTCAAAGAATCATATATATTTTTTTCTCTAGCATTCAAAGCTTTAATGTTATCTTGTTCACTAAACTTATGAATTATAGATTTCGTTTCCAAATCTATAATATCAATAGCACCAGAAAGTGCATTCACCATCAATTCATTTTCTTCGTTAATATTATAAAACGAAATATATTTTGTTAATATAGCCATGTTTAGTCCTCCTAATGTGTAGTATTATGGCGATGCCATTAATAATAACAACACCGCCATATTTTTTTGCGTTGTTCACTAATTAAGTTTCACAACTTTAAAGCTAAAAACGTTAAATTATACTAAATTCTCCAACAACACAAACAAGAAATATATTCTTCTCTTTCTTCAAGCTCTTCAATTTCAACTTCCGTCCAAAGTTTCACTTCATTAACTGATTTCATAAAAGTTCTCCTTTCTAAATCTTAGTAAACAACGCAAATACAACTTTTGTTGTACTGTCTTTATAATATTATTTAATCTTATTTTTGTCAGCTTACTTTTGTCTTATTTTTCTATATTTACGATATTGAATAATTGATTCTTCTAAAAGTTTATTTCAAGGACAATTTTCTAATTCTGTTAAGTTTACGTAATTTCGCAAAACTTTGAAATTTTATCATATATATTAATAT
>NZ_GL397071.1:572708-589756 GCF_000146345.1 Peptoniphilus duerdenii ATCC BAA-1640 | reverse complement strand
AAAAATAAATTACATATATGAAAATTAATGATCATTGCTGATTAATTTTAATTATCTACTAATAGTTTTTTGATTTAAACTTGTTGTTATGTTTATACATTATTATATTAAGAATATTAATGTATAACCGATATTGCAAACTTATCAAAAAAATAAAGGCAATCCTAAAACCTGCCCCCTATAATCTTTTACCTTTCTATGCTATTATCCTTTTTCTTCTTTTCATCCACTTTCATATCCCCTTTAGTCTTAAATTCCTTTAATTTCCCTATTGTTGATGCTTTTGCTTTAGTATGCTCTTTAGCTTTTAATAACTTTGCAGAGTAAACTTTTAGACTTGTGTATTCCTTATTATCCTTTCCTATACTTTTCTTTTCTTTGCCAAATAGGTGTACAAAATCTCCTTTTTTCAAATTTTTTACTTGATTGATTTTGTCATTATAGGCGTAGCAGTTGATGAATTTTGCATTTCCTTCCTTGTCATTTTCAGCAATAGAAAAGGAGGCTACTTTAAAGTCCCTCCCATCTTTTGATTTTAAATCTTTAATTTCTATATCAGTTGCTATATTTCCATCTATATTTAATGTATCCTTTTCTTTATTATCTATATCTTTCATTGCTTTATCTCCTTGTTCTTGATTAACTTCTAAGTTTTCTTTTAACTCTTCTTCGTCTATATATTCAATAAACTTTTCATCAATAAGGCCCATAACTGAATCATTCATATAATTATCATAGGCATTATTAAGAACATTTTCATTTTCTACTCCTGTTTCAAGGGATATAATACCTTTTACAAATTCTTTATGATTATATTCTGCTAAAAAATCTATTGTATTTTTCATGCTTTCAAAATTTGTATTTTCCATATTTGCTATTGTTCTTATATCACTTGCGTATCTAACAGAATCCCATTCATACTTTCCACTTTCTTTATTAAACTCTACTCCTGTGGCTAAAATAAATTGATTTCCGTCAAATAAGGTAGCTTGATTATCTTTCACATCCAATACCATAGTGTCTCCAAATTCAGTTTCAATTACATTTCCCTTTTTTATATTCATTTTTATTCCTCCATTTCTATTTTTCTCTCTCTTATCTGTTAAATCTTTTATTTCTTCTTCCTTTCCATCACTAATAATAAATTGTTTTATTTCTTCAACTGTTGGATCATCGATTGTAGTCTGAATAAGTTCAACTAATTTATCTTCTGAAGTGGCAAAATTTTTAATTCCATATTCAACTATATTGTTAATTATTCTCTGAGTAGCACCATCAAAAGAAAAATTTTCTCGAATAAATTCATTAAAGCTATATCTATCAAATTCCATATTCTTTTTCCTCTAATAATCTCATTTAAAGCTTTATCTGCCACATGGTTCACTATTATTTATTTCTTTTATATTATTATTTACTGCTAAATTCCCCTTATATTCCTTTAATTTATCCATAATAGATGTTTTTTCTTTCCTTTCAAAATCCCCTATTTCCTGTACTTTACTATCTCTAAAGTCAGCATCATTTCTATCTATTATTCCATCTAAATCCATATCTTTAGATAATGGGTCATAGAAGTTGCCATCATCATCTATTTCAAATCCCATTACTTCTCTCAGTTTTTCTTCATTTACTGATACAAGCTCACTAAAATTCCAAAAGCCAATAGATGTCTTTATCTGTACTAGCTCTTTTAAATCACTTGCATCTAAGGGATCATAGGTGTATTGAAAGCTGTCAATTAGGTTCTTATCTACATAGGTGTTCATCTTGTAATTTATTAAATCTAAACTTACCTGTATTTCATGTTTTTCATCTGGTGTAGTTGTATAAGCTATTCCTATATCTGTTAAGTCAGGAAATATAGTATCAAAGTCCTCTAACCTGTTTTCTTCATCATATTCTCTGTTAAGGAAGTCTATCAATTCTTCCTTTACTTCTTCTAGTAATGGATTATCTTGGCTTATATCTTCACTTTTTCCCATATCTAGTAAATTATTTACTTCTGCAAGTCTTAATGTCTTATCCTTTAAAAGTTCAGCTTGTGGAAATGTCTTTTGTATTTCAATTTTGGCTGTTTGAAATTGCTCTTCTGTATCTTTTAGTTTTGAAATTGTATTTTCTAATCTTTCTGGTAATTTATCTAATACATTATCCATTCTTGTTATATTACCTATTTCATCTGTACCAAACTCTCCTCTATATTCTCCCTTGCCTTTTAATATAAAGTTATATTTATTGAAAAAAGAATCATATTTTATGGATAAATCAAAATTTCTATATTCACCTATTTTTTCTCCATCTTTATCCATTTCCCTATATATTTTAACTCCCTTAATTTTGTTCAACAAAAACTCTCCAGCTATTTTCTTATCTATATACTTCTTTCCGTCAATAATTAGAGAGGTAAATTTATTATCTTCTTTTAAATTTTTATCTACTTCTCTATAAGGCTCAACATTTTTAATATCTTCCTTTAAGTTCTCTATCCTTTCTTTTAATCTTTCTATTTCCTTTGGATAAAATTTAACTACTTTATCTTCCAGCTTGTAAAGATTTGATTTAAAATTGGACTCTAGCATTTTAAGTTTAGAAACTTCAACATCAAGGTCCATCTTCTCCTTTATTAATGGATTTCCTGTTGCAAGAGCTTTGATTTCGGCATAGTTTAATGTGGCTTCGTCTACATCTTCTGCAACTCTTACAGGAGTCTTTGACGTCATAATTTGGGAAATATATTTTTGTTTATTCTCTAAGGTTTGGAATAGGTAGGCATCAAAAGTATTTTCTGTTACATATCTAAATATATGGACTTCCTTATTCTCATTTCCCTGCCTAACAATCCTGCCTGCCCTTTGAGAAAGATCAGCAGGTCTCCATGGTATATCAAGATCGTGAATTGCAATTAGTTTGTCTTGGGCATTAGTACCTGCTCCCATCTTCTGTGTTGAACCAATTAATACTCGTATTTCTCCCTTTCTTACCTTATCAAAGATAGCGTCTTTTTCCATATTGTTTTTTGCTTTATGAATAAATTCTATTTCCTCTTTTGGCACTCCCATATCTATAAGTTTTGTTTTAATATCATCATAGATATTAAAATCATTACTTGGTGTAGACATATCACAAAATATTAATTGAGCAGATTTTTTATCTTTATATTTATCCCAAATGCTAAATACATTTTTTATACAGGTATTCACCTTACTATTAGGATCATCAGGAAGTAAAGGATTGATTAATCTTTGATCTAATGCCATCTTCTTCCCATCATTTGTTATTAATAGCATATTATCAACACTTGAATCTACCTGCTTATCACGAACCTTATCTGCTCTCTCTGAAAAAGTTTCAAGAATTTCTTTTTGTTCTTCGGTAGGCTTTGTTTTTATAGTTTCATAATGGGCAATTGGTGTAGGAAGATTTAAAACATCAGCTGTTTTAATATCCATAAATCCTTTTACAGTATTCATAAGTTCAGGAAGATTATAAAATTTTGCAAATCTGGTTTTGCTCCTATAACCATTACCCTCAGGATTTAATTCTATTGCCGTTATTGTTTCTCCAAAGGTAGACGCCCAAGAATCGAAATGTTGTAATTTCATCTTTTTTAATTCATCATACTGTAAATATCTCTGCATGGTATAAAGTTCAGCCATACTGTTGCTTACTGGTGTACCTGTGGCAAATACTAATCCTTTATTATTAGTTATTTCATCCATATAGCGGCATTTCATAAGCATATCTGATGATTTTTGTGAATCTGTAGAAGTAATTCCTGCTACATTCCTCATTTTAGAAAATAGATAGAGGTTTTTGTAGGCATGGGCTTCATCTACAAATAACTTATCTACTCCCAGTTCCTCAAAGGTTACAACGTCATCTTTCTTATAATCAGCATTTAGTTTTTCTAACTTTGTCTCTAATTTTTTCTTTGTTTTTTCTAATTGCTTTACAGTAAATCTTTGATCCCTTTCTCTTTTATATTCATCTATATAGTCAATTATTTCATCAATTTGACCTTGCAATTCATATTCTTGTCTTTCTTTTGATATAGGAATTTTTTCAAATTGACTATGTCCTATAATAACAGCATCAAAACTTCCTGTAGCAATACGACTACAAAATCTTTTTCTTCTATCTGGTGTAAAATCTTTTTCTGTAGCACATAATACATTAGCTCCTGGATAAAGTTCATTAAATTCTCTTCCAAATTGCTCTACAATGTGGTTAGGAACAACAAACATTGACTTATTACTCATACCAAGTCTTTTTGACTCCATGGCTATACCTATCATTTCAAAGGTTTTTCCTGCTCCTACTTCATGGGCAAGTAAAGTATTTCCACCAAACAACCCTCTTGCTATTGCATCTTTTTGATGTGCTCTTAATTCTATTTCAGGATTCATTCCTTCAAAAGTAAGGTTAGATCCATCATATTCCCTTTGTCTTATGGAATTGAATCTTTCGTTATAATCTTCTACTAATCTATTTCTTCTTTCCACATCATCAAATATCCAGCTTTTAAATTCTTCTTTTATCATCTCTTGCTTACTTCTTGCAAGCATTGTTTCTTTTTGATTAAGCACAGATTTTTTCTTTCCATCACTGTCTTCTACTTGGTCAAATACCTTAGTATCTCTTAAATTTAAAGTATCTTCTATCAATTTGTAGGCATTTACCCTATTTGTACCATAGGTAAAAGAAGCAAGGTCATTGTCCCTATCAGAGCTTTTTCCTTCAACTCTATATTCTCCTGTAAAGTCAGAATACTTAATATCTATATTCCACCTTGATGAAACTGGTGTTTTCAACAAATCAAACATAAATTTTTTGTAATCTTGTTCCGGTATCCATGTTGCACCCATTCTAACTGTAATCTCACTTGCATCTAGTGCTTTAGGCATAACTTCCACTAGCTTTGCTTTTTGAAAATGTAACTCTTCTAATTCTTTTTTTAAGAGTTTACTATCCTCTAGATTTACTTCCTTTCCTAACTCTTTTTCGATGTTTTTAATATAAGAGTCTACAACTTCAATTTTATCTCTTATATTTCCTGACAAATATTCATCAGCACTTACATAAGGTCTTGAAAAATCTCCTAACTCTTTAGCAGACTTAAATGGATTTATATCATTAGGTTCAAAGGAATCTAAATTTAAAAATATTTCTCCCTTTAATTCTTCTATTAATTTATCTCTTGTTTTTCCTGTCAATTCTTCCATATAATCAAAATTTATTTTACCTTTTTGACTAATAGAGAGTACCAGAGCATCTATTGCCCTATCTGTATGATCTATTATTACAGCTTTTTTTATAGTTCTCTTGTTAAAGATGTCAGATTTTCCTATAAAGTTGCCTTCTTTATCTAATTTTTCCAAAGTTGAAATTAAAGAAAAATTGGCATCTTCTCTAAATAACTTTTTATTGGTTTTTGAATTTAGTCTTCCATGTTTGCTATTGAAATCATCGTAGAATTTATTGAGACTTTCTTGTTCTTTTTTTATCTCTTCATCTGAATAGTCTTCTCTTTGATAGGTTATAACTTTCCTTAGACTTTCATTTAATCTTAAATATTCTTTTACCTTATCTTTATCCTTTTCGTTTAAGGATATTTTTTGCATAATTGAATTTTCTCTAAAATATATTTCATCATCCACTAAAGCAAAAGAATAGTTTTTAACACTATCATCAGCCGGTATTGTTTCTTCTCCTAAATCATCATTTATTTGAGCTTCTTCATACCTACCTTGAATATTTTTAATGGCTTTTTTTAGTCCTTCTTCTAAAGAAATATCTTTATTTTCAATACATGCAAGGCTTGTCCCAAATCTTGACGGTATTTCTTCCATAGTCCCTATTACCATCTGAGGATTATCTACAAAGTATTTATTATATATTAGTCCTTTTTCGTTTTCATCTAGCTTTACCCAGTCTTCATCTAGCTTTAATAGCCTATCTCTCTTTTTTAAAAATATTATATCTGAAGTTACTTCTGTACCTGCTACTCCTTTAAATGTTCTATTAGGTAGTCGTATTGCTCCTAAGAACTCCGCCCTTTCTGATATATATCTTCTAACATCTTCACTTTTTTTATCCATTGTTCCTGAAGATGTTATAAATGAAATGATGCCACCATCTCTAACCTTATCTAAAGTTTTAGCAAAAAAATAATCGTGAATTAGAAAGTTATTTCTTTCATACTCACGATCTGCTACTTTAAATTCTCCAAAAGGAATATTTCCTATGGCCACATCAAATAGGTTATTAGAAAAATTGGTTTCTTCAAATCCTTTTATTTGTATATTGGCATTAGGGTAAAGTTCTTTGGCAATTTGTCCACTAATCCTATCTAATTCAACTCCATAAAAGTTTGACTCTTTCATTTCTTCAGGTAGATTTCCTATAAATCTCCCTGTCCCAGCACTTGGTTCTAATATATTTCCTATTTCAAATCCAAGATTAGAAAGACTTTCATAGATAGCGTCTATAACTACTTTTGGCGTATAAAAAGCCGTTAAGGTTGATTCTCTTGCCCTATTATATTCTTCCCCAGTTAGATTTTCTTTTAAAAAGTTTCTTGCATCAAGCCATTGACCTTCCTTTTCTTCATCGAATACATCAGAAAGTCCTCCCCATCCGATATACTTTGCTAAAATTTCCTGTTCATCTTTTCTTGCACTTCTATTTTCTTTTTCTAAAGCCTTTAAGACATTTATAGCTTCAATGTTGTTTTTTAATCTCTGTGAAGGTGGTAGGATTTCTTCTTCATTAATAATTTTATAGTTTTCTAAAGAAACTTCAGAAACACCTTCTATATTCTCTCTATCAGTCCTTATTAAATCATTATTTTCTTTCCATTCCTTATATTCTTCTAACTTCTTATCAATAGTTTCTTTTCTATGAGTGGTTAATTTCAATGAATTACCATCTCCGTCAATTTTGTCAATTCCTTTGAGGTAAGAAAAAGGTAGAGTAAATTCCCTATGATTTTTTGGATTAGATGAACTATATACTAAAAATTCTTCCTTTTCATTATCAACACTTACTATAAACTGATCAGCAACAAGAGAAGATTTATTATTTATTACATCAAGGCTTTTATATAAGAGCCTTGAATTGTCTTTTTTAACTTTTTCTTCGTTATTATTGTCAATATCTTCAAAGCTAATTTGTTCTACTAATTCCTCTTTATCGATAGATTGTTTTTTACTTAATTTATCTTTTTCACTAGATTTATATTCTTCTAAATCTTCCTTTCTTACAAAGATATTAGAAACAGGTCTTTCTCTACTATATATTACTTCAGTAATACCACTCTTATCTATTGTACTTAAAGCTAATCTACCCATTCCAGCTTCATTAAATTCATTTTCTTTAATTAAATATTCCTTATTTCTAAATTGAACTGGTAATCCTAAAAGACTATAATCTTCTATTTCTAACGGAATTAATTCCTCTTTTTTTATAACTTCCAAATCAAGATCTTTGTAGTCATTAAAAAGAATTATTTCACTTCCGGTAATAAAACCATTCATTAGTCCTGTGCTATCTTCTAGTTCTATAGTTTTAGGACTTGTAGTATCGTTAATGGCAGTTATAGTGTATTCTTTTCCTTTGTATCTAACATTCATACCTTCTTTAAATGGATTTTCTTCTTGCCTTGTTCTATCATTTTCAATTTGCTGATTTAAATATCCATTTAAAAGCACTTCTCTATGTTTATCATCAAGTAAATAAGGTAAGTTACTTAATATGTCCTTATAACTTTTATATTTTATAGCTTGATTAGAATTTAAAATATACCCATTGTATCGTAAATTTTGTTTAAGAGATTTTCCCTTAACATCTAAGATTAGCTCTACCTTATACCCTTCTTTTCCATCTATAATATTTTCTGGTTTTTTTAATAATCCATCTTCTATTTTCTTTGACAGTAGTAAGTATTCTTCATTTTGAGGATCAAAATAGTATTCTCTTTTTTCTTTGATATCCTTATCTATTAACTTGGAAAGAACTTCTTTTTTATCTCTTATTTCTTCAATTTTTGATTTTTCTTCTTGCGATAAATTTATATTAAAAGTAATTTTATTTTCTTCATTTATGTGTGCTAAATTTTGATATGCTCCATTGATTTCAAGATTTTTATTAAAAAGATATATATCATTATAGTAATCTGGAAATTGCTGATTAAAGCTTTGAACATCTATATCATAGCCTTCCTCAAATTTTGTAACTTTATCATCAGTAATTTCAAATAAACCTTCCCTTTCCAATTCTAATACATCATTTAAATTTGTAAGATTTGCTTCTTTCATTTTGGCAGTAATTTCATCAAACAAACTGTCTATTTTTTTGCTATCTTCAAAAGATTTCCCTTTATATAAAGTATAGATCTTTCCTTGTGAGTTTTCCTTTCTTGGATAAACTCTAATTCCTGTTTCTTCTAATTCTATATCCTTTGTTTTATATTTATCTACTAAAGCATAATAAAATCCTACTTTTACTGCTATTTTATCTTCTACAATCTCTTTTGTTAATTTTTCTTCTACTTCATTTCTTAATACTTCTAAAGCTTTTAAATCGCTTTCTTTAAAGGAATGTGAGAATAGTTTTAAGTCCTTATCAAAATAGGCATCATATGAATAATATATTATTTGATTATGGTTATTATCATATCCACTGGAAATATCTTTTATTTTTAAATATTTATTATCCTCTGTTCTAACTATATCTCCCACTTTTATAGAGAGTATCTCCTTATCATCTTCTATATTGTTTTCATGTGAATTATTTAAATATTCTCTATATCTATTTTCTATTCTAATAGCTAATTCTTTAACCTTATCTATTGCCTTCATATCATCCGGAAGATTTCCCTGTTTATCGGCAACTTCTCTCATGATTTTTACATATTCTCTTTGGAATACAGAGTTAAAACTTGCTAAGGTATTATTTCCTAAGTTTTCTCTTGCCTTTATAATTTCATTTTCTAAAACTTTATCCTTAACTAATACATCAAAAATTCTATCTTCAATTTGATTTATTGAAATTATTTTTTCATCTATCTTATTTCCTTCTATAGTTTGATTAAGTTCTATCTGACTTTTTCCTATTTGTTCATAAAGAAATTCAAAGTCTCTTTGGTTGATCTCATTTCCATCACCTATGTCTATCTTATAGTGATCAACTATTTTCCCATCTACTATATGGTTAAAATAGAATTTGGAATACCCCTCCCACTTATCAGTCATCTGCCCATATTCATCTTCTCCTAAGGTCTTATTATGAAGTCTTATCTTTTCATCTATTTCCCTTATTTCATCTAATAGTTCTTTAGTCAGCCTTTGTCCTGCATAATCTTTTTCTATTAGACTTGAACCCTCATTAAACTCAATTATCCAATAATCATCTTTTCTATGGCTATCTAAATCAAAACCTATATTCTCTTTATTTTTATTAGGATAAAATTCCTTAAATTCTTCAAAACCATTTACTATATCATCATCTATAACTTCTTTGTTAGAATTAACTACAATATTTGGAATATCATCATATCGACTTTGACTTTCTAAAAGGTAATATTCTCTTCCTTCTATTTCTTCCTTTTCTTTAATATAAAAAGTGTCATGTATTCCCTCAAGAATAATTCCATCGTCTAACTGGTCTAATGGTATATCTAATTGTTTTTCAAAGGCTATGGAATATATTTCTTCTTTTAAAAAGTTTGGCATAAATTCATCATAAATGATAAGTTTTCCATCATCACCTATACTTGCTACAGACTGTCCTTGATAATAATATATAGAACTATTATTTGTTCTTTCTATATATACATCATTATCAGTTGGAGGCAAATCATCTTGATAATTTATATACTCCTGGCTTTCTTTTTCTGTTTTATTTATTTCCTGATCTGTTTTTTTCTTCCTATTTTCTTCAAAACTTTCTTCATCTATATATCTATTCTTTTTAATAAGGTCATTAATTCTTCTTGCAACATTAGACCAAGATAGTAGTATTTCTTTTGCATTACCTTTATTATATTTTATTCCCTTCGCATCGTGCCACTCACCACTTTCTCTTGCAGCAGATAGTGCATGAGAACTTCCACCTACGCCATATTCATTTTTCAAGAAATCTGCTTGTTCTTTTAAATCATGCTTTTCAGTAAAAAATTCATATATTCTTTTCTTTCCATCAGAAAACCCGCTTCCTCTTTTTAGGCTTTCATCTATTTCATCTTGTGTTATAAAACTCTGAATAGGTGCAATATCCTTTAAATTTGACCTATATAATTTTCTTTCTATTTCTAAATCATTGATATCATTATAGATTTTAGATAATTTATAATGATGAAATCTTAAAATATCAGGATTAATCTTATATTCTTCTAAAAATACCTCGTATTCTTTTCTGAGTTTATTTATAAAATTTTTATCTTCAAGTTTTTTCCCGAGATTTTCTTTTTCATCTGGGAAGCCTCTTCCTTTTATATCATTAAGAATCGCTAAATATCTATCCTTAGTTTCATCAGTAAGATCTCTCTTTAAATACAATAATTTTTCTGCTATTTTTTCTCTTTCATATGTCGCACTTTCTACAATCTCAACATTGCTAGCAAATTCTCCTCTATCTAATAAATTATTAATATTATTAGCTAAATCTTTCCAAGAAACTATTTGCCCTTCTCTATATCTTGCCTCATCTCCATCTTTAAAAATTGCTCCTTCCTTTCCAAACCATGCAGATATCTTTCTTCCTTCAATTTCAAGACCATTGGCTCCCCTATATATTTCTTTCAAAAAGTTTGCCTGTTCTTCTAAAGATTTACCCTTAGAAAATTCTGCTATTACTGCTAATCTTCCATCTTCATGATTTCCTCCATGTATTAAAAATGTATCTATTTCTCTTTGACTTATTGGATTTGAGAAGGATATTTGCTCTCCATGATTTTTAGCAGAAAAAAAGGAAGTAGACTCTACTTCCTCATTTTTTAGATTAGGATTATCTCCCTTTCCCCTATTTCTTGTAGGGTCATATCCATGTTCTTCTTCAATCTCAGATATTTCAGATAGTCCTCTTCTTTCAGTTCTTCTGTCAGACCCCAAGTTTCCATCATTTTGACTTCTTCCCTCGTGATAAAGTCCTCTATCTCTTTTTCCTTTGATAGAAGATGATCCATCAATGTCCCTTGCAAATACATTATCTGATAATCCTCTTCTTTGTTCTCCTTGAGAAAGTTCAATCTCATCCTTCCCCATCTGTTGAGTTTCTTTAAATCTATTTCCTTGGGAATTGCCATATTGGGTATTAGGACTTCCATGCCTTCCTCCAATTCTTCCATCTTGTATGTCCCTCCCTGTCTCTCGAAGGAATTCTCCTTGACGATTGGTGTGTAAATCCCCTCCTCCATGAGGTATTCCTTGCCTGCCAATGTTAATTTCTCTTTCATCTTCCAAGCCTCCTTTAAAATTTATTTCACCGTTTATATCAGAACTTAATTTATTATAACGCTCCTTAAGCTCTTTTGTCTGCTCCAAATCTTTTCTTTCTTGAATTTTCTCTAAAATTTCTAATCTTTTTATTTCACTTCCCAAATCAAGTAAGATATTTTTACTTATATTAGCACTTATACTTAATACTTTGTCTATGTCCGAACTTGATATTTTAGACAGTAAAGATAAGTTTTCTTCTTTTAGCTGATATGAGACCTCCATTCTCTCGCTTATAGAAATTTTTACGGATTCTTTTAACAAATTAAAAAGGTCTACCTTTTGAATGCTTTTTAAACTTTCATCAGATAGACTTTCTAAAATTTTATTGAATTTTCCTCTAACATTACTTTCTACTAAGGCAGCAATTTTATCTTCTTGGCTTAATAGAAGCTTACTATCTTTTTCTTTAAACTTATCTATCATTTCATCTAGTAAGTTTAAATGCTTTTTGCTATCATATTTCCATAACTTTACCTCAGAAATATTATGATTAATACTTACTGTTTGCCTTATGTCGAAGATATATTTTATCCTTCCACTATCTATATCTAAAAGTGGTATTCCTTTTTCGCCTCTTTTAACGCTTCTACCTATACTTTTCCAATAATCAAATTCTGCACAGGCTGTTGCTTTTGGATCCATATTGTATATAGATATTTGATGTATATATGGATACTTATAGTTATTGCCTGATACCTTTAAATATTCCTCATATTTTTTTATATCTTTCTTAAATTCTTCTTTTGCAAGATAGATTGTTCTACTTAAATCTACTATATCATATCTTGGCATTTTATCCCTCCTCATTATAGTGATAAAAATGAACTAAATTTTTATATATTTATTTATTAAACTTTATTTCTTTCTATTTTTTAAATTTCTGTAAGCAAAAGATAACTTTAAAATGTCATTTACGCTATCTTTTTATTGCAATAAAAAAACGATTGGAATTTTTTACTTTTCTAATCGCTTTAACTGCCTTTATTCTATTGCTTCCAATCCAACATTGCTTTTTCTAACTTTGAAAAATTGCAATTTGCTCTTCTTATAATTCCTGTTTTCTTTTGATTTTTGTATATTTTTTCTACCTTTATCAAGACCTTTGTTTTTATTTTTAAACAAAAAGCGTATTCTTTTTGAAATAAGTCTTTATATCTAATATCCTCAAGTTCGTTAAAATCAATTCTTTCATAACAATCAGTCGGTACAGGAATCATTTTCTTAATATCCAATATAGATAATATGTGCATTTTTTTCTATCAGAATAATATTTGTAGATATCTCCATCTATAGTAATACTATTATCGATCACTTCATAAATCAAAAAATGCTCATCAGAAACATTCTTCCATTTTTTATGTTTTTCCTTTGCAGAAGAAATTGGAATAAAATAATTATAATTTTCTATACCAACAATAATTCCAACAAATGGTTTTATACTGTTTCTATACGATGGGTTGTAATAAACTTCTGAATCTACTTTATTTAGATATTCAAGGTAATCAGAGTTTACAGTATAAAATCCATATTTTATAACTTCTACCATTATTTTCTCCTAAAAAAACAGAGAGGTTTAATCCTCTCTGCTTGCTTTAATGCTTCACCTTTGGGATATAGGTAGTGAGACACCTTCTTTAATGCTCCACCTTTAACGGTAGTGGGACACCATCTTTATCTGATAAGAGTATAACGTATATTTATAGTAATGTCAAATAATAAGTAAATTTCCTAATGCCTACTCTTTTATCACTTATATTATACCCTATTTCTTTCATAAATCATTCCTTTCTTAATTCCTATAATTATATTCAAGTTTTTATAATCAATTTACTTATAATATTTACATATAGTATTTTTTATTTCTTCTTCAATTTCTTTTAAAAAATTCTCTTTATTTTCCTTACCCTTTGCTATATCACTTAATCTCATTTCCCATTTTGCTGTTGTCTTTGGAGATTTAAACTCATCTATAACTATAGTAACTAGGTTTAATCCCTTCCTAGTTGATATTAGGTTTTTCTTTTCTCTTTTTATATAACCTTTGTATATCAAATTTTCTATTATTCCCGCTCTTGTAGCAGGAGTACCAAGTCCTTTTCTTTCAATTTCAACATCCTTAACTAATTCATCATTTCCAGCTATTTCCATTGCTTTTAAGAGTGTGTCTTCAGTGAAGTGTTTAGGTGGATTTGTATACTTCTCTTTTATATCTTTATTTTCAATATATAAAAAATCTCCTATTTTTACATCAGGAAGTTGTATATCTTCTTTCTTCTTTGATGTATATTCTTCTAAATATTTTGTAAACCCTTCTTCTGCAATTATTTTATAAGTGTTTATAAATTCAAACCCGTCAAATTCAGCCACTATCTTTGTTGTATTTTCTACAAGTGGATATCCAAAACTTGCATAGAGTTTATTTGTTATAAGTCTATATACTTTGGCTTCGCTTTCCGGGAGATTTGAAATATCCTTATTTAATGAACTTATCGTTGGAATTATTGCATGATGATCTGTAACTTTTTCAGAATTAAAAACTACCTTAATTCTTTCTGTGTCAAAATCATTTTTTCCTATAATATTATTTACAGTGCTTTCTATCATGTCTACTGTCAAATATCTTGAATCTGTTCGTGGATAGGTAATATACTTCTTTTCATACAGGCTTTGGGCATAATCTAGGGTTTGTTTTGCACTGTATCCAAAATACTTATTACATTCTCTTTGAAGTGTTGTTAGGTCAAAGGGCAGATTAGGCTTTGTAATCTTTTCTTTTTTAATTACATCGGTTATTTCAATTTTTTCTCCGATTAAATTTTTAAGCTGCTCTGCCACTATCTTGTCATCAATTCTATCTGTCGAAAGTGTAAATCCATTCATGGAAATCTCCACTGTATAATATTTTTCTTTTTTAAAACTATTTATCTCATCATCTCTATTCACAATCATTGATAAAGTTGGTGTTTGTACTCTGCCTACACTATAATTTTCATTATATAGACAGGAGTAAAGTCTACTTATGTTCATTCCAACAAGCCAATCAGCTATGGCACGAGCCTTAGCTGAATCAAAAAGATTATCATAATTACTTCCATCTTTTAAGTTGCTAAATCCTTCTTTTATGGAAGAGTCTTCCATTGAGGAAATCCAAAGACGTTTCATTTTCTTCTTACAATTTGCCATCATATATACAAGTCTAAAGATAGCTTCTCCTTCTCTACCAGCATCACAAGCATTAATAATGGTGTCAACTTCATTACTATTCATTAGTCTTTTAAGAATATTAAACTGTTTTTTAGTTGTCTTCGTTACCTCATACTTGTATTCTTTTGGGATAATAGGTAAATCTTCAATTCTCCACTTCTTATATCTTTCATCATACACATCAGGATTTGCCATTTGTACTAAATGCCCAACACACCATGAAACAATGTATCCATTCCCCTCATAATATCCATTATTTCTATTTTTTGCTCCTATAACTTTTGCTATTGATGCTGCAACACTTGGTTTTTCTGCGATTACTAATTTCATTTTTCCTCCTTTAATTTTTTAATAAAAAAATGAGAGATTAAATTTTCAATCCCTCATCTTTTTATAGCTCTACCGATTTTTTATTTTTTCTATAATATTTATTCCATTATCTATTACATCTTCAAACTTTATGTCTCTAGCATAAAGATTTTTCTTCGAATAAGAATTCCATCCGTATAAAAAAGCTTGATCCGTTTTTAGCATTCTCATTAAACTTATGATTTTATCTATATCAAATTCTTAATTATACAATCAATCATTTCAACTTAGCTTTACTTATATATTAAGTTTGTGCTGTCGTTTTGTTCATCGTTTTTTATTAAAGTTCCAGAATTCTAATTGTACTTTTCTATCGTATGTTTATAAATTTACACGATAATTAATTTTATTGTTGTCCTTAATCTACTGCTTAAATCATTGAGAAGATTAAAATTCATCTTCATCTGGAATAATTTCTGTATCTTCCTTATCTTCAAGATCATAATCCTCCCCTTCAGATTCATAATCATCTTCTAATTCATTATAATCTTGCTCCTCTTCAAAACTTTCCTCTTCATTTTTTTTATAGATTTTGAAGTAATATCCTGCACCCATTACACCAACAATAATTAAACCCATAAATAAATAAAGTCCTATCCCTGATTTCTTTTCTTCTTTCTCCTCTTTCTTCGGTTTTTCCTCCACCGGTTCTTCTTTTTTCACTACTTCTTCTTTTGGCTTTACTTCACTTTCTCCTTCAATCATATTTAGTAGATCTTGTTCTCCAACTTCTGTTAGTAGTTGCACATTTTCTTGATTTTCCGAATGATCTACAATGAGGTGCATAGTTTTTCCACTCTTTGTTTGAAAGGTTAAAAATTGTCTAACATCTATTGGATTTTCCTTTTTTTCATCTCTTGATGTTTGATCTTCTACTTTCGGTGTAATATCCTGTCCATTTTTATCTACATTTTCTATAACTGTTCCTCTTGCCTTATTTTCTTTTGTAGCTAATGGATTAATTGCTTTAGTATTGCCACCTTTAACAAGTTTAGATGGCTTTTCTTTTTTATCTACTTGCTCATTTTTTATGTTATTTTCTTGTATTTTCGGCACTTCCTGATAAGGAATTTTTTGACTCTCATTAGATGGTTCATATACATCTTCATCAAATAAGCTTTCTAATTCTTTACTTTTTTCTGGCAAATAAATATCATTTGACTGATTTTTTATTTCATTTTCATTGCTCTTAGCTATGGATATGCTTGGCATACTGAATAGTAAAAGGAGTAGCACTAAGGCTACCCCTAATCTTTTTTTCTTCATAATTCTCTCCTTTTCTTACTTTATATTCTTGAAGACATAAACTGCCTTTCTGCTATTATCCCATTCTATACTTTGATCTTTTTCATCTCTTATATCCCCACAGCTTGCATTAAAAGCTTTAGCTATATTGGAAATAGATGCGTGAATTCTTCCATTTATAATTACAGGTTTAGTGTCAGAATGATAAATGTTTCCTTGACTATCTTTCATAACACCAGTATCTATATTTAATCTTAGAGTTTTTTTAGGTAAGGCTGTATTTTCTTTATTTGAAAAGATAGCCTCTCTCTTACTATCATCATATTCTACATTAAACCCAAGAGTATAAGCTGCATATCTAACAGGTAGCATAATGCGATTATCCTTAATATATGCTTTTACATCCATATACACAGTAGTTTTCTTTCCATCTTTTATAATGTTATAAAAGTTTTTGTCTACTTGGAAAACTGCAAATTCTTTTTCATCTTTAACTTGTTTTTTGCCTTGTTGGTTTTCTTGCTCTTTCATTTTGTTAAGATCAAATTGATTTAGGATATTCTTGTCATCAGCTTTCAAAAGTTCGTCCAACTTTTTATCTTGAGATTTCTTGTCTTCTTTCTTCTCTTTATTTTCTTTTTGGAGTTTTAGAATTTCATCTAATTTCTTGGATAAGTCTTGGTTTAAATTTTTGTCTTTTTCATCTTTAGCTTGTTTCTCAAGTTCTTCTTTTGC
>NZ_GL397071.1:531843-571945 GCF_000146345.1 Peptoniphilus duerdenii ATCC BAA-1640 | reverse complement strand
AGTTTGAGTATCAATGGAATATTTATTTGGATTGTAAATAGTCATCTTTCCTTGATACATATCATTGTTATAATCAAATTCAAGTTCTACACTATCTACGTTCTTATCAAAGACAAACTCTCCATTTTCAAACCTTAATCCATTAGGAATAGATTTGAATCCTTGATTTCCGTTGAAACCAAAATGATTTTCGTAAAATGGATTTTGTTTTGGTCTATATTCAACATCTTGATTATGGAATACTCCTTTACTGTTAATGTTTGGATTGCCTAAAACTTTTATAGTGTGCAATTTATTTCTTGAAAAAGCGTATTGTTCAATTGTCTTTACAGACTTCGGTATAGTTATTTCTTGAAGGTTATTTCTTTCAAAAGCATTATGTTCAATATTTACCAAAGTATCAGGTAAAGTCACTTCTCTAAGTCCACAATTAAAAAATGCTAAACCACCAAGATAAGTTAGCCTATTTGATAGTTTTACCTCGTCTATACTTGCATCGTAAAAGGCAGCATAGCCTAAATGCTTAACAGAATCAGGAATAATTACTTTATCCCAATGTTTGCCACGTCCAAATTCTCTTTTATATCTAAGTTCATCGTTTAAATGACTTAAAGAATAATTTCCATTTATAGATTTTGTTCCTTCAGGAAATACTAGAACATTTGTCTTTTCTTTCTTTTCTAAGCCCTTATCACTAAAGGCAATTATATTTCCCTCAGAGGAATACATAAAATCATCTTCCGTCCACTCTACCTTATAATCTGTACTTGCATATACAGGACTTACAGCCACTATATTCACTAGACTTACAAGTAGCATTATCACAGCTAAAATTCCACTTGTTATTTTTTTCATAAATTTTCCTCACTTTCATTTGTATCTTTTCTTTTAAGTTCTTGTCTTTCTCTATTTTCTTCTTCCTTATTTTTTCTAACAATAAATAAAAATTCATCAAGAGATATTTTTTGACTTCGAAATTCCTTGATGACCTCTAAATTTTCTATTTCTTCTTGTTCCTCTACTAATAACTGAAGTTCTATTTCAATTTCTTCTTTTTTCTTTCTTAAATTCTTCTGTTTTTCTATGTTTCTGATTAATTTTTTATTCATAGATTTTTACTCCTTCCCCCTTATTTTGGTCTACCAAAGGAATAAAAGTGATTTTTCCAATATCTTGAGTTTATACTGGTATATTGGATAGGATCTCCTGCATGGAGCATCATTCCATTTCCGGCATATATCCCTACGTGAGAAATTGGCGTACCGGAATTATATGTGCCTTTAAAGAAAATAATATCCCCAGGTTTTGCCTCGCTTGGAGATATTGGATTACAATAGTTTTTATAAATAAGCCAAGCTGTAGTTCTTGGCATTCTCTTTACACCAGACTTTGTAAATGACCAACATACAAAACCTGAACAGTCAAAGTTAGATGGTCCACTTGCTCCAAACACATATCTTTTACCTATATGTTTTTCTGCTTCATTAAATAAGGCTTTGGCAGTTTCAGAATCAAAAGCAAGACCGGGATTTCCAAAGTTTGGATTGTCTATAATCTCTCCCAAGTTCCCATAGCTTGATCCAAAATATCCACTCATATTTCCCTGACTATCAAGTAATGCTAAATAATGAGCCATATTTGTTTCATAGTTTGCAAATTCTTCTCTTGCTATTTCATCAATACTTTTCTTTTTTATAGTTAATGTTAGAATTCTATAGGTGTATGGATTTCCTTCACTGTCATATTTTGTAATAGACTTTGAAGTATATTTTTTCTCATACATTTGATTAAATAGCTTTTTTAATTCCTTTTGTATCTCTTCAGCTGACTTAATCTCTCCATATCTTGCTGTTAAATAGCTAAAAAGCTCGTGTAGGTCATGACCAACAGAATCTCCTTTTATATGATATTCATCATAATTTGGATAATTTTCTTTAATACTATCTATTTCATCTTGTAAGGCATATTCATAACTTGTAAATTCATTGTTAATATCCATTAAAACTTCTTCTTTTGATAGATAGCTTGTAGCTATAACATTACTTGTTAATCCTGAAGTAAGACTGCCAACATTGCTAATTCCTTGAAATAGCATAAAAAAAAGTCCTAAAATACAAAGGGCAATTAAAATTTGCTTATATCCTTTGTTTTTTAAAGCTTCCAATGTTTTCTTTCCAATATTAGCGAAAGATTTCTTTACTCTATTTACTAAACCTTCCCCGTGTTTCTTCCTAAAATCTCTCTGAAACTTCTTTTTCATAAAAAATCGATTCAGTTTATTAGAGTTTTGATAAGCTTTAGTCTTCTTCAATTCTTCAAAATTTCTTTGAAATAGAAGTTTACTTTCTTTCTTATAAATTTTTCCTTCTAAAGATTTTATTTTTCTTTGAGTTTTTAAAGGTTTTTTTCTTCTAAAATGGCTAATTTCTCTACCTACAACTTCGGTAGTTCTACTAAGCTTATAAGCAGCGTTAACACCTGCATTATCATCTTTCCCACTATATAGATAGTTTGCCGTCATAGCACTCGCAAAAGTAATAGGTTTTTCTAAACCCGCTTTTTTTGACTTTTTCTTATACTTAATTAACTCTTTTTCTTTTTTATTCTTTTTCTCATATAGTTTTGATATTTTATCTTCCTTTTTATAAAACTTATCTTTTTCACTTTTGTTATCTTTTTTAGAATGGAATTTAGTTTTATTTTTTGTATCTACCTTATTTTTTTCAGATACATTTTTAGAATCCTGTACTTCTTTTTTTGTCCTGGTGTATTCTTTCTTTGGATCAAAGTTGCTTTTCTTTATAGTATTATCAAAAGCGTCTTTTATTTGTCTTTTCTTTCCCTTGTTTTTATTAGAAATTCCACTATGATTTAAATCAAGTTCATCTACTTCAAGATTCTCATTTTTTATTACGCTTTTTTCCTGTTTGAAGACTTCTTTTTTCGTGCCTATTTTTTCTTGATTCTTTTTATTTATATTATATTTGTCTTTATTTTTTTCAGATTCACTTTTGAATCCTTCAGATAGGCTATCCTGTCTAAATTTCCCACTAGAAACCTTACCCATTAGCATATCTTTTTCTTCTAAATTTCTAACTTTGCCTTTGAAATATTTGCTATTTTGTTTTTTATTAGTATTCAGGTCTTGAATTATTTTTTTATCTTCTTCATTTGCCTTATATGATAGGTCTTTTCTTTTAAACTTCCCATTTAAAGATTTTAATTCTGCTTTTTCTCCTTTGTCCTTAAACTGACTTTGAGATTGGTAAAGTTTTTTTAATGTGTTTTTTTGAAAACTTTCTTTCCTATTCTTACCAAGAATAGAAAAATCATCCCAATTGTTTCTTTGCACATCAGAAGATGGTAAATACTTATAGTCATCTCTTGTGTCCCTATATGATACATTGCTATCACTAAAGTTCATGTCATAGCGATCTATGACACCATCATTATCTGAGTCCTGCGATAAGGGATCATATGTTGAACTTACCTCTATATTAAAATCCTTATCTTCTTCTTTTCTAAATCTCCTTATTTTTTTCTCTTGCACTCCATTAAAACTTTCACTCTCAACGTTTTTCTTCCATTTTAAATTACTATTCCCCTTGCAATTTTTTTGGGGAGAAATGCTACTTTTTATATTAGAATTAGTTGAAATTGGTCCATCATTAAAATTTTCTTTAAAATTACTTAGCCTGTATTCTGTTTCTTGCCCGTGATATTCACCATATCTACTTTCCTCATTTTCTTCCATTTTTCTATGCTGCCGTTGCGAATATTCCGGCTGATATTCATTATGATAGGAGGCTTCTGCAAATTTTTCCTCATGGATTTTTCTTTGTCTTCTTTCTCTATTTGGCTTTTCTTTTTCTTTGAATAAATTCTGACTATTTTCTTGCAAATGATCTGAGTAATATTTAGAGTTTTCAACATTATTGTCTATGTTGTTCCTGCTTTTTACTTTATTTATTTCTTTTTTTGAAAAATCTGATGGACTCTCTATATTACTGAATTTTTCATTACTTTCTTCTTTCTTTTCTGATATAAGCTTGGTCTTTGGTACATCTCTTGGGTTTACTTTCCCTTTCTTTTTCATATACACCTCCTATTTAATATTTTTCTCAATCCTTTCTTTAGCTATTTGACAGTAATCTTTGTTTATGTCGATTCCAATATATTCTCTGTCCATCCTAATAGCTACCATTCCAACAGTTCCTGAACCCATAAAGGGATCAAGAATCAAGCCTTTTTTAGGACATCCTGCTTTTATACAAAGTTCTACCAGTTTTGGTGGAAATACCGCATAGTGTTTTCCTTTAAATGCACTGGTGTTAATAGTCCAAATATCTCTATTGTTTCTAAACTTAGGGACATTATCTCCTATATATTCTCCATACTCTCTTGCTTCATTTATGCTCTGTCTTTTAGCTCCTGTACCTTCTTGTAAATACTTATTATTTTTTCCTCTTGCCCTCATATATCTTTTCTTGCTTATTTCTTTTATTGGTTCTTTCATAGCGTCAAAGTTATAGAAATACTTTCTTGCTTTTGATAGTAGGAAGATATGTTCATAAGACCTTGATGGTCTATCTCTACAAGACTCAGGCATGGCATTTTCCTTATGCCAAATAATATCACTTCGCAAATACCAACCGTCCTCTCTTAATTTTAAAGCTAGTTGCCAAGGTATCCCCATTAAGTCTTTTGCCTTGTAGCCACTGAGTTTTTCTGTAATAGACTCTTTTTGACCACTTCTTCCTTCTATGTTTTTAGGATCTTTATATTCTTTTTTGCTTCTTGTCCCTGCATAAGAATCTCCAATAACTACCCAAAGTGTTCCTTCTTTTTTTAATACTCTTTTTACTTCTCTAAAGACTTCAATTAATTTATTTAAATATTCCTCCGGACTTTCTTCTCTTCCAATTTGTCCTTCTGCTTTATAATCTCTAAGTCCATAATATGGAGGAGATGTAATACAGCAATCAAATGTTTTATCTGGAAATTCCTTTAGAGCAGAAATTGCATCTAAATTAATAATATAGTTAGTTTTTAACTTCTCTCTGTCTATCAATTTCTATCCCTTCCTTTAATTCTTCTGGTTTAGTTGTCATTAACTTATACAATTTTGTATCTTTAGGAAATCTATCTACAAAAGGTACTATTGTGTTTCCATAGAATAGTAATCCCTCTCCCTCATTGGAATTTGTGACGTAGGATAACTGATAAAGAGATATATTTAACTTGTTAGCTAAAATTTCCCTATCACCACTAGCTTGATTAAGCATTAAGATAAAATCTGTATTATCAAATATATTTTCTATTTCGGGACTGGCTAAAAGGTCCTTTACATTTTGTGTTAATCCTGTTGGAATCCCGCCCCATTTTCTAAATCTCTTCCAAATTTCTATGGAATATGAGGCTGTTTGTTCTTCTCTTAAAAGCAAATGGAATTCGTCACAGTAATATCTGGTTTCCTTCTTATTTCTATTAATAGTTACTCTATTCCACACTTGATCTTGAACAATTAACATACCTATTTTTCTAAGTTGCTTTCCTAATTCCTTAATGTCATAACAAAGAATTCTATTGCCTGTATCTACATTAGTCCTATGGTTAAATACATTAAGACTACCTTTGACATAAATTTCCATTTCTACCGCTAATTTTTTCCCTACCTTTTCTTCTTGTTTTAAAAGTAAATTATATAAATCTTCTAAAATTGGCATATTTTCAGGAATGGGATTGTCGAAGTAATCCTTATATAATATCGGAAGACATCTATCAATTACTGAAGTTTCTTCTGCACTTAATCCTTCCTTTCCTACTACAAGTTCAAACAGTGAAAGAATAAAGTCAGACTTTAAAGATAAGGGATTGTCTTCATCGGCATAGTCTACATTTATATCCAACGGGTTTATATAATCCTTACTTGTTGGCGATATTTTTATAACTTCTCCACCTAGTGCCTTAGTTAAATTTCCATACTCACCTTCCGGATCACAGATAATGATGTCATCTTGTGTAATTAAAAAAGCATTGGTAATTTCTCTTTTAGCCGAAAAAGATTTACCACTACCAGGCGTTCCAAGTATTAAACCGTTTGGATTCTTTAAAAGCTTTCTATCTGTCATAATGATGTTACGACTTAAAGCATTTAATCCGTAGTATAAGCTCTCTCCTTCTAAGCACAACTCTTCTGTTGTAAAAGGAATAAAGACTGCTGTAGAGCTAGTTGTAAGTCCTCTTTTTATTTCGATTTCATTTTTCCCAAGTGGTAGGGAGGAAATTAGTCCTTGTTCCTGTCTATAGTTAAGATTTTTCAATACACAATTATGCCTACCTGCTATTGAATTTAGTTGAAAGATTATATTACTCAATTTCTTTCTACTTTTTTCCATATTTGTAAACAAAATAGTTATGACAAACATTCTCTCATTATGATTTTGAAGTTCTACCAATAGTTTCTTAGCATCATTACCATAGGTAATTAAATCGCTTGGAAGAATATCAATATCATATCCTGATCTTATAGCCTTCTTATTTTCTTCAATTTTCATTTTATCCAAGTCCGTTATTTTTCTTTTAATCATCTTTATAGCTTCTGTTTGATCAATGGAATTTATATGAAATGTTACAATCATATTTTCTTCAACCCCTAAAAATTCTGATAATAATCTATCTGATAATTCAGGTGCTAGAATTTGCAGAAAGTTTACTTCTCCAAAGTATTCTCCAATTTTAAATTGATTGTGAGATGAAAAGTTAAATGATGCTGGTACTATATAATCCTTAGTAGATAGTCCACTATATTTTAGGTCTTCAAAGGAAAAAACAAAATTCTTATTCGGATTTAATATATCGTGAATAACCTTTAACCTTTCATATCCACTTAATACATAAGCTTTTACTCCCATCTGCTTAAAGTTATTTAATATATCCATTTCCATTCTTTCAAGTCTTGTAGTTGCCTCTTTTAAATCTTGTGCTTGTAAGCTAAAGGTGATATACATATATTTAGTAAGTCCATTATTTCCTTTTTGACTCTGATTTTTTAGCATTTCCCTGTACTCTTTTCGTATTTCATTATATGAATCGTTTCTATCCGGAACATTGATGTTTTTTTCTACTTCTTCATTTTTTCCTATGCGATTAATATATGAAAGTTCTATATCAACACTTGGATCAAAATAGTTTAAAAAACTTGAAAATTCATTAAATATACTTTCCTTATCTTCTTCTGTTGAAAGCTGGTAGTTAATATCTAAAAAACGTATCATTTTATTAAATTTGTTCTTCTCAACTTGGCAAATCCCATTTCTCAACATTCTTAAATAAGGGATTGTTTCCTGAACGCTCTTTTTCTTCTTCCCACCAAAAAAGGAAAGCTTCTTTTTGGGCTTTCCTTTTTCTTTAGAAATATTTGCTTTTTTCATCTTTTTTTGACTTATACTAATGCTTTTTAAATCTTCTTTTTGTTTTTTTAAATTTCTTTTTTCTTGATTTAATTTTTTCTGTTGTTTTTTCTGTATTTGATTCATTTACTCCTTTCCTTTCTTTGTTTCTTTATATCATAAATACATTCTGTCTTGTATATCCTTATACTTGTCTGTCTTTTCTTATCTATAATATACTTTAAATATTTTTCAAAATAGATCCCGTCCTTTTCATAAAGAGTTGCAAATATTATAGGAAAAGACACACCTATCATAATTAACATAGATAGGTCATTAGGCAGCACTTTTTTTACCATTAAATATACTGGAAAGCCTATTAGACCTGCAATTGTAAATCCAATTAATTGTCTTTTTGTTAGATTTAGAGCTACCTTTGTTTTTACTTTCGTTAAGTCCTTTGGGACATTTACATAAGCCATTATTCTAAACCCTCTAAGTAAAAGCCATATATGTCTTCTCTGTTCAGATCTTCTAATGATTTTCCCATATTCACTGCTATTTCTAAGACTTTTTCATTCGTTTCTTCTCTATTATCTAAAACTTCCGATATTTTTCTTATAATCATTCTATTTTGTATTTCTCTTGTAATATATCCCCCTATTAAAAGTATTGGGAGTCCTATTGTTCCAAGTGTTTTTAGATTGATTTTTTTGTCCTTTTTTCTTCTAATTTTCATCATCTTCTCCTTTTTTATTAATGAGCATTTAAAATTGATTTTGCAATACTTCCTGATTTCATCATAGTTATACCAAGTATTAAGGTGTATCCTAGTAATTCAAAAATACTTTTGTGTATGTCTGATATATTTAAAGTCTTAACAAGTACGGCATAAATTCCTACGCATATAAGTAGGAATAAACCTTGCAAGCCAAGTGCGAAGAGCCCTCTTATATAGTTTGTTCCAATACTTCCCCATTCTTTATTGCCCATTGTGGCAAAAGGTATGGCGCAAACTGAAGTATAAATATATATTTCTATCATCCTGCCGTATAGAATAACTGTAATGAGTATTGATATCCCTTGAATTATCATCTTTACAATTGATGTCTCTAGTACTATAGTCATTAATTTTCCTATTGACTCTCCTTTTAGGCTATCTACCATATTAGCTATATCACCTGGAGAAACTTTTGCACTAGCATTTGCCACACCTGCTGCCTTTCCTATTAAATTCTGTGCCACATCAAATACTGCCATAGAAAAGTCAAAAGCATGAGATACAAGCCATACTGCTATCCACATTTTTATCATATATTTAAAAAAATCAAAGGTATCTGTGTCATGCATATTATTTTTGTTCATTACCATTTGAATTAATTCAATACATAGTACAGCCGTTATGATAAGACCTGCTATGGGAAGTATTACATTTTCTGAAATAGACTTTATGAAGTGAAAAACCTCCGAGTTCCATCCACTCGGAGTCTTTCCTACCTCATTTGCTATCGTTGATACTTTGTCATTTATATCAAGGAGCATTCCGCTTAAATTTTCCTTGATCATATCAATAAGTATCTCCGAAAAAAACTCTTTGATCTTATCTACTATATTAAACATTTTATTTTAACACGTTTGCTAATAGCGGTATTAGTTTTAAACCTATGAGTACAATTCCCCCTCCAGCCATAAGCTGCTTAATACCTTGAGATTTAGCACCAGGGTTGTCATTCCCATAACCTTCCATCAGGTTGATAACACCCCATGCTCCAAGCCCTGCACCAATTGCTGTAACTAATATTTTTAATACATTTACTGCTTGTGTAAAAAATTCCATTTATATTTCCTCCTCTTTTTCTTCTTTTTCAATTTTATTTATGTGCTTTACTATAAAATTTTTAAATGTCTTGTCTTCTTTTTTTGTTTCCTTAAAATATCCAAAAATATGGATGTATTCTCCACTTTTAAATTCCTTCACACTTTTTGCCTTTTCTCCGTAGAGATTACAGTAGATATATTCTTTTTTAACCTTTCCTTCTTCTTTGTTCTTTCTAACTATTGTGAAGTTAGCTACTTCTTTTTCTCCTTCCTTTGTATCTATTGCAGTTGTTTTTATTTCTCCTACTAGATTTCCATTAATATTTAGCATTTCTCTTTCCATTTGTTCTATCTCCTTTATTCCATAAAAAAAGCGATAGTTTTCTCTATCGCTTCTACTTCTAATTCATTAATATTTCATTTTTCTCTGTATCTTATTTTTTCGGCTCATCTCGTATATATTTCATTCTTCCTCCTTTGGGCATAAAAAAACACCGAAATGTTTTTTTTCGGTGTAAATTTCTCTATTTAATTTTATGGTTTTAGTAATTCTTTCCAGTTTTCTATAAAGCCAACATGCCTTAGTTCAATATTTTCATATCTTGCTATTAGTTCCGTTAAATCATGATAAAATTTTTTGTAATTTTCTTCTTCAGAAACTATTTTAAGATTTACTAATGTAGCAAATATTGTGTTGTTTGAAATATTCTTTTTTAAATATTCTTTATATAGCTTTGGTGATTTTGTAAGCTTTGCTCCATATAGCCTGCCATAATGGGCACATATATTTCTTATATAGGCAAAATTTTCTATCCAAGATTCAAAGTAATGGTAGTCTGTATGAAAGACTTTTGCAATTTTACTTTTATCTTCATTTTTCATATTTTTATACATTTTAGATAAAGTTCCAAAACTTGCTACTTCTATCACTGCATATAGCGGAATTTCTCCACCTTCATAATTGTCTTTAAAGTTTTTTATAAAGGGTGAGCGTCTATTTCTTTTTGTTTCTCTTTCTAAATCATTTAATGCTTCTTTATATCTGTTTTTATATTTTCCCACATTTGACAAATCTTTGTAACCAAAATTCCCATATTTTAAAGAAAAATAGTTTGTGATAACTGCTCTTAAAGAAACTTCAATATGTTCTATTATTTCAAATATGAGTTGTCTAAGTTCTCTATCAAATTTATATAAACTTACAATATCTTCAAAACTTATTCCTGATATATATCTTCCATCTTTTTTTAATGTGACACTATAAGCTTTAATCAGCCTGTAATAGGATATTCTTCCAAGAATTTTCTTAGCATAAGTTTTATCTTTTACTAAAAGTCCTAAGTCTATTAAGTTTTTTACTTGATTTTCTATACTAATCGGTTCTTGGTGGATTTTTTTCATTTTTTCTCCTAAAATCAAATGACCCGACTTGGTCCGCATTGTTAAGAGGCGTGTCGGGTGCTGTTGACATTATTATATGTTATATAATATTTTTTGTCAAGTATTTTCTTTTAATCTTTCCTAATATCTATCTTACTTCTTATTTAATTTTAAATTTATTCATATAATATTTCAACTACCATACTTTCTTTTAACTTAACCTCATCTTTTCTCTGTAGGTATTTCTCTATGTCAAATATATTTCTCTTGTCATAATCTTCAAGGAACTTATAATTCTTATGTTTGGTTATGTCAAATTTATCTGAAAGAAATGGTCTAACTCCTCTTAATTGGTAGATACATTTCCCACCATCCATTACAGTTATTTCATCTTGACTCATTAATTCTTTTCCAGTTTTTTGATAGTTTAAACCAAAACTCTTTTGATTTGATCTTGTTTCTGATGTGTTATATAGGTCTATTGTTTCTTTTCCCAAACTTTCAGATAATTCTTTTAATGTTGTTTTTTCTTTTCCTCCTAGAAAGAGTGTTGAGTCACAATTGCCAACTATGGTATCGGCGTTATCTTTATAGATACTTTTTAGTTGTGATTGTGCTTGTAATATTATACAAGCTGATATTTCTCTACTTCTAATAGTTGCAATAAGCTTTTCAAATTTAGGAATTAAGCCGATATTTGCAAATTCATCAAGTAGGCATCTCACATGAATAGGAAGTCTTCCGCCATATTCGTCATCTGCTTTATCACATAATAGATTAAATAATTGTGAGTACATTATTGATACCACAAAGTTAAATGTATCATCTGTATCTGATATTATAACGAATAAAGCTGTTTTCTTTTCTCCGAGTGTATCAAGCTCCAATTCATCTTCTTTCATAAGATCCCTTAATTCTTCAATATCAAAAGGAGCAAGTCTTGCTCCACAGGATATAAGGATTGATTTGGCAGTTTTTCCTGCTGCAAGTTTGTATTTCTTGTATTGTTTTACTGCGAAATGATTTGGCTTTTCTTTTTCTAATGCTTCAAACATATAGTCTACTGCATTTTTAAAATTTTCATCTTCTTCTCTTACCTCACTTGCATCTATCATAGCAAGTAGAGTTGTAAAGTTCTGTTCTTCTTTAGGAGCTTCATAAAAAATATATCCAATTAAGGCTGTATAGTAGAGCTTTTCAGCTTTTACCCAAAAATCCTCAGTTGATTTTTCTTCTTCTCCCTTAGTATTTGCAATTATTGTTTGTACTAATTTCAAAATATCTTTTTCACTTTTCAAGTATGCAAAGGGATTATATCTCATGGATTTTTTAAAGTTTATTGTATTTAGTATTTTTATCTCATATCCATTTCTTTCCAACATTTTTCCGCATTCCAAGACTAATGTTCCTTTTGGATCGGTCACTACATATGAAGAGTGCATTTGCATGAGATTCGGCTTTACAAAAAACCTTGTTTTACCACTACCAGAACCTCCAATTACCAATACATTTTTATTCCTAGCATATTTTGGATTTTTAGGTCTATTGTTCATGGTAAGTCTTTCTGTTTGAGTTAGTAGCACATTGTTTTCAAACTTCTTGTCAATGTATGGCTCAATATCTTTTTCATTTCCCCATCTTGCCGATCCATATTCTCTGCCCTCTCTAAACTTTTTTGCTTTTTTCTTTTTCTGTATAAGGATTAACTTAATAACTACTGATAGAATTAGACCGGGTATCAGGTTTTTTATTTTTAATGATGGAATATATTTTAAAGTATCTATTTGACTAAAAGCCACTAGAATTCTATCTATTATATCTCCTCCTACATAAGAGTTGACATGGCTTGCAAAGATATTTCCTATATAAAAAAATAAGAGGTAAGGAAAATTTTCTAATACAAATTTCTTCTTATCTCTTATCTTAAAAACATTTTTTATATCTTTTATTATTTCATTTAGTATTTTCGAATTAATCACTTCCTCTCCATAAAAAAGAGTAGATTTCTCTACCCATTAGTATCTTATTTATCTTTTTTATATCTTATTACTGGAACTTGTTTTATTTTTTTACCTATCTTTTTTCTTTCCAAGACAAACATCATATTTTCATTTCTTTTAAAATATCCTAAATCTTTATGATAACTTATACCACACTTGCAATGTAATAGACCTATAAACTGTTGTCTCATCTTTGAGTTACATATAGAACATATTTTTTTATTTGTCATTTTGAACCACCATTATACTTATATCTTACTTTCAAAGGTATTTTTTAGTTTCTTTCCTAATGCTTCTGCTCTCATTTTTTATCTATAGATAAGAGAAATTCTTCTACTGGATGATTCCAATCTTCTTTTTCATAGTATTCAACAATAAAGCTATTCATGCCTTCTCATCATATATATTATATATCCAAGTGCTTTTATTATAAACTTTGTTCCTGATGCTTATGTTTAACCTTATCTCTGTCAATAGTATCTTTGACTTTATCCTTGAAGTTATTAAGCCTTTCTATTACAGATTTCCTTTTTCTTGACTTATCTTTAGTAAATTTCTGGACTGTCTTTTTAAAAGCTTGTTCCATTACTTTTATATCTTTTGCTTGAAAAAAGATAATGTTGTTTCCATTTTCTAAATCTTTCTTTATGGAAAATTTCACCCCATATCTTTTTAATTCTTTTTTCAATGCTTTTAAGTCTATGTCATTTAATTCTAAGGTTTCTACTTTACCTTTTTTTACAAGGTCTTTTACTTTTACTTTTTTAAATTTTTCTAAGGGTCTTAACTGTTCTGTCTGTGCTTTATGTTTATTTATTTCTAATATTTTCTTCATCAAATTTATAACTTGCTTGGCTGTAACTATCCCCGCTTTTTTTACTATGGCTATTGTTCTGCTATTTATATCATCATTTTGCATTCACTCACCTACTTTCATTCTTTTTTTAATATTTCATAGGCTAATTTTGATTTCTCCTTCATTTTTTCTATTCTTCTATTTTCTCCTGTAAATATAATGGGACTGCATATTTCAAGTATCCTTGAGTAAATTCTTTTATCTTTTATAGTTTCAGGATTAGTTAAAGCTGATATATTTAAGTTTGTTGTTATAATTAGAGGTTTCCCACTTCTATATCTACTATCTATTATGTTAAAGATATGCTCAGCTGCAAAATCTGTATCTCTTTCCATTCCAAAATCATCAATAATTAATAGTTTCTTATGATTTAGGTTATCTATATACTTACTCTTATCAATCTCAAAGTTAGTCATATCATTTAAAATTACTGAAAAATTTGTCATTTTGACTGATATTTCTTTTTCTAGTAAAGCATTTGCTATAGCACTTGCAAGATATGTTTTTCCACATCCCACATTCCCTATGAGAATTAATCCTATATTATTTTCATATATTTCATCAAATTTTTCCACATAATTTTTTGCTACTTTTTCATGCTCACTATCTTTGTCCATATTTTTAAAATTCCAATTTAATAAGATAGGATCAGAAAAACACTCTTTTTTTAAGTGTTCAATTTTTAAAAGCCTTTTATTTTCTTTTCTTTTTTCTTCCTCTAATTTTTGTCTTTCTTTTTTACATTGACATAAAATACCAACTTTTTTTATTTCTCCAAAGAAGTCTATTTCTTTTTCAATTGGTGTTTTACATTTTGCACAATATTTTAATCCTGTTTCTTGATCTATATAACTCCTATTTTCTTCATCTTTTGATGGACTATTTGTTTCTGCATTTTTTATTTTCTGTTCTAGGATTTCTTTTATTAATTCCATATGCTCCTCTCCTATCAAGTATTTAAAATTTCTCTCCATATATCCTCATCATTACTATAGTCATAATTTTCTCTTTTCTGATCTTCTCTCTTTATGACTTCTATGTTTCTAATATTTTCATCTGCATTGTATAAGAGAGTCAGTAGATAAGCATTAATGTTTCTAATATCCTTTGGAGCATTTTCTCTTAGGTATTTCAAAACATAGTCTATGTGTTTATAGTTAAGACTTAGAAATCTTTCTTTAAAATTTTCATTGGATATATGCCTCCCTCCTATTTTAATGTTTGTAAAGCTAGTTAAGGCTTTTACAAGTACATTTATCATTACATCTACTTGCTTCTTTTCTTCTATTCTTACTTTTTCAAAGGTTTCATAAGATATATTCTTTTTTATAGTTTCTTTTAATTCTTCCTCCTCCAAAGTTTTTTTTGATTTTTCTCCTAGCTTTTCTAAGGGGGATATGGGGGTGGTATTATTAAAATCAGTATTATTAGTTTCAGTATTATTAATATTAGTATTATTAGAGTCCTCTTTTGAAACTTCTTGAGGTTTGTTTTCTAAACTTCCTGAAGTTTGTTTTTTAAACTTCTTGAGGTTTGCTTTTGAAACTTCTGTAGTTTTATTATTTTCTGTGTAAATAAAGTTCTTTACATAGAGTAAATTTGGTTTTCCAAGTCCTAACCTCTTTTTTTCTAATAATCCTATTTCTTCAATTTCTTTCATTACTTTAACCGACTTATTTCTCCCCCAGTTTAATACTTCCATAATTTCTTCTATGGTATAGATGATGTATACCTTGTTTTCTTCATCTAACCATTTATTCTTAATTGACAAGCTCATTCTATCGAGTAGAATTCCATAAAGAATTTTTGCTTCTACAGATAGTTTTTTAAAATTTAAGTCGGTAAATAAAGTTTTGGGAATCCTAAAAAATGAATATTGTTCTGCTTCATTGCCATAATAGTATTCAAATTTAACTATTTCTTTCATCATAGCCCCCTTTCTTTTCATATAAAAAGAGATAGCTTTGATTTTGCTATCTCTTTTTCATCGTTTTAATCTATTTATTTTTATATTTAAATTGCTTTTATTCTTTCATTCACTCCTTCTATCACTTCTATAATAAAATATCCTAGCACTGGTAAACCATAAGGACTGAAAAGATATGCTAGTATAATTGCCTCTATAGCAAGTGCTTTTTCTCCATGATAAACAGATCCCAAAAATCCCATAATAGCAATAAATGAAATCAGTTTAAAAAATATTGTGCTGAGTCCTAATACAAACGTTAAAAATAGAGTGATGATACTTAACGCTATACTAATAGGAAACAATATGATTTTAAAAAAAACTCTAAATATTATCATATTCTCTTCAATCCTTATTACTTATGTTTTCTTTTCTTTTTTGTTAATTTAATAAAAAAGATGACAGACTTAATCCTAAATCGTCTTGTTTAAAAGTTTTGTGGAAGCCTTTAAACTTTGATTTTAATGGATTTATTGTATCTGTCATCATTATATCACTGTCCCCACTTCCACTTTTCCCTGAAATTAAAACAAATTCATCTTTTTTAATTTCAAGATTGATATTTTTTAAAGCAGTTCGCCCATCTTCCCATTCATAAGAAACATCTTTTAATAAAATCATGATTATACCTCGTACTGAGCTTTCCATAATTTTGTGTAGTAACCATCTTTCTCAAGAAGTTCCCCATGCTTTCCTTTTTCAAGTAAATTTCCTTTTTGAAATACGAGAATTTGGTCAGCTTTTTGAATTGTTTTTAAATGATGAGCCACTACAAGTACAGTTCTATTCTTTGCAAGTTCTGTAATAGCATCTTGTATCAAAGATTCATTTACAGGATCAACATTACTTGTCATTTCATCAAGAATTAAAATAGGTGCATCCTTTAGAAAAGCTCTTGCAATAGATATTCTTTGTCTCTGTCCACCTGATAAAATCCCACCATTTTCTCCAATATCAGTTTCATAACCTTTTGGTAAACTCATAATGAAATCATGTATTCTCGCTTTCTTTGCAGCTTCAATGATTTCTTCTTTCGTTGCTCCTTTTTTACCTACCTTGATGTTTTCTTCAATGGTATTATCAAACAACTGAACATTTTGCATGACTATACTAATACGATCTAAAAGCTCATCATAAGGAATATCCCTTATATCAGTTCCTCCTAGGGTAATTTTTCCTTTATGCACATCATAAAATCTTAAAAGCAAGTTGGTTATAGTAGTCTTTCCACTACCTGATTCTCCAACTAAGGCTGTCATTGTTTTTTCAGCAATAGAAAAGCTCAATTTTTCCATTTTAAATTCATCTTTTTCATAGGAAAAATCTATGTTTTCAAAAGCTATATCATTATCTTTCGGAATAATCCCATTCACTTTATCCGGGATTACATCTGCATATAAAATTCTTGAAAGTCTTTCATAACTGTCCACCGCCGAAACATAGTACATATAGTGTTGTTCCATAGAAGCGAACGGCTTATAAAACTCTTTTGAAATTACCGCAAAGATAATAAAATTAAGTACATCAAGTTTTCCCTTTACAACAAATATTGTTCCTGCAATTAAAAGAACCAAATATCCAATATCCAGTAAAAACCCAAATATAGATAATTGTTTTGCCTTGAATCTTGAAGCTGATTTACTTGTTTCTCCAAACTTCTTTGTTTTATTCATAAGCTCATTATCCAAGCTCTTATTGTTTGAAAAACTCTTTAATACAGGTATTCCTCTAACATATTCAACAAATAGGCTAACCATATCAAGAAGTGCTGAGTTATTCTGATTCTCTATTTTTTCAGATTGCTTAATTGTCAGATATAGAAAGATAAGTGCAATCTGAACAGATACAGCCATTAGAATAGCAAGTTTTAAATCAATACTTGCAAGACCAATAAATACGACTGCACCTATCAAAAAATCTCCAAACATTCTTGACCACATGTGTCCTACAACAAGGGACATATTATCAACATCTTTGTGTAAAATTGTATTTATTTCCCCAAGTCGTTCATTGGTATAAAATCCTAAGCTGAATTTTTTCAATTTAATAATCATGCGTTCTCTTATTTGCTGAACAATATCAAAACCTGCACTATGCTTTTTCATATCTGCGACCATATTACAAATACCTTTGAAGACTACAAGTAATCCAATAGAAATAAAATATTTATATAGGCTTGCTAAGCTCGTTCCGTCAAAGATTTGGAACAGTATAGAAAATACGATAACAATCATGGCTATGGAGCTGAGTCCATAAAGGGCAAAGAATACACTTGATATAATCAAATCTCTCTTGCCGGTTTTTGTTAGTAGTTTTAACATTTCTCTAAACATTTTCTGTTACCACCTCTTTCAAATTCCATCTATCTACCTTGTTCTGTGCTTCAACCATCTCCTTATAAAAATCACATCTTTTCATCAGCTCTTCATGGCTTCCTGCATCAAGAACAACACCCTTATCCATAACTATAATTTGGTCTGAATCTCTAATCGTATTTAGATGATGAGCAATTGTAATGATAGTTTTATCCTTACTTAAATCATCAATCGCTTCACCGATTAGTCTTTCATTTTCACTATCAACAGCTGCCATGGCCTCATCTAATATTAAAATCGGTGCATTTTTAAGTATCATTCTCGCAATTGATATTCTTTGTTTTTCTCCACCGGATAACTTAACTCCCATTTCACCTACTCGTGTTTCATATCCATTTGGCAACGCTGAAATAAAATCATGGCATCTTGCTTTTTTAGCTGCTTCTATGACTTCTTCTTTTGTTGCATTTAGTTTTCCGATTGCTATATTTTCAAAAATACTTAAATCAAAAAGGATAACTTCTTGTTGCACACTACCAATCAGCATTGATATGTTTTCTTGACTATATTCTTTTATATCTTTTCCATTTATTAGTATTTGTCCTTCGTCTGCATCCCAAAATCCCATAAGCAAATTAGATACAGTACTTTTCCCACAACCACTTGCTCCTACAAAGGCATTCAAACTATTTTTCTTAAAAGTTAAATTGATATTTTTAAGCTCAAAACCATCTTTTCCATATGCAAAATTCACATCTTTAAATTCTATATTTCCAAACTCTAAACCTTGTTCTGTATTCTTGGTCGGAAGCGGAACTGTTAAAACTTTTCCTATAGACTTTAATGCTTCCTTAAACACAATAGAAAAATGTTGCAATGTAGCAGTCTTACTTATAGATGCAGTAAAAGCAGACGATAAAATAATTGCAAGTATAAAATTAGGTGTTGTAATATTCCCATGATAAAGAAAGATACTTCCCAAAATCATGACAATTACCACTCCAATTTCCATAAATATGTCAATGAGTCCCATTGGGATTGTAACCATCCCCATGCTCTTTTTAACCCAGTAAACATATTCTCTTGCCGTTTTTAATGTTCTTTCACTTATCTCCTCTTCTTTAGCAAAAGCCTTAATAACAGAAATATTTTTTACATATTCCATTAGCTCTTCTCTCATCTTTTTTTCGTGGTTAAAATAAATAGCAAAGTTTTTATCCATTGTTTTCTGTGAAAGAACTTTTACCAAATACATGAGTGGAACTCCAGCAATCATTCCAAGAGCAAGACGCCAATCAACAAAAATCATAGCTACAAAAATAATGGTAGGCAGAAGTGTAACTGCCATTATTTCAGGAAGACCATGGGCAAGGTATACTTCCACTTGCTCTACATCATGTTGAACAATGTTGGTAAGCTCTCCTGTATTATGTTCTTTAAAGAATCCCAAACTTAGTTTTTTCAGATGACCGATAATATCTAACCTAAGTTCTGTTAATTTTTCGTATGCTTTCTCATGGGCAACCTTTGTTGCAAAATAATAAAACACTCCTTTTAATACAAACGATATAAAGATTCCCAAGAATATATACTTTAAATTACCTTCGTTAATATTGTTTGTGATTAAAGAACTAATCAAATATACAAGTAAGATTTGTGGTATCAAATCAAATACTATTTTTAAAGCAAGAAGTGAATTGGATAAACTATTTTTCCCAATCACTTTTTTCCTTAATTCTTTTTCCGGCATGAACAACTCTCCTTTCAAAATTGAATAATATTGAATCTTAATTCAGTATTAAGGTTTAAAGTAAGACTTTGCTGATTACGCAAAGTCTATTTCTTAGTGCTCATTATAAGGATTCCACTCCTTTGTAATAACACCTTGCAATAAGTTTTAGCATATCTTTTGCCCACTTTTCACTTTGATAGTGTCTCGCTATTTCAAGAAGCCCCTCCGTAAAGTTACTGGCTAAAATATGGGCAAGCATTGGATCATATTCCTCTTCTGATTGTCTCTTTAAACTAACTTCAATATGAGCCTCCATTTGCGATATGAGTTTTTGTTTTGCTTCTATATGCTTTGTACCTGAGCTTTTATCCATTAAAATAATTAACTTCTTACGCTCTTTTAAAAGCTCGTGAATATATTTTTCTCCAACCTCATCAAACCTTTCAGAAGCAGAACCTTTTTCCAAGGATTCTTCCTCATTAAAAGCTGACTCGAAGTTTATATAAACAGAACATACTACTGCATCAAACAAAACTTCCTTATTTTTAAAATAGGTATAAATTAGTGCCACAGGAATATCTGCTTCTTTTGCAATTTCTGTTAATTTAGCACCTCTATAATCATTTTTATAAAATACTTTTTCTGCTGCATCAAGTATCCTATTTCTAACTTCTTCTTTCAATACTTGTGCCATATCACACCTCTTTCGAATAAAATACTGAATCTCAATTTAATAATAAATCTAAATTCAATATTTGTCAATAGTGCCCTGAAATTATATTCTGAGTATGGTATAATTGATTTATTATGAATAAAACGCTTAACGCTTATAACTTTAATAGCAAGCACAGTAAGTGAGTACCCACTTACGAAAAAATTAATGGAGCAGACCTTGACGGTATGCTCCATTTTTTACGCACCTAACCACACGAAAGTTTACTTGAGTGTTTGGTAGGTACTATGCAAGGACTTCCCAAGAACTAATATAATTAGCGATTGGTTGAAGTCTACTGCTAATTTTTACCTTGTTAGGGAGAACCCTAAGACCCCGAAATATATTTTATAAAGGAGAATAAGATGGCTAATAGATTTAGAACCATTTAGAGATCTTCAATGGCTACTTTCAAATGCAACAAATAATATAAACCAGATTGCAAAAGCTACTAATACAACTGGTGTTATTTACAAAAATGAAATTGAATCTATGAATAATCAGATAGAAAAATTATCAAGAGAAATATGGCAGATCCATTCCCTACTTCTTAAGGAAACAAAATAAATCTTGCAATATAAAATCAGATTTAAGTGTTAAAGATCTTCAAATCATTCAAAATTTAATTCCTATATAAGTCATTAAATATCAGATGAGTAACACTACATTTTTAATATGATAGTTTGTAAAATTAAATGCGACACTATATGTAAGAAAAAAACTCATACCAACTTCATGTAAAATGTTAATCACGACAAAAACATTCACGTATGTCAATTTGAGTTATAAACATCTTACTCTAAATGACAGAAATAAAATAGAGGTATTAAACCAAGAGGGCTATTCCTCTAGAAGAATAGCAAAAATTTTAGGTTTTCATCACCCCACAATATCTAGAGAATTAAAAAGATGTGATAACGAGTATGAAGTTATCTATGCCCAAAAAGATAAGATTAAAAAATCATCATCTAAAGGCAGAGAACCAAAAACTGATGACAATATCACTAAATCTATATCTAAAAACTTCATAAGAAGTGGTCTCCTGGGCAAATAGCAAATACTGTATATAAAGATATAGTATGCTTCAAAACAATATATAATTGGATATATTCAGGAATTATAGACTTTGATATTTCCAAGCTAAGAAGAAAAGAAAAATAGAAAACCCAAAGAAACAAGAGGCAGATTTAACATTGGTAAATCAATAAATAAAAGACCTCAAGAAGTTAAAAAAAGGATTACTTTTGGTCATTGGGAATTAGATACAGTTGTGTCCTCCAGAGGTAAAAGTAAAGGCTGCTTAGCAACATTTGTAGAAAGAAAAACTAGATCTTACATAGCCTTACCTATGATAGATCGAAGTAAAAACTCTATGCTAAAAGCAATTGACAAGCTAATTAAATCCTTACCATTAGAAGCTTTAAAGACTTTCACATCTGATAGAGGTAAGGAATTTGCTTGTTATGAAGATGTTGAAAAACTAGGGATAAATTTTTATTTTGCTGATGCATATTCAGCATTACAAAGGGGCAGTAACGAAAATTCTAATGGTTTGTTAAGAGAGATTATCCTAAGAAGACAGATTTATCTAAAATATCTATTAATGGGCTGATTAAAAACTTAATGGAGCTTAATACCAGACCTGGAAAGTGTCTAGAATATCAAACTCCATTTGATTTATTTATGCACGAACTTAGTTTGATTTAAGTGTTGCAATATTATTTGCAATTCATCAAAATAGATGTATTTACTTAAAACTCCATTTATTTGCTCGCTCTCTTATTGAAATGAATGATTTATATATCCCATCTTGAGTTATAAGCTCATTATGTGTTCCTTCTTGTGCTATTTCCCCTTTATCTAAAACAATGATGTTGTCTGCTTTCCTAACAGTTTCTAACCTGTGTGCAATCATAATAACTGTTTTATTCTGTATTAAATTATCGATGGCTTGCAAAATATGGCGTTCATTTTCTACATCTAAAGCACTGGTAAATTCATCTAAAATCACAATGGGAGCATCTTTGAGTATTGCTCTAGCTATCGCTATTCTTTGTTTTTCTCCACCGGATAAAGTGCTACCCGCTTCGCCAATTTTAGTTTCGTATCCTTTTTGCAAGCTTTTTATAAAGTCATGACAGCGCGCTTTTTTTGCAGCGGATATAATATCCTCATCACTGGCATTTGGCCTTGCCAAACGAATATTATTCATAATTGTATCTTCAAACAAATACACATTTTGAAATACCATACTTATATTTTTCATCAATTCTTCGGTGGAGATATTTGTTATTTTTGCTCCACCAATCAGAATTTCTCCTTCGCTTACATCATAAAATCTCGGTATAAGCTTGCAAAATGTTGTTTTTCCTGAACCTGAAGGTCCGATAATCGCTGTAAGTGTGTTCGGTTTAAGAGCTACTGATATTCCCTTTAAAACTTCTCCTTTTCCGTAAGAAAAACTCACATTTTTAAATTCTATTTCATTGGATTTTATATTTTGAATAGGTGGTAATACCTTTATTTCTTCAGCATTTTCCATACTGCTAATATCCTTTAGTGAACTATCTAAAAGCCCAATCATAGAAAGAATAGAACCTGCTTGACTTACAGACTGGAATATTACAAAGCTCATAATCAATAAATTAATGGCTTTTTGAGGAGAAATTTCTCCACTATTCCACATAAAAAACGCATAGCTAATAATCATAATTTCAAACAACTGTATCGTAAGACCGGCACCTATGCTTGAGGGAATAGATTTTTCGGATAAATTTATATTATTAACACAACTACCATCTATATCTTTTTTTACTCTTTCATCTTTTTCTCCCATACCAAAAGCCTTAATTACGCTTATTCCCTGTATAAATTCAATAGCACTTTCCGTTAATTTTGTTTGTGCTAATTGTCTTTTGGGAGCTTCCCTTCTTGAAATTTTCATTTGATGATTAACTACAAACAAATATGTTAATATGCCTGCAAATATTACAACGGAAACTTGCCATTCATAGTAAGCAAATCCTAAAACTATTGATATAGCAGATAAAATTCCACCTATCACATGAATTAAAATGATTGGTGCAACTTGTTCTACGGTTGAAATAGATGTAGTCAGTGTTGAGTTTATATTTCCTACTGAATTTTTGCTAAAGAACCCTAAATAGAGTTTTTTAAATAATGAGCCAAAATATAACCTTTTATCTTTCGCCATCTCAAATCCAACGGATACAGAACCCAGTTGTGTGAAATAACCAAGACCAAATACTCCGATGATACATACAATTCCAAGTATCATTACCTTATAAATATAATTGTCCATTAAATTACTATTAAACATGGCGTTTACCGCTAAAATTATTGCTATCATTTTCAGCATAACGAATATGCCTTCTATAAATGATAGAATTAAAATTTTGACTAAACTGCCTTGCCTTTTCTCACTAAAGTTCCATACACTTTTTAGAGCTTCAAACATATTCTCGCCTCCAATCAATTTGCTATTTCATATAAATGCTTATACGCAGAACACGACTTAATAAGTTCTTCATGTTTCCCATCGCAAATGATTTTCCCATTTTCCATATATATGATCTTATCTGCATTTATGACAGTTTTAATTTTATGTGTAATAACAATTAGTGTTTTTCCTTTGGTAAATTCCAGTAACGCACCTTGAATTTTTTCTTCATTTTCAATATCTGTACTTGCAGTTGCTTCATCTAATATGATAATTGGAGCATTTTTTAGAATTGCTCTGGCAATAGCTATTCTTTGCTTTTCTCCACCGGATAACCTATCCCCAGCGATGGTGTCATATCCATCAGGCAAAGTTACAATAAAATCATGGCAACCGGCTCTTTTAGCAGCTTCTATCACCTCATCATTCGTTGCATCTTTTTTACCTATTCTAATATTTTCCAAAATAGTATCATCAAATAAAAATGTATTTTGATCCACATAGGAGATAAGAGTATTCAGGTCATTCATTGAAAGGTCTTTTACCCCTATACCACCTATTTTTATTTTTCCTTTCTCAAAATCCCAAAATCCGGCTAAAAGTTTCATTAGAGTTGATTTTCCTGAACCTGAAGTACCAATAATTGCAGTCATAGTTTTTTCTTTAATGGTTAAATTCACATCATCAACATCATTTTTTGTCCCATCATAAGAAAATTGTAAATTTTCAAACGCTATGTCGTATGTCATTTTTTCTTTTAAATTAGAATTCTCACTTCTCTTAAGTTCCGGATAATCTAAGATTCCTTTTATTTCCTTAGCAACAGTTCCCATCTGTGCCAATTGGTCAACATAACTGGATGCTTTAACAATCGGTTTAAATATTCCAAGAGAAATCATCATAAACAAAAATAAACTTTGCTCAGTAAGAAACCCATTATTAAAAAATATCAATCCCACAACAATTGTTGGAAATATAGATACCGGAGCTATGCTATAGGAAAGAGACGCATAAATCTGTGAGCTTTTCATCCAGTTTATAGCATACTCCGCATGGCGTATGACTGCATTTTTATATTTAGCATAGGAACTATCTTCCATATTGAAAGTTTTAATTACCTCAATCCCCTTGACATACTCTATAACCGCTTGATTCATATTCTTTTGTGCCTGTACTTGTCCCTCATATTTTTTCTTATATCCAATCATCATAAGCATCCCGATTGATAGTCCAAATATAACCCAAAAAAATATAATCCCGGTAAGCTTAATATTAACTGCAATCATCCAAACAATCATAGCAACAGGTATCAATAAATTTGCAGTCATCTCAGGAAGTAGATGTGCTAATGTTTTTTCTATATCTTCCACCCTATCTACCAAGATAGTTTTTAATGTTCCACTAGGATTCATATCAAAATATCCCATAGGCAATCTAACAAATTTATCACAAATTGCATATCTTAAGTCCTTTAGCGTTAAGTATGCTGCTTTATGAGATATAAGTGTTGAAATATTTGAAAGCAGCACCCCTGATATTTTGCAGATTATAGTGAAAATCAAGACATATATCATGTTGTTTCCATGAAATCCTTTGAAAATATATCCCGCTAAAATTCCAACAAAAGCATAGGATAACAGTTCGCATAGAACAGAAAGCATACTTAGCATAACAGATAAAATATATCTTTTTTTGTATGGCTTTATAAACGAATCCATTTCTTTAAAAAAGTTTGGTTCTTTCTCTTTTTTCATGACTTTACCCTATGAAATAGCTTCTTTTTCTAAAATATGTTTCCTTACGACCTTGCTACCTATATAAGCTCCTGCAATTGCTGAAACTATAACTAAGGCAAGTAAAATCAACGTTCCCCAAGAAGAAATCATTTTGCCTGCCGCTATAATATTTGAAGCTAACTCCTTTTCTTTCATGGCTCCTATAGTTTTATTCAAGGCTATTGTATATGGATAAATTACACTTCCAATTGAAGCCAAAGTTTGCTGAATAACATAGCTGATTCCAATAACTTTTAAATTACCATAACCTTTTTTATATAATAAGAACTCTGCTATCAATCCTGAAATTACAAACATCAAAATATATGGTGGATAGAATGCTATCACTCCTTGAATAAGTGAATATATAAAAAACGCTCCTCTTTTTTTCACTTTCACTCCGATAACATAGAAAACAATACCCTGTAATAATGAGTAAAGCACAGGTGTTAAGAGTATGGTAATTGGTGTTGCATACATGAGTGTTCCTATCGAAAATATCAAAATGTTACACAATGATAATAAAGTAACTGTAATGATATCTTTCGCTTTCAATTTGTTTTTGTGCATGATTAGGTCCTCCTATTTTTATAAAATATTTATCATCAAAATTACTATCATTCCAATCATCAATATGTAATCGCATAAATTGAACTGTAAAGTAACATAAGATGATTTTTTATGATTTAAAGCAATTCCTCTTGTTTCCGCTGAAGCTGATAAAGTTTCGCCTATTCTTATCACTCGAAAAATGAGTGATACAATCAGAGCCTCAAGATACTCTATTTTTTCTTTTATTATATTTTTATGCTTGCAACTTCCTCTAATTCTAAGCACCTGTCTAAGTAATTTAAAATCATTCCTTAGCACCGGGAAAAACCTGAAAGAAACTGCAAGAATCAATAATAACTTCTCAGGTATTCTTATTTTTCTAAGTCCCGCAAGCATATTTGTTGTCCCTCTACCTCCAAGAATAATAGGAAATAGTAGAAATATTAAAATAAATCTAGGAAACAAATTTGCCGTAAATATTGTAATTTCATTCGAATATATGATTTCAAGACCGTAAATAAGCCCTATAATGACAGAAGTAATTCCTAAAGTCTTATATCTTCTATTTGCAAGAGAAAAAACGAGAGCTAATAAATTGCATTCAAAAATCAAACTTTTATTGTCGATTCCTACTGCAACCATACAAAGAAGCCAAAACAAAATATTTGTTCTCGGATCTAAAAGATTTTTTTCTCTTTTTGCCGGAGGTTGATGTCCTAAATCTTTTTCAAATATACATTTAATGATTTCAATATCTCTATTCTCTTTTACTTCACAAATCCTTTGTATCGTTCCATCATCAAGTTCCAAACATTTATCCGCAACTGATGAAATAAATTCTAAGTCATGGCTAATTGTTATCACGATTTTTTTCTTTTTCATATCGTTTATCAGTCCCACTACAGTATCTAAACTTTTTTTGTCCATTCCTGAGGTTGGTTCATCTAAAATAACCACACTTTTATCCGAAAGATATGCCATCATTAAGGTTAATTTTTGCATTTGCCCACCTGAAAGAGAAAATGGATGCCTATCACGATATTTCCACATATCAAACTTTTTAAGTAGAGCTTCTATCTCATCATATTTGTTTCGATTTACACCGTACTTCAGTTCAGATAATACAGAATTTGTAAAAAATTGAAATTCAGCTTCTTGCATAATAAAGAGGCTATCCTGCGATAGCTGCCTATGGCTCAATTCTTTTTCCTTTAGAAAAACTCTTCCCTTTTGTGGTTTCAATAGTCCACATATACATTTTCCTAAGGTGGTTTTACCTGAACCATTTTTGCCAATCAAGCAAGTCACTTCTCCCAAATAAGCTGTAAACGACAAATCATTTAAAATATGTTGTTTTTTATATCCAAAGGATATATTTTTTACCTCTAATTTATCATTGACAACATTAGAACACTTCTTCTGAACCTCAATCTGCTTCAAATCCGTAACTCGTAAACACAAATTATTTAATTCATCTTTAGAAAATATCTTAAAATCGTCCTTATCATACTTTTCATAAAAGCTTCCATTTTTTATCAGCCAATATTCATCAGCCAACTCTTTCAAATAGTAAAGCCTATGTTCACTGATTATTAGAGTTTTTCCATCTTCTTTTAGAAGCAATAAGATATTTTTCAGTTTTTCTATGGCTAAATAATCTAAGTTTGCAGTTGGCTCGTCAAGTAAAATAATATCCGTATCCATTGCCCAAGCAGACATAATCGCTATTAGTTGACGCTCTCCGCTTGAAAGTTTGAATACTTCCCTGTTTTTCAAATACTCCAAGCCAAATTTTGAAAAAGCTTCTTCTGTTCTTCTTTTTATTATTTCATGGCTTAACCCTTTATTTTCAAGTCCAAAAGATACTTCCGTATCGCTTTCCATTGTAAAAAATTGACTTCTTGGATCTTGAAAAACGGACGAAATTAATTCTCCAACTTCTCCAATGTTCTTGTTTTCTATATTGTTGCTATTTACCAAGATATAGCCATTAAATATACCATCATAGAACTCCGGTATTAAATGGTTTAAGCACCTAAGTAATGTTGATTTTCCACATCCACTTTCGCCACAAAGAACTATGCAATCTCCTTTTGATATGCTGCCAATTACATCATCTAACGACTTTTCCTTTTTGCCTTCATAGGAAAAATCTATTTTAAAATCTAAAATATTTTCATCCTTCTTGCCTTTATCGTACATAAATTCAATACCTATTTATAATTTCATCAAATATCTTTTCCCAACCCGCCCCAATAAATTCGCCGAGCATTTTTGTGTACTCGATTGTCTCCTCTTTGCTATATCCTTTTTCAATCACTAATTTAAAAGCACTAAATTGTTGATTCATTAAAAGCTCTACCAAATCTAATTTCATCTCACTTATATTCGGGTCTATATTTTCCCTTATAAATTGTTTTGTTATGGAAATTTTATTATTCATCATTTCACAAAATATTGCTTCTACAGAACTGCCTTTACTTGAGCAAAGTATTAGTTTGCACTCCTCGTAATATTTAAATAACACATCTACATATCCTTTGGTTTCTTTCTGAATGCTACGCAAAAAATGATCAAAGTTTTTATCTACGCAATATTCCCTATACGAGTATTCGTTCTCTTTTCTTTTCACACTTATAGCTTCTAAAAATTCTTTTATCAAACTATAAAAAAGTTCATCTTTCCCTTTATACCTTGTATAGATTGCTCCCGTTGTAACTCCCGCTCTTTTAGCAATATTGCCTATTGAAGCAGCCTGAAATCCATTTTGCAAAAACTCTATTTTAGCAGCTTCAATGATTGGTTTATCAAGTTCATGGTTTCTATTTGCCATGTCCATTCCTCCATTCTTACAAAACTTTAATTTTAATAGTATAATCAATAATCGAATTATCAATAATTATATTATTGATTATACATCAGTTAGTTTTATCTAACAATAGTTGTAAGATGTTTTTTTTAGAAAATTAACTGATTTACATATTTATTTGTATGAAATAAAATAGTCGGTGCAGTTTTAAAACTACGCCGACCACAAAGTCATAATTTTTTCCATACTAGCTTTTTTCTTTTTTAAATATCTGTAATTATACTCTCGCTTCTTCTCTCTCTTTTTCCTTAGCTTCTCTAGTTCATCAAGTTCCTCTTGCGTAAGTTCTTTAGGTTCTTCTTGTGTCCATATACTTGACTATGTTGCATTGATTTAAGCATATGTTGCTTTGCTCTCCGCACTTGTCAAATCCATCTCATCCAGCTCAATTTCAACACTTATGTGCTTATCGATATCGAGTTTGGACAAAAGTGCTACCGTCTAATCGTTTAGTTTTGATATAGCATTTCTGACTGCCTCAATCATCATCTGTGTTTCAACAATCTTTTCTACATCAACGCTTTCATCAGTGATGTTATCTACAAAATTCCCATCATGATCCAAAGAGGAAAAGAAAAGCAGGTGGTTTTTTCTGTCCACCTGCTCTAAATACTTCTCGTGTTCTTTTTCTCGCCAGTAGACTTTATAAATATCTTCACTGACTTTTACCTTTTGCCCTCTGACATAAAGGTAATACTCTTTTGCCATAAAGTTTCCTCCATTTCTTTTTTGTCTATTTGTTTTACAAAATGAGTTTGTATTATTTTTTGTGTTTCCTCATACTAGTCTTAAAACTACTCTTACATCTATGTAGTTTTTTTGAGTCTTTTTGATGTATCCTTCTTCATCTTTATCAAAGACAAAACACTTATAAAACTGCTTAAAATGCAGGATTTTTAAATTTATATCTTTTGTATCAAGGCTAGACTCTTCAAGTGAAACGGGTGAACACTAAGTATGTCATGAATTCTTGTATGTATGTGGAAACATATCCACATGCTTTTTAACGATAACATAAGCCTATCCTTAAAAGGCATTAGCTCTACAAACTGAGAGTTGTCATCAAAACAGAGCTCCTGTTGTTCTTCTTTTCAACACAATATAGCTTATAGCACAAATACTAATATACACTATAACAAACAATACAAGATGGGGGCAATGCCGATAGGGTATGGAGCAATCCACCCTTGTTTGAAAAGTGCGATAGACATTGCACCCGTAACCATAGAAAAAGGCATGAACAAGACCCCGAGGAGATTAAGCCAGTTGACAGCGAAAGGTGCCCTTGCTGCAGAGAGTAACCGCCCTATAAAGTATCCAGCAATTCCAACGGCCTGAATAATCATTGAACCCCATAGGGTATCCATGGTTTGCCTTTCATACCAGCCTGCAAAAGCACTAAATAATCCAATCCAAACAAATGCTGTTGATGCGATATATAGTATCTTGCTTTTTAGCTCAGAGCTTTTCTGTTCTTTATCTGCAACTGGTTCAATTCCTTTTAGAATGTAATCGGTTGTAACTCCGAAGTAATCGCTCATGGTAATTATTTTTTCCAAATCCGGCAAGCTTTGTCCACTTTCCCATTTTGAAACCGCCTGCCGAGATACTCCAACCTTGACTGCAAGTTCTTCCTGTGAAATTCCGTTTGTTTTTCTCAAATACTGTATTCTGTCTGCCATGTTCATAACGCACACTCCTTTCTTATATGGTTTAGTTATATCAAACAAATCAGTTTCATACTACCAAGCTGCCTTGGAAATATGTCAACCAACAGTTGCAATGCTGTTTTTTTGTTAATTCAATATAAACAAGCTATTCTAAAAATTCTAATTTATCTTTGTTTAAAAATAAATCCCATTATATAATTCCCTAAACTCTTTAGTAAACTTTGTGACAAATTCATGATCAAGTTCAGTGGCTAAGGTTTCTTAATTTTACTTAGTTCTTGACAACAACGTTATTGCCTCCACATGTATCAAGACTACCCTGATGATAACCCTACATCAAGAAATAGGTCTGCGCGCTCGTTGCAGGACGAAAAATGGCAAAGGGAATGTCGTATAATGGTCTGATCCGCAGATTCATCCCCAAGGGAAAACAAATTGACAGCTGCTCCGACGAACAGATTGCTCAGATTGAGATCTGGTGCAATGGCCTTCCACGGAAGTCGTTCGGCTACCGCCCCCCAGATACACTCTTTGAGGACGAACTTGACAAAATTTACTCCTGTGTTGCCTGATGAACGATTCAACTGCCAATGTTCAACTTGTTATTGCAATTTACGTAATTTAAAAATCACGATATAAAAGCGACTAAGTTATTTTATTCTTAATCGCTTCAAAATTTGTATATATGTGCTTTACAAAGCTTTTTAATTCTTAAATGTCGGTTGCTTTTAATCGTTTACTTTTTTTACAATCTCCAGCTTGCAGCTCGCTCTCTTGCCTTGATAAATGCTGAATAAATTCCTTCTCTATTTATCAAATCGTTATGTTTGCCTTCTTGAACCAATTTACCGTCATCAATCACTAGTATCTGATCGGCTTTTTTCACAGTTGAAAGTCTGTGAGCTATCGAAACTACAGTGTGTCCTTTGGACAATTCCTCAACCGCGGCCAAAATCTCATATTCATTTTCAGGATCAACGGAGCTGGTCGCTTCATCTAAAAGAATAATAGGTGCATTTTTAAGTAATGCTCTAGCAATAGAAATTCGTTGTTTTTCACCACCGGAAAGAGAACTGCCACCCTCACCTACCATGGTGTTATAGCCATCAGGAAGTTCCATAATAAAATTATGGCAACGAGCCTTTTTAGCAGCTTCCACTACTTCTTCATGACTTGCCTTAGGATTTGCAAAGCGAATATTATTCTCTATAGTATCTTGAAAAAGATAAACATTTTGGAAAACAAGTGAAAGATTTTTCAGTAAACTTTCTACTTTATAATCTCGTATATCCCTATTTCCTAATCTTATTTCACCACTGTCAACATCATAAAAACGAGAGATCAAATTGATTATTGTCGTTTTTCCGGATCCTGACGGTCCTACGATAGCTGTCTTTGACCCTTGTGGAATAGTAAATGAAAGGTCTTTTAAAACAGGCTTCCCTTTGTCGTAACTAAAGCTCACCTTATCAAAGACGATATCCTGATTTTCCATAACTTCCAAAGTCCCGTCACTTATTTCAGGAATATCTAAAACCTCATCCAAATATTGCATATTGGCAGGATTCTTAACCATGAGGATAGCTGCATTTTCAAGTTGTTTTAAACCGCCGAAAATCATAAAGCCGGCAGCTGAAACAGTAAGCGCTTGTGGTAATAAAACTTCCCCTTTCGTATAAAGATAACAAGAAAATAATGTAACAAGTAGACTCGAAAGATTAATAACAGTAGAAAAAATTCTTGCATAAATAACAAAGACGATTTCAAAATGTACTTGAGAGAGTCTAAGTTCTTCAGAAGCATTTTCCAATTTAGAATGTATTTCTTCAACAACACCTTCATCTGCAAACGGAAAACTGCGAAGCACAGGAATCCCGCTAATGCTATCAACTAACGCATCACCCACCTTTGTAATAGCTGCATGCTCACGTGCAACCTCTTTTTTTGCTTGATTAATCATAAGAGACATGCATAACCAAATAAGAATTAAACAAATTAAAGTTAAAAATCCAATTTTAGTATTTACACCGAACATCCCAACCAACAGAAAAAAGGATATTGAAATGCCTGAAACAGTAAAGTCGATACTCATTGCAGAGTAATTTTCAAGACTCTTCATAACATTGGTAAATGCCGCCATAATTCTTGATAGGCTTTGTTCTGCAAAATATCCCATAGGCGCCTTTTTAAGTTTTTCGCCAACTGCAAGTCTGTAGTCTTTGAAAATGCCAAAGAAAACACCGTCACTAAGACCACTTTTCGCCCAGCCTGTCAAAAAATTAAAAAGAAAGGAAGCAAAAAGCACTCCGAAAATTGTCCAAATATGCTCCCATGTAGTTTCATTCATCCAACCGAATGCAAGAAAGAGAGCGAAAAATCCAAACAGCATTGAAGCATTTTGCAGAAAAATAAGAAAAATTCCTGCCTTAAGACGATTTTTATACTGTCCTGCCAGTTTGAATGATAATCTTATAAACTCCATGTCTTATTCCTCCCCTAAATATTGTTTCCACAGGCTTGCATAAAGTGGCTCTTCCATCAGTTCTTCATGTTTACCCTTGGCTATAATTTGACCTTTATCGATTAGAATTATTTGGTGTGCCTGCTTGATTGTATTTAACCTATGAGCAACCATCACAAGATTTTTTCCCTTTACGAGATTCGATATTGCTTCTTGGATTAGAGCTTCGTTTTCAGGATCGGCATAAGCTGTCGCCTCATCCAAAATAATGGTTGATGCAGGTTTCAAAATTGCTCTGGCAAGAGTTATTCTCTGTCTTTCACCGCCCGACATTGCTCCTCCTGCTTCTCCTGCTTTTGTATCATACCCTTTAGGAAGTGCCATAATAAAGTCATGACAATGAGCAGCTTTTGCCGCTGAAATAATTTCATCTTCGGTTGCATTAGGCTTGCCAAGACGAATATTATCTCTAATACTTACATCGAAAAGAAAATTATCTTGTGAAACGTAAGAAATCTCTTCAGCAAGCTGTTTAAATGAAATATTCTTTGTATCAACATTACCAATGGAAATTTTACCCGATGACTGATCCCAAAATCCTGCTAAAAGCTTTGCAATTGTAGATTTTCCACCACCTGAAGGCCCGACAAGCGCAGTCACTTCTCCGGGGCTTGTTTCAAAAGAAATATTATGCAATACCTCGGTTCCGTCATGATAAGAAAAACTTACCTTATCAAATTTTATTCCCTTGCCCCTATCTATAGTAACTTTATTTTCTGCATCAGGACGTTTTTGATCAGGCATATCAAGCAATTCTTGTATGGATACCCAAGTATTGGAAGCCATCTGAAAAAGTTCAAAGCTCATCATGATTGCAAAAGCTTGTGGAAGGATAGCAATTGGCAGAATAAGTGATAAAAGCAATGTTTCAATGCCTATTTGCCCGTTCCCATATAAATAGAAAGCGAAAGGTAAGCTCACTATCTGTGGTGTCATCATTGCAGCCGTCATAAGTGCTTTGCCAAACCAACTTTGCTTCCACCATTTCATCGTTGAAAAATGGTAGAATTTTACCGCATCTGCAAATTTACCATACGAAACTTTGTCTTGTGCAAATGCTTTGATTACAGGGATTCCACGAACATACTCAGCACTTCTGTCGGCAACATTGGCATAACTTGATAACCACACCGCCATTCTACTACGGTATTTATACATCATTGTAATCATCCCGACAAAAACAATTGGTAGCGGCACAAATATTGATAATCCTATGCGCCAATCTAAATAAAACAAAATAACTGTGCAAAGTATCGGATGCAAAAGCCTGCTAGGTAGTTCAGGCATCAAATGGGCTACCCAGTCTTCCATATCTGCTACTCGATCCATGATAATTACCTTAATTTTACCTACAGGATTATCCACCAAGTACCCCATTGGAATTACCTTTAATTTTTCAAACAAAGTCTGTCTAAGTTTTGCAAGTATGGAAAATGAGGTTTTATGTGAAATAGTTGTGCTAAATCCTGTAAATATAAAGTAAAGGAGCAGTGATCCTATTGCAAAAAAAGCATATTTCATTAACGCATGAAAGCTGACCGGATTACCCCCGGCATTTTTTATAAGCCATCCTGCTGCATAAGCACTAAAGAAATAAGTAGAAAAACTAAAAAGCTCACCAATGCAGGCAAAAATAATAGAAATTCGCATCCTACCCTTATACTCAGGTGCTACACTCATAAGTGCTTTATTTAAACCACCCACACTGATTTTAGGTTTTTTTTCGCTTTGCTCTACATCACTTTCGATTCGCTGCATAATCTCATCAGGAACATCCAAGTTTAAACTCTCTACCTCTTTTATTAAATTTTTATTTTGCTTGAGTTTCTTGCTGTCCGAAGCAGAGCAAATCAACTCATCATTTTTTTTCTTCATTAACTCATCTCCTTTTCAGTTAGCTTATACTAACTATTAGTTTTAAAAAAAATTACCTTATTTTACCTTTTTCATAACTATCAATAAACAGCTTTATTATTTCTATAAAAAACTCTCTATTATTTATAAAGCTATCCCTTGCCCCATCTAAGATTTCACAACCTAGTATAACTGTATTCATAAAAAATATTAAAAAGTCATTTGTGAGATATTCACACCCATCTTTCTTTGCAGCTTTAACTCCTATATATGTAGCCTTTAAGGATTCTTCGACCAAAATTGGGAACAAATTCTTTAGGTCATCATTGTTTTTCGTAGCCTGAAGAAATATGGCATATACGCTCATGAGTTCACTTTCATCAAGTACTTTATCGACAATCATATGTGCTACAGCATTAGCATCTAACTCTCCCGAATACTCTGCCAGAACTTCATTAATCTTATCGACTCGATAAGCCATACCTTCTCGCATTAAATCATGTAATATTTCAACTTTATTTTTGTAATGGTAATACACACCTCCTCGAGAAAGCGAGGTTTCAACAATAATATCTTCCATTACCGTGTCAGCAAAACCCTTCCTTAAAAAAACCTTTTTAGCTGCATCTAATATTTCTTTTTTTCTGATTTGACTGACTTTTTGTTTTTTCCCTTCCAAAATATATACCTCTCTTTGTAAACAAAACTGACAAAACTGTCAGTTTTATTGTAGCATCATTTTAAGTTAGCGTCAACTAACTTTTTCGGAATATACTTTATGGTGACTTGTAATATGAAATGCAACAAATAAATAAAATAATCCATGGCTAATCTGATAAAGTGTTGCTACCCACAAAAACACAAAGTAGAAGCCATGGATTAAGTATATTGTACCACTACTCGAGAAAAAGGAAGCCATTTAACTTATCAAGATCGTCAAACCTTAGAAAGGATGGTCATGGAGAATCACAGGAAACCTGCTAAGGAGAGAATATCAAAGAATAAGATGGCAGAAATGCTTGGCGTTCATCACTCAACAATCAGCCGAGAGCTCAAAAGGGGCGAAATCACGCAGCGTGATATCCTGTGGAAAGAATACACTTCCTATTGCGCCGATGTAGCACAAGATTTCATTGATTCCAATACCACGGCAAAAGGTCCCTCTTTAAAGTTAGGTAAAGATCAGCTCTTCCATGATTTTGTTGAATACTGGATAATAGAGAAAAAGTATTCACCGGATGCGGTAATCATGAAGATCGAAAACGAAGGACTCTCTTTTGAAACGAGATTTGTACAAAAACCCTCTACAACTACATCAGTAAAGGTTACTTCCTCAATCTGACAAATAGAAACTTACCCCGTAGAGGTAAAAAAGTCAAAAGAAGATATCAAGGAACAGGAAATGTATTCAAAAGAACAACGAGAAACCGCATTGCAACTGCATGATGAGTTTCAATCAGTTACTAAAGTCATACAAAAGCTTGGCTATCCCAGTCGACAAGGTATGTATAAATGGCTCCGGGGACGCTCAAATCCTCCTGAGGATAAAGCAGAGCGCAAAAGGATAAACAACTCTAAAGAGCATCCTTTGCATCCTTCTGTAGAGACCAAGTTCGCAATTTTAGAGCGTTGTTTTATGAAGGGCGAAAACGTACAATTGGTTTCTGAGGAAACCGGTTATAGTCGGACATCAATCTACAGATGGAGAAAACTATATGTATCACAGGGAGTAGCCGCACTAATGAATGAAAAAGATAGACCAAGAGGAGAACCGGAAGAGGGGCCCAGGCCCCAAAGGATGAAATAGTAGAGCTAAAACAGCAAATGCTCGGAATGCAAATGGAGATAGATATCTTGAGGGAGGCGATCAAAGTCATAAAAAAAGACCCGGGCATCAACCGGAAAAACCTGAACAACAGGGAAAAGACAACGATCGTTGACGCCTTAAAGAACCGCTACTCGTTGTCGCAATTGCTGTCAATCCTGCATCTTTCTCGGAGCAGCTATTATTATCAAGAGGCAACACGCAAGAAGCCGGATAAGTATACTCGCTTAAGAGTTCGTATTGCAGAGCTCTTTGCCGAAAATCGAAAGTGTTACGGTTATCGTCGCATTCATGCTTTGCTTCAGCGTGAGGGCATTACCGTTTCAGATAAGGTTGTCCGCCGTATCATGAGCGAAGAAAGTCTTGTAGTTACCGCAAAAAGGCGGAGGAAGTACAACTCCTATCAGGGTGAGGTTTCCCCGGCTGTTCCTAATTTAATCCGGAGCGACTTCCATGCAGAGCAACCGAATAGCAAATGGCTTACTGATATAACAGAATTTGCCATACCGGCCGGCAAAGTCTACCTGTCTCCAATCGTAGATTGCTTTGACGGTATGGTTTGCGTATGGTCAATCAGCGTCTCTCCGGAAGCTAAACTAGTTAACGAGATGCTGGAGAAAGCAATAGACACTCTTCAGAGCGATGAGAATCCCACGGTCCATTCAGATCGTGGATGTCACTACCGTTGGCCGGGTTGGATTCAGCGTATGGATGAGGCGGGCCTTACTCGCTCCATGTCTAAAAAAGGCTGTACTGGCGACAATGCTGCTTGTGAAGGCTTTTTGGGAAGACTAAAAAAAGAGATGTTTTACAATAAGGATTGGTCAGGAGTCAACATATTTGAATTCATGCAGGAGCTTAATGATTATATTTCTTGGTATAATGAAGAGCGTATTAAAACGTCATTGGGAAATCTTAGTCCTGTAGAGTATAGGAGAAAACTTGGATTTGCTGCATAAAAACTGTCCAACTTTTTGTCCGCACCCCCGTACCTTTTTTAAATTTTATTCGTTTATTTCACCAGCAATATCTATATATTCTTTTAATTTTCGTTGTAATAAATTCTTGTCTATCAATTTTAGACAATTCATCTTCACCTATTTATATATCCAAATGGTGCTCTGTATTAAGTTTGGATAATAGAGTTACCGTCTCCACATGTATTAAGACTACCCTGATGATAACCCTACATCAAGAAAAGAGCCTTAACATTCGTTGCAGGGTGGAAGCTGGCAAAGGGAAGGATGCTTGAGAATAAACATCCAGTATGCTTTTAGAAAAGCTTAAAAAACTACAAACACTTATCGGTTCATTCGCCATAAATACCTATATAGTTATAAAATTGCTCATGTAACCGCCTCATTTCAGCCGGAGCCTTTATTGAATGTCGGTACATAAACTTTTCTCCAAAACGGCTTCGAAAAATAATCCCAAGAATAAACCCCGTAATGGAGCATGGAAGAATTTGTAAAAACTTCATTTTTATCGGAACAAGTTTAATTCCTTTTGTTTTAACATTAAAAAGATTTCTTCTGATTTGCTTCGCTGTTTTATTCATTAATACACGATCGTTTCCGGCATGCTCAGGATCATCTGAATGATAATAAGCATCCGCAATCGGCACAACCATTGCAAGATGACAAATCTGCCATGAATGCATGTCTTTTACAACTTGGCATGGAATCATTGCTGATCGGAACAAATCGAACAGTTCTTTTTCACGACCACCTGACATGCCGATTGTAGTTGGCTGAATAAAGCGAGGCGTAAGGGCTGCATCCAAAATATCTCCGTCAAAGCCGCCGCCGGCACCCGGGAAAGCAGGGAGGATACGTCCTTTTCCACAAATCTTTTCCCATGTATCATACGTTTCTAAAGAATTTACCATAGTTACAATGACAGGACTTATATTAGCTTTCAGTTCCGCCAAAGCAATATGTAACTGATTTTCTCTTACCGCAAGCAATATAAAATCATAACTGTCTAACGGCAGCAGTCGAGATAAAACAGATACTTTGGCAGTCCGAATCTCATTATTTTTTTTATACCTTAGCCCATGCATTTGTAATTCTTTCAAACGATTTCCACGAGCATATAAAGATACATCTACTCCTGCTTCGGAAATCAAAGCCGCATAAAGACTTCCTATCACTCCTGCACCATAAATTAATACTCTCATCTTCACGATCCCTTTATGTTTCTTCCTAAATTTCGATGTATTTTACGTATCCAAACAAAAGCTCACTATCCATTTAGATAAATGACCCGAAAATTCATCTTTATAATATCCCAACAATCAAAGCCTGAACCGCCGCTACAAACGGTATAATTAAAAACGGAGTAATTACAAAATGTTCCATGATTGCCAAATGCCTCATCCAGTTACTGAATTCATAATCCGGATGTCCCTCTGTCCCCTGAATGACGATTTTATCCTTATATTTCCCTTGGAACAACAGACAATCCAACAAAAAGAAATCTCCTAAGTTTAATATGCTCCACTGAATATAGCCCATCCAAAAAAGATTCCAAAAAACTGAAATTCCAGTATGGAAAAGACTTGCTGCTGAATATATGAAACAAATCCCGCAAATTACAATTGTTATAATGAAATTTATATTTTTCTCTTTTTTTGTCATCTGTTCCGGCGCAACTTTCTGAATTGCCTTTGGATAAGAATCAAAAAAGTATCTTGGATTAATAAGTGCCAAGACTGCCACTGCACCGTTAAAGATTGCGGCTATTGCAATCCCGTCCAGAATCGCTCGTATATAATCCATAAAACTATCTCCTTAGCAAATTATATTCTTTGTCTCCTCTTTAGTCCCAATCCACTTTTCTCCCTTTATGATTTCGCTCATTTAGGTTCTCCTCACTTACGCAAATGTGTACGCAATATTCTAACGAGCATTATACCAGATAGCTTGAATTTTTTTCAACGGTTTAAGTGTTTTTATATCATTTTGCGTGGTGGCTAAGATAACTACAACAGTTCTATAGTCTCAATATCTCCAAAACCACCTCTGACAACATTTCTGTAGTCTCAATATGGCAAAAAGCAGTTCTGTAGTTACCACCCTCTATTTTCCAGTAGTCAGAAATGTTGTCAAACGGTCTAAAAAAAGGATTCCAATCATTTGCCCAAACCGAAACAGTTCTTCGAAATCCCTTGATTTCAAGCCTTTTTTATACAGTTTAGTCCTTCACTCTTGACATCAAACAGACAGTCTCGTCCATGAGACCTCACGGGATAAGCCCTAATACTTTCATCGTTTACTTGCAGAATTTACGCTTTGGGTTTACGGTTACCTTTTGGGTCTTTGCTATCTGTTGCTAGCTTGCCCACCTGTTACGCCTTATATTCTGTTTCTGTTCGTCAAGCCACGATTTCGCTATTGCTTCTTCT
>NZ_GL397071.1:414148-530498 GCF_000146345.1 Peptoniphilus duerdenii ATCC BAA-1640 | reverse complement strand
ATTCTCTCCTAGATGTCACCATCTAAAACTTGCAAGTCGCTATTAGATTCGTCGGTAACTACGCTCTGTAGGGATTTTCACCCCAGCATTAGAACATGCCCGTCATACAACAAAAGCGCCAGCATCCGAAGAACGGCGGCTGGCGCTGCTAAAAAAGGACTTATGACGCTTATGGACCAGCCACGATAGTGCCTGTTCATAAGCAGATGGAGGCCGGTTGACGGTTAGGCTTTTTTTTGCAGGTAAATCCCTGCCGAATTATGTCGAAGCGATCTTTGCTTCACGGCGGCTCCCTCCTAAAGCCGCCGTATCAGCGTATAGGCGTCACTCCTTTGTCGAGGGCATAAGGAACGGCGGCCTTGATGTTACTCAAAACCGCCGCAGTACCCTGAAAAGCCATTATGGGCGCACGAAGCTACCTGCCCTGCAACGGTTTTTTTCTTTTCCCGTCTGGCGGGGCAGGATCGCTTGGCATATTCAGTTTAGTCTTGCTCCTGTGCAGCTGCCTCCTTCAGCCGCAAAAAGCTCTCGTCGCTAATGATGTGTTCAATCCGGCAGGCGTCGGTCTCCGCAGTTTCAGGGTCAACGCCCGCTGCGATAAGCTGCTCAGTGAAAAAGCAATGGCGCTCGTATATTTTTTCGGCAACTGCCCGGCCTACATCGGTCAGGTGCAGGAAATAGTCGCTGTCCATCGTGAGAAAGCCACCGTCCCGCAGGGTTGCTACTGCATGGCACACACTGGGCTTTGACACCTCCATGTGCCGAGCCACATCTACGGAGCGTACCATACCGAGTTTCTTTTGAAGAACAAGAATGGTTTCCAGATAGTCCTCCCCGGACGCATGAAGTTTCATTAAGACCTCCCTTATGCAGATAATTTCTGTTCGGCGTTCCACATGGCCGCATACTTTCCGCCTTTAGCCAGCAATTCATCGTGAGTACCGGCTTCAGCAATCTTTCCGCCAGATACCACAAGGATTTGATCTGCATTTTTGACGATGGAAAGGGTATGAGCAATCATTACCACAGTCTTTTTCTCTTTCAGCAGATTGGCGATGGCCTGCTTTACTGCCAGTTCGTTCTCGATGTCAAGGGACGCCGTTGCTTCATCCAAAAGCAGGATCGGGCTGTTTTTCAGGATAGCGCGGGCGATTGAAATTCGCTGACGCTCACCACCCGAGAGAAGGTTTCCGTTTTCGCCGGTCGGCGTATCGTATCCCTTTTCCATCTTGCGGATGAAGCCGTCACAATTAGCCTCCCGGCAGGCAGCCTCGATTTCCTCGTCCGTGGCATTGGGGCGGGCGTGCCGGATATTCTCACGAATGGTATCATCAAAGAGAAATACATCCTGATCTACCATCGAAATTTGTTCCAACACACGCTCAGCGGATATATGACTGATTGGCTTACCGCCGATACGGATTTCGCCGCCAGTCGGCTCATAGTATTTGGCGATCAGGTTCAAGATGGTGGATTTACCGGAACCGGAATCACCAACAATTGCAGTCAATTTCTGATTTGGAACTATAAAGGAAGTTTCCTTCAAAACTGCTTCGCCAGGAATATAGGAGAAGTCCACATTATCAAAAACAATCTCATAATTCTTAACTGTGAACGGTTCTGTACTGCCGTTTTCTTCTGGCTCATGGATTACTTTTAAAATATTGTTTTTTGAAATCACAAGGTTTTTGTAGCTAAACAAATCTACTGAAATTGCCCCGATTAGCTTTGCCAGCAACATAGGGAGCATACATAAAAGCAGAAAATCAATCGTCCGAATTTCTCCTGCCATCCACGGAGAAATCCCAATAAACATAATAAAAGGAACCATAAGCCAGTTAATAATGTTAAAAGCAAAGTTTATGGGAATACCATGTGCTTCATATTCAAAGCTGACCTGACTGAACAATTGCATTGCTTCTGTGGTTGCCTTATTTTTTGTGCCAGCCACGCCGTATGCACGAAACGTCTGGATACCTTCTATATATTCCACAATGCTGCTTACTGTTTCAGATGAAACCTTATTTTTTCTGGTTCCATACTTTTTTACCGTTCGGAAAGAAAGCCACATTTCAGGAATCAGCATGGAAGTAGAAAGCAAAAGGATCCCTCCTGCGGGCAGATACAAATAACAGATAAATACAATAACCATAACGGCCAGAGCAATATTTTTGGTCAAGTTACTTACCTTGTGTGTCAATATTTGTTCATAACTATTTACATCGCATGTCATTGTATTTACATATTGCCCCACCTGCCCATGTGTGAAGCGAAAGAGAGGAATCCTCTTAAATTTATCTCCAAGGAAAAGGCGAAGATTTTTTGAAACGGCAGCCCCGCCGATCTGGTTCTGTGTATAACCTATACTGTAAATAAGCACTCGCAAAGCATAGACTACGCACAGAATTCCTGTGATCGTTAAGATGTCTGTTGTAGTTGTTTTCTTGCCGAGCAGAATCTGAATGACTAGGTAAATCGTCATATAACTGCATCCAGAAAGAAAACCTTCAATAACCGTGAATATCACGCCTATATTAAAGTGGATATTTTTATGCAATGGCCCTGTTTCTTTCATTATGCTTCATCTCCTTTCCCGCCATAGACGATTTTTCTTGAAGCATTGTAATCGCTCCATGCCTTTCTATAATAATTATTTCTGGAAAGGACTTCTTCATGGGTGCCTGCATCGGTTATCGTGTGATTTTCGACAATTGCCACTTTATCACACATTTTAACTGCACCCAAACGATGTGCGACAATCAAAACGGTTTTCCCTTTGCAAAGATTCTCAATTGCCCGATCTATTTCCAACTGATTTTCGGGATCGGCTGCACTTGTGGCTTCATCTAATATCAGAATAGGAGCATTTTTTAAAATAGCTCTTGCAATCGCTATCCTTTGTTTTTCTCCGCCAGAGAAACGGGAGCCAAAACTGCCTACTTTCGTATCATATCCATCTGGCAAAGACATGATGAAATCGTCAATCTGTGCCTCTTTTGCGGCTGCCCTCACTTCTTCCAGAGTGGCGTTACTGCCCATACGGATATTCTCCAAAACACTGTCGCGGGTCAAAAACGTCTTTTGAAATACAATGGATATGTTTTGAAGCAATTTTTCATAGTTTATGTTTTTTACATTTATACCGCCGATTAATACCTGACCTTCCTGCACATCGTAAAATCGGGAGATCAGCTCAATGACTGTGCTTTTACCAGCACCGGAAACACCAATCAGAGCTATTTTCTCTCCTTCAGCTACATACAAACTGCAATTCTCCAGAACATTCTTTTTCCCATCATATGAAAAGGAAATGTTTTTAACGGCAATATCACAATGTGTAGGAAAATCCCCATCACTTTCATAAACAGGCAACTCCAGTATTTCCTTTGTCTTAGTAACTCCATTCAATGCCTGTGCAAAGGTTGTTCCTAACTGCTGAAGTGGAAGTAGCTCAGTTAAATATAGAGAACCAACATAAGCGAAAAGCAAAAACACACTGGAAGTGATAGAATTTCTTAAAAACAGCATTCCACCAATAGGAACCAAAAGAACCATTCCACATTCCAGAATAATAATAAAAATTGCAAAGGGAGGTCCCATTTTACGCGAGATCAAATTCCATACTCTGTTTTCCTCTTTAATGGCATCCGAGAATTTTTTGAACGATTTACTTCCCATATTATAGGCTTTAATTAACCGCATTCCGCGAATGTACTCAATCATAATCGAATTAAATGCAATAAGAGATTGGTTTGAATCATGCATGATACTTGACATACCCTTAAAAAGATGTATCATAACAATTCCTGCAATCGGAAGGGGAATCAAAGAAATTATCGCTAATGGAATGTTTACTGTCATTAAATAAATAAAAATGACTATCGGACCAGTGAGATAACTTACCAACTCTGGAATATTATGAGCAAGGCATAGTTCCAGTTTTTCAATATCCTCATTTAAAACAGTTTTGATTTCTCCCGTGCTATGATCATCCAGTACGCCTAACGGAACTTTTGCCAAATGTTCCACTATCATACAACGTACACGATATAATGCACCATAAGCTCCTTTATGAGAAAGAACGCCTGAACAAGCCAAAGTAATCATACGCAGGATAGTTGTTGCAGAAATCAGTACGATATTATTCACCAATAACCGTTGTGTTATATTTTCGGATAAAATCGCATCCATAAGGTTATAAATGCCAATATACGGCCCTATTACAAATAAGCCGCTTGCAAAAGCACAGGCGACGGACGCAAAAAGATACCGTTTACTTTTCCCCGACCATGACAAAAGAAGTTTTATTGGGTTTTCTTGTTTCTGCTCCATATCACTTTTTCTCCCCCTGTTCCATAAGTGCATAAATTCTTTCCTTGTTTTCTATACAAACGGGAATATCATCTGCCAAAACGTGACAATCAAAGCGAATCAGACGCGAGCATGTTTGGCAGACAAATTCATAATCGTGAGTGACAACAAATATGACTTTATTTTTTGCAAGGTCCTGAATCAATTTGCTAACTTGCTCCATGCTGTCATAATCAAGACCCGAAGTTGGTTCATCAAAAACCACCACTTCCTTACCGCATATCATACTAACGGCTACAGCAACCCGCTGCTTTTGTCCTCCGGAAAGTGTGTTCGGATGCCGTTTACGGACAGAAAGAAGGTCCAAATCATCTAATGCTCTTTTCACCAGCGCAGGATCAGTGTATCTGATTCCAAACGTACATTCAGCTTCTACACTATCTGCAAACAATTCGTAGTTAACATCCTGCATAACCATAAAAGATCGCTTCATGCGTTCCTTTTCATTTTGTGCATTGCCTTGCCACAAGAATTTCCCTGTGGATCCTTTATGCAACCCACATAAAGCACGAAGGAATGTCGTTTTCCCAGCTCCATTGCATCCGACAACGCCAATGATTTCACCTTTAGAAGCCTGCATTGAGATGTGACTGATAATCATCTGCTTTTTGTAAAATAGTGATACATCTTGTATTTCCAGTACAGGTTTTTGAATTGGAACATTGGCAACAACGGGATACACAGTTTCTAACGCCACAGCGCGCAGCCCCATATTCTTTCTTTCAACATCCGAGAGCTTTCTGAGTTCTGCTGACGTCCAAATTGCCTGGATTTCCCCTTCTGACAAATATACAATGCGATCTGCTATATCAAGAAGATAATAAAGGCGGTGTTCAGCAATTAAAATTGTTTTTCCCGCTTTTTTCAGAAGCTGCAAATATTTTTTTAAGTCCGCTATTGAGGCCATATCCAAGTTAGAAGACGGCTCATCCAACAAGTAAATATCCGGGTCCATTGCATACACAGACGCAAAGGCAACTTTTTGTTTTTCGCCCCCGGATAATTCAAATATATTTCGTCCCTGCAAATGACGGATATGTAAGACATCAAGAGTATTTCCAAGTCTACGATGCAATTCCTCCGGTGGGACAGCCGCGTTTTCTATTCCAAATGCGATTTCACTGTCCACATCTACATTAAAGAACTGGGTCCTCGGATTTTGAAATACAGATCCGATTTTTTCAGCAAGTTGATATGTAGGTGTTTCAAAAACCTTCAGGTCATCCACTTGTACATCGCCATTTAACTCGCCAGGGAAATAATTAGGGATAAGTCCATTAATCAATTTTGTAATTGTTGTCTTACCACACCCAGAACGACCGCAAAGCAAAACGCATTCTCCTGTTTCTACAAATAGGTCAATATGTTTTACTCCGATTTCGGAAGCGGTTGTCCCTGCATAGGCAAAGCCAACATTTTTGAATTGGATCATACCGCACCTCCAATCTCACCTGCGTTCAACGCCAAAAGAAACAAGAAACAAATGATTACCAAAATATCCTGTATTCTAAATTTGATTTGTATCAGACAGGTCCGTGAATGAGGATTTTCAATGCCTCTTGTTACAGATGCAATTGCAAGTTCATCAGCTGCCTTGGACGCAGTCATTAAAAGCGGGACATACAAACACTCAATTGTCATCCCAGGGTGATGAATAAAACCCTTAAACGAAAGTGATACATCTCTTAAACGCATACCGTCTTTGATATAGTGCCAATCTTCTTGAATTGTCGGAATATATCGCAACATAACTGCCAACGGAATGTATATTCCTTTAGAAACATGTGCTTTATTCATTGCTGTCAGAAATTCATTTACACTCGTTGTGGACAGTATGATTCCAGCGAGCATTGCACAAGGATACACTTTGTAGAAAAGCCCCATCCATGCGACAAACATCGTATGTACAACACCCGTTTCAAGAGAGAGAACGTAAAGGGTCAGTAAATAAAATAAAGCAAAAAAGATCAGATGGCATAAAGAGCGTTTGGCTTTTCCGCATGTGCATCCAAAAAGTGTGATGAATAACACTAATAGCCATACATGCCGCAACGATGGAGCCATCGTTGCGGCAAATACAGTGATTGCAAGTAACAAGATTTTTGTACGTGGATCAAACGTACACAATCCACTATGAATTTTTGTGTACTGTATATTCACGCTGTGATACCCGCTTTTTCAAACTGTTTCTTTAATAGCTTGCTTCCAACAAAACCGCTGAGCAAAGCAATCACTATTGTTCCGATCAACATTGTTACAAGTACGATCCAACTGGTAGATGCAAGCATACTATCAAGATATTCCTGTGTCGTTCCTTTTTCCAGCATAGTATTTACCCATGTTTGCGGGTTAATAAAATATGCAATATATGTGCCAGTTCCACCCAAGCAAAAGAATACATACGAAAGAATATTCATTTTTTTGCTTTTATAATTTGCAGTGTGTGCGACAATTTCTGCAAGTACTCCACCAATTAAATAGCCGATTGTCATTCCAATGTGCATACCTGTTACAAAGCAAAAGATTGCCATAAGCGCACTTGCAATAAAAATGGGGCCTTTCTTTGGTACTTTCGCAACCATAAGCAAATACACTGGACCAGCAAGAAGAGCAGCACCGACAGGATAGTAGAAAGTGAGTGCTGGCATCATCGCAAACACACCACCGCTAAGGCTGATACAGATAAAGATAATTGCGGAAAAGACACCTGTTACGATAAGTTCTTTGACAGAAAGACCGGATTTCGTGTTAGACATTTTTTGTTCCTCCATTTTGATATATTCCACATTTGACTTTTTAAAATCAATGTGGTAAGCTTTGATTAGTTCCAGCTAACCGCTGTATAAAATTATACATGAACTGATTTGCTTTCGCAACACATTCAGCCCATTGTCGTCCGATGTGTCTGAAAGTATGTCTAATGTGTCTGAGGAAGATGATTATGTCCGATATTGCTGCTCAATTCAATACTATGTTGATAAAAAGTGGTTTTCAGAAAATGCCACCAAATGGAAAATTTAGCTCTATTGGAAACTTTTATTGTTTGCCTGAATCATTTGGAGAGGGAATTTATTGGATATACGGTGAAAAAAACCTATTTAATATCAAAATACATGATTTCTATTTTTACGAGGATGAATTTTTCGATCAGGAAAGCCTAAACTGGCCGGAGAGCCTAAGCATCACCTATTACGAATCTGTATCTGGTGAAGAAATCATGCCTTACCGGCGCCTTACCGCGGGATGTATAAAAACATTCTTTGGAGGCCAGCACCCATACAAGGCAATTTTTCATAAAAACATACCAATTCGGACGATTGGTATAGAGATTATGCCTGCTTACTATGAAAAGTATCTAAAAGAAGCATTTCCAGATGAATATATAAATCCAGATGAAGCATTTCGCGAGATTGATCAAGCAAATGATTTCCCTGAAATGGTTTCTCTGTTACGCAAAATCTGGAATTATAATGGAGATGGAATGGCCGCAAAACTATTCTTCCAAAGTAAAGTTTTCGAGGCAGTTGCTTTGATTGTCGAACATAACAAAAAGAGTCCAGAAAGAGGGAAAGTCCGTATTTCATCACAGGATATAAAATCTCTTGAAAATGTCGCTGCGTATATCAACGATCATTACAACAGAGAAATTCTTTTAGATAAACTAGCGCGCATTGCCTGCATGGGAACAACAAAGTTGAAAATTACATTTAAGCAGGTCTATTGCTGCACCATTACGGAATATATTCAACAACGGCGTTTATCTCAGGGAGAAAATCTCCTTTGCTCCACCGATTTTTCAATTGAGCAAATTGCTCTGGCTGTTGGATATAGTAATGCTGGTCGTTTTTCAAGAGACTTCAAAAAAAGTACTGGTCTATATCCTTCTGAATATCGGAAGTGGGCACAGCAAAAAAATCAATAAAAACGATATAATAAATCATTCTGTTTAGAGAAGTTCCTCTATAAACTATTGAAATATCATCTTCGCTTAGCAGAGCAGAAGGAAAATATTTCGACATATTCGAAAATCCCCTTGCTTTTTTCTACATAATAGCAATCATGTTTAGTTGGGCAAGAAGCGAGCGTCAGGGAATTTTTCTCTGGCGCCCATTTTATGGCACCGAATAGGAATGATAAAATCCCCCAGTTCAACTGGGGGCAATAATGCCCTCTTTAGAGAGCCACCACCGGAGATAGGCCCTTATAGTGCCTGTTCAAACCACCCGTTCATCAACGGGTGGTTTTGATTTACTTGGATATCAGTTCTACTTGTATAATTTTCTCCACCTGCGCTTTCAGTGTATTTATCAGCCCACCCAGTGTATGGGACACGAGCTTTCAGTTCCTCGATGACGCCTGCCGCCCCCATCATGCGGAATAGCGAGAAAGGTGGTTATTCCAAAATTATCTTGAATTCGGGAATAATACTGGCAAGCAATGCCTGTGTTAATACACACAGGCCAGCAGAGAAGAAAATCCCTTTGTGATTTTCCTCTCTGCTTGCTTGTTGAGGGCAGCGCCCCCAAGCCCCTTTGAACACAGAATTTCATTCTGTGGCTGCGCGTTCTGCGAACGCTTTTTACCAGAACCAGCTTACCGCTGGCCGTGGTCTTTTTCTTTTTCAACATCCTGTTCTACCTCCATTTTTCAGCACTCGATCTACATTTGCCTTTGCCGTTAAAAGCTCCCGCATTTCCTCACGGGAACGCCGGTACTCGGCATAGGTCTTTTTCTTTTCTTCCAGCAATTTCGCGTACTCCGTCTGCAACTCTTTGACCTTGGGAAGCTTCTTGACTCCCATCTCATCAAAGGCATTCTTAGCAGCCTGGTGGAGCAGAATTTCTTCCTCATGTTCCTCCCGGAATTTCTTAGAGTAACCCGCTTTGCGGTATGCTACATAAACCTCACGGGTCTTGGCATAATTTACGATGTGAGTACGCAGAACAGCAATCTCTGCCATGCGCTTTTCAGCCGCTTTGATCTGCGCCGAAAGTTCATTGTGATGTGCCGTGGCAGCCGCAGCCTTTTCTTCCAAAACCGCATACTCCAGCAGGTTATTCTCTGACAGGTAATTCATGGTCTGCGCCATTTGCTTTAGATTGAAAACTTTAGCCCATCGCGCATAGCCAGCACCTTTTCCAGCCTGCAATTTTGCCTGAATGTCCACCAGCAGATTGACCTTCGGCGGCTCTGCCTGTGTGACTGTTTTCTTTCGCGGGGTATGTGCTTTCTTCCCTAAGAGAACTGCCCTCAAATCTTCCAATCCATATCCTTCGCCCAAACTGTCCATGCGGGCGGCTTTCTCCCAACCAGAGAGTTTCAGTCGATACGATTTCAGCTTCCTCCGGAACGATGATGAGTTTCCCATCTTCATCTTTTGTATAGCCGAGGAATCGATTGTGATTGACTCTGACTTTTCCCTGCTGATTTCTGAACTGAATGCCGAGCCTTACATTTGCCGAGATGGATTCCGATTCCTGCTGCGCAAGAGCGGCCATAATGGTCATCAAAACCTCGCCTTTGGAATCGAGCATATTGATATTTTCTTTTTCAAAGAAAACGTAAATTTCTTTTTGGCTTAATGAACGGGCTTACCATAAAGAAACCCTTCTTCTTTAAGAATAACATTCATTTCTTCAGCTGTTAATCCATATTCTTGTCCCGGCGCCTTCTCGCTGATAAACTCATGCAGATCTCTCCTTACTCCGCCTTATCCATCGGTAAGTAGTAAATTTTGCCGTCTTTAGAAATAAGTTGCACATCATCGGCATAAAGATCAGAAGTATCCTGCGAATGTACAATAGATTTTACTGAAGCTTGATCCGTTATCATTTCTACAGTTCTTTCATCTATTGCCTTAAATTTAAGGTCATCATTGAATAATCCGGGAATAAAATGAATGACGCCATCGAATCCAACTCTTTTACGCTTGATCTCGTCTGTATCAATGCCTAAGCGATTTACGGATGTCTGATGCCACCCAGTCAATAATGCTTGAGTATCTTCCACCTGCTTTGTGTATGTCGGCAAAAGCGCTGCGCACTGCTCTCTTGAGACAGCCCCCATATAAAGCGTATACCTCAAGTCGGAAATCTTATACAGCACATCAAGTAATGCTTTTTGGCATGTATACCAGCTTTGCGCTTCTTTTAATTCCTTTTCATAAGATGCATAATCCAGATCATTTTTCTTTGCAAAACCCGCCAAAGTTAAATTAACCTGACCAAGTAACTGAGTACATTCTTCTTCCAGATTATCGAGCTGCGCAATCTTTGACAGTCTCAATTCATCATTCTCAAGGATCTCTACCTGAAAGTCAGCAATTTTCTTAACATGAGCAACGAGTGAAAAAAACCGACTTCGGAATTCGTTATCTTGGAAATCAGATATTTTTGAAATTCCATCACTGATTTCTCCAAGCTCTGCATTTATCTGCGTCATGTAATACTGCCCGACAACCATTGATGCAACACTCATAGCTGCCGCTGCAGTATTTGCTGCTACAGCCGTTACATTTTGAGCTTGAACTTCTACAAAGTCTGCATAACCCTTGATTCCATTATCACCATGATAGAATCCTCGAACCGCTCCTTCCATAGCCTTAGAATTGGCAAGTTTAGCACCGGCCGGGATTATAGCGCGATACAAAACCTCGCTCCCTGCTTTTGCGGCTTGGACTGCATTTGAACCTAATACACCGACCTGCGACAATCCGGGGACAAGATTGTTCACTCGCGCCAGAACTTTACTATCAGTTATTTCTACCAGCTTATTCTCATCTGCTATTACTTCTGCAGGAAGCATTTCCATCTGAATAACAAGTTCATCAAGCTTCGGGTCTGACTGAGATAATTCAATGGTTTGCTGTGTAATTATCGCACCACTATCCTGATCGGATTTACGCTCACCTTCGAGAGAATTCATTCTCTTTCTCCTATATATTAACAATGCAGCAATGGCCACCACTGCCACGATGCATATTCCAACGACTACATACTCCATTGACGAAATTCCTCCTTTTACCGTTCTATAATAGACACGTAAATTTTGCGAATAAATATATCAAGCCTTTTAAGCCCTGACATCTATCTCACAGCCACAACTTCCCCAACATCTAACTCGGCAACTCAACACAGCGACATCTATCAGGGCAACTCAACTCTCACACTTTTTGATCTGATTTACCTTTGAATAATTTTCCACAGAGCGTTTTATCTGCCCAATGATAAATCAGCCCGATTACCGGAAAACCGGAGTATCACCGAGCTTTATAGCTTATTACGCTCCGACCCTTGACATCAAACAGATAGTCTCCACATGGCTTGAGTGGTCAGTATTGATAAAATTTGAAATTTCTCAAAATTCTCGTATGCGGGAACATATTTATTCTGCACTATTTCTAAATTCTTCTAACATTTTATTGAGAACTAATGCATTTTCATATTCTTCAACAAATGCCCCCTCTTTGTACTGTGGAAAATTCGGAATATTGGGCATGTGTACATTTTTTAAATATTTTTTTCTATTATACCAATTATTCCTAATAAATTCTTTAAATTCTATGCGTTCTTCTTCTGATTCAAATAATAGTACAACTTCAAATAATCTGTCTCTAGAAAACTTATCACTAAAGCTTTCCTGAAAATAGAAAAACTGATTTAACTTATAAAGAAAAGTTCCTTTCGTAAAATACCTATATGAAAAATCCCAACTAAAGCTATTGTTTTTGTCTAATGTAATTCCATCTATTTCAGGGCAAGGCGTAAAATACCTGCCTCCATCTAAAGCAACCCCACCTAATTCTTTCAATAGTGTCTGATGATATCTAAATTTTATATCATACCAATGTGGCCTTGAATCTACTTGAGAAAAAAAATAATATCTGTATCCATCTCCTTCGTCTCTAGCACTCTCATATTCAATAGTGAACTCTGGAAAATACTTGTAGTACTTTTGCATTTCACCATATGGACCATCATTCCAATTTTCATAATCCTCAAGATAAATCTCAAATCTTTCTAAAACTGTTTGAGTTAGTCCAAATCGTTTTTTCCACAAATATTCAACTTTATCTAAATCTGCTGATCTATCTACAGGTGTGTTAGTATCTTGAATTCTCGTGTAAATATAATTTGCCCTAATTCCCTGAAAGTTATCTGTCAAATAATATGGTGTGTTATTGTCATTCAATATCACCATTACATCAATTGTTTTACCTAATATTTGATAGCTTTTTACATATACCGTTGGTCTTAAACCACCCGCAAATTTTTTGTCTTTTAGAAAATCAACTATGTTTTGAGTGTTTTTCCTTCCATCGTCTTCACTTATATCTCTAACATTATAATTATCTTCTTCGTCGACACCTATTATTATAAAAGCGTCTCTACTATCTAAATTATTAGACATGCAAATAATATCATGAAGCAAATTTTGCTTCCCTTTACTATCAGATTTATACCATTCTTTTTTAAAATCCCAGTACCCACCTTCCTGCCTAAGATTCATCAATTCTAATATTTCTTCTAGTTCAACCATATACCTTCTCCACTAATATTTATTATTTATATTATACCATTTGTAAGCAAAGCAAAAACAGCCCTATAATATGAGCTGTTTACTAATTAATCTCAACTTCAAGTCCAGATTTAAATACTACTTTTAATTTCTCATCATAAACCACTATCTTCTCTATCAGTCTCCTTACCAATTCTTCATCATAGCTTTCTATTTCTAATTTTTGATTTTCTAAAAACTCTTCTAATTCCTTTAGCCTGCTTTGTTCATTCTTCTCTTCTGCCATATTTAGGAGTAACTTTTCTTTCTCATTCCTTAACTCTTCCACCCTGTCTGCAAGGTCTGTGTAGTCTTTCTTGGCATTAGCAACTTTTAAAAGTTTTTCTTGAACCTCCAGCATTTCTTTGTCTATTGTTTCTATCCTGCTACTTCCATCACCTGTGATGGCTTTTTCAATATTCTCTTTTATTATTTCTTTTAATTCACTGCTTTCAGATATAAGTTGATTTATGGCTTCTACAACTGATTCTTGTAGGTCTTCTTCTTTTACAGTTCTTGCATGACAGGCATCTGGTCCATGGGTTACTCTTGTACAACACCTCCAGACGATGTATTTTTTTCCTCTGTTGTTCCAAGCAATTCTCCTGTAAATATCCCCACATTTAGAGCAATAGACAATACTTGAAAGGGCATATTTGCTTGAATAAATTCTTCTCTTCCCTTTGCCACTTACCATATTAGCTCGTCTGTACATTTCTTCTCCAACTCGCATGAAGATTTCTTTTGGAATGATGGCTTCGTGGCTATTTTCTACATAATACTGAGGCGCAATGCCATCATTTTTTACTCTTTTCTTATTCAGAAAATCTACTGTGTATGTTTTCTGCAGGAGAGCATCTCCCATATATTTCTCATTGGTTAATATTTGATTGAGGTTTGATACATGCCACTTCTTATTTCCTGCTCCATTTATTATCTTATCTTTTTCAAGTCCTACCTTTATGTCTCTTAGGCTTGCTCCTTCCAAGTATTCTCTGTAGATCCTTTTTACTATTTTTGCTTCTTCAGGAACTATGACAAGTTTTCCGTCTTCGTCTTTTGTGTAGCCTAAGAACCTATTATGGTTTACCTGGACTTGACCTTGTTGAAATCTATATTGAAAGCCTAACTTCACATTTTGTGATAAGGACTGACTTTCCTGTTGAGCAAGAGATGCCATAATAGTTAGGAGAACTTCCCCCTTGGCATCCATAGTGTTGATGTTTTCTTTTTCAAAGTAAACTGGGATGTTGTTTTCTTTTAGCTTACGAATGTACTTTAAGCAGTCTAGCGTATTTCTGGCAAACCTCGATATGGACTTTGTGATGATGTAGTCGATGTTTCCTTTCATGGCTTCTTCAATCATTTTATTAAAGCCAGCTCTTTTCTTAGTATAAGTTCCACTGATTCCCTCGTCAGAAAAAACTCCTACAAATTCCCAATCTGGTTTTTTCTTAATATAATTTGTGTAGTGGTCTACTTGAGTGTCATAGGAAGTTGCTTGTTCATCGCTATCTGTTGATACCCTTGCATAGGCTGCGACTCTAAGCTTCTTCTTTTCTGATTCCTTGATGGAATTTCCTTTTTTCTTCTTCGCTGGTATGACTATAACCTTGCTATTCATCATCTATCACCTCGATTAACCTATACTTATAACTTGCTCTCTCAAAAGGATATAGAGGCAAAGTCTCTCCTTCCTTATATCTAAACTTACAAGGAACTTTAATAATCTCTTCTTCTTTTTCCCAAACTCGTCCCATGGCCACTGCCCTTTCTTTTAACATTTGACCTGCCTTTTCATAACTTTCTCTATCTATTATCTTGGGATAGGTGTCATTTCCTAAATACTTTTTATTGGTTAGGATTCTTTTTACGCTTGAGCTGTTTTTCTTTAGACCTACAAGTTCTGCCGACTTTATAAGGGCATTGCCAGCAAGATAATTTTTAAAGATTTTTCTTATATTCTCCGCTTCTTTTTCTTGAACTTCTAATCTTCCGTCTCTTATGGTATAGCCATAGCATAACCTAGACATCTTCTTTCACTTCCTCTCTTAGTACAAGTCCACACTTTAAATGAAAATCAAGAGTCTCTCTATTGACAACCTGTATGTGATCAATGATTTCTTCAAGCAAGTCATCTTCAAAGTGATCTATCATTTCACTTTTTCCTAAGATTCCTATTAACTTTTCAAGTTCTCTTATTTCTTCATCATTTCCAAGGATAGCTTTTTTACTTCTTTCCTTTTCTTTGAGTAGATAATTTTCTTCGCCTGAAATCTCACTGCTTTCTTTTGCGTAAATACTTGCATCTAAAACTCCCGAAGTTATTAGTTTGTTTAGGACCTCTTTTCTTTCCTTTAGTTGTTCTAGACTTTCTTCTATTTTATTTATCTTCTCAACTTCTTCCGTGCTGTCCACTCTCTTTAAGGATTCTAAGAGTGGTGTAAGGATGCTATCTTTTCCAAAGATTAGCTTATTGACTAAAGTTACAAAAGCTAGTCTAATGTCCTTGTCTTTAATAAACTTCATGGAGCACTTATTGATATCTTTTAGGTGTTCACTACAAGTCCAGGCTATATATTTATCTTTGCCATTATAGTGATGTCTTCTTTTAAAGGTTGAACCACACTCGCCACACTTGATTTTCCCTGATAGGCTATATCTATTTTGATATCTTTTAGTGTCTTCTCCATTTCCTTTTGCTATGGCTCTAAGTCTTATTAATTCTTGTACTTTCTCAAATTCCTCTCTACTTACAATGGCTTCATGGTTATCTATTATCTTATACTGGTCTTCTTCTCCATCATTCTTGTGTCTCTTGTAACTATCGTCTGTATAGGTCTTTTGGTAGATGACATCACCTGTATATTTTTCATTTTTTAAGATTCCGTTTATAGTTGATCCGTGCCAGCTTGCTCCTCTTTGTCCTTTAATCTTTCTCTTATTTAAGTCTTCTGCAATTTTATGTGTTCCCTTACCTGAAAGATACTCTTCAAATATTTCTTTTATTATTTTTCCTTCCTCATCGTTCACTACCATCTTCCCGTCTATGTTCTCATAGCCATAAGGTGGGCTTGAAATAATGAAAGTTCCATTTTGAAATCTTTTCTTTATGGACCACTTATTATTTTCAGAAATAGACCTGGATTCACTTTCTGCAAGGGATGAAAGTATGGATAACATCAACTCACTTTCCATAGTTCTGGTATCAATATTTTCTTTTTCAAAATAGATGCCAATATTTAGGTCAAGGAGTCTTCTTACTATTTCCAAACAATCTGTTGTGTTTCTTGCAAGCCTTGAAATTGATTTGGTTAGGATAAAGTCTATTTTTCCGTCTTCACAATCTTTTAGCATTTTTAAAAGACCGTCTCTGCATTCTTTCTTTGTTCCAGTTATGCCTTCATCAAAGTATAGGCCTGCAAAAGTGTATGACTTGTTCTCAGATATAATCTTTTCGTAGTGTGCCTTTTGCGTTTTAAGGCTTACAAGCTGAGCGTCTTCATCAGTCGATACTCTTGCATAGGCAGCAACTCTTAATGTAGATTCTTCTTTTTGATTAGCTTCTATTTTTGTTATCTTTTTCATCCATTCAACCTCCTTTCTGCTAGTGCTATATTCCCGTACAAGTGAGTATTTATCAAGTCTTATAGCAGTAATTCTGAAAGAATAGGTCTGAATTTTTTAATGTTTTCTCTCCTGATTTTTCTATATTCTTCAAGGCTGATTTCGTCTAACAAAAATAGATCTTGGATGAACTTATCCGATAGATAAAAGTTAAGCTCTGCCTTTAAATCCCTTTCTGTGTATTCAGATTTTACAACTTCTTTTTCACCTTCAAGCTTTTTTACTTTCATACTCCACCTCCTATATCACAGGCAAAGAAATCAGGTCTATTTTTAACCTTAATTTTCTTTCCTCTATATTCCTTAGGACAAAGGAAGTAGTTTTGAGTAAAATTTAAATAATTAAAAAATTTAGATGAAAAAAGACCTATCAGTATTCCTGTACGAATACCAATAAATATAAGTTTTACTTAGTATTTTATGTAAGTGCACACTCCTGTTAATAGGGCAAAAAAAGAGACTAGCCTAATACCAGTCTCGTTATCTATCGTTTAATCAATTATTTAATTTCCAAGATTCCGCCTTAGCTTTTGCATTTATAAGGTCAGAATAAAGTCCATCATTCTTAATCAGTTCTTCATGATTTCCACGTTCTACTATTTCTCCATCTTTTAATACTAAAATCTGGTCAGCATTTCTAATTGTCTTTAACCTATGAGCAATCATTATTACTGTCTTATTTTTTGTTAATGATTCTATTGCTTCTTTAAGTTTATCTTCATTTTCTGGGTCTATATTTGCTGTTGCTTCATCAAATATTATGATGTCCGCGTCTTTTAGCATGGCTCTGGCTATGGAGATTCTTTGTTTTTCTCCACCAGATAGGCTTGCTCCACCTTCCCCAATGATAGTGTCATATCCTTCTGGTAAAGCTTCTATAAATTCATGACATCTTGCTTTTTTTGCAGCTTGAACTACTTCTTCATGGCTTGCATTTTGTTTTCCAAATTTTATATTGTTTTCAATAGTGTCTTCAAAGAGATAGACGTCTTGAAATACCATGGAAATTGAATTCATAAGATTTTCTATATTATAATCCTTAATATTTTTTCCACCTATTAAAATTTCGCAAGAATTTACATCCCAAAATCTCGCTATGAGATTACAAAATGTTGTCTTACCTGATCCAGATGGGCCGACAATGGCAGTCATAGTATTTTCTTTTATCTCTGCTGATACATTTTTTAAAATTGGTCTATCATCATAAGAGAAAGAAACATTTTTAAAGAATATATCATGATTTTTTATAGGCTCTGTAATACTTCCTTCTCTCATATCAGGCATTGAGTCTATAAAACCAACTGAATCTATGGCATTTTCGCAAGCTCTTAGGATTGCCATGTTTGATCCTGCCCCGATTAAGCCTTCAAAGATAATAAAGGATGCCATAATCATAAGAATTGTTTCAGCAAGTGGAAGTTCACCAGATAAATTTAATTTTAATGATACATAGACCATAGCTACTGTTGTTATTCCCATTACAATTCTTTGAATAACTGTGTATGGTGCTACAGATTTCTCCAGGTCTAAAAGTATTCTTGATGTGTCTTTTATAGACTTTCTCAAAGCCCTGTTATTTTCTCCACCAAGATTATAGGATTTTATAACCTGCATACCTTGTAAAGTTGCTAATACTTCTTTTGTAAGTCTTGTTTGTGTTTCTGTCATTTTATCTGCATTAGCTGATGATTTTTTCTCCATCATTGATGTAACGATGAAAAATACTACCACACCTGCTACAGCAACCAGTCCTACCTTTACGTTAAAAATTAAAGTTCCAAGGACAAAGACTAAAGTATTTAAAACTCCACCAAGTACAAGAACCAAAAGCATAGGCACCCACATTTCTGCTTGGGAAAGTGAAGATGTAGCAATAGTAGTTAATCTTCCTAGTGAAAAGCTTGAAAAGAAACCCATAGGAACTCTTTTTATCTTTTCTCCTATTTCTATTCTCTTGTGAGCTGCCATAAAATATCCTGCATGAGTCTGTGCCATCTGTGAAATTTTTAGTGTCATAATTTTGCCAACAAGAGATATGACTAATATGCCGAGACAAATAAAGATTGCCTTATAGTCTAAAGTTTTAGAAAATATATTTACTAGCATATAGTAAATTGCACCAAACTCAAGGGCATTAAATACTGCGTGCAAAAATCCAGCGAGAATAGATTTCTTAATATTTAGCTGTTCTTCTTTTGAAAAATTCCATATCTTTTTAAACACATTAAGCATTTTCATCACCCCTTAAATTTGCAGCATACATTTCCTTATAAAGTTCTGATGACTTTAATAGTTCTTCATGAGTACCATAAGAATTTAATTTGCCATCTTTAATAACAAATATCCTATCTGCATCAACAATTGTCTTTAACCTATGAGCGATTATGATTAAAGTTTTACCCTTAACTAGATTTGCCAAGGCGTTTTGTATGAGAGCTTCATTTTCAGGATCTATATAAGAAGTTGCTTCATCTAAAATTACGATTGGTGCATTCTTTAGCATGGCACGAGCAATAGATATTCTTTGTCTTTCTCCTCCAGACAGATGACCTCCACCTTCACCAACTCTTGTATCATAACCATTAGATAGATTCATAATAAAATCATGGCAGGCAGATTTTTTACATACATCTATAATTTCTTCGTCAGAGGCATTCTTATTTCCAAGCCTTATATTTTCCTTTATAGTCATATCAAAGAGGAAATTGTCTTGGGATACAAAAGAAATAAGTGAAGACAAGTTTTCGAGCGACACATCTTTTGTTTCTACTCCGCCAATTTTAATAGATCCCTTATCTACATTCCAAAATCCCGCAATGAGTTTTGCTATTGTGGACTTACCTGACCCAGAAGGACCAACGAGGGCTGAAACATTAGATTCTTTTATTTCCATAGAAAGATTATCTATAACCTTATTTTTTCCATCGTAGGAAAAGTCTACGTCTTGAAGTTCTATATTATAGGATTCTATTTTTTCTCCCTTGTCAATATTTTCTAACTCTCTTGAATCTAAAATTTTTCCTATTTCAGAAGTTATAGTTGATATTCTTGACATATCGTCCATATAGTTCATGATCTTTAAAATGCTAGAAACCGTAGCGAAGGATAAGACGATTAAGGTAATTAAATTTCCTAAATCAATACTTCCATTTATATAAAATAAAATCCCAAAGGGTATGATTGTAATAATTCCCATAGGAGAAAGTAATCTACCTATGGCAACCCTATTCATAGATTCACCCATCCAGTTATAATAAAAGCTTGCATTGTCATAAACTGCATCAGCATATTTTTTATAAGATGATTCGCTTTGATTAAATGTCTTTATTACTTCTATCCCATTTATATACTCAACAATGGAATTATTCATATGTTGACCAATGGAAACTGACTTTCCAAACATTTCCTTATAATGAGCATTCATAACAGACATCATAGTAGCCATTCCCACCACAAATGGAATTAGTGATAGCAAGGTCAATCGCCAATCTAAGGTAAACATATAAATAAATAATAAGACAGGTCCTACTAAATTTGCAGTAAATTCTGGGACTAAGTGGGCAAGGGATGTTTCCATAGAATCAACTTGCTCAACTATAATATTTTTTAATTCTCCAGATGATCTTGATAGTACATCTCCCAGCGGCATCTTAAATAATTTTTTGGAAATATCATTTCTAATTTCTCCTAATGAGTTAAAAGTTGCGGTATGGGAAATACTTGTTGATATTCCAGCTGCCACTTCTTTAATAACAAATGTTATTAAAATACTTATGCAAAGTGGAGTGTATAAGCTCATATCCCTTATGCCATTAATCAAATTCACAATAATTTTCGCCATGTATATATAGGAAAAAACCCCTGCCACCACTCCAATTATTGCCAGTAAGATTGACATAAAATATGAGCCTTTTCTCTTTTTTACATATTGTTTTATTAGATCCATCAAATCCCCTCCTTAATAAAACTTCGTAATAATAAGATAGGTCTATCCATTCACTACTTTATAGATAGACCTGCCTTAAATTCAATTTATTAACCTATTCTCATTTAGCTTTTACACTATAAATATTGAAAAATTGTGGTGTACTTGTAAATTCATATCCACCAATTTTGTCATTTCTATACAAAATCATTTCTTTTGAATAAGAAAGAGGCAAATCCATAGCGTTTTCGTTTGAATATACTATAGCTTTTTGTATATTATCTTTAATCTCCCCTTCGTTTGTAGAAGTGGAAGCCTTCTTTATTGCATCAATATATATGTTTGAATCAGAAAGTGCTTTTAACGGCATCAAATGTGGATCCATTTCAGTGATTGATTCTTGTAAGAACTTATGAGGTTCAGTATAAGAACCCTCTGTATTCCAGGTTGTCAAATGGAATTCTCCCTTTATACCATCTGTCCACCATGACATTTGATCTTTTTCAACTAGGTCAACATCTATACCTACTTCTTTTAATTGCGTCTTTATTGCAAGTGCAGTTTCCTTAGCAAGTACTAAATCTGACCAGTAAACATATTGAAGCTTTAATGGACTTCCGTCCTTTTCTCTAATTCCTGTATCTTTATTGAGTTTCCAACCCGCTTCATCTAGCAAGCTATTTGCCTTTTCAGGAGCATAACTATAAATAGTTGGATAATTTGCATCACAATAAGCTACATCTTTAGGGAATAAAGTTTCAGCTACATCTTCATATGAGTATGTTAAACTGTCGACAATGTCTTTTTTGTTAATTGCATAATTAATTGCTTGGCGAACTTTTAAATCTTCTAATTCTTTTTTACTTGGATTCAAAATTAGATTCTTAGTCAAAGTCCTATTTTTATTGACTTCTCCAGTAACATCCTTAATTTCAGAACCTTTTTTGAAGTCATCATAATTTATTAAATCTGCTCCATAAATTAAATCTATTTCCCCCTTATTTAAGGCTTGAAGTCTTGAGGAAGCATCAGGAATATATTTGACAATAACTTCATCATAATAAGGTTTTTCCCCATGATAATTTTCATTTCTAACAAATTTTGTATATTCTCCAGATTTAAATTCTTCATATACATAAGGACCTGTTCCTATATTTTCGTTAAATGTCTCAAAGTTTCCCTCAGTAAATGACTTTGGAGATGGCATCCCCAATACATTTTGGAAACAAAAGCCATTTATATAAAATTTAGACGGATTTTCATAGTGAACAGCAATCGTATTATCATCAATAACTTCTGTTGATTTTATCTCTGCAACAGCCCTAATGCCTGCAAAATTAGGGTTAGACTTATCAAAATCTAATATCTTTTTTACTGCATCAGCATTAAAATCTTCACCATCTGAAAACTTTACCCCATCCTTTAATTTAAAGACTAAAGTTTTGCCACCATCTTTATATTCAAAGCTTTCAGCAAGTTTTGGTACAATTTCACCGTTTTCATAAGCTACTAGGGTTTCATAAATCAAACCACAAGCCATATTATTTTCCTTATTCATTGTTAAAGTCGTAAGGTTTGTAAGTTCTTTAGCAGTACATAAGGTTAAAACCTTCTTGCTTTCATCTTTTGTGTTTTCACTTGCTACATTTGAATTTTCTTGTGCTTTTTCTTGATTCTTTTGGCAACCTCCTAGTAAAATTGAAAAACTAAATACAAGTGCCAATAAAACCATCATATTTTTTCTAAGTTTGATCATTTCTATCTCCTTTGCAATTTTCCTTCTCTCAATATTTTTCCTTTCTTTATCTCTATGATATAATTTGAAATCTGTTTTGCTTGATTTATATCATGAGTGATAAAAATATAAGAAATACTATGTTTAGATTGATAATAAAAAAGTAAGTTTAATACTTTTTCAATCGTCAGTAAGTCAAGCCCAGCCGTAACCTCATCTAGTATTAAAAAATCAGGATTAACCATAAGGGCTCTTATGAGCGACAATCTTCTTTGCTCACCTCCAGATAGTTGGTGAACGGGCACATCTAATATTTCCTTTTTTAAATGTAAATCCTCGCAAAATAATAACACCTTTTCCTTTCTTTCCTTTTTCGACAAGTTTGTTAAATTGATAAGCCCTTCTTCCAAATTTTTAAAAGTGCTTATACCAGGATTTAAAGTACCAGATGTATCCTGGAAAACAGATTGGATATTTTTTCTATATTTTCTTATTTTTTTTAATTTTAATTTTGAGATATCTACAGAATCATAGAGTATAGATCCTTCATCTATTCTTTCTAATCCTATTAATGCTTTTGCAATGGTGCTTTTACCAGATCCGCTTTCACCAATTAAACTTAAGTTATCTCCCCTTTTAAGTGAAAAGGAAATTTGATCTAGAGCTTTAAATGTCCCCTTTACTGTTTCAAAAGAAAGACTAACATTACTCATAGCTATTTCGTCCACTCCCATTCACCTCCAGAATCTAATATCTTCTGACTACATTTAACAAATTTTCTTGTCCATTCCTCTTTAGGATTTTCAAATATATCTTCACTACTCCCCTTTTCTATAACACACCCATTTTCTATCACATAGATGCAGTCGCTATATTTTTTAAGAATTTCGGCATCGTGTGTTATCAATAAAATTCCTTTGCCTTTGAAATTTGCTTTAATCAATTCAAAAAATAATGATGAGTTATAATTATCTAATGCTGATGTTGGTTCATCAGCAATTATATAATCAGTATTTAGTCCCATAGAAATTGCTAATATCACACGCTGAATCATGCCTCCTGAAAGTTCAGTTGGATATGAATCTAAAACTCTTTCATATTCAAGATTTACGCTTTTGAGCTTATCTTTTGCTATACTTAATGCTTCTGATTTATTTATATTAAGATTAGCAATATAAATTTCAATCATTTGACTTTTTATTTTTTTCCTTTTGTCAAAAGAAATCATGGGAAGTTGAGGAATAAATGCGATATTTCTATTTTTGATATTGATACTATCTTTTTCAAATATATCGAAATCATCTATAGTAATATTCCCAGAACTTACTTTTAAATCCTCTGATAAAATCCCAAGTATTGTGTTTACTAATGTAGTCTTCCCAGCACCACTGGGTCCAGTGAGACCAATAATTTTTCCCATAGGGATTCTAAGAGAAATATTATTTAAAAGATTGTTTCCTTTTTTATCTGTAACTTGTAATTGATTAACCAAAATCATATCTTCACCTTCTATTCGCTTCTTTTGCAATAATATTAAAAGACATTGTAGTAATAAAAACTGCAAAAATCGGGTAAATTATGAGTTCTGGCTTAATAAATATTGAATCTCTCGCTTCTAAAATCATAGAACCCCACTCCACAACATTTTCTCCAAGTCCAATTCCTATAAATGAAAAACCAGTAATTGCTAAAATCATATCCGCACAGGACAAACAAATATAATGAACTAAATCTAATAATATATTTGGTAGTATATGAACTAGAACCAACCTAGTCTTTGAAGCACCAAGTGAAATCATACAAGTGCAATAAGCTTTATCATATTCAATATTTATTTGAGTTCTAACAAGTCTTAAAAATCTCAATATATATGAAACAACCAAAGCGATTAATGTAGTTTTTATTCCATTTCCCCAAGATGCTATAAATATGATTAAATAAGCAATTGGTGGTATAGCCGTTACAGCATTAATAATCGAATCTACTATTACATTCTTTTTCATGGTAACTTTTGACGTTAGTGTACCTAAAAGCAAACCTAAAGTAAAAACAATAATTGATGCCGTCATAACCATAAATAATGTAGTTTTCCCCCCGTAAAGTATTCTCGATAAAACGCACCTGCCCATGCTATCATTTCCCAAAAGATACTTAGAACTTGGATTTGCAAATCTAAGGGGAAGATTAACTTCTAAGGGATCATTAGGGGCAAAAAAACTTCCAAAAAATATAAATAAAATCACTAGGAAAGGAAATAATGTCCTTTTGTTTATTTTCATTAATCTCCCCTTTCCTTTATCAAAAGATCGTTTATCAAATCTGATATTATATTAGCAAGTGCAATAAATAATGCTAAAAAGAAAACCAACCCATGAATCATCGTTGCATCACGATTTATTACAGAATTTACAATCAAATATCCAAATCCTGGAATAGAAAAAACTCCCTCAACTATTGCAACATTTGCAATCATAAGTCCAATACTCTGAAAGAAATTTGGGATTAACTTTACTATCGAGTTTGGCAATATATGTTTCACGAACAAAGTAAATTCCTTTAGACCATTTGCTCTAAAAAACATAATATAATATTCACCATTCTCTTTGTCTAAAGCATCTTTAAATAGTGGATAATAAAAAGATGCCCCAAATATCCCTAAAGTTATTGCAGGAAGTAGATAGTTTGTAATGCCAATATTACCTGCTACTGATAGCAAATTCCACTTTACTGCAAATATATCAAGTAAGATAATAGCAATATAAAAGCTAGGAATTGAAACACCAATAAGGCATAAAAGATTTATAAGCTTATTGATTATCTTGCTCTTCCATAAGAAAGTAATACATCCCAAAGATAATACTAAAATTACCTGCAATATTGCGGAAAAGAAAACAACAGATAAAGTTTTTGGCAAAGCCAACATTATATTATCCCAGACTGGTTTGCCATTGCTTAAAGACTGTCCTAAGTCTAAAGAAAAAAGATTTTTAATCCAGTTAAAATATTGCTTATATACAGGTTTGTCAAAACCAAATCTTATTCTTACTTCTTCAATTTGCTCAGGTGATGGACTTCCGATATGTCTTTTAGCATATGCAGTAGCTGGATCTACGGGAGATAATTTCATTAAAACAAATGACAATACGCTAACAATTAATAATGTCATTATTAGCTCATAAAATTTTTTTAAAAATGTCTTTTTAATATTCATTTTTATACCATAATTTAAAATCAGCCTAATAATTCAGGAAATTTATTTTTCAAATATTCTTCTAACATCTTTTTGATTGTTTCTTTATTTTCAATAAATATTTCTTTTTGATTTAAACTTTCATATCCTAAAATCAAAGTATTTACAAAGGTCACTAAAAACTCATCTTCAAAAATAGATGAGAGTTTATCGTTTGGAGGAAATGCAGCCGATAAAATTTCTGTGTTTGTTTCTTTTAAATTTTTAAACATTTCACACAATCTTTTATCTTCATTTTGTAGTTTCAAAAAAATTGCATAGATGCTTTTAAATTCATTTTCATCATAAATTCTTTCCATCATCATCTCAGTAATTGCGTCTAAACTCGTTAACTTAGATGTGTCGATAGTTTTGTTTTTTTCTCCTCTATATTTGATACCTGATTTCATAAAATCATAAATCATTTCATAGGTTGATCCATAATGATAGTAAACACCACCTTTACTTAAACTTACTTTTTCTATAACATCTTCCATAGTTGTATTTTGGAAACCCTTATCTAAGAAACATTTCTTTGCCGCTTCCAGAATTTCTAACTTCCTTTTTTCTCCTACTTTCAATTTTTTATCATTCAAAACTTTATCTCCCGTCAATAAATAATTCCGACGCTACCGTCAGTTTTATTTTAACTCATTTGATAATTAATTTCAATGCCTCGTCCTAAAAATAGAGTATTATAGTTTTAAAAAAACAAAAGCCTGATAAACTTCTAAATTAGAAATCTATCAGGCTTTAATTATTGTATTAAACTAATTGATTCACTCTTCTCTGGATAACATAATAATCATATCCAGCATTAGTTAACCTTCTTTTTCTCTCTTCTCCATTACCCCATTTTCCACTTATAACTTCCCTTGCTAATTGGTCGATTGTCTTGCCAACTGGATAAACTATTTTGCCATTTGCATCAAATATCTTTAATCCAAATCTATCGGCACATCTTTTGGCATTTTCTAAATTCTTAAATGCCCCTTTCTGACTTTTAGGATCAGACCAGGATTTTCTAACTCTATATAGTCCACCTACTGGTTTACTAACTGTCTTATCGCCTCTAAGCTTTTTATTAACCTCGCTTGCAATATATGGAAACTTGCTGCCTAGATATGGACCAGGACAATTTGTGTTTTTATACCACTCGTGTTTTTGAAGGACGCCATCTTTGCCTCCAGTATAGGTACAAGGATAGATTCCATTTCTTCTGCAGATGTCTGTCACTAAATCAATCAGTCTATTTAAAACATAATCAGACACCAACCACTGAGGTCCTCTAGTAGAGTTTCCTACTTCAATTGTTACTGCTCTATTGTCACACCAGGAAGATGAGGTTGTCCACGCTCTGTTAGATTCATCAACTCCTAAAACAATTACTCCATCAGATCCTAAATTATAGTTAGCTGATGCTCGTCTTGACCTTGGCACAAATATTCCAGCAAGATTTCTACCATTTATAACTCCAGCAGCATGGTGTATCGCAATTTTTGTTATCTTTTGATTTCTTCTTCCACTATGGTTAGGCGAGAGAATTGTTGCTTGTGCTAATGGACTATTACTCATTTATTTTTCCTCCTTAAATTGTTCTAATAACGTCTTTAACTTTTCTGGTACTGGCAAACCTAGAGCCACAGAATTTTCCAAAATAGAAAGCCCTTCATTAGCTATATAAAAAAAGATGATGGCTGTTCTTATCATTGTTCCATCACCTTTAATTAAATTTACGTCACATAGATTTGCGATTCCCACAACTATAAAAATCATAATCTTTTTAGCTATCCCTTTAAACCCTATGGATGAGGATAGTTTTCTTTCGACCCCTGCTCTTAAAACTCCTGTCAAATAGTCAGCTATTACAAAAGCAAGTAGTGTGTAGATAAAAGCATCTACACTTCCAAGATAAAATCCCAACCATCCTCCGATAGCTGTAAAACATACTTTTAGTATTTCAAAGAATTTGTTCATTTCATTCCTCCTCAGTTAATGTATAAGTTATTTTCATTGTCTTATCTGCCGTTTTTAATATTGGACTTGATAGGTTGTTAATTGTTCCAAGATATTGCGTGTGAAGGAATAGAAGTTTATAAAGAGTATAATTTCCATAACCTGCATCGGTATCAAAACCAATCATAAATGGACCAATATTAATTAAAGGCGTAGTTAAAAACTTCATATCAACATTAGCTGTATAAATAACATTGTCATTTTTATCAATTAAAAACTGCCTGGTTGCTACATAATCTCCATATTTGTAAAAATACTGATTTGTATACTCTCCTCTTAAAATATCGACTTCGCTTTCCAGATTAATTAATGTAATATCAACTGGATTATTAATATTTATTTTATAAACACCATTTTTTTTGTAATTTAAACAATACAAATATTTGCCTCTAACAACGCTAGCTATCGTTCGATAGTGGCTTTCATTTTCTGAACTAGGATACCGTCCTATATACATTAGTTGTACATTTTCCAAAGTCCATTTATCCTCCGTAAATGAAAAATCATCTTTCTTTATTTTTATCGTGTATATTTCAGCATTTCCCCTGCTGTTCGTTTCCCCCTCCGTTGAAAATCCATACCAATATCCATCTTCCCCATCATGGAAGGAACAGTTAATGCTATATCTACTAGGGAAAAATTTTTCAGGTTTAATGTAATTTACTTCAACATCTTGTGTAGGCATACCTAAAATCGTATCATTAAGTCCGATATTGAAAAATGACTCCTTAATTCTAGCTATTTGAATTTGTCTATCAGGCATAGGCCAAATAGAATAAAAACTTTGGTCTTTTAAGTTTACTTCAACAAGACCTGCATAATAAGATAGAACAGCTTTGTCTGTTTTTGTACTAACCTTGTTTAACATAAGAATTCCTGATTCCCTGTCATAAGAGTTTCCATAAAAGCTTTTGCCTCCTCTATAATGAGTTAAAGCTAAGGACGAAATCCTTCCATTTCCTTGTGAGGTTGAAAAGTCCCATACAAACTTATATCCTCTATCTATTGGTTTGGATTCCGTCAAGTTAGCAGATCCTCTTTTGGAATTGTCAGTATCATTAACATCATTTGATGCATAACCAATAATTGGATTGTCTGAAGGTGCAATTATTTTATTTGGATCCTCCTCCAAGGGATTTTCAAATAATAATATTCCACCATAACATTTATTAGCTATGGGAAATATTTCATCTTTAAACTGAACTGTTCCATTATCTAATGGATACATAAGTCCTGATGGATTGAGCCTTAATAAATCTGGGACTGCATTAGTTATTAGGTTTTCATCTTCATAAATCTCCTTTGTATTTGTCCTCACATCAGTTAGTTCGATGACTGATTTACCCTTGAGCATTTCCTTCCTCCTTATCTTTAAATTCTGTAGTAATTTCTTCTTTATATTTCCCAATCATTAATCCTTGATATTTAAATCTTCCTACCTTTTCATTTAATATAATCGGTGTTGGTATTTGTCTTTCTACTTTGTAGTCTGCTTTAAGTTTCCTAAAAAGAAATGAATGGCTAAGTTCTATCTTCTTCCAAGATTCATCAATTTTAAGCTTTCCATCCCAAGTCTCTGTAGAACCTAGGGATTGACCAGATATAGCTGCAATAGCATTATCTTTACCTATCATAGCTTGCCCTGATTCAAGCCTAATTAATACTGAGAAGTTGTTCATCGTCTTTTCTTGTAGTTTAGTTAATGGATAAAAAAGATTTAGAATATGGTCACCACTTAGGTAGGTTTCTTTTGGAATGTGATGTTCTATTTTTGTATCATTAAAAATGTAAGTAATAACAAGCCTTGTTGGTATTTCTATATTTTCAATAAAGTCCAACTCCTCTACTTCTTCTTTTTCTTCAAATTTTGGAGGATCATAGGATTTTCCATCATTATTTAAAACCTCTACTTGTTTCTTGACCTTTCTTGATATCTTTCTAGTTTTTTCTTCAGTATCACAAATTATATTTAACAAGATAGTGGCATTAAAAATTGCCTCCGTTTCTTTGTTGGAGGCAAATTCTATACGAATTATTGGTGTATCTGTGGTAGAAAGATTAAAGGCAGAGTAATTAGAATAGGCATGAACAACTAATTTTTCAGATTCAATCTGATTTAAAAGTCCGACTATATTTTTATCATTCTTACTTTTCGCCTTTGATAAATATGGATTCTTCCCAACTCCTAAAATTCTGTGCTTACCATTTATCTTGTATTCAATGTCAGTAATAAGCCCTTCAATTTTTTCTTCTTCGTAAGAGATAGCTATCCTATCTCCAACATCAAGGCTTGGGTCTCCTATAGTCACCATGTCAAAAGGTGTGTGATGAATCTTACAAATTTCAGTAAGAAGTGCCACACACATTCTTTTTCTTTTTTCTGGAAGTCCTAACTGCATCAGCGGATTTATTCCAAGATTCATAGTTAGACCATCATCATTTTCTAAAGAGTAGTATTCAGCTATTTTAGTCTTTGCATTTGTTGAGTTGATAGCCGTATATCTTGTCTTGAAATCTGATATTGATGAAGAAAATCTTTCTCTCGTTTTAATTTCAGTTGATATGCTTTCTGCATACTTTTTAAAAACCAATTTCCCATCACGAGAGACCTGTGCAAAAGCACCAAGGGTTGATGCTATATAGTGAATAAAGTCCCTGTAAGTTTCTATATCGTGGTCTTGATAAATTGCCAAAACTTCCTCACCATTTACAAAAGCTTTTACCTCATCTTCTGTCATACCTAGTTCTACCTTGCACTTCTCACATGAAAGACTTAGTAGTTCAAAGGCTGTGCCAAAGGTATCTGTTACTGGGAAGTTCTTATCAAACCTAAGCATATAATCATAGCCTTTTAGCTCTAAAATCTTCTTTGACCTATTTGCCTCAGTAACATCAAAGATTCCCATTGGTATGGTTTCTATCTTTTTATTTTCTAATTCTTGATGGTAAAAAAGCTCTAGCTTAGAATCTTCTAGAGAATACCTATCTATATTTGAAAAAAGACTAATTCCAAATTCTCCAGCATAGACTGTCCCTATTTCAAGTTCAGAAGACCCAGAGCAAGAACGATGGATATATCCAGACCCTTTTAAAATATCCTTATTTGTAAAGGGAATAGTCGTTTCATCTTTTAAGATGAGATTTCCCGTCCAGTAAAATTTACGAGAATTCTTTTTAATTGCTGTTTTATATTCATTGCTTGTTGGATACATCAGTACTCCTCCAATGAAAAAGATACTTCCCACAATCCTTTATAAGAAGTATCTTTTATTAGTTTGACTTGAAATTTATCTATATACATTTGTGTCTCTTTAAGTTCCAATGTTTCTGTATCTAAGAATTTAACTTTAAGGTTAGACTTGTTAGTAAGACTACTCAATCTCTTTACAAGTTTAGGACTACAAGAAAAACTTACAGAAATACTCGCTACTTTATTTCTAACAATATCCCTCTGAATTGTACCTGCCTCTGTCTCTCCTCCAGTATCTGCCTCTATGTCTCTAAACTCCAAATCATAAGAATTTGGTAGAGGTAGGTCTACTCCTTCAATAATTAAATATGATTGATATTTCATTATACGACTACACCTCCATTCACTGCGTCGCTTTGCTCCTTGTTCATGGGGTGAGACTGCATCTGACCTACCAACAAAATCATAGATTTTGGGTTAGGTCATTATCTACCTCCACTTCTTAAATTCTTACGCATGGATGCATTGACAATAACTTCATCAAGGAGTGTGCCTCCAAGATAAACTGGTATGACTATATCTCCAGTATTTTCAGATTTTAAATTGATGTTTGCAAGTGCATCGGATATTTGTCTTCCTATATCAATTCCATTTATAGCTGATTCTTTATCATGTCCACCTATGCCAACAGCTGATATGCTTGGGCTTAAAACCATGTCACTTGCGACATTTTTCATTGAAGATTGTACTAATCTTCTACTCTTTTCTATACCCTTAGACAAGCCTTCCATAAAATCAGGCATCCAAGATTCATAGTCGGTAAGTGGGCCAACATCTGGAACAGAAAAGTGCAGGTAAGACCTAATAGTTGATGCTACATTGGATACAGCCGATGTCACATTGCTAATCGCACTTCTAATCCCTCTAGCAATTCCGTTAATCATATCGGCTCCCCATGTATAAGCTTGAGATGCCAAATTCTTAATGTGATTAACTGCATTATTAAATCCATTTCTAATAGTGAACTGAATATTCGACATAGTAGATGAAATACTTGATCTCATGGAATTAAATGCAGATGATACTGCTGACTTTGCACTATTCACTGCAGAGGAAATAGTCGACTTTATGGAGTTCCAAGCAGATGAAACAAAGGTCTTAATATTATTCATTGTTGATGAGATAAAGGTCTTTATCCCATTCCAGACTGATTCAAGAACTGTCTTAATAGAAGTCAAGATTGTCTCAATAGTCGTTTTTATATTGGTCCAGGAGGTAGAAATAAATTCTCCAATGGCAGTGATGACTGTTGTTAAGAACTCTTTTAGTCCATTCCAAATAGTCTCTACTTTTACTTTAATTGCATCAAGAACTGTTGAAATTAAAGTCTTAATCCCTTCCCATGTCGTCTTAATAAATTCTCCAACTGCTGTAAATACTTCTGTAGTTGTAGTTGAAATAGCTGTCCATATATTGGTAAAAGTAGTTTGAATTCCCGTCCAGAGGCTTGTAAAAAATTCTCCTAAACTTTGCCACAAACTCTTGGCCCCTTCAATAAAGGTATTCCAAGATTCAGTTAGAAAAGTTGTTATAGATGTCCAGATACTATTCCAGCCTTCAGAAAGTCCATTCCATAAGTTGGCGAAGAAATCCTTGATTCCTTTCCAAGTAGTCTTAACCCCTTCAATAAATCCAGACCAAAATTCTGATAGAAAACTTGTTATTTCAGTCCATGTACTTGTCCATGAATCAGATATCCCTTGCCATAGGTTTACAAAGAATTCTTTTATTCCATTCCAAATAGCAACAGTTGATTCTTTGATAGTATCCCAAATAGAGATGACACCTTCTCTAAACCAGTCGCACTTCTTCCATAAAAGAACTAGACCCGCTATTATTGCACCAATAGCAATAGGAACAATACCAATGGCTGATACTACTGCAGTGATTGCTGGTATAAGTGTACCTGTAAATATTCCAACTATCTTAGTTATTCCTCCTACTATTAGAGGTCCTTTAGTCATAATAGTTCCTATTGACCAGATAAGTTTTCCTACTATCATAAGTACAGGTCCAAGAGCAGCTATAAAAAGACCGATACCTGCAATAATACCTTTTACTGGTCCTGGAAGTGCATTAAGTCCATTTACCAGTTTTGTTAATATATCTACTGCTTTTCTAACAGCAGGCATCAAAAGGTCTCCAAAAGATATGGCTAATTCTTCTAAGGCAGATTGTAATATCTTTAATTGACCAGCTAGGTTGTCCTGCATAGTAGCAGCCATCTTTTCAGCTGTTCCATCTGCGTTATATATGGCATCACTTAAACTGTTATAGTCTTTTTCACTGGCATTTATAATTGCCAGCATTCCAGACATGGCATTTTTACCAAATATCATGGATGCTGCTTGTGCTTTTTGAGTTCCATCTAAATTAGCAAAGGCAACTCTAAAGGTGCTTAGAGTCTCATCAAGTGAAAGCCCCTGTACATCTTCAATAGATAAGCCCAACATGGACATTCCATTAATAACTTCTTTAGTTGGTGATGCGAGTCTAGTTAGTCCAGACCTTAAAGCTGTACCTGCTTGTGAGCCCTTTATTCCTGCGTTAGCCATTAAACCTATAGCTACAGCTGTATCTTCAACTGAATATCCAAGTGTACCAGCAATAGGTGCAGCATATTTAAAAGTTTCACCCATTAATGAAACATTGGTATTGGCATTAGATGATGCAGCAGCAAGAACATCAGCAAAGTGAGAAGAGTCTTCAGCTTTTAAACCAAAGGCTGTAAGGGCATCTGTTACGATATCTGAAGTAGTGGCTAAGTCCTCACCACTAGCTGCAGCAAGGTTCATGACTCCTTCAATACCACCAATCATGTCTTTACTTTTCCAACCAGCCATGGCCATGTAGTTCATAGCCTCTGCCGCTTCAGATGCTGAGAACTTTGTCTTGGCCCCCATTTCACGAGCCTTTTCCCTCAGAGCATCAAAGTCGGACCCTGTTGCACCTGATACTGCTTTTACCTTTGACATACCTGAGTCAAAATCTGATGCAGTCTTTACAGCTGCTACCCCAAGACCTGCTACTGCAAGAGATACTGGCATCATTTTTCTTCCTACATTTTCTATGTTTTGCCCTGTGTTTTGCCATTTTTCTCCAGTAATAGCTATGTTTTGAAGGGTTTGATTTGTTGTTGCACCTTGTCTTTCTAGAGACTTTAAGGCTTGTTCTGTTTCAATAATTTCACGTTTAAGGGCATCATATTGTTCTTGGGAAATCTTACCTTCTGCAAGAGCCTGTTCAGCTTGTTTCTGTGCCTCTTTTAATGATGTTAATTTGTTCTTTGTTTCTTCTAAGGTCTGTCCTAACAGTTTATGCTTTTGTGAGATGAGTTCAGTGTTGCCAGGATCAAGTTTAAGAAGTTTGTTGACATCACGAAGTTCTGATTGGGTATGTTTTATCTCCGTATTAACTTGTTTTAGTGCAGTCTGTAATTTGGTAGTGTCCCCATCAATCTCAACAGTTATCCCTTTTATTCTATTTGCCAATATCTCACCTCCTTAATTTTAGACATCAAAAAAGCACCTACCATTTGATAGATGCCGTTAAACAAATTTAAATTATTCTTTTACTATAGGAACCCATAATTCCATTTGATAATCTGCTGAATTAGGGTCTCCATCTCCATATACTTCAAAATCAGGACTTTCATCATGTCTATATCCTTCTTTTGGGAAGAAATATGAAATAATATACTTCCATCCTTCGTGAATGCACTTAGGTATAGGTCCTTGTAAGCTTACAATAGCATACTCTTTTTCAGGAATGCTGAGTATATCTAAACCTAACTCCTCGGCTTTTACTTCATCCGTTAAATCAAAACCAGCTAAGTATATAAATGAATCTTCTTCATCCATTATATAGTCATATCCTACGCCAAAGATTTGACCATTACCAAACTCTTCAAATTTTTCTCTTGGTACTTTTTCAACCAGTCTATCCCAAACTTTTTGGAAATTTGAACTTTTAGTTACATCTGATTTAATGCCAGCTACTTTAAACGCTTTCTTTTTCTCAATCTTAATATCCATTTGATTTCCTCCTTGAACTGAAATTGAAAAGTAGATTCTTGGGAAATATTGATACTTTTGTCCTCTTTTTACTTGTCCTGGAGTTAGCTTATGAAAATTTTTAAAAGCTAAGGCAAAAGAATCTTGAGAATTATAGCCATATTTTATTGCGATATCTATAATTCTTTTATCTGAATTTTTTAAATCAATTGCAGCATTTGTCATCTTTCTTAACCTTATATATTCAGATAATGAATATCCTGATATGATTGAAAATATTCTTGAAAACATTGGAAATGAATATCCTGTTATCCGTGTTATTTCCTTTTCATCAAGTTCATCAGTTAAGTTTTCTTCAATATAGTCTATTGCTAAGTTAAAAGATCTCATTATATCCATATTCCCACCACCTTTCATTTAAATTGTACAAGGATTTATTAAATTATACCCGATAATGCTAATACAAATATTATAGCATCTAAAATTTATCAAAGTCATCTTGTGTAGCTACTTCTTTGTATTTATATTCATCGTTATTCTTTTCTGTAAACATATCATTTACAAGTCCAATTGTTAGTAGAGATAAATCAGAAACAGAAAGACCAAGTTCCACTGCCCTTAGTAAAAACAAGGGTGTGGTCATTGGTCTTTCTGTTGGTCTTACTTTTTTTTAGGAACTTCTTCCGATTTTATATTAAGTCCCCACAACTCAATTAGCTGAGGTAGAATTTGGTAAATTGAAAAGGTTGAGAAATTATCTAACCATTCCTCTGGACTATCTGGCACAGATTTATCTCCATGCTTTGCCATTACATAGGCTATATTTTCAAATAGTTCTAATGAGCCTATGTCAAGATTAGATTTATCTTCATCATTTTTCTTCATGGACTTTTCTAATTCCATCAAGTCTTTAAAGATGTCCCTTCCAAATTTCAATCTATAAATTCGTGGAATTGCAGCTGAGGCACGAAAAACAACATCTTGTCCGTCAATTTGAATTTTCTTTGTTAGTGCCATATTTATTTACCTCCAACACTTGCTCTTGAAGGTGTTACTGTAGTTTCTGTTGGCATATAGACTGACTTGTACCAACCATCATAAGTTTCCTTTGTAGTCTCTTCACCTGTTCTAGCCTTTACATTTCCATTTGGAAGTGGTCTTGCTTGGATAGATAAGGTTTCTGGTTGAACTTCTCTTGATTCTTCATTGGTTTCTCCTTCAAGAGTAGGTCTTGCTGCTGAGCAGTTATACATGACATGACGGATTTTCTTTTGGTCACCATCAAACTCAAATAGAAGTGCAAAGTTTGCAGTTTCAGAATTTGACGACTCAATTAATACTTTATTAGAATCTGATTTTTCCATCAAAACATCAGTCCTAAAGGATTCTGGAATAAGGGCGATTTCTAAATCTCCGTCATAGCCCATATTGTTTGAAATTGTGTAGTATTCAATCCCATCTGCATAAAAGCTTTCAGGCTCTCCATTTGGATCTAATGAAATTGAAACAGCACCAGGCATTGGCACTGGTGTCTTATATTTAATAACGCCCTCTTCGGTTTTATCAAAGAGAGCGTAATGTACGTTACAAATATTAAATTTAACTTTATTAGCCATTTTTTACCTCCATCGTAAATTCATAGAGAACTTCATAGAGTCTTTCTGATTCAATCCAAACTTCAGATTTTTCATAATAGATTTTTTCTCTATCAAGTATCTCTTCTATTTTTTCCTCTAATTTTAAATCTTTCTTATCGGTATAAAGTTCTAAGTCTATCTGAGTATTTTTATAGAAAACTACTCCATCTGCACCAAAGTGTTTATTCTTTGGAAATAGATAGACCATAAATGGTGGATCTGGACTTTCTCCTTCAGCAAAGTGGGAGTATGCAAATGGAAGTCCTATATCTTCAATTATTTTTAATAGCCTATCCATCTTGTAATTTCCTCATTATATTTTCTTCCAATTCTCTGATTCCTTTCTCCTCAGCTGGTCCAATATGAGGCTTAGCAGACACTCTTCCTCCTTGCCTAAGAACATGGCCTTTCTCAAGTAGATGAGCCAGCTGGTATCTATTTCTTGAATGGACTACAAGTTCTATTGAGTTTGAAGTTTCTTTCATAGTTTTTACTGACCAAGATTTAGAATATTTCTTTGTTTCTCCTACAGGTGCATTTTCTTGTATGTCTTTTCTAATATTGCTACCAGCTTTTTTGACTTCTTTTTTTACTTCATCTGTTGCCATATCAGAGTATTCTTCTAAGCCTTTCATTATTTCACTGGCTAGGTTTTCAATTTTTACATTCATCTACTCACCTTCCTACATCTAAACTTTATAAATCTGTTTTTGTAGTTCATAAAGTCAATTGAGATGATATTGTACTTTTCATCTTCAAATAGAATTCTGTAATCTGAAGTATTAATGTTCTTCAGACTATTTTGAAATCTTACAGTAAAAGAAATATCTGACCTATCCACTTCCATTCCTAGAAAAACTTCTTCGCCTTTACCTTGAAAGGAAATATAGGCTGACGTTTCTAGATAATCTGTCCATACTGATTTATGGTTACCAATGTCATCTACCTTAACATTTTTATTTTGAAAGGTTATTTTTCTATTTAAATCGGATACCTTCATTAAAACTCAGCCTTTCTCATTCCAAATAATAAAGCCCTTAGAGTTAAGTTTAATTCAGAGTAATCTGCCTCTTCTCTATGTTCATAAAGATAAGCAGTCATATATAAGACAGCTATCTTTCCATTTGGATTTTTAGAAAGTTCTTCTTCACTATTAACCCTGGCTACATCCATGGAGTGCTTTATTGATGATTGGATGAGAGATTCAATCATCTCATCCTCATCATCAAAATCCACCCTTAAATAGGACTTTGCCTCTTCAAGAGTAATCATAATTTACTCCTTAGGCAGTAGCACCAATTTTTAAAAGTTTAACTGCTTCCCTTAAAACTAAAATTCCATCAACTCTTTCTTTACCTAAGAAACCAACCATGCCATTGCCAGCAAATAGTTCCTTTAAGTCTTGGAAAGATCTATTTCCTCTATCTCCAATCTTGTAATAAGAAAAATCGCCAAAGGCTATTGCAAGTTTCCCTTTTTCAGCTTTTGGAGCAAAGGCAGATGTGTAAGCAGGATATCCTAAAAGTCTATCTGGTTCTCCATCTTTAAGTGAAGGTTGCCAAATATATGCACCATTAACATCCTTAAGTTTTCTAATCTGAGCAACTGTTGCATCATTTAAAATAAAGGCTGCTTTCTTTCTATATGGTCTATCTAGAGAGTAAACTAAATCAATTAGTTCATCTGCAGTAATTGTTTGAGCCTTTGTTGTTAGCCCAAGTTCTCCACCCTTTTTAGGGTCAAAAATTCCTGTAGGCTTATTTACTCCATCGCCATTTAAGAAAGCGTCCTCTTCAGCATTTGCTAACGCTCTAGTAAATTCTTCAGTGATGTATTTTTCTAAATTAAAGGCTGCATCATACAAAAGTTCTTCAGTAACTTTAATACCAACATGGAGTTTATGTGCATCAAGAGATACTTGATCAAATGTGCCATCTCCAAAGGTAAGTTGGCCACCTTCTTCAACCCATAGGGCTGCTGGTTTAGTAGCTGCAATATTAATTTTATGGAGTCCAGAAGTTTGAACTTTTGTAGCGAGTTTTCTTACGATATTTTCATCTTCAAGACCACTTACGATATCTGTTTCCATTTCTTCTGGAACTAAATATCCACCACTTTCATCTGTACCGACTTTTAATTCATTGGAGATATCTCTAAAGTTTGTTCTTAATGCTTTCATCATAGATTTCTTATAGACATTTCTTGCTCTCATTGATTTTTCTTCTTCATTAAAAGTAGCAGGTTCATTTGTTAATGCTTGAGTAGTAGGTTTTTCTAAAGTTTTATCCATTTCTTCTTCCCTCTTCTTTCTTTCAATTTCACGAGTATAATTCTCGATTGTTCTCTCCATCTCTTCATATGTTTTAAAGTCTTCATCAGACATTAGGCCCTTTTCATCTTTCTTGGATTCAGCAAATGCCTTTGCCTCATCCCAAGCCTTAGTTCTCTTTTCTAAAAGTTCTTTTAAATTCATAATTACCTCCAAGTGTTTTTAATTTTGTTTAATCTTTCTTCTACCTCACTCATTGAGTGAGTCTTTACTTCTTTATTTATCTTTGTTAAAAGTGAGTTTGTAACTGCTCGTCTTGAAAAAACCATGTTAGTTGCTACATCACTTGTCCTCTTATCTATTAGTGTTCCATCACAAAACCCCATCTCAATAGCCTTGTTCTTATCAAACCAAGTCTCTCCATCCATTAGATTAGAAATCTCTTCCCTGGATAAACCTGTCTTAATCTCATAGGCATTAATGATTGATTCCTTAACTTCCTTTAACATATCTATGGCTTTTTGCATTTCTTTTGAGTCACCAATAGCTACAGTTAAAGGGTTGTGAATCATAATTAATGATGTTGGACTCATCAATACTTCAGTTCCTGCCATAGCAATGACCGATGCTGCTGATGCTGCAAGTCCGTCAATCTTAATGGTTACATTTCCCTTGTGTTCTAAAAGCATGGTGTAAATTCTTGATGCTGCAATACAATCTCCACCAGGGGAGTTGATCCATACAGTTATGTCTCCACTTTTATTTTTTAATTCACTGGCAAATAACTTAGGAGTCACATCGTCATCAAACCATGAATCTTCAGCTATAACTCCATCAATGTATAGGACATTTTCATTACTTGCCCAATTCCAAAATACTTTTTTATTCAATATATTTTCACCCCAATTCTTCAAGTCAGCTTCGTCACAATTTTCTTATCTCCCTTTGGTCGATGAAAATTGGACTTCGTGACATCTGACCTACCTACGATTCGTGCTTTGCACTCATCGGGTTAGGTCATAAAAAAGAGCCTTGGTGTTTTTTCTCTATCAAACCAAGACTCTTCCGCAATAACTCCATCTATATATAGTTCATTCGAATCCTTTTTCCAATTCCAAAATATTTTATTGTTCTTCATTTGGACTTATCTCTTCTCCTTTCTGCTGATAAAAACTACCTGCTTTATCAAGCGGTAGCATATTTCCATTTACAAGGTATAAGTCACCACCTTCTTCAGCTGATATCCTATCTAGGTTTTCTAATTCTCTTATGTCATTTGCACTCATCCAGCCATTTTGTCTTCCTACAGCATATCCATTCATTCTTGATTCATAGTCTCCCCTTAGAAGTCCATCAAGGTTAAATTTAATAAAGTAGGATTCTTTTTCTTTTTTTGTTAGTAGTGCTCTTTCCAAGGATTGCTCCCAACGAACAATCCAAGGGTCAAGAGTGTATTTAACAAATTCAAGCGACTGCTGTTCTATATTTGAAAATGATGACTTCTCCAAGTCACCAATCATATGAGGTGGTATTCTGAATATTCTTGCTATCTCATTTAACTGAAACTTTCTTGTTTCCAAAAATTGGGCTTCACTTGGCGCAATGGCTATCGGTTGGTATTTCATCCCTTCTTCAAGTACAGCCACTTTGTTGGCGTTCTTAGGCCCCTGAAAGGCTGCATTCCACGACGCTCTAACTCTTTCTGGGTCTTTAATAATACCTGGATGTTCTAAAACTCCACCTGGCTGTGCTCCATTTTGGAAGAATGACGCTCCGTAATCTTCACAAGCCATAGCCATGCCAATAGCATTCTTGGCCATTGTAATTGGTGAGTATCCAATAAGACCGTCAAAACCAAGTCCAGGTATGTGAAGAACATCTTCTTTTAAAAGATAAACCTCTTCTGATTTGTGATTGTATTTATAGAAAATTTCTCCTTCCTCACTTCTCATTACAGTCATCTTGTTTGGCATTAGAGGGTAAAGTCCAATGACCTCATTTCTTCCATTACGAATTACCTGAGCGTAAGCATTGCCCCACAATAAAAGATGAGTCATTAATGTTTCTCTAAATACAAATGATGTCATCTCATTATTTGGTTCATCATGTAAGAGAAAATATATGGTGTGGTCTTCTGCTTTTTCCTTTGAGTTTGAATTCCCTCTTTTATATAAATGTAGAGGAAGTCCTGCTAAGGTTTCAGCAAGAACCCTCACGCATGAATAAACTGCTGTCATTTGCATAGCAGTAAATTCGTTGACATTTCTTCCTGCTGTTGTCCTTCCAAATAAAAAAGACGATGAAGATATTCTCTCCCCGTCTTTAGGTTTGTCTCTCGACTTGAATATTAAATTTAAGATGTTTATACTACCACCTCCTAAAATACAATTAACCCCCTATCATCATAAACAGATTCACTTGTGTCATTACCACATCTTATAGCCCTATCAAGTGCCATTATTGTAGCAATAACTCCATCTATCTTTTCTGTAGATTTTTCTTTATCTGCCTTAATGTTTCCAGCAGGGTCTGTTCGTATAAAGATATTGTCCATCATCCACCTTAGAACAGGATGACCTCCATGGGCTATTTTTCTTTCGAGAGTTAGTTTCATTAATTCTTTTGTTGGTGGAGACATATCTTTAAATCCTTGGCCAAAGGGAACTACTGTAAAACCCATGCCTTCTAAGTTTTGAACCATCTGCACTGCTCCCCACCTGTCGAATGCAATTTCTCTAATGTTATAAATCTCACCTAAGTCTTCTATAAATTTTTCAATAAAACCATAATGGACTACATTACCTTCTGTAGTTTGAATGTAGCCTTGTTTTTTCCATAGGTCGTAGTTCACATGGTCTCTTTTTACTCTTAGGTCGAGATTATCTTCTGGCAACCAGAAGTAGGGTAATATTTGATATTTATCATCTTCATCTATTGAAGGAAAGACTAAAACAAAGGCTGTAATATCTGTTGTTGATGATAGATCAAGTCCACCATAACAAACTCTGCCCTTTAGTTCTTCTTCATTAACAGCAAAGTTACATAAATCCCATTTTTCCATAGGCATCCATCTAATTGCTTGTTTGACCCACTGATTAAGTCTTAGTTGTCTAAAGGCATTTTCTTCAGTTGGATTTTGCTTAGCCGATTCACAAGCTTGTCTTACTTTTTCTATTGGAACTGTAATTCCAAGAGACGGATTTGCCTTATGCCATACTTTTTCATCTGTCCAATCATCTTCTCTATCTGCTCCATAAATCACAGGATAGAAAGTTGGATCAGTTTTTCTGCCTTCAAGTATGTCGACTGCCTTTTGGTGAGTTTCGTAGCAGATTGATTTGGTATCAGTTCCTGCAGTTGTTATAAGGAAATATAATGGTTGAGTTCTTGCATCTCCAGAACCTTTTGTCATGACATCAAAAAGTTTTCTATTAGGCTGGGTATGAAGTTCATCAAAGACCACACCATGAATATTAAATCCGTGTTTAGAATAGGCTTCTGCAGATAAAACTTGGTAAAAAGAATTGGTCGGCTTATATATCATCCTCTTTTGAGATGCTAGAATCTTTACTCTTTTAGATAAGGCTGGAGACATTCTTACCATATCAGCTGCAACATCAAAAACTATAGTTGCTTGTTGTCTATCGGCAGCACATCCATAAACTTCTGCTCTTTCTTCTCCATCACCACAAGTAAGGAGAAGTGCTACAGCAGCTGCAAGTTCAGATTTTCCCATCTTCTTTGGAATCTCAATATAGGCAGTGTTAAATTGTCGGTATCCCGTATCTTTTACAATGCCGAACAAGTCTCTAATAATTTCTTCTTGCCAGTCAATAAGCTTGAAATCTTTACCTGCCCATCTACCTTTTGTGTGTTTTAGGCATTCTATAAAGGTGACGGCATAGTCTGCTTTGTTTTTATCATAGTGAGATGTAGGTAGCATAAATTTTGTTGGTTTATATTTCATTTGACCTCCTTCCTCTAAAAATGAGCATAAAAATACTAGCCTTAGCTAGTTCACTACGAGAAAAAGAGCCTTGGCTAATTTTTCTTTATTTTTATCTTTTTCTTGCTATATTTAATTCTTTGTAAGCTTTCTTAAGTTCTCTATCTAGTGTTTCTGAGTCTGCAAAAAGTTGAAATTCTTCATCTGTTAAATTTCCTTTTGATACCTCCCAAAGTTCTTCATGAATTTGGTCTGCACATTTCTTTGCAGTTCCCGCTATGTCTAGAAGGTTAATGGCTGCTCCAATCTTGCCCTCTTTTGATTTTTTTATTGAGCTTCCTGCGTATCTTTTGCAGGCTTTGACTTCTGTTTCTAATCTTTCTAAAAGGTCTTTTTTCATGGTTTTACTCTCCTTTACTTTTGTTGTACACATATTCCCGTACAACGAGAGATAAGTCAAGCAAATATCTTGCTTAACTCTCTATTTTTTCTCTTAGTTTCTCTTGAAAAGGAGGGCTGGTGTATATTCTTTTTCTTCTTTGTTTTCTTTGAAATTCCAATTAGTCCTTCCTGTATCTATTTCAATTAAGTCTATAGGAAAGTACCCTTTTCTTTTAAAACTTTTTAACCCTTTCATAAGACCTGTTGACTGGTCTGAAATTGTAAATTCTTGTATCTCAAATCTTTCAAGATTCTCTATGATTTCTTGGTGGTTTTCTTCAAATCCAACATCATCAAAGTTTAAGATGTCTCTACCTATTCTTCTGGATTCTCTGTATGCCCAGTAAAATCTGTAGCTAATTTTATTTTCTTCGAAATCTTCTTTTTCTTTAATGTTTTCTAACAATTCAATCTTTTTCATTTTTCGTTCCTCCTCTTTTGTTGTACACATATTCCCGTACAATAGAGGAATAGTCAAGCAATGTATGGTTATTTAATTAGATTTTTCAATAATATCCTCCCTAAAAATTACATTTAACATCGAACCATTATCCCATTTTACTAGGATTGATCCAATGGCATCCACTCCATAAACTGTACCTAAGGTTCCAACTGAAGGTGCCCCGTCATCTTCCATTTGGATTAGTTTTACTCTTGTACCTACTGGATACGTCTCTTTTAATTTTTGTATAATTTCCCTTGAAATCATCTAATCACCTCACATACATATATCACTCAAATACTGATTTATATCAAGTCAGATTAATAACATCTTCATACTTATACTCTTTTCCGTCTCTTAATAGGCTTACATCTTTATCACTACCAACTAATTCAATAAACCTATTTACAATGACATCTACAAATTTTTCATCAAGTTCTATCATCCTACAAATCCTATCAGTTTGCTCACAAGCTATTAATGTACTTCCACTTCCACCAAATGGATCAAGTACAATGGAGTTTGTCATTGATGAATTTTTAATTGGATAAGATAAAAGTGGGATAGGTTTCATAGTAGGGTGGTCACCATTTTTTCTTGGTTTATCAAATTCCCAAATGGTAGACTCTTTTCTTCCTGTATACCAGTTGTGTTTTCCTTTTTTCTTCCAACCATAAAGGATTGGTTCATGTTGCCATTGATAGGGACTTCTTCCAAGTACAAGAGATTGTTTCTTCCAAATACAAGTACCAGATAAATAAAATCCAGCATCTTGAAATGCTTTTCTGAAATTAAGTCCTTCTGTATCAGCATGAAAAACATATATCGAACCATCATCTGCGAGAAACTTTTCCATATTTAAAAAGGAGCTTAGTAAAAATTCGTAAAATTTACCTTGCTCCATATTGTCATTTTTAATTTTTCCAGCTGATCCTTCATAGTTTACATTGTATGGAGGGTCTGTGATGATAAGATTTGCTTTTGATTCTCCCATCAATTTTTCGTAAGTAATCTCATCTGTAGAATCTCCACAAATAAGTTTGTGCTTGCCTAATGTCCATATATCTCCAGCTTTTGAAAAAGTAGGTTTTTCTAATTCCTTGTCTACATCAAAACCGTCATCTTCTGTATCATTTCCAAGGTCAAAAATATTAGATAGTTCATCTGGTGAAAACCCAGTAAGTTCTACATTAAAACCATAATCTTCTAGGGATTCAATTTCTACCCTTAATAGTTCTTCATCCCAACCAGCATCAAGAGCCATTCTGTTATCAGCTAAGATATAGGCTTTCTTTTGTGCCTCGTTTAGGTGGTCTGCAAAGACACAAGGTACTTCTTTTATCCCTTCTTCCTTTGCCGCCATAATTCTTCCATGGCCTGCAATAACTCCATAGTCTTTATCAATAATCACAGGATTGATGAAGCCAAATTCTCGAATTGATGATCGTAGTTTGTTAATCTGGTCTGCTGAATGAGTCCTTGCATTATTTACATAGGGTACAAGTTTTTCAATATCAACTAATTTCATTTCTTTGGTTGTAATCATATTAGCCCCACTTTGCAAATTCTTCAAAACCACCAATAGAGTTAATATAGTTTCTAGCAATTTCTACAATTTCAGAATATGGTCTACCATCAACAGTTTCATCTCCGATTGCACAGGATAATTCAATCTCTCTATTTTCCTCTTGTGCCTTTAGGTGGGCATAAATATTAACTGATACATCAGCTTTGGATAGGTCTTTACCATGAAGACCTCCACCCGTTACTGCTCTTCCCATGTCTGAGCCGAGTTTTCTATTTGTCGCTCCAGTATCAACATTAAATCCTCCAGTCCAATCTCCAAGTGGATTTACGATAGCTTTTGGATAAATTGCTTTTAAGATTTCTGTAGATATATTTGACTGGCAGATTATGAGTTTATCTCCATCAAGAATGTATTTTCCATCGTAAGGATAATTAGAATAGATTTCACGAGCAATTAAAGATAGTTTCTTTTCTTCATCTGAAGTAGGTACTCCCTTAAAGATTCCATTGTCACCACATCTTATCTTTTCTTTTTGATTATTTGATAGGTGAATATCCTGTTCTACTATTTTAATATCTGCTATGACATCTCCAGCTATCCTCTTTATTGATGTTGCAATTTCTTTTTTATTTAGATTACAATCTGTTTCAATAATTACATGACAATTTCCATGCCCCAGCAAAACTTCAACTGCTATTTTAGGATTTTCATTTTCTTTATATGCTAAATCTACAATTGCACCAGCGATACAATCTGCTATTTTATCTGGATGCCTTGGATTTACTTTTTCAAACAATACAATTACCTCCTTTGCCTTAGTAATTTTTCCATCATATCTTCCCCATAGTCTTCATAAACTTCTGTGCAGTTTTCTTTAACTATGTCATAAATCTCATACCATAAAAGGTTGGCTGTCTTTTGAAACTGACTAGACATCTGTACAAAAGGAGATGCAATAACTCCTCCTGTAGTAGGATGCTTTCCCAGTAGTCCAAATTGACTGATTGCCTCTTCACATTGAATATATCTTGCAAAAGCCTGGGAGTAAGACTCTAATAGTCTTGGATTTACTAAATTTTCACAGTTTCTTTGTTTTAACCAACCCCAAGTCTCTTTATATATTTCATCAGCACCAAGTGGTATTCCATTCTTTTGCTTTGCAGATAGATAGTCACTAGGTGCTGGCATATCTGTCCCATCAAGAACTGCACCGTCTGGCAAGTCAACTGCATCTATTTCTTCTGGAGTGAATGTTGGAATATCATTCATTAGTATTTCTACTTTTTTACCTTTTTCTATTTTTTCAGCAGCAGGCTGTGGTTTCCCTCCTGCTTTTACTCTTCTTCCACCTCTATATGTTCCGTCCTTAGCGATAGTATCACCTCCTAGTTTATTATTTTCTTTAATAGGTCCTTTGAACCCGTTTTTTTGTGCGTGAGAGGGCGGCACCGTTGGTATGGGATTCAGTCGTAGAGAATAAGACTCCCCCTCCCCACGAAAAAAAATATAAAATTTTTATTGACTCTTTATAAAAATATATTATACTATTCTTATCAGATACTAATTAGATACTTATAAGGAGGTCATTATGAGTCAAACAAGAGTGGTTGTTTTAAATGAGACACAAATTGGTGAAGCTGACAGTTGGAATCTTTGTTTCCAATATGTTCGATATGAATATGGGGATGGAAACGAAGAAAACGGATACAGGTTTATTTGGAAACGCCCAGATGGTACTCTTCAAGCTGCAAGGGGTCAAGCTAGAATTCCATCCATTGCTGATATTAATTTTCTTATTGGAAAAGCTATCAAGGAGGGATGGGGTAACCATGACTGTGGTACTCTTAGCTATTAATTCCATTAAACGAGAGATAGAAAATCCTATCTCTCGTTTTTATTATTGAATCTATCTCCACTCTTTGCATGAATCTTTGAGTGACAAGACTTACAAAGACTCATAAGATTGTCTTCATCATTAGTTCCACCACGAGAAAGAGGAAGTATGTGATGTACTTCCTCTACCTTCGTCATTTTATTTTCTTTTAAACACATCTCACAGAGTGGGTGCTCTGCTACATATCTTTTTCTAATAACTCTCCATGCTTTTCCATATCGCTTATGAGTTTTAGGATCTCGTTTATATTTTTCATAGTTTCTGTTGTATTCTTTCTCATGTTCTTTGCAGAATCGTCCATCAACTAACTCTGGACAACCTGGATAAGAACATGGTCTCTTAGGTTTTCTTGGCACTTTATCACTCCATAAAGAAAGCCTCGAAGATTAAATCTCCAAGGCTCTTTTAATTATTCTTTTGCTATTTTAATAATACTACAACTCCATAGTGACATTCTATGACATTTCATGACAAGGTTTGATTAGCTTTGAAGTTTCTTTTAACCCCAGATTGTGAAGTCTATGAATATGTCTAATATCGTAATTCATATCAACTGCTATCTTCTCCCAAGTCTCAAAGCAAAGATATCTTTTTTCAAGGATAACTTGAAGTTCTTTATTTTGAATCTGTTTGATTGTTCCAACCATCTCTGCTTTCAAATCTACAAGTTTATCTATATCTCTATTAATCTCTTCTTGGAGATCTACAATCTTTACGATAGTATCTTCAAGTTTAGATGAGCCTTGATTAGGACTCTTAGGCATATCCGATAAGGTCGATGTAGCTTTTGTTGCTAGTGCATTTAAACTTTCAACTTGCTCCAGCTTACTGTTAATTCTTTTGTCTAAATAAAAAGCTTGTTTTAAATATTCTTTTGCGTTCATTTCTTACCTCCATAATTTTTTGAGGTAAGTTCTCCATAGAACTCCTGCTCGTATATTAAGCTTATAAAATGTTCTTAGTGACATTCTATGACATTAACTCTCCAGATTTGCTTTTACTGCCTCTATAAGTGCAGCTTGTGTTTTATTCTTATTTTCTAATGCTTTCATCACATCTTCATCAATAGTTCCTTTAGCTAGGATGTGATGGATTACAACTGTTTCTTTCTGACCTTGCCTATAAAGTCTGGCATTGGTTTGCTCATAAAGTTCTAAGGACCAAGTAAGAGAAAACCAAATAAGTGTTGATCCTCCTGCTTGTAAGTTAAGTCCATGTCCAGCAGATGCTGGATGAATAACAGCTACAGGAATCTTACTTTGATTCCATTCTTTAAAGTCCTCACTTGTTTTAAGTTCTCTTACATCAAACCTATCTTTTATTCTTTTCAAGTCGGACTTATACCAATAGGCTATCAGAACAGGTTTTCCATTTGCTCCTTCTATTAAATCTTCTAAGGCATCAAGTTTTCTATTGTGGATATGGATCATATTTTTATATTCATCATAAACAGAACCTGATGCCATTTGCAGTAACTTATTAGAAAGTGCAGCAGCATTAACTGCATCTATATCTTTATCTTTAATATTAACGACTAAGTCTTTTTTTAAGGTTTCGTAGATTCCTCTTTCTTTATCTGATAGATTTACAAAGACTTCATTGTTTATCTTCTCTGGCATTTTTAGGTAATCTTCAGCTTTCATAGAAACTGTTATATCTGATATCTTTTTATAGATTGCATCTTCAGCAAAAGGCAGTGGCTTATAGGAATAAATGATTGGTCCATTTCTCTTATCTGGTTTGAAGTAGATTTCCCTGTACTGACCAATAAATCTTCCAAGCCTTTGACCCATATCAAGGAGTCTAAACTCAGCCCATAAATCCATTAGTCCGTTAGATGATGGAGTTCCAGTAAGACCAACTATTCTTTTTACCTTTGGTCTAACTTTCATCAAGGCTTTAAATCTCTTTGACCTATGAGATTTAAAAGATGATAGTTCATCAATTACGATCATATCATAGTTAAATGGTTGTTTGCTTTTATTTATTAGCCAGTCTACATTTTCCCTATTGATTAAATAAATATCTGCCTGCTCATTTAATGCTTTTATTCTTTCTTTTTCACTTCCTATGGCTACTGAATATTTTAAGATATCAAGGTGAGACCACTTTTCTATCTCTTCCTTCCAAGTGTCCCTGGCAACCCTTAGTGGTGCTATTATTAAAACCTTAGAAATCTCAAAGGAATCAAATAGTAAATCTTTTATAGCTGTTAGGCTTATAACCGTCTTACCGAGACCCATGTCCAGTAGAAGTGCTGATTCTTTGTTTTCTTTTATAAATTCAGTAGCATAGTTTTGATATTTATGTGGAGTGTATTCCAATTAGTCACCTCCAATCCTCTTTATTATTTCATCAATGTTTTCTTTTGAGTCAAGAACATAAACCTTAAAACCTAAGTTTTTAAATTGCCTTATTCTCTTTTTCTGAATTGGTCTTGGCTCTCCTCCAGGTCTTTTTGTTTCTACAAATCCAACCTTTCCTTTAGGTAAAAGTATTATCCTATCTGGTATTCCCGTCATTGATAGAGATGTAAATTTAAGACAAAGACCACCATGGAGTTTTACCTTGTCGACTAAGGCTTTTTCTATTTCGTTTTCTAGCATTGATATTTCAACCTTTCTATTGATTGTGTGAAGGTCTCGAAGGTCTCTTCTATAACCTTTATATATAGACTAAATTAATTTAATTACTATATAAAAGTTATATATATGACCTTCGAGACTTGCACAATAGCTAAAATTACACAAAGTCACTTTTTAGTTTTAGTCCTTGAATCTTAATTCCATCACGGAGTTTCACCCTATTAAATCCATTGGATGATAATGCAGAGTAAAAATCAGTAGTGGACCTTACATAGTCACCAATCCTTAGGCAGTAGGCCCTATATTCTTGATAGACTTCTCCAGACTTTTCTTCATAGGATGAATCAATCTCACAGCACTCATTTAAGAAATGCTTGAACCAGTTATTTGATTCTTTATATTCATTGATGGCATCTGCTACTTTTTTAGGTAAGCTGAATTTAAAATCTTCATCAATAGCCTTTTTAGCACCCTCGATTAACCACTTGAGAACTGCTCCCCCAGCCTTATCTACTAAATAATCAGTGTAGTTTTTAATATCACTACTGCCCTCTATCTTTGCCTCAAATGGAATTACAATGAGTCTTCTCCAGGTTCCTTCATCTAAGGCACCCACCTTTGGTAGGTGGTTAGTATATAGGACAAGGGTATGAGAAGGTATGAACTTGAATGGATCTCGATATTTTTTCTCTGCTACAATCTCATCTGTAGAACAAAGCTGTTTAACATTTGAAGTATTTAACCTTAATCCTTCTTGAAGTTCAGCTGCAATTAAAAGCCTTTTACCTCTTGTTTCAGCAAGTTCTGGCTTGGCATTTCTCTTAGAATTAACTGTAAGAATATCTGCCGAGATTGACCCACTATATAGGTTTAGCACTCTTGAGATAGTATTCCAAAATGTGGACTTTCCATTTCTTCCATCACCATAAGCTATAATGAGAGCCTCAATATAGACCTTTCCGATTAAAGATATCCCTGCTACTTTCTGAACGTATTCTATAAGTTCACTGTCTTTTACAAAAAATGTATTCAAGGCATCAATCCATATATCTATATTTTCATCACTTGGATCTACAGATGTTTCTTTGGTTAGATAGTCTTCTGCCTTATGGTCTCTACACTCTCCAGTTTTTAAGTCAACTGTATAAGAAGGAGTATTTAATAAGAACTCATCCGTATCAAGTTCTCTTTGGTCTATTTCTAACATTGGTTTCGATTCCTTTAAAGTTGCATGAATGGCTCTAGTGTCACCTCGTTTTACAGCATATTTCTTATATGCCTCTAAAGAAATAAGTTTATAGTATAGAGATTTCTGATTGTCATTAAAAGATGCCAAGGCTTTCTTCTCACTCATAGAAGAGATTGTTTCTCTAACACCAGATTTCTTTATATCTTCTTCCATTTTTACAAACCCGTTGTCTATTTCTTCTAGTTGCTTTAGAACCAATTCTTGAGAACATCCTTGTGCTTTTAATTCAGATTCCTCCCAATAGGAATCGTTGTAAACAAGAAAACCTGTAGAAGGAGAAAAACGAATCCTGTCTTGGTATTCTCTAACAAAAACTTCCGCTTGACCTATGTCTGAAAATTCAGAGGGTCTCAAATTTATGCCTTCAGTATATTCTTCAGGTGGTACATAATCTTCACTTGCTGCTACTTTTTTATAAAACTTACAAGCTGACTTCCATATTTGTTCTAACTCCTCATCTTCTAGTGGTGGAGAACAAAGGCTGGCTTTTTTATCGAATAATTCCCTCGCCTCATCTGTCTTTCCATATCGAATTAAAACCCTACCAGCAAAATGGTTCATGGTTGAATTTCTAGAGCCTTGCTGAATCAAGTCTTGAGAGTTATCGAAATCTTCAAAGTCATCTTTTAGGATTTCTGTTACATATTTTTTCCCCCTAACTATTTCAACAGCAGGATTCTTAACTCCAAAGAAAAACCTCGCTCCATCTAAGGCATTTCCATCAAAGAAAGTATAAATCTGTGCCAAACTTGCTTTTATTCCTACATATTCGGCTAAATTTGTAATCTTAGGAATTGGAAAATAAATATGCATTCTTGGTCTTGCAGCTTTTCCATTTTTTTCTTTTCTATGGTTTCTGCTATAAACAATGGCAAACTTAACTCCGTCAAATATTCTCTTTAAATCATTAGCTGAAATCCAATCATCTGGATTTTCTGAATGGTCGTTATCTATATCCATGGGAATACATTCTGACTCTATAAAATTATCATTGGACCTGTAGGAGTTTTTATACTTAGCCATTACATGGTCAAAACTCGCGGCTTTCTCAAATGACCTAACATCTACTGCATTAACCTCATTTGGATAAACACAGTTTGACTCCACTCCTATTAAATTTGAGATGTATATTTTCAATTAGGCTACCTCCTTTATATATCGAATCTTCATTTTTCTCTTCTCAGCAACCTTTATTTCTTCTGCCATTCCAGGACTTATGTTGTCACCAAAGACCCAGACTTCTTCACATTTTCCAAGAAGGACATAATTAAAATGCATAGCAAGTCTTCTCTCACTTTCATCACTCATAAACTGAGGAAATAAAAGATGTGGTGCTAAGGGAATATTTCCTTTATCTAAGGCATATCGAGAATACTTCTGTGCCATGATGACATTATTTTCAACATCTCCAGAAAATGGACTGCAGATATATACCAAGGGATAGTATCTCTTCTCTGCATTTTTAATTGCTTGATAAGGAGTGAGATCCTTGCACCCACTCCTGTTGTATAGTTCTTTATTCATTAGGCTGCCTCCTTAATTTCAATTAAAGGAACATAGCCTTCGGATTTTAAAAGATTGTAAATAAACAGTCTGCCTTTTTGAGTCCAGTAAGTGTGAATTTTTGTACCAACCTCTCCATTTCCTTTATTGAATGAATAAGTTTTTGTACAAGTATATCCTTCTTCAGCATAATCTTGATATAAAAGCCATATATTGCCTTGCTTGAACTGAACCCCCAACTCATGAAGTTTCTTATTCATTTTTCTGGCAGACCAACCATAGTCTTTGGAAATTACTGTTATTGCTACAGCCTCTTTACAGGATAAGACAATATCGTAATAGGACGCCTTTGGTTTCATCTCTAAATTCTGTTGCTTTAGAATTAGCTTTTCTTGTCTTTCTCTTTTTAATTCTTCAAGTACTAAGATGAATAGATCTGGGTTGTCTAAAAGTTCATCTGTAGCATACATCCCATGTCTTCTAATACTTGGCAAAACTTCGCTTGTAACCCATCTTTTAAATTTTTTTGCTTGAGGTAATTTGCTAGATAGAATTAGGCTATATAGACCAGATTCATTTATAACAGCTGTTTTAGTTTGACCTTTAGGCACATTCCCATTTTGGGAATCTGCTAAGTCTAACATTATAAATTGTTTATCCTCTGTCTCAACATGATTTATAACTGCTTTGCTTGAGTTACTGTAACCAAGATTTTCAGCTATATCTTTTCCAACAAACCATGGCTCTCCATTCATTACCATTGTTCTTATATCTTTAAATTCGCTATTTCTAAAAATTTCTATGTTCATAAAGACCTCCTTAGTCTTTCTTATAAAATTCACTTTCAAATCCATCTGCATCTAAGATAAGTCCAGATGCCCAACCTGGAACTATGGACATAATTTGATTTACTTCCTCGATACTAGATGAATCGCTTTCTATAACAACCTCGTCATGAATATGCATGACGATATTAAATCCTTTTTTCTCAAGTCTCATCATAGCCTCAGCTAAAATATCTCTTGCGATGGCTTGAACTATATTTTCTACAAATTTACCGCCGTAGGATTCTATCTTGTCCCACTTATTACCTACTACGATTCCTTCATAGACTACTGACTCTCCACCAAATCGATTCATCCCGATTTTTGCTTTTGGATAAGCAAGTCTTCTTTTTGAAGGCAGTTCTATAAAGAGAATCCCCTTTTCATAGCTAATAACTAGGTTCTTATATTCTTCTTTACTTCTAGTCTTTACAACTCTTTTTACGACAGAATCTATATCCCACCACAAGCTTACGATGTTAGGATTAGCCTCTCTCCAAGAATCGACTATTGATTGAAGTTCATCTTCAGATAAACCCATCTCAATTCCACCCATTGCCTTAAGAGCACCTAAGGCCCCTTGATAACCACAAGCTAAAGTCGCTATCTTTCCTTTTTGTCTAAGGTGACCGTTTATTCCGTGCTTTTCAACTGGCACTCCAAACATCCTCGATGCCGTTCTACAATAGATATCTTCTCCATTTTCAAAGGCATCCAGCACCCATTGTTCTTCTGCAATCCATGCAAGGACACGAGCCTCAATTGCTGAAAAATCTGAAATAATAAATCTGGTGCCTTCTTTTGGTATGAAGGCTGTCCTTATTAATTGGGATAAAATATCAGACGGTGATTCATATAGAAATTCCATAGTTTCATAATCTCTATTTTTTACAAGACTTCTAGCTAGGTCTAAATCTTTTAGATTGTTTCTTCTTAAGTTTTGAACTTGAATAAGCCTTCCTGAATACCTTCCAGTTCTATTTGCACCATAAAATTGGATCAGGCCCCTTGCTCGATTTTCTTTTCCTTTTACATTTTTCATAGCATCATATTTTCTAACTGAAGACTTAGATAGTTCTTGTCGAAGTTCCAAGACTTCTTTAATATCTCCTTCGGCATTTTTAATAGCAGACTCTACATCTTTTTTAGCTAAGGAATCTATCTCTAAGCCTTTTTTATTAAGCCATTCTTTTAGCTGTAAGGGAGAATTTGGATTCTCAAGACCAGTTAATTCTATGGCTCTATCCATATTTTCTTCTCGTAAGATTTCATCAAATTTAATAGCCGAATCAACTAAAATTTCATCTATTAAAATTCCTCTGTCATTTATGTTTTGGTCTACCCAGTAGTTTTCCCATTCTGATTGAGGCATAGGAAATACTGATAGTTTTTTCTTTATTTCCATTTCTGTTTCCACATCTCTTTGGTTATATTCCTTAAAAATATACCATTTCCCCAAATCGTGATGTGGTAAATTTCTTGTCCTCATACCATTGGTCTTAGTTGGTTTACATGGAATAGAAAAATATCTTATAAGAGCCTTGCCTTCATTCATCTTTTGCTTGTCGAGTTTTAAAACCTCTCCTACTTTTTCAAGCGATAAAGGTAGACCAAGATAAGCTGACCAAATCATAGTACAGTACCAACCTTGAGGTTTTAATCTCTCTTCAAGAAATCTTGACAGACACACCCTTTCAAAGTTTGCATTAAAAGCCCACTTTTCTATACTTTCATCACTAAGTGCTGATAATATTTCTTCAGGAATAATCTCTCCACTTGCCAAATCTATTACCTTAACTTCTCCATCATCAATAGAATAGGCAAAGAGGAGGATTTCAAAATCCTCACTCTCGGCATATTTGTATACACCACTTTTGCCTAAATCAACTGAAGAATAGGTCTCAAGATCTATTGATATCTTTTTCATTTATATTTAATTTCGTCCAATGATTGGATGCATTTATCAACAGTTCTTTGCGTTTCATCCAATCGTTTCTCTATATCTCTATAAATTTCCCTGATTCTCTTTTGTGTTTCATTAATTTGAGCCTGAACATAGCCTAACTTATACCAGTAGTAAGACCATAATCCCATCAAAATAGCTAAAATTGTTTCTTTCATATAAAATCCTCCTATGCTAAGAAATCTTCTTCATCTTCGTCCATAGCATCAAAGTCATCTGATGCATTAGATCTATTTCCTAAAGGTTGACCATCTCTTAGTTTTTGAATATTTCCTAGGCCAACGGCCACGCCTTTATTGCCATTTACATTGTAGGCATAGAAGTTAAGTGATACTCTTGCATATACTCCTGAGTAAACTTCACTTCTATCAAGAATTGGTTCTACATTTCTGTCCACAATTTGAGGTGCTGTCATAGAGTTGGCATTTAAGAAGTATGCATCAGCATAAGCCTCATCATCTTTCTCTGTGTCGCCATCTCTTAATGGAAGTTTGATAGCTTTCTTATTAGGTTTCTTTCCATTGAATTTAGAAAGTCCTTCATCAATAGCAGCATCTACTGCTTTTTCAATCTTCTCGATTGTCTTTTGGTCGCTCTTTGGGATAATGACAGATACTGAGTACCTTTCTTTACCACCATTGATTGACTTTGGTTCCCACACATTTGCATAAGATAATCTAACTTCACCTGTAATTACTTTTGTTTTATTCATATTTGACATATTATTTACCTCCGAATTCTTCTTTAACATTGTCAATTTTTACTTCTTCTCGCTTGTCATCAATGCTTACTAAGGTTAACTTTCCTTTTGGTTTTTCTAATAAGTCTACGATATTTTCATCAAAGACTTTCTTACCTAATAACTTAGTCATAGCTGTGATGCCAAGTAACTTTTCTTCAAAGGGATTGAATCCCAGTTCTTTTACTTTGTTTATAACTTCATCTTCATCTCGGTATTTCCTATTAGACCTACCTTCGACAAGTTTTAGGTCTTTCCACTTATGACCTTTCATCGCTCTTTCCAAAGCATAGGTCTTTATATCTTTGACCCATTGTTCCAGTTCGTCTAGTTTTGGTAAAATCTCTTCAATTTCTTCGTCAGATAGTTCTGGGGGTAGGGTAAATTCATCTTGTGCTAGTTTTAGATTCTCTTCTGCTCTTTTTCTGCATTTATTTTTAGCTTTGCAGAAGATACACCATTCTCCACATGAGAATTCTCCCTCGCCTCTATATGCTTTCTCAGCAATCTCTCGTACAGACTCTCCCCACTTATATAGTTCTATCTTTTTAATTTCATAAGTTGAGATATTGCATCTTCTTGGTTGATAAATGTGAAGAATAACTTTCTCGATATCATAAATTCCGTCAAAGAGAGTCAGAGCACCAAGTCCATATAACATGAGTTGTGAATTCTCTTTAGCATCTACTAAAACTCCCTGACCATACTTTAAGTCAATTACATGAAGGTCTTTTCCTCCAACAACTACACAGTCCGCTGTTCCAAATGACTCTTTAACATAGTCTGATAGGTCAAGTCTTTCTTCTACAAACACAGCTGGGCTATGATACTTACTTACAATCTCCATTACATAGGATGCATAGCCTTCAGTTAACTCTTCCATTTCTTCGTTGTAGTAATCTAAGTCTTCAGTAGGATTTTGAGTATCTAAACCTAACAAAGATTTGATTTTAAATTCTGCGAGTGAGTGGGCACACGTGCCTTCAAGTGCATAAGGGCTTACTTCATCCTCATATTTTTCGCATAATCGTACTGACTTTTGGCAATTCAACCACCTACTTGATGAAGACGCCGATAATATTGCGTGATCAGCCATCAGAGTTTCTCCACATCTGCTACCAAGTCTTTATAGTTACCTGGATCAATCTCAGATAGTTTTTTAGCCCCATACTTTTCTAATAGTTCTCTTATCTTAGCCGTATGGCCTAATCTTGATTTATCAGCTAGTATCTTTCTAACATCTTCAATCTCGTATATCTTTTCTTCTTGTTTTACCTTTTCTTCTTTAGGCAGTCCCTCATCACTTTCTAGTGCTGTGAGAAGGACACCTATACTAGATGCAAGATTCTCTGCATCTTCTTTGATTTCCATCAGTAGCTTTATTCTTGACATCTTTTTCTCCTTTCTCTGGTTGCATTAATTCCTTAGCTATCTTCTTGGCAACAATTGAGATGGCTATTAAACTTTCTGCCATCTGTTGGTTTTTTACTAAGTCCACTTTGTTCCTCCTTTCATACTCCTTGGGACATACATTAAATTTTTGAGTAAGATTTCTTCTCTCATATTCCTTAGGACAATCATTTCGATTTTGAGTAAGATTTTGAAAAGAAATCTTTCCCTCATATTCTTTAGGACATCTAATTAGTTTTTGAGTAATTATTTTTCCATGGTCTTAATTTTTCTTGAATCTTTGGTAAATGCTTGTTTTTGATGTTATTAACAGTTTTTTGAGATATTCCAACTACTTCTGCAACTTCTCTTTCTTTCATTTCGTAGAGGAAAATAAGCTTAAGGACGCTTTTATCTCTTTCAGAAAATTCACTAATGACTTCTAAGAATGCTTCTTCAAGAAGTTTGTACGTCACTATGTCCTCTATGTTTTGAACGCTAGTTACTTCAAAGTCGTATTCTTCTTCAGCAACATCAAGAGATAAGGGAAGACCATATTCTTTTGTTTCGACAAAGCCTGTTTCTAAGCTTCTTGCTTGGACGTAGTTTCCATTTTTCTCAGTCGCTGTTTTAATTCTTTCTTTATCCTGTAGCTCTTCTAAATTTTTGTAGGCTCTTTGGATTCTCTTTTTTTCTCTCCAAATCGGTTTCATATATGCCTTGTATACTTCTTCACTTACTTGGATTTCTTTGCCATTGATTTCTAAATATCTTTTCTTTGCCATATTTTTTCTCCCGCTTGACTTTGCTAATTCTCAGGGGAAACAAATATGACCTTAGGCTTATTGACACATAAAAATGCGCATTAGAAATAAACGTAGAGATCAAAAGCTTTAATAATCTAAAATTGATTAATCATGCTTTATTTGAAATCCCCTACGTCCTAATGCGCATCTCAGACTTGAGAATATATTATTGTTTTACTTCACATCAAAATTTTTGTTTTCGAGAAACTTGAGTTCGAGAAAACGAATTTTTTTGTGATATAATATAGATAAAGAAGTATCTTTATCTACTTCAATTATAGTAGTAGTCGATTTTATTAATGGTCAGAATAGGTCGGAAAAGTTCGGAGACTTAACCGACCACAGAAAGGAGGATTTTAATGAGTCGAACTGATTTTTCTAGATTTATAAAATGCATTCGCCCTCTTCAACAAAATAAAGAGCGAATCGAATATTTTACTAACAGAATTATTGAAATATATACGCCTTATGTAGATGAAGATAAAAATGCCGATATAAAACGTTCCGATTCTACAATTAAAAAATATGCATATGGTTCAGATGAAATTTCTAAAGAAGTGGCCTTAGAAATTCTTAGATATAAAGACGAAGATAGCTTAAAGGAATTTATAGATGACGCAGAGGATTCTGAACAATCTGCAATGTTAAATCTCTTCTCATCAGAATTCCCTGACGAAGATTGGAATCTCCACAACATAGGAATTAAAGCTTCAAAATTATTAACAAAAATACTCGTTGAAGTTTCAACAAAAGACAATAAAAAAAGCACCCCATCTGCCAATGTCGATGATTTTGTAAAAAAACCATACATTGAAAATGGGATGCTTGTAATAGGAGATTCCAAACTACCTTTACCAATTGCTAAGACACCTAACAATATTATTTCAGAAGATGAGCTAAAGCTAAAATACCTTTATGCATTGATTGATGCGTATAATGATGCTGAAGATTCAAAAATTGATCTCTCCAATATTAATACATTAAAAAAGAAGTATAGGGAAAACTTCCAAGAACAGAGAGTAAATTTTTATGAAGCAGACTGTTTAAAAACCTTTTCAAGAGATACTCTAAAGTCTAATACTAATGAATTTAAAAAATTATTGGATGAAACCTATGATGGTGTTATTAACACTAGCAGAAAAAACTATCAAAATGGATATAATCGTTTACTTGCGGTATTAGAACAAGCATCACTTATAACTCTTAGTGGTTCTCAGCTTTTTACTATTCCTGGAATGGTCAATAATAAAAGAAAATTAGGTTTTTGCCATATGCTAGTAAATGAGAATAGACTCCTATGGATTGATGAAGAGGATTAAAAAATGACTACTGTATTAAACTCAATACAAGAAATCTCAATAAGGATCTTAATTCAACTTTTTATTCTTGATGGGGAAGAAAAAAATTCAGACTATATTTCATCTATGGATTATTTAAGTCTGTATTCAAAAACATTTAATATTGGTAAGTATGACTTACATGGTCAAAAACCATATAGGCTCGGAGAACTATCATCTCGTTTAAATTTGGGAAAAGATTCTTTAAAATACTTAGTTGCAATGGGGTTATGTTCTGTTAGATGTACAAATAATGGATTTGTATATAGCATAAACGAATCAGGTAAGAAAGTTGTAGAAAATCTAAATTCTGCTTATGTTAGCAAATATATTAATCTTGCAATAGATGCTCAAGAATATTTTAAAAACAATAATGACGTTGAAGTTATAAAATACATCAATGGTATTTCTAGAACGGAGAGGAGGTAAATCAATATGACAAATTCTTTTTATATAAAGTCTATTAAAAGTGTCAATAAAAATAATGAAGAGTCAAAAATAGATTTAATTGATGGATTTAACTTAATACACGGTCCTTCTAATACTGGAAAAACATTAGTTATTAAGTGTATAGACTATTTACTCGGAGCTAATAATATAGATGGTCTTGACAGTCAAGATTACGTAGAAATGGTTATTGATTGTAAACCTGGTCAACTTACGCTAAAAAGAAATATTGAACATAAAAAGTCAAAAGTAAATATTTCAAGCACTGTCCCAAATATAGACAGTGGAGAATATAGTGTTTCTCCATCAGCAAAAGATAAGCTATCGGATGTTTTTCTTAAACTATTAGGGATAGATGCGTTACCAATAAAAATCATAAAAAATGAAGACTTTAAAACGCAAACTCTCTCTCTTAGAACATTTTTACATATGTTCTTGCTGAAGGAATCTGAAATACTTCGTGAGGAATCCATTTTAGTGCCTAAGTCAGTCACTACTAATACACCTTTTCGTTCTTCTTTACTTTTTTTACTCACCGGTGAAAATCAAGATACATTGGAAAAAGAAGAATCACCAGATATGGTAAAGTTAAAAAATCAAGCGGTGCGATTATATGTGAGCAAAAAAATTTCAGATATTTCAAAACAAGAATTAGAGATATCTGAAAGCATTAAAGGTATCACCAAAGATATGGCCGAACAGAATTTAAAAGAAGCTTTAAAAAAAGTTAACTATAACAATTCTGAATTATCTAAACTCACAAACGCAAATGAATTGCTTGTCCAAGAAAATAGCTCATTAACAAGAAAAAAAGAAGAAAACAGTGTAAGTATAAAAAATTTCAAAGATTTAATAGAGCAATACCGAATCGATGAAAATAGACTTTCTTTGATTCTTCAAGGTCAGCCTTCTATTCAAGAATATAAAAGTGAAACTCACTGTCCTTTTTGTGATTCAAAAATTAATATGAATGAAAATATAGAAAACTTTAAAGATATCTTGTTGGAGTTTGAAAATATACAAATAAAGTCTAAAGATTTAAATGAAACATTAGAATTTTTACATCAAAAAGATTTAGAACTAAATAAGAGAATTAATTATAATAAATTAGAAATTGAAAAAAATAGTAAACATATTAATGAAATTTTAAAACCTTCAATAAAAAATTTAGAGGAAACAATAAGAGACTATAGAGCCTTCTTTTGTTTATTGGCGGAAAAAGAATCACTTTCTAATATAGCCTCTAACTGTAATGACGATTTAGTTGAATTCGACGATGATAATATTGATGACAAAAAATATAAGCCTTTAGATAGATATCCTGGAAATTTCTTTTATACAATGAGTCAGATTATAAAAAATCTATTAGAAAAATGTTCCTTTCCGAATTTGAATACAGCTAGATTTGATAAAACATCTTTTGATGTAGTAATTAATGGAGAATCTAAAGCTAGTCAAGGTAAGGGTTATCGTGCATACCTTAATTCAATTGTTGCTTTATCCTTACTGGAATATATGCAAAAAAATGCCATGTATTCTATTCCTCTTTTTATTGTTGATACTCCTTTGCTAGGTTTAGATGAAATAATAGAAGAAAAAGATACCAACTCTAAAAATGTTGGAGATATGAGAACATCTTTTTATAAATACCTAATTAAAACTGGAAAACAAAGACAGGTAATTGTGATAGATAATAATAAAGATTTACCTGAAATAGATTTTGATGAACCAAATATCAACACTATTGAGTTTACAAAATCAGAAACTAATGGAAGATATGGATTTCTCAAAGGAATCCGTGATTAGGAGGTATGTTTTGAAACTTGTATTAAGTTATAACAAACTTTGGAAATTGTTAATTGATAAAAATATGAGCAAAAGTGAATTAAGAGAACTTGCTGGTATTAGTTCGTCAACTTTAAACAAGCTCTCTAAAAGAGAAAATGTCAACACAAGCTCTCTACTTAAAATTTGCGAAGCAATAAATGTAAAATTAGAAGATATTGTAGAAACTGTAAATAATTAAAACCGAATGAGGTGACTGAATATGAATAAAACTGATCTAATTATAAATGAAGCAAAAACTAGTATTTCAGATATGGTAAATCATCTATTTGATGTTTTAGAGGTTTCAGAACCAGCATCTGTAGAAGCAGCAGTAAATCTGTCTAAAATCATTTCTAAATTATCTCCTTTAGTAGGAAATTTAATTGAATTTAATATTGTAGATTATCTTAACGAGCAAGAATTTTATAAAAATATGGGAAAATGGCAAAGACAAGATCCTGGTTTTCCAGATGCTGTTTTCATTGGCGAAAGCGTATCTCCAATACCAGGAATTGAAGTTAAGGCCTGGTTCCCTTTAGCAACAGAAATAACTGCCAGATTTAAAAATAGTCAAACTGCATTTACAGATGATAACATATACGTAGCTATGATTGCTTGGCTCCCTGAATATTTAATATATGGAAAACCTAAGATTATTGATACAGTAATAATAAGTGCGGCTGATATAGCAAAGTCTAGGGATGATCATTACAATAATCCTCCTCACTACATTGTAATCGAGCCTGGTGACACTTCATTACGTACTGTAAACTTACAACAGACCAATACTAATGGCTATGTTTTTCAAGGTTCAGCTGAAGAATTAAAAAAAGCAGAGGAAACTGTATTAAATTGGGGCATTGAAAATCCTAAACAATATAGACCAACCACTGATTATTCGAATCTATTAATATCGCTCCAACAAAAATATGATTATAGATTGGATACTAACTATGCAAAACTTAATAGAATAAAAAACCATAATATTGATGATTTTAAAAACAAGGTATATGATACATATTTTCATGGAATGAAAATATGTGATTGGAAAAAACTGCTGTCATCAAAGAATGATAATAAATTAATTGAAGAATTTATTAAAAATGGCATCATTGCCAATAATCAAGATGAAGAAATAGTGAAGTAGGGGTAGACCTAGAAACGTTCTATCCCTACTTTATAATACATTGGGTCTATTTCAGCCCCATATGCTATTCTATTAAGATTTGTTGCCGCTAATGAAGCTGAAAATAACCCCCCAAAAGGTTCCCATATAACATCTTTAAATTCTGATGATGCCTCAATTAGTAACTGCATGATATCAAGAGGTTTTTGATTTAAATGCGCACTTTTACTACCACTTGGTATTTTTATTCTTTCAGTACCATTTAGAGGAGGACGATCCCATACATTTGTATAACCGTGAGGACAATTAAATTTTGCTCGCATTTTTTCCCATTCAAATTTTGATATTGGTTTTTCTCCGTTAGTTGAATAATATGGCTTATTATCTGGGTTTCCGTATTTATTAGCGTACTCTACTAATTTTTCAAATCTTTCCACTGGTGGAAAGTACCATAAATGACCTTGATTAAAGTATTTTCTAGTAGCGGCATCTTTTACGCCGCATGCTTTATTCGCTTCTTTTAAGGGTAGCCCTGTTCTTTCCCATTCACTTAGTAGCCACTGTTGAATAGATTGATTATTTATTTTAGTTTCAAAAACATACTGGACGCACATTTCAGTAACTACAGGAAATCTTCTAATTTTTTTTGTATTTATATTGCCAGCTATATGACCTTTACCTTTGTTCCATATATTCGCGTTAATATATCTCCATCCATATTTTTCTAATACTGGGTGAACAGATGCCCATCCTATCTCACTGTTAAAAAACCATAGTGTTGTTTGATTTGTAGCCCTTTTGGACCAGGCTTTTATATGAGGCTCATACCATTCAGGTAATTGAAGATGGTCTGAAGTGTCCCCATCGAATCCAAGTAACCCATATGCACCATCAGATATAATCACAGTAGGCGGCTCCCACATGTCATAAAAATCCAATGAGTTACCTAAAAATAGGTTTGCACCATTTTTTCTTTTTTCTGTTACATTTTCATCTATTTTTATATTCAATTGTTTTTTTCTGCCTACTGTACTAGGGCATTCTATTTTCATTCACTGGTCCTCCTTGTTTTTTTAAATAAAAAATTATATTAAATTAGTCATCTTCGTGCTCTATAATATCTCCAATATCACAGCAAAAATACGTGCAAATATCATCTAATATTTTCATGTTTACGTTCTTGTTTTTCCCCATTTTAGCAATCGTTGACGGTGTCGTATTTATAGCTATCTGTAAATCTTTTTTTCTCATATTTTTGTCTATCAATAACTTCCATAATTTATCATATTTAAAACTCATAATCTCCCCCAAATACTACACTTATTTATATTTTAATTATAGATAATTGTAGTTTAAGAGTCAAGCAAACAAATATAATTAGTTCATACGCAATAAGACTATCTTATATACATATCGTCTACACACCTCTATATTTTTAATTATAGATATGTTTCCACAAAGGTAATTTCAAAAAATGATGGCTTTTAGAATTTAATTGAAAACCCTAAAACCCATTGATTTCAATAGTCTTATAACCTCTTATCTTATTTTCTTGACATCAATACTACACTCTCGACATTATCTTTATTGTCCAAACCAAAGTCAATCTCATTATCTATAAGCGGAAGCTTGAAAACAACCGATTTTATCCAAGTGTCCTTTTCTGTTTTTTCGTCATAAATTTGAATTTCTTCTATCATTTCGTTAAGTAATCTCTTCTTGTCGATATCTGAAAGAACTGTATAAAGGCTATTAAAATTTACAAGAATCTTATAAATATTATCCGAGGTTATTTTTTCTTCAAGAATTGCCTCTTTCCTTTTTCTGCTATCATTTAACTGCATTTCTGCATATTCTAACTGGTCATATATAGCATCAAGTCTAAGATTTAAATCGGTGTATTTTCTATCATAATGTTTATCTTCAAAATTTAAAGAATCTATTTGATTAATTAGTGATGCTTTTGTACCTGTTAATTGCCTAATCTTCGCTAAGTGCTTATTAATAACTTCATCAATTTCTTTTGTGTCTATTTGAATATTGATTTTTTCTTCAATTTTTTTGGCAAAAGTAGGATTACTAACTACTTGAGTAATTATTGTTTCAACTTCTTTTTCAATTAATTCAGCTCTAATTTGTTTATTAAAAGTACATTTATGTCCATTCATCATTTGTCTATGTTTACAACCGTAATAGTAATAATCTTTGTAATGCTCTCCTTCTTTGTTTTTATTACGTTTACGGCTTTTGTTTCCATACAAACCAGCACCACAATATGGGCATTTTATTAGATTTGATAAGATATGAACTCTCTCATCTTTTCCTCTATTTATCTTCTCATACTTTTTAGCTTGAGATTTTCTTTTTTCCTGTACTGTATTCCACAACTCATCATCAATTAAAGCTTCATGATTTCCTTGAGCTATAATATAATGATCAGATTTTTCTAATTTAATTTTACCAGTAGTTTTATCTTTAATTGTTTTTCTTCTTCCATATGCAATTTTCCCATTATATACAGGATTATCCAATATTTGTCTTATTAAACTAGCTGAAAAATATGGATTCTTGCCATTTTGTCTTATAGGTTTATTAATACCTAAAGAAACTAAATACTTAGATACTCCATTGGCTCCCATATCTGAATTAGCATATAAATCAAAAATCATCCTTACTGCTTTAGCTTCATCTTCATTAACAACTAATTCTCCATTATCTAATGAATAGCCAATTGGAGCAAAACCACCATTCCATTTTCCTTCTCTTGCCTTTTGTTTCCTTCCTTCCATAGTTTGAGAAAGTATATTTTCACGTTCCATTTCTGCTACTGCCGATAGAATTGTTATAACAAGCTTTCCAGAATCTTTAGAACTATCTAAACTATCATCAACACAAATCAGATTTACATTATGATTTTCCATGACTTGCAATGACTGCAATACATCCGCTGCATTTCTTCCAAATCTAGATAATTTAAAAACCATTACATAATCAACTTTATCTTTTTCAGCTTCTATATCATTAAGCATAGCTATGAATTCATTTCTACCTGAAATAGATGTTCCTGATTTTCCAGCATCTTTATAGGTTTCTATTATTTCTATACCATAAGCTTTTGCATACTGTTTTATTCTTTCTTCCTGAGCATCAAGTGAGTAACCGTCAATTTGCATAGATGTTGACACTCTTGTATATACATACGCCTTTTTATTTTTCATTTTTCCACCTTTAGTTTGGACATATTTTCACGTTATAGTTATACCTATATTTTACATAAATCATAATATAAAAGTCAATACAATAACCTAATCCGATGAATTAATATTATCCTCATTTTTATTTTTTTCTGAACATCTTGGCGGTACTTCCAATTTTTCAAAATCTAACTGATCTGCATACTTTTCTATTAATTCTTGTAAGAGACGTGCCAACCCATCTAATTCATAAGAACAATCTTTTACGCTATTTTTATTATACAAGGTAAATTGCCTCCTAATTTTGATTTCACCTTGTATATGTCAGAAAAAAGTATTGATTCGTGTTTTTCTCCACACAGACTTTTTTATTGAAAATCTTTTAATGCATATATTCAATAGTTAATTGAAGAAAGGAGTAAAAAATGAAAAAAGATAGGAAAATTCCACTATTAAACGAGTTTTATTGCCGCGGAAGGATTGTAGGAAAAGGAGGTTTTAAGGAAAGAAATCCATACTTAACAATCTTTATTAATGGGAAAAGAGAGCCAAATTATATGAAAGTATACTTTGAATCTATAGATATTCATGATTTTAAAATGAATCAAACTGTTTATATTACAGGTTTTGTGAAAAGCCCTGTCATTCCCTATTTATATGAAGGTAGAAAAGAACAGTATTTTCTTGGTGAAAAAATAGTCTTAGAGAACACTTTGTTATCAGAAGCCTTTGAAATAGAAAATATAGGTTTTTCTTTTAAAAACCCATTTTCACGAGTTTTTCTTAGCGGTTCTATCTTAAGCATCAAAGAGTTCAATAATTGGATTACGATTCAAGTGCGAGACTATAGAGAGCAAGTAATTACACTTCAATACTCTAAAAACATGCGTGTAAATGATGTTTCGCTCGAAATAAATGACTTTGTTTTCGTATCGGCAATACTAGTCTCTGCAAGGAAAAATTATGATGAAATTACAGTTGACTATGAGGATTTAATAGTGGATGATTTAGCTGTGAATTAAAAAATAAAAGCTTGAGGTTAGACAATCTCAAGCTTTTATTTTTACTAGATTTAATTATAATTTTTTAGTCACTCTCTTTGGATCTCATACACAAAGCTATGCCAGTTATTAAAGAATTTTTCATTAAACAAATGGGACAACTTTATGAAGTTTTTAAAGCCTATACTCTCTAAATCAAGCTCTATATCAAAACTTCCATAAACTTCTGCATAGCATCTTATGGTTACTATCATATCGCTTAAAAAGTACTGAAGTGACTCACCTTCTCTTTCTAGTAAAATATCTCTGACGCCATCTACACAATAATAGTGTCCTCCAACATCTAGCCACACTTCTTCACTTAAAATAGATTTTTCTACCGACATAATATTCATGACTACACTTTTAAAAACCTTATCCAACAATTCTTCTTTTTCTAATATCATAATAATTTCCTTTCCTAATATATATAGTTACTTCTTACAGTCTTTATATGTCAGAATTAATATCCAATAACAAACTTGTCGTCATTGAAAATTCTTCCTATTATTATAAGAGATTGCTACTTATCTTTTACACTAACTAAAGAGAGTAATACTTTCTTTAAATTCTACTACTTACACCAATCGAATATCTATCCTTTTTCACAATACATATCACTTCTATCCTCATTTAATGAGGTCATGAAATTGACTTTTTATACTATAAACTAAATTTTCAACTTTCTCTTTTTTATTTTTAGAATAATAAAGATACGGCTCCTTGCATAACAGTCTTTTTATATATCCTAAAATGCGCCCTTTGTTTTTATCTTTTAAAAAAACTTCACTAACAATTTCTAACAAATCATCTGAATCAAAAAGTATTTGATAACCTAATTGCCTTTCTTGAATTAGGATATCGCTAATCATTAAGCTTCCCCACTCTTTTCCTCTTCGATCCTTTTCCCTATATTTTTTAACGGCTTTCACAAGAAGGTCTCTACACATTAATTTTTGCTTTTCATATGGCTTAAAAAGATTTTTTTCTAAATATAAGAATAATTTTTGACGAAACACTTCTTCATTTAAATTAAAAAGATTTGTTTCTTCAAAAAAATCTTTAAACTTATCTGTTTTTTTTATTGTATGCTCATATCTATAAATACTCCCATTTAGTATCTCTCCATTTTCATCAACGATGACGATTTCTTTATTTTTATGCTTCTTTTTTGTTTCTTTTAATTTATCATAAAATGTAATTTTATGTCGTTGATTTTGTGCTGTTATTGTTTTGGATTCATAGCCGTCTTTCTCTTTATGGTTTTCAATATCTATGCAAATTTTCATATACGGGATAAATCTAACCAGAGTACGTAATGGGTCTTCAAAATCTTTAGTATTACCTGTCGTTAAATAATTGTAGTTAATTTCACAATAGTTAAAAATGACATTTGATATGTCTATCTCAATTTTATAATCTTCGTATAATATATTTTTAATTTCCACAACCACATCTTTTAATTCTTCTAAAGAAAAATTTTCTATATTTTGTCCTAGAATGTCCGTTGGCGAAAAATCTATTCTTGCATATAAGCCACAATCTATGTTGCAACAATTCTCTCTTCTTATCTCCAATCGCCCAATTCCTCCCCTTTCAATTCGAATGGATTTCAGTTCTTTTCTATAATAACTAAATTTCGTTATTCCATATGAGTTCTGATATAAGCTTATTAAGTGATTAATCTCATACTCGGTAACTCTTACATTCTTAAATTTCACTCTATCAAAGCCAATGCGTTGAAATTTCTCATATCTTACTAAGATGTTTTTTTCTATTTTCATAATTCCCCCATATAAAAGAAAGTTTTTAATCTATCTCTTATATGTCAGAAAATTTAATATTTTTATTTTCTACACAGGATTTCCAATAAATAAAATCTGTTTATACGGTCCATTTATGGACGTATAAACAGATTTAGGGTATTTACCAAGGATAAGTTTTTAAACTCTTTTGTTATTAAGAACCTTTTCTGACAAATTATAAATAGAAGATTGATGGTATGGAGAAAATAAAAAAGATAAGTGATCAAAAATGAGGAAACAAAGAGAGGAAGTCGCAAAATATGAAGTAAGAAAAAAATAAAAAAGATTTATAGAGCAAAAATTTTAAGTATGTAAAAAAATGTATAGTGTAGGAATTCACTTACAAAAGCATTAAATAGCAAGCCAAGCTATCAATCTAAAAATGTGTACTTTAGAGCAAGCCAAGCTCTTTAAAAAATGTGTTTTGTCTTAGATTGGACAACTTAGAAGCTTCTACGGACTCGGTAGTATAAAAAGCTTAGTCTTAACAATTAGAGTAACAAATAAGGCTCTAGAATCGTTTTTAAGAGCTTTAATTTTAAAAAGATAGTTATATATTTGAAAGGAGCATTCTATGTCTTTTAATATCACAAACAAAGCTTTTAACAAAGAATTTGGAATAATAGATGAAGAAAAGAAAAAAACTAAAAAATGGGATAAAAGAAAGCAAAAAAACATTTTAAAAAATCAGATTTATGATAGATTAACAAGAATGTTAAATGATGGTATGAGTACATCAAGAAATGACGATAAAAATGATTTATCAACTACAACAATAAATAAAATTTATAGCGTTACAACTTATAAGACATACAAAAAACAATGTTATAAATTTGCAGAATTTTTGAAAGAAAATTATCCTGAAATAAAGAAAATGCAACAAGTTAAAACAGAACACGTAAATGAATATCTGAAAAACTTAACAAATCAAGACTTATCTGCTTACTCAATTAGCACATCTAAATCAGCTATAGCAAAGGTTTTAAGAACATCATCTACAAACTTTATAGCGACAGCTCCAAGGACAAGAAAATCAATTAAAAGAAGTCGATATGAAGCTAAAAGAGATAAACACATATCAGAAGAGCTAGAAAGAAAATTTTCTAAAATAACAAGCTCTACAGGATTAAGAAAAAAAGAAATGGAAGCTGTAAGAGGGGTTGATTTAAAAGAAATCAACGGAAAATATTATGTAAAAGTTAGACAAGGAAAAGGTGGAAAAAAACGCTTAGCTTTAATCATGGGCAAAGATAAAGAAGAAACAGATGAAATAATAAATATTTTTAAAGAAGCTGGAGAGCTTAAAATAGCACCAAAATTACCTTCTCATTATGACAACCACCACTACAGAGCAGTATACGCCAAGAGAATTTATAATCATTATGCAAGACCAATAGATGAAATACCTGGTGGTTTAATTTCAGAAGGAGGAGAAAGATACATCATGAGAAATGATAGAGCTGGAGAAATATTAGATCGAAAAGCTATGTTAATAACCAGCAAATACTTAGGACATAATCGTATTGATGTAATCGCTCAATCTTATCTGTACTAAAATAAATAGATGTAGATATAAAATCTAGGTTTGGAGAAATTGATTTAAAGCTAGTTATTTTCTTATGATATACAACATCCACTGAATAAATTTTAAAAAATTGAAACTGAAATAAAGATCTTACATCATGAAGTATAAAAATGTAAAAAAACTGAATAAAACCAATTTACAGAGAAGTATTATATCGAACTTTCTATTTATAAAATAGCTACTAATGAAATTTTAGAAATCTATAAAATATTACCAAACATAAAAGAAATATTAATCAGACTCGATAAGTTGCAATAAAAAAGAATACCCTTATGCAAGAGCATTCTTTGAATAAAGAAGAATTTTCTGACCTTTTTCAGTATAGGAAAAACTATGAAAATCACTTATGGGAAGGAAGTGGAGAGATAAAATGCTATAAGCAGATAAACTTATATCTTTTTAAGATTATTTACAAAATTTTACTCTAAGCTTATTATATTACTTAAGGAGATCCTACTAGATGACCTACGAACATTGTTATAGGAAGTAATAAAATCAAAAGGATATTTAATGCCATAAACAACTTATCCTTTTCCTTTACCCCATATACTAAACCTATTAGTCCAATAATTGGCAGAAAAACATTAATGTGAAATTTATAATAATCTTTATGAATTTCATGAGCATCTATATAATTACTTGATTTGATTTTTATTTCACATCCACCATTAAATTTACAAACAACTTCATAAATACCATCACTGGAAAAATTTAATGGATATTCAACATTTTCATCATGATTTATAACTCCAATATATGCCAATTTATCCATTATTATCCACCATAAAATTTACTACTATATCTTTTAAGAGACATTTTAAAAATAAAGAAGGTTAACAAAAACAAAAATGTTCTTGATAGTAGTAGTTTTATATAATCATGTTGTAGTAAACTTAAAACTTTTATAGTCATCGGAAATGTAATATATCCACTATTAACTACTAAAAGTACCATTAATAAAATGTAATAGTTTATATAAGTAAACAAATCCTTTTTTAATAGTAATAAAATAGATAGAACTATATAACTTGCAGATAGAATTTCTAAAATTGTTAATACATTAAACTTAATACTAATTAAATACACTTCACCTGTTATAAAATAATTAATTCCTTGAAAAAAAATTTGTCCCAAAATATAAAATATTAATTCAGTCCCCAAAATAATATAAAATATCTTTCTAATATTCTTTTTCTCGTTAATTGAATATATTACCATATAGTCTTTCTGTATACATATAAACTTTTCATTTATTACATTTAATACAAAAATAGGCACCAAGAATATTAAAAATACTTGATGAGTCAAAAGACGAAATAAGGAGTTACTCTAGCACTTTTATTGTTTTTTATTACTTCCATTGCATATTCTTCTCCATCTAGTTCATCTAATTCTTTAGTTGCTACTGCCATTTTCTCAGTTTAATATAGATCCTTGCCTAGCTTATCAAAATCGCTGAAGTTATTTATAAGGCTATAGCAATGCAAGTTGAAACTTAGGCTTACTAAATCTGCCATTGTATTAGGTTCTTCTGTAAAGGTCGCAGCACAAAACTTTTCTATTTCCCTTGGACTGAACCCATCAAATCTTTTCATTAAATAGTTTAGTTCATCTATATTTACATTTTTATCAGCCAGTATATTTGAAAATCTTTCATCCCTACTGCCTTCTATATAACAGTTTGACCTTGTACTCATTTCTATTCCTAATTCATTGCATACCTCTTGTAGTTTATCTTCCTCCATTGGAATCCATATGGTTTTTCTTTTATCATCATCCCTTGATTTTTTAATAGTTATATTCAATCTTTTTCCTCCATTCTATTTATTAATTAAAAATAACTCTGTCCCGTATCTATTGATTAAGGCAGAGTTAATTATTGATTTAAATATATAGTCATCTATTAATTCCCTATCTGCTAGCTCATTGATTCTTATACACTCCTTTCCAGTTGATAGGGTCTTTGCAGTTTGGTATAAGGCATAGCCATTGGTATCTATATCCCGAAGACATATTTGTTTTAAGCCAAACTTAACATTTAAAATATGATTTTCAGAAACCTTCCATAGATTTTCATCGGCAGTAAGTAAAAATAGGATAGCAATAAATCTTGGGGATATATCATGAATATCTAGATCTTGGTTTCGAAGAAAATTATAGAATCTTTCTTTGTGGTTATGATTTAAAAAGATTTCCCCCTTGAAATTATTTGCTAGACTTTCTAATCTTTCCTTTAAATAATAATTATTTATCTTTCCAAAGCACTCTCTGACTAGATCCTTATATCTACATCTATCCACATTGATTTTGAAGTTTGAACCAATGTGTCCACACTCCTTACAATCATCATCAACATTAATCACACCAATCTTGCAATCTCCATCACCCCCTTGGCAATTAAAATAATTATTGATGATTATTCCATTTCCTCTTGGCTGGAAATTTGGAACCATAACCATCAATTGCTCTATTCCTTCCAAGGATGTACCATACATAAATAATTTTGACATTGTTCCCAATCCTTTCTTTCTATTTTTAAGCATAAAAAAATGACGAAGTTTATTGGTCTTTAGTTGACCTAAACTTCGCCACCATATTCTCGATATTTAATCTTGATTTATATACAAATAGATGTATTAGAATATCAGATATTCTAATACATCTATTTGCTACATTTCAAATTCCTTTAAATATTATTTCTTCATTAATTAGTTGCACATATACCTACTATATCAATAAATTTTGAGTTATCATTGACTATATTAGTTGCTATTATCAGAATAGTCGTCGATAACTATATTTTCGTGCAAATATGCAAATAAGTAAAATGATAGTTATGTTATATCATAATAATTGAAAATAATAGAATGCATTTTTCAATGTAATAAGATTAAGCGTTCTCTTAAAGTTAGAGAACGCTTAATTATTTTTAATTTATTGAAATAATTTGTAACTATTGAAAACAGACAAAAATTGTTCATTGGATAATTTATCAAGATCAGTAACATTCGCATGCTTCAGCACCTGTCTTAATTGATTTTTAGTAAAAAGAACATGATATTCCCTGTTTACCCATTTATAAACGAAAAATCTATACTTTTTGTAGTCCTTCTTTAAAATAAATGGTTTATGCCTTTCAAGTACAATCAATACAGAATCTACATTAGGCTTAGGGTGAAAATATGCTCGTGGCACTTTTTTAAGAATTTTTATATCCATTTCCACCATTAACAGCAAACCTAAAGCTCGTTGGGTATTTTGCAACCTTTTAGCAAATCCCCTCTCTACAATAAGGTAGCTATATTTCGCTTGACTATCAAAAGCAATCTTTTTTACAATATCAGTACTAATATTGTAGGGAATATTACCAAATATTTTATAGTCTGTATTTTTAGGAAAGCTAAACTTCAAAATATCCTCATGAATAACTTTTATATTCTGAAAAGGTTCAACTGCTTTTTTCGTGGCATGACATAAACCTTCATCAATCTCTATAGCATTCACCCGTTGACTCATTTCCACAAGTTCCTTGGTAAAATGTCCTTTTCCTGACCCAATTTCTATTATTTTATCTTGTTTATTGATATTCGTATATTTTAATATTTCCTTTACATGCTTTTTAGATGTAATGAAATTTTGCGTATTTTTCGGGTTTTTCTGTTTCATTATAACCTTCTCCTTGCCGGTTATAATGAACTAATCTTAAGAGCTCATTATAACCAATTATTTTTGGTTTAGTTGATAATGAAATCTCTCAATAACAAATATAGAAAACATACCCATACCTTTACCTCCTTTAATTTTTTTCATTATAAATGAGATAAAGTAATATCTACTACTGCAATACATGTACACATATTTAACTCCTCCTTATGCAACTGATTATATCACTTTTAATTTCTCTATTCAATAAAGTTCTGTGCTAATCTACCTCACCCTATGGATTTTTAATCCCGAAACATCAAATGTCATCTGTCAAATGCCCTATTTAAAAGGGTCAAAAAACGGTATTTTTTAGCCTGTTTTTGACCCGATTTTCGTACTCAAACCACTACATGTTGTGGTTGACTCCTATTATTCCTTGTCCAAACCACAATACGTCATCAGAATTGCTGCTTCAACGTGTGTCGAGTTGCCTTGATAGCTATCAAAACTGCATTCTCAACCCCTAAGGTTATGGGGAACATATCCACGCTCGTAGATGGAAACATATCAAAGATTGGCTCTCGTTTGTAGGAACATATCGACTGTAATTATTTCATTTTCAAGCCTTTATCGATAGCTTCCTGAATAATCTTATGACAACAAACTCCCAACGGATTGTTTTCTTTACAATTAGAATTTTTCATTGCCCCAGTGATGGCATTTACTTCTTTTACGGATTTCGCGCCATGCTTTACAACTGCTTCAATTACCTGATTTTCTGTGACTTCGCTACAATAACAAGCATACTTAGGATCTGCATCTTTCTTAAACCAGATAGGAACTCTAACTTGGTCTTTCAAGAATTTTATTTCATTATCTAAGTTATAGTAAACAACGTCGCAGTCCTCGTTCATGCAAATCTTATATTGATCTCCGTTAACAGCATTACGATAATCATCTACCACTAGATGTTCAACAGTTACTTTACTAACGGAAATCCCTTCATTATTACATACAGGACAATTGTCTTTAATTTGATCCGGCTTTTCTGTTTTGCATCCACAACAACATTCATTATTAATCTTCATATTCTTAGCCTCCATATTTTCATTATAATTTCTTTTTTAAACTAGGTAAAACCAATTTCATATACTTGTCATTTATTAATAGCGTCAAACATTTTAGCTGGTGTTAATTTACTTAGCTCCCTGTTGTCAGCCAACGCACGTGTAGCTTTTTTGTGTATAAACACATCAGCGTCATGTTACCCATTGCTCGGCATTCTTCTAATGAACCCAAATACATGGAATGGCAACCCTTTTTTAGACAATTTATAACCGAACATTATCAAGCTTGAAAGTTTCTTTAGATTATAAAATATATTCTCAGACAATCAAGGGTAAAGGCTTCGCCCAAATTTCATTGAAATTTGCCCTTGACAGTCTGTTCATATATTTTATTTAATTTATGAAACTTCCAGAGCTTTTTATTCTGCTTTTCTATATTCTACTGGTGTTTTATATCCTAAAGATCCATGAATTCTTAGGTTATTATACCAATATACGTATTCTGCTAATTTTAGATTAAGTTCTTGGAAATTAGTAAAGTTCTCCTGATATATGAATTCTGTCTTCATTACTTTATTGACTGCTTCGCTTACTGCGTTATCATATGGGCTTCCTTTTTTACTTAGCGATCTTTTTATCCCAAATACCTTTAATATTTCTTCTATTTTTATATTTTTAAATTCTCTTTCTCTGTCTGTGTGAAATATTTTTATACGATTTAGTGGCTGCCTTATTGAGTAAAATGCTTCTGCTACTAGATTTGCATCTTTGTTTTTACCTGATGAGTATCCTATTATTTCACGGCTGTTTAAGTCTATTATTAAACATATATAATTCCATTTTTTTCCTACTCTTACATATGTTAGGTCTCTTACTATTGCTTCTAAATAGTCTCTATTGTCAAATTATCTATTTAAAAGGTTAGGGATGTCTTCTTCGTTGCATTTGGATCTTATTACTTTATATTGTGCTACTGTATAGTTTGAGACTAGGCCATTTTTCTTCATTATTCGGCCTATTTTTCTTCTCGATATTTTATATCCAATTTTCCCTAGTTCTTTTTTTATTTTGCGTGTTCCATAGTTGTTTCTACTTCTTCTGAATATTTCTTTTATTTCTTCTATTAGTTTTTCATCTTCATCTAATTTCACATCTTTTTCTTTGTTCAAATGATAATAGACTAAACTTCTTGTGACCCCAAGTAGTCTACACATTGCACTAATGCTATATTTATCTCGGTTCGAGATAATGAGGTCTATTTTTTGCCTAACAGTAGTGCAGCTAGCTTTAAAATATCATTCTCCATTTCAACCTGTTTCAATTTTTTACGAAGTCTGATTATCTCTTTTTGTTTCGCATCCACATTATCAAAATGGTTACTCTAAGCAGCACACCAACTATTTATTTTTTGAGTTTTAAACTTTGGTAGAAGTCTTGAACTCTTTATATTTACATAACTATTTGCCTCTATCACTATTATGACACGAAACCCTGCACAATGATCTAAAATTTTCAATTCTAACAAGTCTTTTTCAGTATTTTTAACTTCATAAAAACCTCTTTGGCATTAATGCCTAATTCTTCTTTAGTTGTTAAAATTTTTTATTTTACCATCATCGTTCCCCTGATTTTCAATTAATCTTCTTAGGTTATATAAGAAGTACATATCTTTTTAATCTTAAAGTTTTTAAGTCTTAATTTTAAAATTTTCAATCTTAGATATTATTTAAATCATTCCAAAATGCTCTAAAGCATCTTCGATTGCTTTTTCTTTTTCTTCTGGGCAATTTGGCACTCTTTGATTTTCTTTCTTACTAAAATTATAATTTTCTCTCTCTATTAGACCATGTTTCCTTTTTATTTGTGCAATATATAGGCTTGAAACTTTTAGTCCGTATTTATCTAACACATACTTTTTAATTTCTCCATAAGTTGCGTCTTTTGAAAAGTCAATTTCAGATAATTCATCTTCCCCTATTTCTATATCTAAATGATGTTCTGTATTTAGTTTGTACAACAGAGCTACCGTCTCCACGTGGTTTGTCCTTGGGAATTGGTCGACGCCGTGGACTGACTTTTCTTTATATCCGCATTCTCTAAATGTTTTGATATCTTCTACAAATGTCACCGGGTTACAGGAGATGTAGAGGATATTTTCTACTCCAAATTCTGTGATTTTTTCGATTGCCTTTTTCCCTATTCCTGCTCTTGGTGGGTCTACGACGATGATATCGTACATATTTTCCAATTCTTTTACTACTTCGTAGACGTCTCCTGGGATGAATTTTATATTTTTTAGTCCGTTTAGTTCTACGTTTTCTCTTGCTGAGTCCACTGCTTCTTCTACGATTTCTACTCCTAGGGCTTCTTTTCTATTTTTGCCGAGGATGGATGTGATGGTTCCTGTGCCGCAAAATAGGTCCAAGAGGTAGTCGCCTTTGTCTTTTAAGATTTTTTCTGCTTCTGTATACAGGACTTCTGCTGAATAGGTGTTGGTTTGGAAGAATGAGAATGGTCCTATTTTAAATTCCATGTCCATTAATTTTTCTACTACGTAGTCTCTTCCATATAGTATGTGGAGCTCGTCTTTTACTACTGCATCGGACATCCTGTCGTTTATGGTGTGGAGGATTCCTTTGATTTCGCTTTCTAAATCTAGTTCTAGCATCGCTTTTACATAGTTTTCTATGTCTATTTCTTCTTGGGACGATGTGACTAGGTTGATGAGCATTTCTCCCGATATGGTTCGCCTTAGGCTTAAATGTCTTAGGACTCCTTCATGGGTTTTTCTATTGTAAAATGAGGTTCCTTGGAAGTATTCTCTAGTTTTTATTCTCACTTTGTCAAAGTCTGGATGGACGATTAAACATTTATCCATGTCTACAACTTCGTGGAAGTATCCTTTTTTGTGCAGTCCTAGCGCCAATGGTCCGTCTTTTTCTTCGTCGCCAAAGGTGTATTCCATTTTGTTTCTGTATTCTTTGTACTTTGGACTTTTGATTAGGTAGAATTCTTCTGCGTCGATGTCGTTTTCTCTTAGCAGTTTCTTTAGCATTTCTTCTTTGTAGGCGATTTCGTCTTCGTAACTGAAGTTTTGGTATGTGCAGCCGCCGCAGACTCCTTGGTACTTGCAGTTTTCTTCTGTTTCTAGTGGCGATAGTTTCTCTACGTTTTTATATATTAATTTTCTTCTGTTTTTTTTGTAGAGTTTTACTTCTTGCCCTAGTAGTCCGCCTTTAAATTTAAATTTTTTACCTTCTATTTCTACTGTAGATCTATTTGGGAAATCTACTTCTGTTATCTTTGCTATTATTTCTTTATTCATATTCACTCCTGTTCTTATTCTATCACATCGAGGCTTATGTTTTGAATGTTGAATCTTCGAGTTTTTATGTATATAATTTACTTGGTGATATTATGAAAAAGTTTATTATTATTGTATTTTTAGCTCTTCTTTCTGGGCTTTTATTTTTATATAGTTATGTGTTTATTCACAAGGTTTCATATGGTGATATACCCATCTTGACCTACCACGGAATAGATAACATGGAAAATGAATACTACTTGGATCCCGACAAGTTTGAGGAGATGATTGCGGAGCTTAAGAAAAATGATTTTACTTTCATTACTGCGCAGGATCTCTACAAAATCTACAATAAGGAGATGGATCTGCCTGATAAGCCTGTCATGATTACTCTTGACGATGGTTATAGGGACAATTATACCAACGCGTATAGAATTTTAAAGAAGTATGATGCAAAGGCGACGATTTTTCTTATCGGTGCTTTTGTCGATTCTAGTGATCAATTCTTGACTTGGGACATGGTAGAGGAGATGGCAAACAGCGGTCTTGTGGATTTTGAAAGCCACACTTACAATTCTCACGATCTAAGGCTCGACGGCCCTCATAAGGGCAAGACTACTTTTTCAACTCCGTCTCCTGGAGAAAGCGATGACGATTATTACAAGAGAATCTACGAAGATCTCGTGTGGAATAATAATCTCATCTATTCCCACTCTTCTGTTTTTCCTGTGGCTATTGCCTATCCTGGCGGTATGGCTGGGGACGAAATAGTATCTAAAGCGGTGAAAGAAAGTGGTCTGAAACTTGGTTTCTTAGGTGCGAAGAAAAATGCAAGCTCTATCTTTGATCTAGATCCTTACAAAATCAACAGGTTCAATATTAAAAAGAGCACTGATCCTAAACATTTCGTGAAACTTATCACGCCTAAAGATAAATAATATAAAACCAGAGCAAATACTCTGGTTTTTTGCTTTGAATTTATAAGTGCAACAAAAAAGGGAGGTCTTGCCTCCCATTATTTTTATTCTGCTTCTGGAACTTTTCCTTCTTTTACTGCCTTTGCCATCATCTTTCCAAGATTTATTAAGTCTTCAAAGTCTTTTTCTGAGCCTGCTCCCATCACTTCTGGCATTAGTGGTAGCACGTTTAGTTTTTCGCCTTCAACGAATTCTTTTAGTCCTTTAAGGGCTCCGCCGTTCCATGAGTAGCTGCCTGCTATGCCCCAAATATTGTTCTTCATCTTTTGATGTTTTAATTCGCTTGTTAAGAATGACATTGGTGGGAATAGTGCTTTGTCATATGAACATGAGATGAGGATGATTCCCTTGTATCTCCAGCAATCTGCTAGTAGGTAGGACTGTGGTGTCTTGGCTACGTCGTGCATCCTTATATTTGTAAGTCCTTCTTCCGCTACTCCCTTTGCAATTAGTTGTGCCATTCTTTCTGTGTTGCCGTAGATGCTTCCGAAGATGATAGCAACTCCGTCTTCAGTCTTTTGGTTTGCTAGGTCTGTGTAGATTTGGATTACTTTTTCTGTATTATTTCTCCAGATTGGGCCGTGGTCTGGGCAGATCATCTTGATGTCTAGTCCACCAAGTTTTCCAAGTGCTTTTAGCGCTTGCCCTGAATATTTACCTACGATGTTTATATAGTATCTAGACATTTCTTCTAGGTAGTATCTATCGAATTCTACTTCGTCATCATAGATTGCTCCGTCAAGAGTTCCGAATGCTCCGAATATATCTTGTGAGAATAGTGTGCCCGTTTCTTCTTCGAAGGATACCATTGATTCTGGCCAGTGTACCATTGGTGTGTGGTAGAATGTTAGTTTTGTGTCTCCAAGTTCTAGTGTTTCGCCATCGTCCACTATTATTAATTCGTCTTCTTTTATTCCATAGTAACTTTCAAGCATTTTAACCGCTCTCTTGTTGGCGATTAGTTTACAGTTTGGGTATTTTAAAAGTAGGGTTGGGATTCCTGATGAATGGTCAGGTTCCATATGATGTACGATTATATAGTGAAGCTCTTCCCCTTCTAGTACTTCGTCTAATTTTCTAATACATTCCTCAATAGTTGTAGATTTAACTGAGTCAAGTAGTATGTTTTTTGAACCTTTGATTATATATGAATTGTATGCTACTCCATCTGGAAGTGGCCACATATTTTCAAATTGTTCTGTGATTCTGTCGTTGGTACCGATGTAGTAAAGTTTATCGGTTATCTGTTGACTAAATTGTTTCATTTTTTCCTCCTATAAATTTAATTCCACGCTTACTGGACAGTGGTCTGAGCCCATAATATTTTGGTGAATGGATGCTTCCACTATCTTATCTTCTAAAACTTTTGAAACTACAAAGTAATCGATTCTCCATCCTATGTTTCTATCTCTTGCTTGTCTAAAATAACTCCACCAGGAGTATTCGTCTTCTTTGTCCGGATATAGGTATCTAAATGTGTCCGTATATCCCGCTTCCAATAGTTTTGTAAATTTATCTCTTTCCTCATCTGAAAATCCAGCGTTCTTTCTGTTGGATTCTGGGTTTTTAAGATCTATTTCATTGTGAGCAACGTTTAAATCTCCGCAGAGAACTACCGGCTTAACTTCATCTAATCTATTTAAATATTCTAAAAAAGCCTCTTCCCATTCCATTCTGTAATCGAGTCTAGCAAGACCTCTTTGTGAATTCGGGGTGTAGCAGGTGATGAAGTAGTATTCTGGGTATTCTAGAGTAATAACCCTGCCTTCCTTGTCATGCTCTTCGATTCCAATACCGTAACTTACGCTTAGAGGTTCTTCTCTTGTGAAGACTGCAGTGCCTGAATAGCCCTTCTTCTCTGCGTAGTTCCAGTACATATGGTATCCAGGAATTTCTAAATCAAGTTGACCTTCAGATAGTTTTATCTCTTGGAGTCCAATTATATCAGGATTTAACTCTTCAAAAGATTCCATAAAACCCTTTTTTAAAGCTGCTCTAATTCCGTTTACATTCCACGAAACAAATTTCTTAGTCATCATATCTCTCCAAAAATGAGTGCTTGCCTAAATTATCTTTGAATCCTAAAATCGCACCCATATTTACATTCTCCGTTGCACGCATAATATTTATGCCGACAACTTCGTTTTCTTTCTTAAGTTCTTTGATCAGTTGTTTTACATAATCTCTCTTGGAACCGCCAGATTTTTTAGAAGTAACTGTGCAGGCGCAATCCATAGCAGTAAGCCCAGTTGATTTCATAAATCTTATAATAGATTCCTCTTCAATTAGGTACATCGGTCTTATAAGCTCCATGTTTTCAAAATTTTGTGCCTTAAGTTTTGGCATCATGGTTTTGAAATCTCCTGCAAAGATTATATTTAACATGACAGTTTCTATGACATCGTCGAAGTGATGTCCGAGGGCAAGCTTGTTGCAACCAAGCTCCTGAGCCTTGGCATATAGATTTCCCCTACGCATACGAGCGCACATGTAACAAGGATTTTCTCCCGCAATTCTCTCTGAAACTTCGAAAATATCTGACTGGTGAACCTTGACTGGAATTCCAAGTTTTTCGCAGTTGTAAAGCATCTGATCCAACTTTTCCTTCTTGTAGCCCGGATCCATAGCAATAAATTCCAAATCAAAATCAAATTTCTTGTGTTTTTTTAGCTCTTGGAATAGTTTTGCAAGAGTTAGCGAATCCTTACCTCCCGAGATGGCTACCGCTATTTTGTCTCCCTTTTCCACGAGCTCGTATTCCTTTATTGCCCTAATAAATTTGGTCCAGATTCTCTTTTTATAAGTCTTAATAAGTGATCTTTCTATTTCTAATTGTGATTTTACCATTTTTTCTCCCATATAAATTTATTTTATCATATAGGTAGTTTTTATTCTATAATGCGTCACCACAAATAATTATTTTAGTTTGGATTATTGTTTTGTTTTGGGTTTGGGTTTTTATTGTTTATTTGCAAGGACTTAACCACATGTGTTCATTCTGAGTGGAAAAGGTGTTAGCCTTTGGAGTAGAAGGATCTCTCATCTCAAAACTATATTATATTAATTTAACACGTTATTTGCATCAAAAACTGTTATAATAATAGTAACTAAGTTACTTCTAACATTTTAAATAGATTTGAGGATATTATGGAACAACCATTAATAGATTTTAATTCTTATCCTGTCAGGCTAACGATTAAGCGTTTGCTAAAGGATAAATCTACAAAAAAAAATATAATATGGGCCACAAATAATTATGAAGATTTCGGTCCAAGCTTTGATGATAAGGCTCATATTGAAGACTATATCTTTTCTCGTGGTTTTGTCCTAGAGCCTAGAACTAGTAAAAGTGAATCGACTCAACTAGAGAGAACGCGTAAAAGGGCTGAGGTCTACACACCTTCTTGGGTTGTAAATTACATGAATAATTATTGCGATGAAGTGTGGTTTGGTAGAGAAAATGTCTTTAATATAACGAGTGACACCACCTGGGAGCCGGCGAGAGAGAAAATAGAATTTCCAGAAGGCAAAACCTGGCAAGAATATGTCGATTCACCAAGACTGGAGATAACTTGCGGTGAAGGTCCCTACTTAGTTTCTAGATATGACGCCGCAACTAGCCACTTGATTAAACACACTATAAATAGGATTGGTATCCTAGATAGAAAACTAAGAATAGTGAATGAAAATACCTCAACCCAAGAAGATTGGATAGACTGGGCTATAAGAGCCGTTCAAGCATCTTATGGATATGAGTATCAGGGAGATAGTTTGTTGCTAGCTAGGATAAATATTCTTCTTACATTTGTAGAATATTTTGAAAAAAGATGGGACGAGGATGTGCCGAAATCGATACTCGATAAACTTGCCAATATTATTTCTTGGAATGTTTGGCAAATGGATGGACTTACAGATAGCGTTCCCTATGGAGCTCCAGCAAATCAAGATAATCAACTTTCATTTTTAGAATTTGCACAAGATGATTACAAGGAGCCAATAGCCTGTAGGATATATGATTGGAGAGCAAATAGGTCTCAGACCTTTGCGTCACTAAAGGAGATAATATGAAAAAATTTGATTTTGTTGTAGGTAATCCGCCTTTTGATGAAGAAACAGAAAATAATGGTAGACGTAAGCCTTTATATCATTTATTCATGGAAGGATCATATAAAGTTGCGAAGACCACACTTCTTATTCATCCCTCTAGATTTTTATTTAATGCAGGACAAACACCAAAAAAATGGAATAGAAAAATTTTAAATGATAAGCATTTAAAGTCTTAAGATATGAAGAAAATCCTAAAAAGTTCTTCCCCGAAAATGATATAAAAGGTGGCGTTGCAATAACAATACGATGCAGCGAAAAGGATTTTGGTAAAACAGGTATTTTCACAGGCTCAAAAATTATTGATAGCTTTCTAGAAAAAATAATATCGAATACTAATCAATCAATAATGGACATAATTCTAAAAGGTGTTCCTTATAAGTTTTCAAAAAATATAAAAAAAGATTATAAAAATTATAAAGATATCATAAACAAATCTTTTGATTTAAGAACAAATATTTTTGATAATTTAGAAAATATAATTTTTTTCAAAGACACTAATTTAGTAGACAATCCTATAAAAATTTATGGTTTACTTAATCAAAAAAGATGTTCTTTGTTTGTAAATTCCGAGTATATTATTAAACCAGATAATTTTTCCTCTTATAGACTTCTAATACCAAAAGCCGTTGGTACTGGTAAATTCGGAGAACAATTTCCAGATATGATTTTAGCAAACCCTAATGAAGGTCATACACAATCATTTTTATCAATAGGTAGCTTTGTTTCAAAAGCAGAAGCTTTAAATTTAGAAAAATATATAAAAACTAAGTTTTGTAGAGCTCTACTATCAATATTAAAAGTTACGCAAGATATTACTCCAAGCAAATGGAAATATGTACCTTTGCAAGTTTTTACAAAAAACTCAGATATCGACTGGTCTAAATCTATTCATGAGATTGATGAGCAATTATACAAGAAGTATGGTCTAACTGATGAAGAGATTGAATTTATTGAAGAAAAAGTACAGGAGATGGTATGATGACTGCGCCAAAAATCGATACTACAAAGGCTATAATCCCTATTTGTTATGCCTATACTACACCAGGCGTCACTTATCATGAAGGGTGGACTAAGATTGGCTTTACTGAAAGAGATGCCGATACTAGGATCAGAGAACAAGTGACTACTGCTGGTATTAAATACAATCTTGAATGGCAGAAAAACGCTATCTTTGAAGGTACAAATGAAACTTTTAGAGATTCTGATTTTCATAAATATTTAGAGAATAATAATATTAAAAGAGAAGCTGGACTCGAGTGGTTTAAGATCGACCCTTTGATTGCTAAGAATAAGTTCGATGAATTTAAGGAAAATAGAGGTATCACTAAGTCAAATATTAAGCCTGTTTCTTATAAGCTTAGAGAAGAACAGGAAGATGCTGTTCAAAAGACTATAGAATATTTTAAAAACAACTTAAATCCAGAGTTTTTATGGAATGCTAAGCCTAGATTCGGTAAAACTTTGACTGCTTACGATCTCTGTCTGAAGATGGGCTTTAAAAAGATCTTAATCTTAACTAATAGACCTGCTATTGCTAAGTCTTGGTATGACGATTATATTAAATTCATTGGTCCTGATGCCGATTACTTCTTTATTAGTCGTGTCGATGCTATTAAGGATGAAAAATATGTCTTCAGTAGAGAAGAGTACCTAGATCGAATTAATGCTAATGAGATAAAAGGCTTCATTGAGTTTGTCAGTCTTCAAGATCTTAAAGGGTCTATTTATTTTGGTGGCGACAAGACTAAACTTAAAGAGGTTCATGATATTGACTGGGATATCCTCATTATTGATGAGGCTCATGAAGGTGTGGACACTTACAAGTCTGACCAGGCTTTTAACCAAATTAGTAGGGCTCATACTCTACATTTATCTGGTACTCCTTTTAAGGCTTTAGCTAATGAAAAATTTCCAGATGATGCTATCTATAATTGGACTTATGCCGATGAACAAAGAATGAAAGTTAATTGGAAGGGTGATGTATTAGATGAAAATCCTTATGAAATTCTTCCAAGACTAAATCTTTTTACTTATCAAATTTCTGATATTATTAGAGATAAACTTGATGATGGTATTAATCTTGATGGAGAGATGGTTGAGTACGCTTTTGACCTCAACGAATTCTTCTCTACTGATGAGAGAGGAGCATTTATATATAACGATGATGTCGATAAGTTCTTGGATGCTCTAACGGATGAAAATAGAACTAAATTTCCTTTTTCTACACCTGAGCTTAGAAATGAGATTAAGCATTCTTTTTGGATTTTAAACAGAGTTGATTCTGCAAAGGCTCTCAAGAGAAAGCTGGAAATGAATCCAATTTTTAGAGAATACAAGGTTGTTCTTGCTGCTGGTGATGGTAAGACTGATGATGAAGTTATAACTGAAGAATCTCTTGCTAGGGTAAAAGAAGCTATTGACACTTACGAAAAAACTATTACTTTATCCGTTGGTCAGCTTACTACTGGTATAACTGTTCCAGAGTGGACTGCTGTATTAATGCTAGCTAATATGAAATCTCCTTCTCTTTATATGCAAGCTGCGTTCAGAGCTCAAAATCCATGTTTATTTACTCATGGTGTTAATTTCCTAAGAAAGAAAAACGCTTATATTTTTGACTTTGATCCCGCTAGAACTCTAGATATTTTTGAAAAATTTGCCAATGATCTTTCTCCTACTACTTCTGCCGGTGGGAGAGATGATGACACTAGAAAAAAACATGTTAAAGAACTTTTAAATTTCTTCCCTGTTTATGGCGAGGATGAAAATGGAGTTATGATTAAGCTCGATGCTGAAAAGGTATTAAGTATTCCAAGAAAGATTAAAGCTGTTGAAGTTGTAAACCGTGGTTTTATGTCAAACTTCCTCTTTGCAAATATTTCTAATATTTTTAGGGCGCCAGAAGTTGTAAGAGAAACGTTAGGAAAATTAAATTCTTATAAAAAGCCTAGAGACAGGCAACTTCCTATTGATGATTCTACTGCTGACGATCTTGACCTTGATGAAAATGGTGAAGTTCGTATAACCGATGAAAAGATAGTCGGTGTTGAACAAAAAATTTTCGGCCCTAAGGTTTATGATGAAATCGAGAATAATATAGACCAAGCTTCAGGAGATTTAGTATCTACGAAACCACCAGCAAAAATCGAACTAACTGATGTTGTAAATACTTTCAGCAGCTCTATAGTTGAACCTGTGGTAAATGCCGCAAAGTCTTCTTACGAAAATAATTTGTCCAGATCTACAGAGAAAAAAATCAAAAAGAACATAGAGGACAAAGTTGGAGCTATCGTAAAAAAAGAATATGGAGCTTATGAGATAAATAAGAATAAACTAGAGATCGAAAAACAAAAAGAGCTAGACGCTTCTACTTCTTCTCAAGAGTCTACAAAGATTGAAATAAAGTATAATGAGATTAGTAAAAAACAGTATGAAGAGTTTGAATGGAAGGTTAAAGAGGCTCTTGTCGATTTTGATCTGATAGGATTTTCTACGAAATCTACTGCTGATATTATAGAAAATGATATAGCTGAAAAGAAAAAAAGAAGCCTAGAAGATGACATTAGAGATAGGCTTAGAGGTTTTTCAAGAACTATTCCATCATTTTTGATGGCATATGGAGATGATAATACTACTTTAGCAAATTTTGATAAAATAATTCCTGATGATGTATTCTTAGATGTGACCAGTATAACCATTGATGAGTTTAAAGAGCTTAGGGATGGTTTTGACTACGAAGATGATAAGACTGGAGAAATAAAACATTATGAAGGAAATCTATTTGATGAGAGGGTGTTCGATGATTCTGTAAAAGAATTCTTGAATAAGAAAAATAATCTTTCCAACTATTTTGATGAGAATGTAAAAAGGGATATTTTCGACTATATTCCACCACAAAAAACAAATCAAATATTTACTCCTAAAAAGGTTGTAAATGAGATGTTAGATCTCTTAGAAAAAGAAAATCCTGGTTGTTTCGATAATCCTTGTTTTACTTTTATTGATCCATATATGAAATCCGGCTTATATATAACTGAAATAGTAAAAAGATTGTATCGAAGTGAGGAAATAAAGAAAATTTATCCCGAAAGAGACGAAAGATTAAATCATATATTTGGAAAACAAGTATATGGTCTTGCTCCAACAGAGATAATTTATAAAATAGCCAGCAATTTTATACTTGGATTTAGTGACGATGTAAATATTCAAAAGCATAATCTAAGGTTGCTAGACTCTTTGGATAGTATTCAAAAAGATAGATTCGAGAAAGATTTAGTTAAAGTATATCCAGAGTTTGAAGAAGACAATAATAATTAAATTTTATTCTGCACCAACCTATTATTTAAAATTAGGTTGGTGTTTTTATTTTTTATAATCATTCGTAAGGACTTTACCCTCGGAGGTTATACCCATTCGACTCACTGCGTTCGCTCAGGGTGACTGTAGTTGGGAAGTTCATTGTAGCTTTCGGCTGTGGAACCTGGAAGGTTCCGCTACATGGATGAATTGAAATAAAGTTTGTCGTACGGGTTAAAGCCATAGCCGAAATCTTTGATTTCGTCGCAGGTCTTATGCAAAGAGTTCCAAAGAAGCTAAGCGGAGCGAAGGCTGATTTGTAGAACTCGACTGCTCGGCTGAGGGAAAATAGTTTAGTATAAGGGTTGATGGAAGCAGATTGCTTCCGCTACAGGAATGAATTAGAATTTTCAAGAAGAAAGTAAGATTTTTTTAAAATTAAAAGCTGAATTCGATTGAAGAAGAATTCAGCTTTTCTCTATGGATAGTATTTGTTTTTTGATAAATTTGCCGCAGACCCTTGCTATTGAGCTTGCCTTATCTATTTTTATAAAATCCGACCTGTAGATTTCTTTAGCGTTGTCAGTATGTCTGCCACTTATTATTGCTGCAATTTTTAGTCCTTTTTTCCTAAGGTCATTTATATTTTTCTTGGCATCTTCAACTCCAACTTCGTCTTGGTAGGGCTTGTTAAACCTAAAGCCTTTGGTAATTAGTGGCTTTAAATCTTGAGGGTTGGCATCTGTTAAAATTAAGCTTAAGGTATTTCCTATATCTTTATTAAGTATCGCCCTATATGCACGAAAGACGAGCCCGTCTCTATTCCATCCCATGGTTTTGAAACGAAAGATTTTCTTGATTTCAGCCTTCTCATCATAGTCTTTCAAAATGGTTAAAATTGTAAAATCTCCTACTGTCTGAAAGGAAATTACTCTAACTAAGATAGAGTTGTTTTCTAAAGACTTAGAAAGGATATAGGCTTCGATGGCTACTTCTGATTCCTTATCAAGCAGAGATGCAGATCCGTCGATTAAAAGGTCCACCTTCATGGAAGGGTCGGTTACAAGATTTTTCTTTTTAAAAATCTTTGCCCTGTCCGATATTTCTGCCTTGTATGCAAGGCGAGATGCGAGTTTTCCCCTTGCACTTATATCTTCATCAAATGAAGAAGTTAGATTAATTTTTAGTTTTATTTCCTTGGACAAAAGACTGATGGCTCTCATGTAGGATGCCTGGTTTGCCTTAAATTTCAAGAGGTGTCTTTCAATAGCTTTTTTATTTAAATCTTGGTCGAGGTACTTATCATTTTCTGTGATTCCTCTCGTATAAAAAAGTCTAGATTTTTTGTGCCCACCGGTGCACAGGTCTCTTTCTATTCCCAGTCTTATTTTTTCATCAAATAGCGATCTGCCAAAGGTTTTTTCTATGTAGTCTAGGCTTTCTCTTCTTTTTTTTATTTTAAAATTCAAGATAAATGCTCTTAAACCGTGAGATTTTTGATTTTTGCCTGCAAAACTTGACGGCATAATTGACCTTTCAAGGCTTACCCTGCCTGCACTTTCAAAAAAAGAAAATTTTATGAATGGAATTCTATTAAGAATGTCATTTTCCTTGTAGCCAAGATAGGTTTTAAAAAGATCAAGGACTCTTTCTTCTAAATTAGTCCTGTCTGTATCTTCTGGTAATCTTAGATTTTTATAGAGTTCTAAGTCTTTTTTAGAAATTCTCCCAGGACTTACTCCTAAGATTTCTTTCATCCTGAGCATTTCAAGCCTATACATTTGATTTTGCCTTATGGCAAGGCTCCTCCTTTGGAGGTCGTACTTGTCGGCGAGAAATTTTTCTGCAAAAGATTTTCTCAAAGACTCCAAAACTGGTCTTTTACATAATTCTTTATTATACGCAAAGTCTTCAAGCATATAGATTAGACCAAGGTCATACTTCTCACGCCTTGGGTTATCGGTCCAAGAGTTAATGAGATTTTCAATTTCTCTATGTCCCAAGTATTTTACAGCAATGCCAATAATTAGGTTTAGATAAAAATCAGGATTGCCATCGATATTTTCGCCTATGATAAAATTATCAAAGTCATAACTCGTGGCTCCTGCCCATTGAAGGTTAAATATTCGATTTTCATAAATTTTATCTTGATTTTTATTCATTTGAAATGTCTTTTTGGTAAATATTTTCTGGGAAACGTGCTTTTAATAAGTCTTCAATGAGGTCAGCCTCATAGTCATCGAAAATCTTATTTACCAGGCAAAGTCTCATAGCTTCCTTAAATTCAAGGCCTTCCCTTATTAAATCCAGCCCGTCAAAAATACCCCTAAGATCTGGAGCTGAGTCAGAAATTTCATGGGCCAAAGCCTTATCTTTTAGGTCTTTAAAAAAGTTTGCAATGTCATTTATATAAGTTTCCTTAAGTTCTGGGTGGTGAGTTTTTATTAAGTGTTTAAGGTCACTATCTGAAATCCTTGGCATTTTAATAATAGCAAATCTTGATAAAAGTGCTTCATTAAGATCGCGAGTGCCTTCGTAGCCATAGTTCATAGTTGCTATGAAGCGTGTGGCAGGATGAACGTTTATTAGTTTGTATCCAGGTATATCAATCCTTCTTCTATAGTCAAGAACTGAATGGAGCACTGCCATTGCTTCATTTTTTGCCATATTTATTTCATCAAGGACAGCAAAGCCGCCATGGTTACTTGCAAGAGAAATTGGTCCTTCTCTAAAAATTACGTTTCCTGATTTTAAGGTGTCATCACCAATTAGACTTGATGCGTCGACACTTACGTGAAAGGAAATATTCCACATTGGGCGGGCAAAAAGATATGCCAAATGTTCTGCTAGGACATTTTTCCCGGTGGACTTATCGCCAACTAAGAGTATGTTTTTGCCTGCAAGTATGGCAGCAATTGCCTCTTCTAAGATTGCATCTCCCATGTATAAAAACTTTGGTTCTGGAATTCTGTTTTCAAATTCCTTTTCAATGGGATATTTATTTTTAAATTCATCTATTTTTTCATATAATTTTTTCATCTTATCTCTCGACTTTTTTATTTCATTTACTATATAGGTTTTTAAAGACATCAATGCCTGATGTATTACTACTTTGTTTTATAGATACATTGTATCAGAAAAAGACGAGGATGTTTAGTTTCCTCGTCTTTTTTCTATTGGGACTTTTATCAGCCCATTGTCTTAAATTTTTATTTTAAATATCGATTTTATGGATGGAGCCTCTAGATACGATTACGTCTTCTCCTGTTAGTTCAAAAATCCAGTTACTGATATATGGCTCGTGGGAGATTAGAATGTAGCATTTTTTTCTGCTAAGTTCTAGTCTGTACATGAGTTCCTTGGTGGTGCATCCTCCTAGGTACTGTTTTATTGAGTATGGTTCTCCCAAGTATTCTGACAATATTTCTGCCGTTTCCATTGATCTTTGGTAGGTGGAGCAGAATATTCTATAGTCAGTGATTCCTTCTTTTTTGAACTCTTTTGCAAATTTTGAGAATGTATCTTCTAGCTTCATCCTGCCTTCGAAGGTCAGTCCTCTTCTCTTGTCATCACTTGCAAATGCTTCTGCGATTCCGTGTCTTATAAAGTATATTCTCATCTGAGATTGTAAAATGCTTCTTTGCCTGCATAGATTGCAGAGTCAAATAGCATATCCTCGATTCTTAGAAGTTCGTTGTATTTTGCAATACGTTCAGATCTTGCTGGTGCTCCGGTCTTTATAAATCCTGCATTGGTTGCCACCGCTAAATCTGCTATGGTTGTGTCTTCTGTTTCTCCTGATCTGTGTGAGATTATCGCAGTCATGTTGTGTCTTTTTGCAAGTTCGATTGCATCCATGGTTTCTGTTACGGTTCCGATTTGGTTTAACTTGATTAGGATTGAGTTGCTTACTTTTTCTTTTATTCCTCTTTCAAGTCTTTTGGTGTTGGTTACGAATAGGTCGTCTCCAACTAACATTATTCTCTTACCAAGTCTTTCTGTTAGGAATTTCCATCCTTCCCAATCGTCTTCTGCTAGTCCGTCTTCTATGGATACTATTGGATATTTAGATACTAAATCTTCGTAGAAGTATACGAGTTCCTCTGATGTGAACTCTTTGTCTTCTGCATTTAGGTAGTATGTTTTTTCTTCTGCGTTGTAGAATTCTGTCGCTGCTACGTCCATTGCTAGTACTACATCTTCTCCTGGTACGTAGCCTGCTCTTTCGATGGATTCTACTATTACATTTAGGGCTTCTTCGTTGGATTTTAAATCTGGTGCGAATCCACCTTCATCTCCTACTCCTGTGCCAAGTCCCTTTTCTTTCAATACATTTTTAAGACTGTGGTAGACTTCTGATCCCATTCTAAGTGCTTCTTTAAATGTTGGTGCTCCTACTGGAAGAATCATAAATTCTTGGATATCCACGTTGTTATCAGCGTGTTCACCGCCGTTTAGAATGTTCATCATTGGAACTGGTAGCACCTTGCCATTGGTTCCGCCAAGGTATTGGTAGTAAGGAATGTTTAATTCATCTGCCGCTGCACGGCTAACTGCGATGGAGATTCCAAGGATTGCATTTGCTCCTAGATTCTTTTTATTTTCTGAACCGTCTTCTTTTATAAGGAATCTGTCTATTGATACTTGGTCCCTTACATCGAAGTAAGATAGTTTTTCAGATAGTTTATTTACATTTTCAACAGCTTTTAAAACGCCCTTGCCTAGGTATCTAGATTTGTCGTTGTCCCTTAATTCTACTGCTTCGTGTGCTCCTGTTGATGCTCCACTTGGCACGATTGCACGACCAAATCCGCCTGCTTCTGTAAGTACTTCTACTTCAACTGTTGGATTTCCTCTAGAGTCTAGCACTTCTCTAGCGTATACATTGGATATAAAACTCATATTTCTCCTTTATAATTAACTAATTTTACAAAATCTTCCACCTTTAAGGATGCTCCTCCCACCAGGCTTCCGTCAATATTTTCCATACTCATAAGTCCAGAAATGTTCGAAGGTTTAACTGATCCTCCGTACAATATTCTGATATCATCTGCCGCGTGACCCATTTCTTTTAAAGTTTCTCGGATGTTTTTGCACATTGCTTCTGCATCTTCTGGGCTGCAGGTCTTACCCGTTCCAATTGCCCAAATAGGTTCGTATGCCACGACGAACTCTCCCTTTAAATTTTCTGTGGAGTCTCTTAGCATTTTATTTACAAATTCATTTTGGCGACCCTCTTCTCTTACTTCCAAAGATTCTCCCACGCAGACTATAGGCACAAGTCCACATTCGATTGCCTTTTCTGCCTTTAGCCTTACGATTTCAGAACTTTCTTTGAAGTAGTCCCTTCTTTCTGAGTGACCTACGATTACATAGTCACAGCCGAGATCTACGAGCATCTCTGCAGATATTTCTCCAGTCACCGCTCCTTCTTCTCTTTCAGAAAGATTTTGAGCTCCAAGTTTTACTTTGTCGCAAATAGTTTTTTTAAATCTATCTATTGCTGTAAATGGAGGACAGATCAGCGCTTCTACTTGATCGTCCAGGTTAATTTCCAATATTTCATTGGCAAATTCTTCTGCAAGTAGAGCAGATTTATTCATCTTCCAATTTCCAGCGATAAGTGGTTTTCTCATTCCGCATCCTCGATACAATCTATTCCAGGAAGAACTTTGCCTTCTAGTAGTTCAAGGCTCGCTCCTCCTCCAGTGGAGATGTGGGTCATCTTGTCTTTTAAACCTGCCGCTTCTATGGCAGCTACAGAATCTCCGCCGCCGATGATAGTGGTTGCTCCTTCAAGATTAGCTAGAGTTTTTGCAACTTCGAAGGTTCCATTTGCAAATTCTGGAATTTCAAATACTCCGCAAGGTCCATTCCAAACTACGCACCTTGCAGGTTCAAGTTTTTCTTTTATATTTGCAATAGTCTTAGGTCCGATATCGAGACCCATGTATCCTTCTTCCATCTTGTCTCTATCGACAGTCTTGGTTTCTACTCCGGCTTTTAGTTCCTTAGCCATGACTACATCATCAGGAAGGACAAAGTCCACATGGTTTGTAACTGCCTTTGCCATAAGTTCACGAGCAAGATCTAGCTTGTCATCTTCAACGATTGAGTCTCCAATTTCAAGTCCCATGGATTTAAAGAATGTATAAGCCATTCCTCCCACCACGATTAGAGTGTCTACCTTTTCAAGCAAGTTGTCTATTACATTAATCTTGTCTGAAACTTTTTTGCCGCCTAGGATAGCTACGAATGGTCTGTCCGGATTTTGTACCGCACCTTCTAGGTATTCCACTTCTTTTTCAAGTAAGAATCCCATAGCTGATGGAAGGTACTTGGCAACTCCCACGTTTGAAGCGTGTGCTCTGTGAGATGTACCGAAGGCGTCATTTACATATATGTCTGCAAGGGATGCTAGATCCTTTGCAAAATCATAGTCTAGCTTTTCTTCTCCTTTTACAAATCTTGTATTTTCAAGAAGGGCAACTTCGCCGGTCTTTAATTTTTTAATTTCGGATTTAACTTCGTCGTCTATGACTACCTTGCTTGCTACAAATTTTACATCCTTCTTTAGAAGTTCGCTTAGCTTTTTCGCAACGGGAGCGAGAGAAAATTCCTCTTTGTACTCTCCCTTCGGTCTTCCCAAGTGACTCATAAGCACAACGGATGCGCCATTTTCAAGCAGGTAGTTAATAGTTGGAAGAGATGCTTCGATTCTTGTGGTGTCTGTGATTAAATCTCCGTCCATTGGTACGTTGAAATCAACTCTTACAAGCACCTTTTTTCCAGCTACATCTATATCTCTTAATGTCTTTTTCATTATAGTGATTTCGCCACCATTTCTGTAAGGTCAAGCACTCTTAATGTGTAACCCCATTCGTTATCGTACCAAGAAATAACTTTAACCATGTTGCCCATTACGTGGGTTAGTTTTGCATCAAAGATTGAAGAGTGTGGATCTTGGATTATGTCTGAAGAAACTAGGTCTTCTTCTTGGTAGTCAAGGATTCCCTTCATATTTGTTTCAGACGCTTCTTTTATTGCGTTATTTATTTCTTCTACGGTTGCTTCTTTTTCAATTTCAAAGGTTGCATCTACTAGAGAACCTGTTGGTACTGGTACTCTGATTGCGATACCTGTCATGATTCCGTTTAATTCTGGAATAACTTTTCCAACTGCTTTAGCTGCACCAGTGGTAGTAGGGATGATATTTTCAGCTCCCATTCTTGCACGTCTCATATCTTTTTTGTGGATTGCATCGTGAATCATTTGGTCATTTGTATAGGCGTGAACTGTAGTCATAAGTCCTCTCTTGATTCCAAATTTGTCTAGAATTACCTTTGCAACTGGTGCTAGACAGTTAGTTGTACATGATGCGTTTGAAATAATATTGTGTTTATCTTTATCGTATAGTTCGCAGTTAACTCCCATTACTATGGTTATATCTTCGTTCTTACCAGGAGAAGTAAGGATTACCTTCTTCGCTCCTGCTTCGATATTTCCTTCAGCTTTTTCACGAGAAGTAAATGCTCCACTTGAATCTACAACTATATCTACACCAAGTTTGCCCCATTCCATTTCTGCTGGAGTCTTAGATTCGATAAATTCGATTTTGTGTCCGTCAACGTTTAAAATATTTCCGTCGAGTTCACATTTGCCAGGGTACTTTCTATAGATTGTGTCGTATTTAAATAGGTGAGCTCTTTGAGCTACGGTAGTTTCACAGTTTCTAACTGCGATATGAGTAATTTCAAAATCTTTTTCTTCTTTAAGAGCCCATGCTCTTAGAAAATCTCTACCAATTCTTCCAAATCCCATAATAGCTACTTTTGTCATTTAATTCCTCCTAATAATTTCCTTTGCCAACTCCCTATCAATTATAAGAGTTAGATCTTTTCTTAAACTACAAATAGCCATGGTTGCCTCGGCTTTTTCCGCGCCACTTGCAACGGCTATAACTGAACCAATGTTTTTGTAATCAGAAAGGGATAGTCCTAAGCTTTTCTTTTTATAGACTATACCTCCTGTGGCAGAAAAATAATTGCCAAAGGCTTCTCCAACTGCACCGTCACGCAGAATTTTCTTCGTGACTATATCATCAAGTCCTCGCCTCTTCGCCATTACATCCGCCCTGCCAATTCCAAATATAAGTAGGTCTATCGATTTAAACTTATCCAGAAGCTCCTTGTATTCCGCGGAGTCCTTGATTGAGGATAGTAAATCTCTATTTGCAAAGTCTGGAACAGGCACTATGTAGGATTCCGATCCTGTCTTCTGAGCAAACTTAATCGCAACGGTGTTTGCTTGAAACTCAGATTTAATTCCTATGGAACCTCTTGCAGGAACGATCTTCAAATTCTTTTTGTCCGTTTCAATACTGTCAATGACTTTTGAAACAGTCTCTCCTCCCGTAACTCCGATGTGAAAATCATCTTCTATATAATCTCTTATAATCTTAGAAGCAAACTTTGCAAGTTCATCCTTGCCGCTGGAGTTTGAAATGTAGATGTCTGAGATTCCCGCCACTTTCTTCACAGAATCCACCAGGTCTTCGTCAGAAGATTTAGAGGTAAGACTTAAGTACAAATCTTCAAAATCTTCTACATATTTAATACCCAATTTTGAAATCGAGATACCTCTACTGGTGACTTCGCAAAGACCTTTATCTCTTAAAAAATTTACAGTGTCCCTTACGAATCTCTCAGACAAATTTAAATCTTTAGTTATGTTTCTTCTACCGACGGTAGACTTTTCTGAAATGTAAGAGAGCAAGCTGTATTTTTTTAAGAAAATATCCTTTGCTTCATATACAAAATCTAAAAAATAATGTAGTTCCATGTTCACCTCTGGGAATAATTTGAACCCATATAATTTTGTTCCCGCTAACTATAATTTTAACATAAGTTAAAAATCGTCTCAATATATTCCTAAACATTTATATAGTTTTTACTTTTTCCATTTTTTATTTGAAAATTTTTGTATTTAATGTTTTTCTTTTAAAAAGTTATTAAACCAATTGGAATCTTAATTTTACTTGTGTATAATAAATCGAAACCAAGTAGGAGGTAGCGATGAAAAAGAACTTAGGCAGATTTTATTTGTTAATTGTAGCTATACTATGGGGCTCTTCCCTCACAGTAGTTAAAAGTGCTCAGGCAGTATTTAAACCAAACATGTTACTCGCATTTAGATTTTCAATAGCATGCATAATTCTTTCTATAATTTTTTATAAGAAAATAAAAAATATGACGAGAGAAGATTTAAAATCTGGAACGATTATAGGGATAGTTTTATTCTTGGCATATTCTGTTCAAACCATTGGAGTTGGATATACAGACCCTGGTAGATCAGCGTTTTTATCTGCATCATATTGTGTTATAGTTCCATTTATATCTTGGCTTGTCATTAAACATAAGCCTAATAGATTCCATGTCATCGCAGCAGTATTCTGTATTATAGGGATTTATTTTGTATCAGTTTTTGGAGAAAGTTCCAAATCGGTTGGAAATAATGCTATTCTAGGAGATGGACTCGCTTTGCTAAGCGGAGTTTTGTTTGCGTCCCATATAGTTGCCGTTACTAAATTCTCCGAAGGCCGTGACCCTATACTTATGACTATTATTCAATTCTTAGTAGCTGCGGTTTTGGCAGTGGTAATGAGTCTGTTGTTCGAAGATAATTTCCCTATTGTTTTCGAAAAAAGAGCAGCCTTAGAGTTAATATACTTATCGTTAATGTGTACAACTATAGCATTACTTCTACAAAACATAGGTCAATCCATCGTGGACGAATCGAGCTGTGCTCTGATTTTATCTTTGGAATCTGTATTTGGAATTTTAATTCCATATTGTTTGGGGATAGAAGGCATCAGCTTGTATTCATTGTTCGGGTTTATGATGATCTTTGCTTCCATTATAATATCTGAAACAAAACTTGAATTTTTAAAAAGATTAAGAATCTAAAAAAAGCAGGAGAGATCTAAACTTAAAGCAATTCCTCAATATTTGCATATTGAGAAATATGTCGCTTAGATCAAAACCTGCTTTTTATATTAGATTTATTTTAAAACTATACAGTATAATCGAAATTTTCTATCGACTTCTTTCTGTCGAGATCTTCCTCTGTTAAGAACTCCATCTTTTTAATACTATTAGCCTTTGCAACTAAAGAGGTTGGAAATGACACAATCTCTTGATTTAGTATGCTGATATTTCCATTTACGATTCTCTTTGCCGCCGCCAATTTTTCATTTTCATCGTCGATTTCATCTTGCAATCGTAGAAACTCTGCAGAAGATTTGAGCTCTGGATAGGCTTCTGCAAGGGCAAAGATTTCTTTAATCGCATCGTTTTGATTCTTAATTGCATCGTTTGATGATGAAATAGTGCCTTCCTGTCTAAGTTTTACAATGTTTGTAAATGCATCTGTCTCATGTTTGGCAAAAGATTTTGCCACCTTAATCATTTCGGAGATGGTGTCATACCGCTTTGCCAGTGCAATATCCAAATTCCTCTTGGACTCATCTATCTTTACTAGATATTTTTTGAGTCTGTTTGAAGCGGAAATAAAATTTGATATGCATACTAAAACCGCTACAATAGCTATCGTGTATAAGTATTTCATAAATCCTCCTCTAAAATTTTTCTACTATAACATCCATAAGTGCATAAAAATCCGAGAGTTTTTTTCTTATCTTTTCATACTCTCCTGAAAGGGAAATTTCATTTACTCCACCTGGAGTATATGGCAAGGAAAATAGAAGACTATTCGACTGAAAAGCTATGGATACATATTCTTCGTTCATGTAGATGGAAACATTCATTCTTTTCCCAATATCATTTAAAAGTTCAATAATCTTTGTATCCAAAATAAACTTGGCATTTAAATCATCTGTAGAAAAAATAGTGTATAAATCGTTGAATTCGATGGACTCAGTTTCCATTCTCTCTTCGCCATCTCTAATTTCTCCATAAGGTCTGTGGGAACCACCTTTACTAATCGGTGCCACTCTAATATGACCATTTATTCCCGTTTCTATAGGAGCAAAAAATACTTGTCCCATGAAGTCAGTCTCGTTTATTTCTCTTCCTTTTTTGTCTCTTCTATAATGATTTGCTTTTAAATTGCAGAACTCAGTCTTGTATTCGTCACCAAAAATTATGTGACAATTGGATTCATAAAATTCTGAATTTCTAACTAAGTTTTTAAGAATATATAGATCCATGGTTCCAAAATAATCTATCTCTGTACCTGGTAAGATCTCTTTTAACACCGGCTCTAAAAAATTATTTGCATATGTATTTCCAATATAAGATTTATTCGTCTGTGAATATTGGTACCAGTATTTATAGAGGAAAAAGCAGACTATTAGTCCATATATTTCAAAAAGATAGTATATAAAAAGCCCCGCTGCAAGAAGGATAAATCCAAGTATATAAGGTTTGCTCACCCGATCTTGTAGATCTCTTTTCACATCGTCAAGCCTCTTCTTGGTCTCCGGCAAATTTTCGATTCTTTTAATCTCTTCTATGATAGATGAATCCGAAAATCTCTCCCTGGATTTCATTTAAAAGGACCTCCTTTAATTTTAATAAATAATTTCAATATTATTTTATCAAAAAACTTTTTTAGAATATATATTTTTTTGAAATTATATATCAATTAAATAAAGGCTTATAAATTTAATAATTATATTTAATATAAAAAACACCGGAGAATATCACTCCGGTGTTTTTATATGCATATGTTTAATTAAAAACCAGAAATTATTTGGCTTTTTAAATTTATTTCGCTTTTATTTACCTGGTTCTATTGGTACTTCTTTTCCATTCATGCAAAACTTTCCATCTATTATTTCGTATTTGTCGCCTTCATATAGTTTGTACCAATAACAGTTTACAAATGAAAATCTCTTTTTTTCGATTTTTACTGGATAAGTTACCTCTTTATCAGACTCGTCATATGTGGATGCTGTTACAGTTTTTCCATCTTTGCTAAATTTAAAGAAGACCAATCCGATATTTTCCATTACTGAAGTTTCTAGATTTAACTCTCCTACAGCTCCAACGTATTTTATATCAGGTGCATCTGGGAATGGTTCTGTAAGTTTTTCTATATTAAGAGTTAATCCATTACAAGCATTTAAATATTTTCCTTCGAATTTGATGTCTCCTGCTTTTGTGTCTTTCTTTTGTTCTTTCTTTTGTTCCTTCTTTTCTTCTTTCTTTACTGGAACTTCCTTGTCAATTACGTCTTCTTTGAATTTTTTGGCATCATATTTTGACGTGTCGCCTATTAGGACTACTCTGTTTTCCTTGTCCCAACCTACTTCTGTGCCTAGTGATTCACTTATAAATCTAACTGGTATAAAGGTTCTTCCATTTACGATTTTTGCTGCTGCGTCTAGTTTTTCTTCTTTTACATTTTCGTCTTTGTCGTAAAGTTTTGCAATGTCTGAACCGATTATAAGTTCAACCTTTTTTATTTCTGTGCCTTCTTTTTTAGTAGTGATGACTACTTTCTTTTCTTCTTTGAACCAATCAACTATGCTGTCTAAGTTTTCTGAGATAAATCTGACTGGTACGAGTGTTCTTCCACTTTCGATAAATGGATCTGCATCTGTCTTTATGTATTCTCCATTTACTACAAGATATGTCTTTTGATTTGCGTATGTATTTAAGCTTAGTACTAATGCAAAGACACTTAGAATTACCATGATTTTGCTTATTTTTTTCATTTTATCACCTCTAAGTTTATCTTATTATTTTATGTCTTCCGTGTCAATATAGTATTGAAATAAATCAAAACAATAAAAAAGCGTAGTCACCTACGCTAAATTATTTTATGTCTGATTTTACTACAAGGACAGATATTTTAGATGTGTTGATTACTTTGTTTGATACGGAGCCTAGTAGTGTTCTTGAGAATGCTCCCAAGCCTCTATTGCCTACGATTATTAAGCTGCATCCTCTTTCTTCTGCCACGCTTACTATCTGTTCTGCGGCATTTCCCATTGTGTGGAAGAGTTCTACTTTGTATGGATAGTCTTTTAAGGTTTCTTCCGCTTCTTTAAGTACATATTCTGCTCTTTCCACATTTGCCTTGTCTATTTCCAAGGAATATGGAAAGTTGGTTGGATATTGTTCGAAGATGGATGTTTCGGATATTACTGTTAGGATTAAAAGTTCTGCTCCTAGTTTCTCGCCTATATCTTTTGCCACTTCTACTGATTTATTTGAACTCTTTGAGCCGTCTACTGGTACTAATATTTTCATACTCTACCTCCTAGTACATTTGTACCCAATTTTTTAACTTTAATTCAATGATGTGGTTATATAAAAAGAAGTGTCTCAACTGAAACACTTCTCTATTTTTTATACCATCTTTCTTGGGTCTACTATTTCGTCGAATTCTTTTTCTGTTAAATATCCAAGTTTTAATGTTGCTTCTTTTAATGTGGTTCCTTCTTTGTGGGCAAGCTTTGCAATTTCCGCTGCTTTTTCATAACCGATATGTGGGTTAAGTGCCGTTACTAGCATTAGTGATTTGTTTAGATTTTCTTCTATCTTTTCCATGTTTGGTTTTATTCCTACTGCGCAATTCTTGTTGAATGATATCATTGCATCTGATAGTAGTCTTGCTGATTGTAGGAAGTTATATGCTATTAGTGGAAGGAATACATTTAGTTCAAAATTTCCTTGTGATGCTGCAAATCCTATGGCTGCATCGTTACCCATTACTTGTACTGCTACCATGGTTAGTGCTTCTGCTTGGGTTGGGTTTACTTTTCCTGGCATGATTGATGAGCCTGGTTCGTTTGCTGGTATTATTAATTCTCCAATTCCGCATCTTGGTCCTGATGCTAGTAGTCTTACGTCGTTTGCTATTTTTAATAGGTCTGCCGCAAGAGCTTTCATAGCTCCGTGTACAAATACGATTTCGTCCCTACTGGTTAGGGCGTGGAATTTATTTTCTGCGGTTACGAATTTGTGTCCAGATTTTTTAGAGATTTCTTCTGCTACTTTAACTGCATAGTCCTTGTGGGTGTTAAGTCCTGTTCCTACTGCTGTTCCTCCAAGGGCGATTTCTCTAAGTGATTCTTTTGCTGTAGCTATAAAATCTCTAGATCTTTCTAAGGATTTTCTCCATCCGCTTATTTCTTGTCCAAGGGTTATAGGCACTGCGTCTTGTAGGTGAGTTCTTCCTGTCTTGACTATGTCCTTGTATTCTTCTTCTAATTTTTTAAATGTTTCTATAAGTGTGTCTACTGCAGGGATTACCTTGTCTTCAACCGCTATTAATGATGCGATATGAAGTGCTGTTGGGTATGTGTCGTTTGAACTTTGTGATTTGTTTACGTCGTCGTTTGGATGTAGAAGGTGTTCTTTTGCGATTTCGTTTCCTCTGTTGGCTACAACTTCATTTACGTTCATGTTGGATTGGGTTCCTGAACCTGTTTGCCATACTACAAGTGGGAAATGTTCTTCTAGTTTTCCTTCTAATATTTCGTCGCAAACTTCTGTTATAATTTCTTTTTTGTTGTCTGGTAGAAGTCCAAGGGCGTTATTTGCTACTGCTGCAGAGTATTTAAGAATTCCAAATGCCTTTATTATTTCCTTTGGCATTTTTTCGTCGCCGATTACAAAATTTTGGTGAGATCTTTGAGTTTGTGCTCCCCAGTACTTGTCTATTGGTACTTGAAGTTCCCCAAAGGTATCATGTTCTATTTTGTACTTCATATTCTAGCTACTCCATCTTTTCTAGCTGCTTCTGCTACTGCTTCTGCAACTTTCTTAGAAACGCTTAGATCAAATGCGTGTGGAAGTATATTGTCTTCGTCTAGAGTTTCAACTGCATCTGCAATTGCACGAGCTGCTGCAAGTTTCATGTTATCAGTGATTTTCTTTGCTCTTACATCAAGTGCTCCTCTGAATAGTCCTGGGAATACTGATACGTTGTTTACTTGGTTAGGGAAGTCTGATCTTCCTGTTCCAACTACTCTAGCTCCTGCACGTTTAGCTTCGTCTGGATAGATTTCTGGAACTGGGTTTGCCATAGCTAGTACTATTGCATCCTTGTTCATGTTTCTTACCATTTCTTCAGTTACGATTCCAGGTCCTGATACTCCGATGAAGATGTCTGCTCCGTTTAGTGCTTCTGCCATTCCACCTTCGATTTTATGTGGGTTACATTCTTTTAAGATGTTCTTTCTGTATTCGTCTTCGTAGTAGTCAGCTCCGATGATTCCCTTTCTTCCTACGAAGATAACGTCCTTTGCACCTTCAAGTACAAGTAGGTTTCTGATTGCCATACCTGCTGCTCCTGCACCAGACATTACTATTCTAACGTCTTCCATCTTCTTGCCTACAAGTTTAAGAGCATTTAAAACTCCTGCTAGAACTACGATTGCTGTTCCGTGTTGGTCATCGTGGAAAACTGGTATATCTAATTCTTCTGAAAGTCTATTTTCAATTTCAAAACATTTTGGTGCTGCAATATCTTCTAGGTTGATTCCACCAAATGTTGGTTCTAAGTACTTAACTGTTTTTATGATTTCTTCTGTGTCTTTTGTGTTTAAACAGATTGGGAAAGCGTCTACATCTCCAAAGTTTTTAAATAGGATTGATTTACCTTCCATAACTGGCATACCTGCTTGGCCGCCTATGTCTCCTAATCCTAGTACTGCTGTTCCATCTGTAACTACTGCTACAAAATTCCATTTTCTAGTTAGGTTGTATGCTTCTTCAGGGTTGTCCTTTATAGCTAAGCAAGCTTCTGCAACTCCTGGTGTATAAGCAAGTGCTAAATCTTCTGCAGTTTCTGTAGCTGCTCTAGATTTAATTTCTAATTTTCCTCTCCATTCTCTGTGGCATTTCATAGCTTTTTCTTTGTTATCCATTATTATCACCTCAGCTAACATTATAGCATAGTTTTTATGCAAATGTTTCTTATATATATTCTTTTTAAAAATTTTAAGTGTCGATATAAATTAGGTGAAATCTTGATTTGCTTGACTTAATATAAAAAAACCAATAAACTTATATTATTAAATTTAATTGGTGATACATTGAAAATAAAATTTAAATATTTTACGATTTTAATACTTCTTCTTTTCCTCGTTGGATGCAAGGGAAACTACTTAAAAGAAGCGAAGCTTTCCATGACTGAGAGGGTCTATTCCTTCTACACCTACGAAAGTACAGAGGATAAACTCCACAGCCTAGTGGAAAGTCTTGGCTACGACGATATAAATTTAAAACTTGTAGATAAAACTATGAAGATCTTTGGATCAAAGGAATACATCAACGAACACGATGCGGCAATCTTTGAGATTTCCACCATCATCATGTACCTAAATCCGCAGCTAGATGAGATCTTAATCTGCGAAGATGACGGAGATTCCTTCGCCCTATCCAGAAATGTTTTTGAAGAACTCTTCTATGAGTTCGACAGAATAAGCGCGAAAAATCTGGAGTCACTTTTTAGATCCATAAGTCTTACCAGTAGAGCAAAGATTGAACTTACTCTTGCAAAGTCAAAACTAAATTCTTCCTTTGAAAAGTACAAGTACTTGGAGGGTGACTGCGACTATTCTGCCCTTAGCTACAGCGTGGTGGGATTTATAAAGGAAAGCGGAATCTACAATTTCTATGTCTACTACAGATTTTCAAAATTTGATTTCACACCTTCTATATATGAAAAGAATCCTAGGGAGGCTCTCGTTAAGATCGGCATCAAATCCGACAGTCTTCTAAACTACGAAGAAGTTTCAAATGTTGTAATTTCAGAGAGGGACATGGAAAAGGAAATCACAAACACCACAGATTTAAACACAATCTCCAAGGAACTTACCAAGAAGAATCGAGATGCCGCTTACAAAGAATATAAGAGAATACATTCAAAAAATAATTAAACCTATGGTGCACTGCATCATAGGTTTTTATTTCTTCTTACATTTTTAAAAAATTTACTGATAAGTTTGCTGCATTCATCTCCGTAGATGGAATATTCCACCTTTACCTTGTGGTTAAAGCCTTCTCTATCTAAGATGTTTAGGTTTGATCCAGCAGCTCCCATGCGAGGACTCTTCGCCCCGATTATTAGTTTATCTATACGGAAGAGTATCATCGCTCCTGCACACATGGCACAGGGTTCAAGGGTTGTATACATCTTCGTCCCTTCCAAATGGTAGGTGCCAAGAGTTTTCGCAGCCATCTTTAAAGCGCGAAGTTCTGCATGCTCTGTGGCGTCGTTTAATGTTTCTTTTAAATTATATCCATAGCCTACCACCTTGCCATGTAAAACTACCACCGCTCCCACAGGAATCTCTCCCCTCCTATAGGATTTCTTCGCCAGGTGTAGGGCGAATTTCATGTACTTACTCGTATCTAAACTACTTCTTTCCAAGGTCTACCACCTCTTTTAGTACGTCTATTCCTCTCATCATCTTCTTTATATTTTTTACATCTAGAATAATTATCTTTTCTCTTTGAAGTTTCTCCTTCGATTCATCTGTCATAAGGGATGTATTTATAAATAGAACTGGGATTATGGTTTTGTAAATATTTGAAAACTCCCTTACCAATCTGTCTATTTCTTTTTGAGATAGAACTTCCACATCTTTGTACTTCTTCACCTCTACTGCAAACCTGCGTCTTCCTTTTTTGGCATAGAAATCGAATCCCATCTCAGTGTGGTCATAGGAATCGTTAAAGTCTTCCACCACATAGTCGCATCTCAGTAGAGCCTTCTTCGCAAGCTCTTCCTCAGTAACTTCTTCGTTTAAAATTCTAAGGGATTTTAAAAGATTCTTCGGATATATTTTAAAAATAGCGGTACATTCTTCGTCTGTGTACTTCGTAGTTTTAAAATCAAAACCTATTAGCATCCCCTCAACCAAGGTGAAATAGCCATGGGCAATCGCGTTTCTAATGTGCCTAAGGAGACTGTTGGTGGTGGATTCGTCCTTGTACTTCGTGATAATTATCTTTTGAAAGTTTGGATCCACTTCATTTTTATAAAAATCGACTACAGATTTTGGAATATAATCAAGCACTGCCACGTCTTCGTGACCAAGCTTCATATTCTTCTTCACCAGTTCGAAGGCAAACTCATCGAAGTCAAGAGACAGCGCCATATCATTCTTAGGTGACTGAATAGAGTCGATGTTTGGCACATACCAAAGGAGAGTTTCTACTATCGTATGCATCTCTTCCGTCATCTTAGGTGGATATTCTCTATGTAGAATCGAGTATTTAACTGGATTCTTTATTTTTTCAAACTTAAATCCTGTGAATGATAGATCTGGTAAACCCATGTTCCCTCCTTAAATTTAATTATAGCATATCAAAATTTAGATATCCTTTTCATTATTGATTTCATCGGGAATTTTTGCATTTTTTGAAATTTTTGATAAAATAAACATGGAGGATTTATGAGAAAGAGAAAACCCAATATGTTCCTTAGAAGATTGGTATCACTTACCATACTTGGAATCCTTATTATGATGATTCCTGCCATGCTTCTAAACAATGGAACAGACACTATTGAAATCAAAGAAAATTACATAGAATCCACCAAGCCTTTGGCAATCAGTGTAGCGAAGAAATACGGTCTCTTCCCGTCGGTTACCTTAGCCCAGTCGGCGCTGGAGAGTAACTTCGGAAGGAGCGAATTGTCTACTTCATACAACAATTACTTTGGAATAAAAGCCAAAAGCGGTGGAGTTGAAATGGAGACGAAGGAGTACGAAAACGGGGTGGAGAAGTCCGTCCTTGAGCCTTTTAAAAAATATGATTCGAAGAAGGCGAGTTTCAAAGATTACGGCAAGCTTATATCTACTGCTGCTCGTTATGAAAAGGTAAGAGATGCCAAGGACTACAAAGAGGCGATCACCCTTATACAGTCCTGCGGCTATGCTACGGACCCTAACTACGCAAAAAAGGTCATCGATATTATTGAAAAATATAATTTGATGGAGCTTGATAATGAATAGAAATCTTGGTTTCAAAGTAAGAATTATGCTCCTTATGGTTGCAAGTGGAATTTCAAACGCCTACTGTGTTATGAATTTCAAAACGCCTGTAACTCACCACACTGGCAATGCCACAGCCATTGCACTTTCCATAAGCGACAGTAAGAGGCTCATCTTTCTTCTTGCCATCTTTGGACTATTTTTTCTAGGCTCTGTTGTGGGAACATATATTACCTATGAGGAGAATTTCCGCCGAGGCTTTCTATGTTTGGCGGTCCTTGCCATAATTTCTACCTTAATAGGAGAATACGCAGTGTACCTGCTTACATTTATTTTTGGATTTCAAAATTCCCTTTTTTTAAAGTACGAAGGTGCCCTTATAAGGAGCACACATATTACTGGATACTTGACAGATAGCGCCACCATCATAGGCAAGTACTTAAGAACCAAGGATAGCTCCAGACTTCATGTGAGCATATTTTTTCTAATATCTATTGGATTTTTTATTCTAGGTGGTATATTATATTTTTATGTAAAAAGTTTTAGCCAAATTTTGGTAGCATTAATCTACCTTATCTTGGCTTGTATATGGAGGTAATTATGGTAGTTTGTGAACTAACACTAGTTCCAATAGGAACAGAAACCACATCAGTTTCAAAATATGTTGCAGGTGCTTTAGATAGCATAGCAGACATGAAAAATATTACATTTGCACTTAACCCAATGGGAACAGTTATAGAAGCTCCCGATTTAGATACTATGTACGAAGCTATAAAAAGGATGCAAGAATCCGTATTTCTAAATGGAGCAAACAGAGTCTACTCTGTTGTTAAGATCGATGACAGACGCGACAAAGAAAGATCCTTTATGGAAAAGATAGACTCAGTAGAAAGTAAAAGGAAGAAATGAGAAGATTTACAAGTCTAATCCTTGCATTAGTCATTTTATTTTCTCCTAGCGTCTCTTTTGCAACGGAGAATGCTTCGCAGAAAGAAACAGAAGCCTCAGAGCCTCAGGAGATTAGAAACCAAAACATCTTCGTACCAACTTCTCACGGAGTGGATAGGGCAACCTACGAAGAAGCACTTCTAGTAGCTGAGCTAGAAAAAAAATCTACCAACGAACTTGCAAAGACCTTTCTAATCGGAGACTATGCAACGGGAGAAATCTTAGAATTTAACGATATAGATGAAGTGGTAGCCATGGCTTCAACTTCTAAACTCGTGTCCGTATATGTTGTCCTAGACCAAATCAAAGCAGGCAAGTTAAAACTAGACGACATGGTGACAATTCCCCATGAAGCAGAAGTCTTACCAGGTTCATCCTACAAAATAAAAGAGGGAGATACGAAGACTGTAAAAGAACTTCTAACAGCGGCGCTAGTTATATCTGGAAATGACGCCATCACCTCCCTTGCAATAAAGGTAGCAGGATCTACCCAAGCTTTCGTAGACATGATGAATAAGAAGTGTAAAGACCTAGGTCTTACAAACGCCCACATGATAAATCCAACAGGGCTAACAGACTATTCAATAGAAGATTATAATAAGATGACCACAAGAGAGATGTTTCTCCTTGCTAGATATATAATGAAGGAACATCCAGAAATATTAGAATATACAAAGATGCCTTCCATCGTTGAAGCAGATAGAGAGTTTACAGCTTACTCAACCAACCCCATCTTAGGAGTAATTCCAGAAATCCAAGGACTTAAAACGGGATACACTGGTGCGGCAGGAAGATGTCTTATAGCAACGGAACTAAAACCAGGAGATGGCAAGACCACCAAGGATCTAAGGCTTATCACCATCACCACCGGATCGAAATCCGATTGGTCAAGGTATGTGGTTTCGAAAAGAGTCGCAAATATTGCTCTAACCAAGTATGAAAATAGAATTCTCGGAAACACTACTTCTCCTGTTACGACTATCGAAGCAGAAAATTCTCAAGAACCAAACTACAATGTGTATCAAGAATCGGAAATAGCTTCTCTAGTACATCCAGAATCAAAGGTAGAAAGCGAAATTCATCTCAATGAAATCGCAGCCCCTCTACCTAAGGACACTGTGGTGGGTTCAATCACCTACAAAGTAGATGGCAAAGAAGTTGGAGAATCAAAATTAATAATCAAAGAAGATATTCGCGAAAGGGGAATAATCAACAAGATTATGTCCATTTACAGAGAAATCTTCAAAAATATCGATAAAGATGCAGCATAAAAAATCCTTCAATCTAAGAAATAACTTTGATTGAAGGATTATTTTTTTGTATTTTCATTTTGAAGAAATTCCGATTATTTTATAATATCAAACTCGCGAATTTAATAAATTAATTTTTCTTTTTATTTAACAGATCTTCTATAAATTCAATGGCAAAACTTTCATTTACCACATATCTTTCGAAACCTTCAAGCTTATCTTCAAACTGTTCTTCAAGTTCTCTGTAGCCTTCTTCCCTAAAGTCGTAGTGGTACTCCTTGAGATTCTTGTCAATTACCACGATTATAGGTTTATTTTCATAGATATCGTAGAACATTCTTATGATTTCCATATTTTCTCTCTCGTTAATCTGAAGAATGAGAAGTGATTTATAGAGTTCCATGATTCTGTCGTCGTAGCCACCCTTGAAAATTAATATTTTTTCTCTAAGTTCAACTAAGTCCACCACCACTCTCACCCTCGGAGGGTCAATCTTCATAAGCTCTTGAAATTTTTTGAAATCATTATTATAAAATTCGTCCAGAGTTTTGATTTCTTCCTCTACATTGCTCGGGTCTGTTAGGTAGATCATCGTACCTTCCTGCTCCATATGGTAGAGCATGTCGTAGATTACCTTTACCTTTTCGCCGCAGTGTGGACATGTGTACTCAAATACATCGTAGTTTAGTACCTTCAGCTCCATCTCCGGATCTACTCTCGTGTTTATACTGGTGTAGATTTCTACATCAAATGGCTCTTTACAATGTCCGCATATCGCTTTTTCAGTTAATTTTTCTGTCATTTGCCACCTCTATAAGCATCTTTTCAATCCTCTTCGCAAGATTTGCCCAGGATTTTCCATCGATTATATCCATGATTTCTTTGCCGATTTCTTCCTTCTTCTCAACCTTTTTTAGTTGGATTTCTATATTTTTCGCTAGCCTTTCCACATAGGCAGGCACTTCTTCTTCGCAAGGGTTGTCCAAATCGTAGATGGTTGGAAGTTCTGTGTAGAGAATGAGTCCAGATTCGTTTACCTTGTCACCAAGTTCTGCCCTCAAGCCTTCGATCTCAGATGTCACTGCGTAAAGTCCTGTCGCCATAGCCTCAATTGCAATAAGTCCCAATGCTTCGTAGTAGGAAGGTAGGACAAATACATCGCACTTCTTCAAATGTTTCGCCATGGTCACCTGATCCTCAGCGTCATAGACCTTGAAACCTTCCATATTTTGTGCAAGATCGTAGAGTCTTCTCTTTTCTTCATCAGAAGTTGCGCCGATGATATGGTACTCTAGATTATCTATATTTTTCTTAACTAGAGGAAAACTTCTAGCGAGTTCATAAACACCCTTGGACCTTGAAAGTTTGCCCGCGTAGCAAACCCTGAGGATGCCGTCGTCTAACTTTTCATAATTTCTGTTGAAGATGTTTTGGTTAAATCCACCGCCGACAAGCTTTATTTTGTCCCTGTCGTAGGAGAAAATTTCATGTATCTTTTCCGATTCATTTGGAGAAACGGTGAAAATTATGTCGAGATCCTTGATACTTTCGCATCTTTCTAAAAATCTTGGAAATCTTTCAAGTTGTCTAAGGTCGGTTCCGTGACAGAATGCAACCACTGGAGTGTCCTTAAACACTTCTCTAACCATTGATGATAGGAAGAAGAGATGGTGGGTTATTACAAGGTCCACTCCTTCAGTATCTCTAATCTTTTCCAAAACTTCTCTAAATACTCTAAGTTCTAGGTCGATCATGTCCTCTGTCATTTCCGAATATACGGTGTTTTTATAGGGCATGACGTCGCTCATCCCAGCGATTGGAAATGGAATCTTCTCAGATTTAAATTCCACCGGATAGTGCTTGCCTTCCACATCCACAGAGTATGGTGCCTGCACACCATAGAGCAGAATATTTTCGTGGCCTTGGGCATTTAATTCTTCAACCAAGTTTGAAAAATATACTCCACTTCCCGTCTTCATCGGTAGCTGAGCCAAAACATTTAAAATCTTCATAGTTTCTCCTTCTTTATATCAATATTTATCTCATCATCTATCTTTAAATCCTCTGCGTTCATTGTAATTGCTGTTAAAATTCCAAATTTTGTATCCAAAATAACTTCTGTAAATGAACCTTTGAAGATAATATTTTTTATCTTTGCCTTGGTGCTTCCAGAGTTAAGTGTGATGTCTTCGGGTCTTGCGTATCCTCCATCGAAAGTATTTGAACTACCTATAAAGTCGAGGACAAATTCATTTGCCGGATGCTCGTAGATCTCCTTCGCCTTACCAACCTGCATGATCTCTCCTTCATTTAGAAGAATGATCTTATCTGCAATTTCGAAGGCTTCTTCCTGGTTGTGGGTTACGAAGATGGTGGTGATGTCGAACTTCTTTTGAAAGTCTCTAATCTCCTGCCTCATAGATTTTTGAAGCTTCGCATCTAGACTTGAAAGAGGCTCGTCAAGTAGGAGTAGCTCCGGTCCAACTATCATGGATCTTCCAAGGGCAACCCTCTGTCTTTGGCCTCCAGAGAGTTCGTTAATCATCCTCTTGCCTAAACCTTCGAGGCCGAGGGTCTTAAGCATCTCTTCTGCCATTTCGTTTCTCTTACTTTTCGGAGTGCCGTTAAATTTAAGGCCGTACTTTATATTTTCAAGGACATTCATGTGAGGAAATAGTCCCAATGATTGAAACACCGTTGCCACACCACGTTTTTCCGGCGGAGTGTGGGTGATGTCCTTTCCATTTAAAATAATATTTCCGTGAACTTCTATGAATCCTCCGATGCTTTTTAAAATGGTAGACTTCCCACAGCCGGAAGGTCCGAGTAAACATAGGAGCTCTCCCTTTTCCAAGGAGAAATTTATATCTCTTATGGCATAGAAGTCGCCGTATTTTTTCGTTAAATTTTTTATTTCAAGAAACATTTTTTCCTCCAAAGAACATGTATCCGAGAGCATTTATAGCTAGACATATAAGTATGATTATAAGAGCGATCACCGATCCAATATTGTATTTTCCCGATTGAATTACATCAAACATAACAAGGGTTAGGACCTTTCTTCCAGGATAGACTAGAAAAATTATGGAGCCGATGGTGGTCATGGTGGTGGTAAATCCATTGATAAATGAAACCTTTAGCCCTTCCTTGCTAAGAGGTAGTACCACGTCGTAGAGGGCGTTCATATTATTTCCTCCCAGGGATTTAACCGAGTCCAAGGTCTCCCTGTCAATGGATTCCATTTGGCTGCTGCCGACTCTTGCAGAGAATGGAAGCTGTTTAAATACCACGTTTAACACTACCACCGCCGCTGTTCCCGTGATGGCTATCGGCGGATTCTTAAAAAATAGTAGGTATCCAAGACCAAAAAAGGTGCCGGGAATTATATATGGAAGGTTGGCGATAAAATCCACCGCCTTCATAGCTTTTAATTTTCTAATTTGTAAATAATATCCTATTAAAAGACCTATTATTGAGCCGCCTACCGCAGAGATCAAACTGTATACTATACTTCTTATCATCGCACCGGTGATATATGGTTTCGTATCGATTAAATTTTGTAGAGTAAATGTAAGAGAGCCGTCCTTCATGCGGGTAAATGCGGAAAATATTATGGTTACATATAGGACCGTAAGGGCAGAGATCAAAAGTAGCGAAATAACAGAAAAAATATAGTAGATAATTCCATTTCTCTTTATTTCCAACTCAACCCTGTCAAATCCAGAAGTTTCCGCCATTGCGCTTAGATTGTTTTGGTAAAAAATGAAGATTAAGATCGACGGAATAAGTATCAAAATATTCATAGCAGAAGCCTTGGCAAGATTTCCTTCAGCAATTACTGCAAAGTAGGATTCCAGCGCGAGGACATTGAACTTCCCACCGATGATGGCAGGCGTTCCGAAGTCTGCTATGGCTCTAAAGAATGAAAGAAGTATGACCGCCTTTAGACCAGCCTTTGCCTTTGGAAAGATAATATCCACTATAATATTGTCCGTCTTTGCCCCGAGGTTTCTCGCAGAATTTATGATATCAGGACTAAGAGTCTTTAGAAATCCGTAGATAAGTAGCACGTTTAATGAAAGGTGGGAGATGGTCTGCATAACTGCGATTCCCCACATTCCGTATACATTTAGTGAAAGTCCAAGAAGTCCATAGGTTATAAATCCCCTCCTGCCAAATAGATTGATATAGGAAAGAGAAGTTACGAATGGCGGACTTATAAGCGTTATAAATAAAATTGCAAGAAGGATGCTCCTCCTTCTCTTCGGTGAAAGGTAGAGATAGATTGAAACGATTAGGCTTGCTGCAGAAGAAAGAATGGTGGACACAACACCTAAAACCAGTGTGTTCTTTATAAGGATTCTTCTCTTCGTAAGGAGATATGTAAAGTTTTCAAGGGAGAGCCTTCCATCGACGAAGAAACTCTCTTTGAAAACAAAAATAAAAGGAAGTAGTATGAAGAGAATGGTCATAGCAAATAAACTCCCAATTATTAAATAGTCGATTATCTTACCAATATTTATTCTCTTCATAGCACTCCCCTAAAAATTATTTTAATTATTGTTCAGCTTTGTCCCTAGCTATTTCTTTGAATTTGTTAAGCACTTCTTCTCTCATGCTACCAAAAGTAGTTAGATCTTCTTTGATAAGCTTGTCCTTTGGAAGGCCAAGTGAAAGTCCTTCAACTCCTGGCACTACAATTTGAGCGCTGTCTTTTCCATCTACTTCTGCTATTATAGCTTGAGCTTCTGGAGTTAACATAAAGTCAACGAAAGCCTTCGCAACATCTACGTTTTCAGAATCTTTAAAAATTGCAACTCCTTCTGGAACCCATGGAATCATATCAGGGTACACAACAGTAAGACCATTGTCTTTTGCAACTTCAAAAGCGCCATTGTCAACAGGGATGATTCCTATAGCAAATTCACCTTGAACAGTCTTTTCTTGAGGATCTTTACCTCTCTTAGAATAGAATTCAATGTTTTCGTTAAGAGCCTTTAGGTATTCCCATCCAGCTTCTTCTCCCTTAGCGTCAAGAAGACCTTTTACAACAGCGTAGTTAGTTCCTGAAACAGCAGGGTTTGACATGATAACTAGACCTTTGTATTCTGGTTTAGCAAGATCGTCCCAAGTCATAGGGAGATCAAGACCTTTTTCTTCAAGAATCTTGTTGTTTACTAAGAAACCTGCAACGGTAAGACCTTTTGCAATCCATGCTCCGTTTTCATCCTTGTAAGCAGGATCAACTTCTTTTGAGTTGTCACTTACATAGTGTTCTAGAAGTCCGTCAGCATCAGCTGCTAAAAATGCGTCAAGTCCACCACCGAACCATAAATCAGCCATAGGTTTTCCTTCAGCCTTAGTTCTAGAAATAACTTCTCCAGAACTCATAGAAAGGAATTCAACCTTAGCACCAGTTTGTTCAGTGAACTTGTCGAAAAGTCCAACATACTTGTCTGAAGTAGCAACAACATTTAAAGTCTTGCCTTCAAAAGCCTTAGCTTCAGTCTTAGTTTCGTTTTTTGCGTTACTTGCTGGCGCATCATCTTTTTTACCACAAGCTGTTAAAACAGCAGTAAACATAAGAATGATTGCCATTATTTTAGATATTTTTTTCATAATCTACCTCCGTTTTCTAGTATAACATATTTTGACAAATATATAAATTTATAATATTTTTGTGTAAGTTATCGCATTTTCTTAAATAGTATTTAGAAAAATATAAAAAATTAACCGAAATTGGATGTTTTTTATTTTTGAATGTAACCATAATTACTAAATCATTTAATTGGGTAAATGTAATTTGAAAGGAGTTATTATGACAAAAGTTTCAATTTTAAATTTAATACCAAAATTCAAAGACGAAAGTCAAATGGATGCCGTGGGTAGAGCAGTTTCTTTGGCACAATTTGCCGACGATCATGATTTTTCAAGGTACTGGATTGCCGAACACCACAACAGTCCCGCAGTTTTGGGCGCTGCCACAGATTTAATGATTGGCCACATTTTAAATAATACAAAGAGAATAACAGTTGGGGCTGGCGGAGTAATGCTCCCAAACCACACGCCATTTCAAGTAGTTGAAAGGTATGCGACCCTTAATATTCTCCATCCTGGCAGGGTTGACATAGGTATCGGACGTGCACCAGGCACAGATATGCAAACGGCAAAATTAATTTATAGAAATATTTATAGAAAAGAAGATTTTAAAAATGCAATTAAAGAAATGCAAATGTACATGTCTGATGAGGCATGGGAATTAGATGTCGCACCATTCCCAGGAGCTGGATCAAAAATTCCACTAACCATACTCGGCTCATCTGAAACATCCGCTCACATAGCAGCAGAACTCGGTCTTCCATATTCTTTTGCCGGACACTTCGCACCGAATACCATCGGATATGCCCTTGGCATTTATAGAAATGAATTCAAACCTTCCAAGTATCTGGATAAACCATATGTAATGCTTGGAACTTCCGTTAACATTACAAAGACCAAGGAAGAAGCGGAAGTCTTGAAGAAACACGCAGAAAATATATCCCTACAATTTATTAGAAAAGAACGCAAGGAATTTATGAAACTAGATCCTGACAACGAGCCTGAACTAACCTCTATGGAAAAATTTATCCTTAGAACATCAAAAGGTCTAACCATTGAAGGCGACATTGATGAAGCCGCCAAAACTTGGAAGCACATCAAGGAAGAGTACAAGCCAGACGAACTAATCGGCGCATCCTATATACCAGAAACAGATGTCCTTATAGATAATTACAAATACTTTGAAGACATAGTTTTAAACGGATAATATTAAATAATTTATGCACGCAAGAGCGTGCATTTTTTTGCACTTAGATTATATATTAGAGATTTTTTTGTTATGACTTATTTGCATAGTCTATGTCTTTGGAGGATACCTACATGAAAAACCCAAAGGAAGACAGTCAACCTGAGAGAGGACGGCTTTGCCGTCGTAGTCGGCAGTCAAGTTCAACAAATCAGCCTTCACTTCGCTTGTCTTCTTTGGAACTATGCACAAGACCTGCTACGAAACAGGAGATTTCGGCTAGGTCTTTGATGAATCTCTTAAAAAAACCTAAGGAATACAGTCACCCTGAGCGAAAGAGCCGAAGGCTCTGGAGTCGAATGGGTATAACCATGGTGAGGTCAAACATTGATGATTTTTACTTGCCAAGATTTGACCCTCGGATGTTATACCCGTTCGACTCACTTCGTTCGCTCAGGGTGACTGCAGTTGGGAGATTTTTGTAAAAAATAGTTGCAAAGGCTAGGTTAAATAGAGGTCAGATCCTTCGGCTGTGGAACCTGGAAGGTTCCGCTACGGTGATAAATAGTAATTAAATTTGTCGTACAGCTTCGCCTGATTTTTCTTTATTCTATACAAAATTAAAAGTCCACGTACGGATTTAACACCATTTAAATTCCTGAGAATATAATCTTTAAACTTTGCTACTGCCAACCTATG
>NZ_GL397071.1:313762-413603 GCF_000146345.1 Peptoniphilus duerdenii ATCC BAA-1640 | reverse complement strand
CCTCCGTTAAAGCCCTAGCCGAAATCTTCGATTTCGTTGCAGGTCTTATGCAAAGAGTTCCAAAGAAGCCGAATGAAATGAAGGCTGATTTGCAGAACTCGACTGCCATGCTCGTAAAAAAAAATTGGAAGGAGAAAGAATTTTGTTAGGTTATGTTAAAGATATTTATTTAGATTTATTATTTTTGCCTTATATAGGTTAAATATAGGTCAGATCCTTCGACTTCAAAGGCTACGCCTTTTCCGCTCAGGATGACAATCCATAGAGACAGACCTCTAGAAATTCTGTGAATCAAAAGAGTTTGCTTGTGCAGAGCCTCTCGGCTGTGGAACCTGGAAGGTTCCGCTACAGGTGTGAATAGTAGGAATGGTTGTTCTACGGCTAACGCCTGAGGAAAGATAATTTAGTATCATGGCTTATGGAAGCAGATTGCTTCCGCTACGGGTGTGAATAGCAGGAATTGTTGTTTTACGGCTAACGCCTAAATAAATATAATTTAGTGTCAAGATTTATGGAAGCAGGTTGCTACCACTGCAAAAAAATAAAAACCCAAGGGTTTCCTTGAGTTTTTAAAAATTCTATCTATTTTTTATTTTTCTATCGCTTTTACAAATTCTTCTTCCAGACTTCCTTTCATAGGCACTTTCATTTCTTTTAGTACTTCGTCCAAGTTTCTAAACATTTCTTTGAAGTCGTCAAAATCGATATTATTGCCCATGTGTCCGATTCTAAATGCACTGTGAAGAATATCTGCCATTCCTCCGGAGATGATGATTCCTCTTTCTCTCATCTTTTCTAGAAGTTTAAGTGCGTCAAATCCTTCTGGTAGGAGGACTGTGGTTACTGTGTTTGCGAAATAATCTTTGGCATATAGTTCTAGTCCTGCTTTTTCTACTGCGATTCTCGTTGCCTGCGCATATTTTCTATGTAGGGCTACTGTGTCTTTTTCTAGGACTTTATCCACCGCCACATCCATTGCGTGTACTAGGTTTTCGTTCATGGTGTATGGAAATGCGAAGGCTGCGTCTTTGTAATCGTAGAAGTTTTTGAAGTTTAAGTAGTAGGATTCTACTTTTTTCTTCGCGATTTCGTCTTTTGCTCTTTCTGATAGTGTGATTGTGGTAAGTCCTGTCGGTGCTGATAGGACCTTTTGTGAGCCTCCGATTAGCACGTCTATTTTAAATTCGTCGAAGTCTATATATTCTCCTCCGATGCCGCTTACTGAGTCGACGATGGATAAAATATTGTAGCTGTTTAGTAGTTTACCGATCTTTTCGATGTCATTTGTTATTCCAAATGGTGTTTCGCAATGAACGAAGGTCGCTGCTTTGAAGTCGCTATCCTTTTCTAAGTATTCTCTTAGTTTTTCTATGTCGATGCCCCTTCTGTAGTCAAATTTCAATTCTACTGGAGTTGCTCCTACATTTTCCACGTATTCGGAAAACCCCTTGCCGAAGTATCCGTTGTGAAGGACAAGCACTCTGTCGCCTCTATTTACTATGTTTATTACTGCTGCTTCCAGGCCCATTATTGCTTCTCCTAGCATTAGAAATGTGGTCTGTTCTGTGTTTAGTATCTTTGCAATTTTCTTTTCTACATTTCTGTGAAACTGTGTGTAGTTTGGATCTAGGTCCGGATTTGTGTGGATCTTGCCCATTTCTGCCATTACTTCTTTGGATATGGATGTAGGTCCTGCCGATAAAATTTTCAATTTTTCCTCCTATTCACTGTACTCTTCAAATAGTCTGTCGAATTTATTTGCTGAGGAGCCTTGGATCTTGTACCAGACTCCATCTATTGAAACAAAGGAATTCTTCCTAAGTATTTCAATCTTTGTGTTGTCTTTGAAATATATATTTAAAACATTTATTGTTCCTGTATCTGATGCGTCTTTTGTAGATGGTTTACCCTTTATGGATTCTACTGCTGATGCCATCTTCCTGATAATTTTCGGTGTTGATGTCTTGTTCAGTGTGTCTTCTTTAAATTTTATAAATTCCATGTAGGAGATTTCGTTGGTCTTAATCTTTATTAGTCTATTTGCGTTGGAGATGAACTTTCCTGTGAAAAATAGTCCTAGTAGGATTAAAACGAGGAGGGTAAATCTTCTCTTTCTCTTTGTTTTTAGACGCCTTAATTCTCTTCCTGTCATATCTTTAGCACTCCCGTCAAAAATACAAATCCTTCTCCTGTTACTTTGATTTTGTCAATTTCTTCTATATATTCTGCCGTTGCGTACCCTATTCTCCCGAAACTTACGCCTTGCACCGATTCAATTACATCCTTTGAAAGTCCTAGGTCCCTTAGGTATTTTAGTGTTGCAAGGGCTGATGTCCCTGATGCAGGCTCTTCTTCTATGCCAAGTCCTGGTGAAAATGTACGTGAATATACTCTTTCATAGTCACTAGTTGTAAATGCAAGGATCGATAGCGCTTCTTCTCTCTTTACAATTTCATTTGCAAGATCATAGTTTAAACTAATTTTGCTTAGGGTTTCTCTATCTTTTACTGGCACAACGATGTCGCAAATGCCAGATGTAAGTTTCTTTATAGGTAGGTCTTTATTTTCTAAATCCATATCCTCTTTAGAAATTCCAAGCACTTTTGCCATTTCTTCCTTGGTTACAGATGTTTCAAGCTCTTTACCTTCTAGAAACACGCTTATTCCCAACACTTCTTCGTTCTTGTATTCAATTTTTACAGGAATCTTACCTAAACGGGAATGTTGGATGATGTCCACAGTACCCCTATCAATGGGTATGATGTACTCTTCCTTTGCAAGGGCGTAGAATGTGGCGATGGTCGCATGACCACACAGATCTATCTCACCTTTGTCTGTGAAAAATCTGGTGGAGTACCTGTTTACATCCATCTTCTTTACAAAGACAGTCTCGTGTTGTTTTAGATCTTTTGCAATCTTTGACATTTCATCGTCTGTTAAGCCAACAGAATCTATGACAACTCCAGTTGCATTGCCGTTAAAAGCGCTATTTGTAAAGGCATTTACAATGTAGGTTATAAGTTCCTTAGTCAATCCAAATCCCCTCCCATTATAATAGAAGCTATTCTTTCTAGATCTTCGTCACTGTAGTATTCGATTTCTAGTTTTTTCACAGCTCCTGTGCCTTTTGAGTCGATTTTCGTACCGAGATGAGAGCTCATTTTTTCAAGAAGGGCGTCGAGATACTTGTCTCTTACTACTTCTTTTTTTCTTCTAGGTCTCTTTCTCCTCATGGTAGTCACGGTAATGCTATCATTTTTAATCCTATTTGCTTCCCTTAACATGTCTTCTTCATTTTCAAGGGACAAAAGAATTTGACCATGGGAATAGGTTAGCTCTCCGGCTTCTATCATATTTTGAACCTCTTCTGGAAGCTTTAGAAGTCTAATTCTATTTCCGATAAACTGTCTACTCTTACCGAGGATATCCCCAACTTCATCTTGAAACATTCCATAGTTTTCAATTAGATTTCTATAAGCCCTCGCCTCTTCAATGGGACTTAAGTCCTCCCTTTGCACGTTTTCGATTATGGAAATCTTGTCCGCTTCAAAGTCACTTACATCTGCAACGATACAAGGAACTTCTTTTAGACCAGCCATAATAGAGGCGCGAAGCCTTCTTTCACCGGCGATTAAAAAGTATCTATTGCCCATTGGACGAACCATAAGCGGTTGCAAAACTCCAAGCTCTTCAATACTCTTAGAAAGCTCCCTAAGTATATCTTCGTCGAAATACTTACGAGGTTGGTCCGGGTTTGCAGTGATAAGCTCCACAGCGATATTTTTAAGGCCGAAGTTATTTGAATCATGAGTGTTGTTCACATCATTCAAATTATCTTCAGAAATAAGCGGAGTGGTCTTTTCGGTAATTATAGAATTTCCTACCAAAGTAGATTTTATCCTCACGCCAGAATTATTTTTTTCTTCTATTATATTCTTTTCATTTGATTTATTTAAATCATCTTTATTTAAATCAGAATCATTCATAAACTCAGAAGTGATCTCTTCCTGTTGTTCCTTGCTTAAAAAGTTTGAGAAACCACGACCGAGCCCTCGCTTCTTATAACTCATTTCTTAAGCACCTCCCTCGCAAATTTCTTGTATGAAAAAGCGCCAGCACTAATTCTATCGTATTTAAAAATATCCATACCATAACCAGGAGACTCAGCAAGACGGACATTTCTAGGAATAGTTGTGTTAAACACAAGGTCCTTAAAGAATCCTCTCACTTCCTCAACAACCTGTTTAGAAAGTTTATTTCTCCCGTCATACATAGTAAGAAGAACCCCAAGGATTTTTAAATCCGGATTGAAATTTTCCTTTATAAAATCAATGGATTCTATAAGCTGACTAACCCCTTCTAGGGCATAATATTCCGTTTGAACAGGAATAATGATACTGTCGCTAGCGATAAGTGTCATAATAGATAAGACGCTTAGGCTAGGAGGGCTATCGATTAAAATATAATCATAGTTGTCTTTTATTTTATTAACCTGATCTCTAAGTTTGTAATGCCATTCTGTGTTTGCAAGCTCTAGATCGATTCCAGATAGCTCTTGATTAGAAGGAATGATATCTACATTCTTAGATTCAGTAGGTTTTATAACATCTAAATCCCCATTAATTAGTAGGTCATATATAATTTTATCTTGCTCTTTATTTAAACCAATGCCGGAAGTTGCGTTGCCTTGAGGGTCCATATCAATGATTAGGACCTTTTGTTTAAGGCGACCAAGACCAGCAGCCAAATTGATAACAGAAGTAGTCTTGCCTACCCCGCCTTTTTGGTTGAAAATTGAAATAACTTTTGCCATATTCACCTCGAACATATGTTCTTTTGTCTATAATTTACTTAATTTATCTTTATAATACTATTATAGATTAAAATCAAAATCATTTAAAGATTAATTAAAGAATAAATTAAAAATTTATGTTTTAATTTTAAATGCTATCCGGATAGCATGAAAGTATTATTAAAAATTTTTTTAAAATAATTAATGAAATTTTGAATGAAAAATAGATGTCAAAAAACAGGGAGGATTAAAAAATAATAGTAAGGAGTACAAGTATAAGGATAAATTTACTGAATAAATATCATGCTATCCGGATAGCATTTAGTTTTATATTTATGAAGTCAGTCACCCTGAGCGAGCTTAGCGAGTCGAATGGGTATAACTCTGGTGAGATTAAGTATTGATGATTTATGTTACATGCTATCCGGATAGCATTTGCTTTTATTTTATTGCTCGTGCTATCTGTCTACACCTAACTTGACGAACGTAGTGAGTCTTAGTAGGTGTGATGCAACCTGTTTCCCAAGAGGCGTAGCCGATTGGCAGAAACAGTCTGCTGATAGCATTTAGTTTTAATTAATGAATACAGTCACCCTGAGCGAGCGTAGCGAGTCGAATGGGTATAACCTTGGTGAGGTCAAGTATCGATGATTTATGTTCCATGCTATCCGGATAGCATTTACTTTTATTTTATCTGATGAAGTTCAGTTGGGAGGACTTGCTCTACAGAGGTTATACCCGTTCGACTTCAGAGCCTACGGCTCTTCCGCTCAGGGTGACTGCAGTTGGGAGATTAATTTTTTAAAAGTTATGGAAATTTTTCGTCGTAGAGAAACCAATTCAGTAATATCACTAATGATTTTGTTCATGCTATCTGGATAGCATTTGGTTTGATTTATGAAGACAGTCACCCTGACCGAGCGTAGCGAGTAGGCATTCGAGTTCTACAAATCAGCTTTCATTTCGTTCGGCTTCTTTGGAACTCTTTGCACAAGACCTGCTACGAAATCAAAGATTTCGGCTAGGGCTTCGAATGAGTATAACCTTGGTGAGGTCAAGTATTGATGTTTTATGTTCCATGCTATCTGGATAGCATTTACTTTTATTTTATTGCTCATGCTATCCGGATAGCATTTACTTTTATTTTTGTTGTTCGTGCTATCTGGATAGCATCAAAAAAAGACTTCCAATTGGAAGTCTTTCTCTTTTTATATTTAATTATCTCCACTACAGTGGTTTTGATTTTGGTTTGCCGCCAGATCTCGGGTATTTCTTCGGTGTTGGTTTTACTTTTTCAACCACGATTAGTGAGTGGAGGATCCCATCTGGAAGGGTAATCTCCATTACATTTTTTATTTCTCCTCCCAAGACTTTGATTGCATTTTCTGCTTCTTTTAATTCCTCTTTGTACTCCGAACCCTTCATTGCAATCATAACTCCGCCAGGCTTTACGTAGGGCAGAGTGTACTCAGTTAGAGTTGCCATATTCGCTACAGCTCTTGATACTGACACATCGAAAGCATCTCGGAATTCTTTTTTTCTTGCAAACTCTTCTGCTCTACCGTGGTAAGTCGTGACGTTTTTCAAATCAGTTTCTTCTACGACCTTATTGAGAAATTTTATCCTTTTGTTCAACGAGTCGAGAAGTGTAACTTCAAGGTCCGGATTTTTTATCGCCATCGGTATTCCTGGGAATCCTGCGCCAGTGCCTACGTCTATTACAGATTTTTTCCCATCCAGTTCGCCGGTCTTGAAGATGGTGAGGCAATCTAAGAAATGCTTCACGTCGATCTCTTCGTCATCGGTGATGGCGGTTAGGTTCATAAAACTATTCCACTCAAGTAAAATTTCTTTATATTTTTGTAGTTTGTTATTTTTTTCACTATCAAATTCTATTTCAAATTCTTTTAATAGTTCTTCTAGCCTAGTCATTTTTCTCACGTCTTTTTCTTTCTAAATATATTAGAAGCACGTTGATATCTGCAGGGGAGACTCCTGTGATTCTCGCAGCTTGTCCGATGCTTTCTGGACGAATCTTTGTAAGTTTTTCCCTTGCTTCGTTTCTAAGTCCTTGTACTTCTTCGTAGTTTAGATCTTTTTCAAGGTATCTCTTCTCAAGTTTTTTAAATTGGGAGATTTGAATGTTTTGCTTCTTTATATATCCACTGTACTTGATTTCGATTTCTACCTGTTCTATGATGTCTCGTCTTAGTTCTGGTCTTTGTGGGTCCAGTTCTTTAACCGCATCGTAACCTAGTTCTGGTCTACGGATGAGTTCTTCTAGACTTTGTGTGTTCTTGATTGGCGTAGTTCCAAGTCTTTCTAATATTTCATTGTTTTCCGCCGTTGGATTTATCTTTATTTTCTTTATTCTCTTTAATTCTTTTTCTATATTTTCTTTTCTATATAGGTATCTTTCGTATTTTTCTTTCGTCACAAGTCCTATGTCGTATCCCATTTGGGTGAGCCTCATGTCTGCGTTGTCCTGTCTTAGTGTAAGTCTATATTCTGCTCTTGCCGTCATCATTCTATATGGCTCTCTTGTGCCTTTGGTTACAAGATCGTCGATCAATACTCCTATATATGCGTCGGATCTTTCGAGGATAAGCGGTTCTTTTCCTTCTACTTTTAACGCTGCGTTGATGCCTGCCATTAGTCCTTGGGCTGCTGCTTCTTCATAGCCTGAGGATCCATTGATCTGTCCTGCAAAGAATAATCCTGAGATATCCATGTGTTCCAATGATCTGTCTATTACTGTTGCATCTATGGCATCGTACTCGATTGCATATGCCGATCTCATGATCTTTGCATTTTCTAGTCCGATGATATTTTTGTAGATATCTATTTGCACTTCTTCCGGTAGGGAACTGGACACGCCTTGGATGTACATCTCTTCTGTGCTAAGTCCTTCCGGTTCTATGAATACTTGGTGGGAGGTTCTATCTTTGAATCTCATTACCTTGTCTTCGATGGAAGGGCAGTACCTCGGTCCTGTGCCTTCGATATCTCCAAGATACATGGCGGATCTCATTATATTTTCTCTTATGATGTCGTGACATTTTTCTGTGGTGTAGGTGAGGTAGCAATTCACTTGATCCTTGGACATGTCCTTGTCTATATTGTCAAAGGAGAATGGAACCACTCTTTCATCTCCTGGTTGGACTTCCATCTTGGAAAAGTCTATGGTAGAGCGAAGCATCCTAGCTGGAGTTCCGGTCTTCATTCTGATGAGTTCTAGACCCATATCCTTTAGAGATTCTGAAAGATCTAGGGATGGTTTCATGCCATCTGGACCGGAGCTGTAATTTACTTCTCCCATAAAGATTCTGCCTCGTAGATATGTGCCTGTTGCAACTACTACAGACTTCGCTTTATAAATTGCCCCAGTCTTGGTAAGGACTCCTACGACTTTTGAATCTTCAAGCAGTATTTTTACTACTTCTGACTGTCTAAGGTCTAGGTTCTCGGTCTTCTCGATTACTTTTTTCATTTCATCGTGGTACCTTCTCTTATCCGCTTGGGCTCTTAGGGAATGAACCGCTGGACCTTTTGAAAGGTTTAGCATCCTCGATTGGATAAATGTCCTGTCTATATTTCTCGCCATTTCTCCGCCCAAGGCATCGATTTCTCTAACTAGATGTCCTTTTCCAGTTCCGCCGACGTTTGGGTTACAACTCATGGCTACTATTGAATCTAAATTCATGGTTAGAAGAAGAGTTTTTCTTCCCATTCGCGCTGCAGCTAGGGCAGATTCTGTACCTGCGTGACCTGCTCCTACTACGATGACATCGTACTCTCCTCCAATATAATTTTTAATTTCTGCCATCTTCTATTTTATTCCTACTTTCCTATACAAAATTCTGAAAATACCTTGTCCAGTATATCTTCTGTGGTGGTTTCTCCGGTTATATTTCCAAGTTCGTCTAGTGCACCCCTTAAATCCACTTCGATGCAGTCTAAGAACTCTCTCGTTTCTAGACCTTCTATGGCTGAATCTATAAACTTGGTCGCTTCTTTTAGAGCTCTCACATGGCGAAGATTGTTGATGTAGAATTCTTCCTTCGCCTTTAAATTTCCACTGAAAAACATATCTTTTATCTTGTTTTCAATATCTAAAATGGTTCCTTTCTTTATAGAAACATTCATATAATCTCTATTTCCAAAGAAAGATTTAAGTTCATCTTCTGAGTTTTTACTTTCAAGGTCCGCCTTATTTACAAGTACTATGCTCTTCTTGCCCTCTAGAAGTTTTAAGATCTCTTCGTCATTTTCGTCGAACTTTTCGCTTCCGTCAAAGATTGCAATTATAAGGTCCGCTCCTTCTATGGATTTAACCGCACGGCTAACTCCTATTGCTTCCACCTTGTCCTCAGTCTCTCTTATCCCTGCTGTGTCCGTAATCTTTAGAAGTATTCCATCCAAATTTACATAGTCTTCTATTATATCCCTAGTAGTTCCAGGAATATCTGTTACGATTGCCTTTTCATACCTAAGCATCGCATTTAAAAGAGAAGATTTACCTACGTTTGGCTTGCCAAGGATAACTGTGTTTATTCCGTCCCGAAGAAGTCTACCTCTATTTGAACCTTCTATTAGAGTATTTATATTTTCCTTTACCTTGTTCGCATCATTTAAAAGAGTTTCGTATTGGTACTCTTCCACGTCGTCTTCAGGGAAGTCTATGTTTGCGATTATAATTCCCATCATCTTGGTAACTTCGTCTGATATTTCTGTGATGATTCCAGTTAGAGAACCTTCCAGTTGCTTTATGCTTTGGTCAAAGGACTCGTCGGTCTTAGCCTTTATAATGTCTATTACCGCTTCCGCTTGAGAGAGGTCGAGTCTTCCATTTAAGAATGCCCTCTTTGTAAACTCTCCAGCTTCTGCGATTCTCGCTCCATTGTCAAGAAGAAGATTTAAAACACGCCTTACGGAGATGATTCCCCCGTGGGTGTAAATCTCCACCATGTTTTCTCTCGTATATGTGTTAGGCGCCATCATCTTAACGATTAGGACCTCATCTATAACTTTTCCATTTTCATCTATTATATGGCCGTAGCTCATCATTCTATTCTTAATCTCAGTGAGATTTTTCTGTCCTATGTGACGAAATACTTTGTCTGCTATTTCTACTGAGTCTTCACCACTCATTCTCACTATTCCAATGCCAGCTTCACCGGTGGCAGTGGATATTGCAGCTATTGTCTCTTTCATATTTCACCTCAGATATATTATACATCATGTAGCTAAATTTTAAAATTTACCCATAATTTTGAAGATAATTCTATCACGATTTATAATAATTATCAAAAATAAGATGCAAATATATCGGTAGGATAAGTTTATTTATGATAAGATTATATGTAGGAATATTTTAGAAAAAGGTGAACTATGAATATAAGAAAAAGAGATGGAAGGGTTGTGGATTTCGACAGAGAAAAGATCTCTACAGCCATCAAAAAATCCTACATCGGTATTATGAAGCCATTCGAGGATTCATATATAGACAAAATTACTGACAAGATCGTTGAAAAAGTAGAGGATCTCTACAAGGATACCATTCCAACCGTTGAACAGATTCAAGACCTTGTGGAGCTTGAACTCATCGAAGAAAAAGAGATCGACGTAGTTAAATCCTACATCACATATAGGGCTGCCCACTCAAAGGACAGACAGGTGCTACGCGGCTTCAACGAATATTTAGAAGACGACACCCTCGTTTCTATTATAAGAGATGTGAGAAACGATTATTCAAGGGATCTCTATCCAATCGAATCCCTTTTCCACAAATTCAGCTCCTTCTGCAAAAAGGACATGAGCCAAGATGATTCAAGGGTCATGCTTATAAGAGCCGCATCAGAACTTACTACAAAGGAAGCCCCTGATTGGGAATATATCGCCTCTAGATTTTACAGATATGATTTAGAACTAAAAATTAACGAAAATTACAAAGGAATAGATACTTTCTACGAAAAGATCAAAAATCTTACGGAGATGAACCTCTACGGAAAGTACATCCTTGAAAATTATACCAAGGAAGATATAGATAAGTTGGAAAAGGAAATTGTTCCTGAAAGGGACAAACTTCTTACCTACTCATCCATAGATCTTCTAGCTAAGAGATATCTAATTCGTAGCCACGACATGAAAGTTTTGGAACGTCCACAGGAAATGTTCATGGGAATTGCGATGCATCTTGCACTTCCAGAAGGAAAGAACAAAGTAGAGTGGGCAACTCGTATCTACACAGTGCTTTCAAAACTTCAAGTAACTGTAGCTACACCAACTATGAACAACGCTCGTAAACCATTCTACCAACTTTCATCCTGCTTTATCGACACAGTTTCGGATACACTTGAAGGAATATACAGAAGTATCGACAACTTCGCCCAAGTTTCTAAACACGGTGGAGGAATGGGACTATACTTTGGAAAGGTGAGAGCATCTGGATCAGATATCAGAGGCTTCAAAGGAGTTGCCGGGGGAGTTATAAGATGGCTAAGACTTGTAAACGACACTGCCGTTGCAGTTGACCAACTGGGAGTTAGACAAGGCTCCTGCGCAGTGTATCTAGACGCATGGCACAAGGACCTTCCAGAATTTTTACAAATCAGAACCAACAACGGGGACGACAGAATGAAAGCCCACGACATCTTCCCAGCGGTTTCTTATCCAGATCTATTCTTCAGACTTGCAAAGAATAATATAGATGCTGATTGGTACATGTTTGACCCACATGAAATCATGGTAAAGAAGGGCTACTGCCTAGAAGATTACTACGGCGATGAATTTGAAAAGAAATACTACGAATGTGTCCACGACGCAAATATTTCCAAGAGAGTAATCTCTGTAAAGGACATGGTTAGACTTATCATCAAATCTCTAACTGAAACTGGAACTCCATTTGCATTCTTTAGAGATGCGGTAAATAAAATGAACCCGAACAAACACAAGGGCATGATCTATTCATCCAACCTCTGCACAGAAATTATGCAAAATATGAGCGCCATCGAGGCTGTTTCCCAAGAAATCGAAACAGAAGAAGGAGATACAGTGGTGGTTACAAAGACAAAACCTGGAGATTTTGTAGTATGTAACTTGGCATCTCTTGTAATCTCAAATATAAACTTAGAAGACGACGAAGAAGTTGAGTACGTGGTATCTACAGCGGTTAGGGGACTGGACAATGTAATCGATTTAAACTACTATCCACTTCCTTACGCAAAAATCACAAATAGCAAGTACAGGGCAATCGGTCTTGGAACTTCTGGTTACCACCACGCACTTATAAAAGAAGGAATTGCATTTTCAGATGAAGAAGAACATTTGGAATTTGCAGATAGAGTGTACGAAAAATTAAATTACTACGCAGTAAAAGCGTCAAACGAAATCGCAAAAGAAAAGGGAGCTTACGAATACTTCAAAGGTTCCGATTGGGACAATGGAAACTACTTCGAACTTAGAGGCTACCACGGCAAAGAATGGGAAGACCTAAGGGCAAGCATCCACGAACACGGAATGAGAAACGGATATATTATGGCGGTTGCACCTACTGGATCCACATCCATAATCGCAGGCACCACCGCTGCAGTTGACCCTGTTATGAAGAGATTCTTCCTAGAAGAAAAGAAGGGAGCGATCATCCCTCGTGTTGCACCGGATCTAAATACGAGAACCTTCTGGTTATATGAACAAGCCCATGAAATCGATCAATCACTCATAATAAAGGCAACCGGAGTTAGGGGACGCCACATCGACCAAGGTCAATCTGTAAACCTCTACATCACCAGCGACTTTACCATGAGACAGATTCTAAATCTCTATATAAGAGCCATGGAAGAAGGACTAAAATCACTATACTATGTGAGAAGTAAGTCCCTAGAAGTAGACGAATGCGAAGTATGTCAAGCATAAGGAGGAAAAATGGAAGAACTTAAAAAAAGAGGTCTCTTCAACGAAAACGGAGATATAGACCTACAAAAGAGAACCATAATAAATGGTAACACCACAAACTTAAATGACTTTAACAATATTAAGTACAAATGGACCAGCGACTGGTACAGACAAGCCATGAACAATTTCTGGATTCCTGAAGAAATCAATCTTTCTCAGGACGTGCTAGATTATAAAATTTTGGACGAAGCAGAGAAGAGAGCATTTGACAAAATACTTTCATTTCTAATATACCTTGACAGTATCCAAACTGCACAACTTCCAAACCTACAAGCATATATTACAGCAAACGAAATAAATCTATGTCTTTCAATTCAGTCATTCCAAGAATCAATCCATTCCCAATCCTATTCATATATTCTTGACACCATATGCTCACCGGAAGAAAGAACGGAAATACTCTACCAATATATAAATGACAAAACCTTACTTGAAAGAAATAAATATATCACAGACCAATACGCAGGATTTTTAAATGACAAGACCAAGGGCAACCTAATGCATGCTCTAATCGCCAACTATATATTAGAAGGAATTTATTTCTATTCAGGATTTATGTTCTTCTACAACCTTGGAAGAAACGGAAAGATGCCTGGAACAGTACAAGAAATCAGATATATAAACAGAGACGAAAACACACATCTATGGCTATTTAGAAGTATAATTCTAGATCTAAAGAAAGAACAACCAGAACTCTTCACAGAAGAAAAGGTAGAAGAGTATAGAGCACTTCTAAAATACGGAGTTGAAGAAGAAATCGCCTGGGGCAAGTATGTAATCGGTGACGATATCCAAGGACTAACTAGCAAGATGGTAGAAGATTATATCAAGTATCTTGGCAACCTAAGAGCAACAAACTTAGGCTTTGAACCACTTTACGAAGGTTATGACAAAGAAGTAGAATCCATGAAATGGGTAACCCAATACGCAGACATCAACCTACTAAAGACCGACTTCTTCGAAGCAAAAGTAACCGCATACTCAAAATCAGCGATAATAGAAGACGACCTATAAAATAAAAGGCTAGGAAAAAATATTCCTAGCCTTTTTTTAATCTATATTTCTAATTCTATCAACAACACTGTTTTGGCTGTGTTTTTCATAGAACCTACCAGTAAATAGTATTCCAATTATAACATTTACACAATTTACAAGTATAAGTGGCATGATTACAAATTTATAGGAAGTCCACTTAGTTTGTTCCATAAAATCTATCAAGATGTATTTATCTACAAGAAGCATAATGATGAAAGAAAATACTAAGCCACATAAAGAATAGATCAAATTCTTTTTCACCAAATATTTTTTAATATTTTTCTTTGTCATTCCAATTGCTTCAAGAATTGATAAGTTAACCATGTTTCTTAATATTTCAGTAGCAATAACGTTAATAAAGTTAAGCACAGATATTAAGAATAATACTATAGATAAACTATAACCCACAAATTCTATAAGATTTTTGAAATCTTTAAAAGACTTTATCTGAAGATCTCTTGAATCGTAGGAAAATCCTGGTTCATTTTCAAAAGATTTTAATAACTTATCAAAATTTTCCTTTTCACTATCTTCTACATCAAATCCATAGGACATTATACTCTTATCGCCTGTGAGTTCTTTGTACAAATTAGGATTTAAATAAAAATATTCTAAATCTAACTCAGGGCTAGACTCATCAAATTGATTTTCCTGGATAATAGGATAATATCTCAATCCATTTGAAAAATTATATTCAACCTTGCCCATAACTTGGACTTCTTTGACCCTGTTTTTTACATTGATCTTTATTTTATCGCCTGCTTTAAATGAAGATTTCTTATCGCTATCTTCACCTACAATGACATACGATCCGTTATTCCATTTATCACTATCAAATTCTCCTTCTATAAATTTCTGTTTATTTATTAAATAATCATCTATTCCCAATAATATTGGAGCAACTTTATTGTCTTCTATTTTTATATCTGGATAAGCGTATTCATAACCATAATAGTATAAAGCTCCTCCAGCTTTAAATCCCTTTTGATTTTCTATTTCATCAATGAAATTATCTTTGATACCGTCCTCACTTCCTGAGTACATATACCTAAAATATTTTGGGCTTGCTATATTATAATCAGTTACAATTACATCAGAAATCCCTTTTTCTAGATCAATATTGCCTGTATAAGTTAAGACACTATTCAAAATAACTGCAGAAAGGCTAATAGATAGAACTATGGATATAAATCTAAATTTATTTGAAAAAACCTGTCTTTTTGCAAGTTTTCCTAGTGAAATAGAATTACTTTTGTATTTCTTTTTTACTTGAGTTTCATTATATTTACTGGCATCTATTGGTGAAATTTTAGCTGCATATTTTGCTGGACTCATAACTGATAGAAAAACAGTTAATAAAGTAAATATGGCAGAGAAAAGTATAACTAATAATATTAAGGCTAATGATAGATTTATATTCGCTAGCATTACATTAGAAGAAAATATTTTATTTAAAATTATTTTACCAATAGAAATACCTATGGCGTTTCCTATTATTATAGATGGGATAGAAACTATAAAAGATTCTAAATGAACAAGCTTTTTAACTTGAACTTTTGTCATACCAATTGTTTTAAGTAGTCCAATTAAATTTATATCTTCATTTACAGATATTTTAAATATATTATTGATAATTAAAAATCCTGCAATCATTACTAAAATTAATAAAAGTAATGCGGGTAAAAATATCAAAAAGTCTGCGTTATCACCTCTAGATAAAATATAAGCAAAATTAACACCAATTCTTATTTCTTTATCAGATAAATTTCCAGGGCTATCTGCTACTTTATATCCATTCCTCTCTGCTATTTTTAAGAGTTTATCTTTTATCACAAAGGAATTCTTTAGCATTACTTCCAAATCTTTATTATTTTCTGGAAGGGATAATTTATCTACATAGGCTTTCGATAAATAAATTTGTCCTACACCAACGTTGGAGTCAATAGGATTTTGAAAAGTCCCAGATATAATAAATTTATCACTTCTTTTTTTGATAATTTCTCCTGTGTAAGGTTTTTCTATAGTGAAAGGAACTTCTATCTCTTCTCCAATTTCACCCTTATAACCTAACTTTTTTGCAGTTGCTAAATCTATAAATACGTCGTTTTCTTTTTCAGGAAATTTTCCTTTAACTTTTTCTATTAGCGACCATTCAAATCCTTTCTTATCCATATATGATAGTTCTGCACTTATTTTTTCATCATCAAGAATACCAACTTTCTCTCTTACTGAAAATTCCTTTATGTCTTTATCCTTGGATAAAACTTCTATATCTTTGTTAGACAGTTCTTTAAATGATCCATGGCTAATCGACCCCACAGTTTTCATCGTTTGGGTTTCCATGCTCTTTACTAAACCTAAGGCTACGGAAAATAGACTTGTAAATAGTATAGAAGTCAAAGCAATTGCTAATAAGAGAATATTTCTTCTACTTTTATTTGCATTTAAAATACTTTTTGACAGACGTACTATATAAGCTTTATTTTTGACTTTCATTTTTTCCCACCAGCTTTCCATCTTCTATCCTTAGAGTTTTTTCTGCAGATTGAGCGACGGCATCATCGTGAGTAATCATAAGAATAGTATTTCCAAGCTCTTTATTAATCTTTTTTAGTAAGTAAACAACTTGGGAAGATGATTTTGAATCCAAATTTCCTGTAGGTTCGTCAGCTAGAATTAAAGATGGTTTGGTAACCAAGGCTCTTGCTATGGCAACTCTTTGTTGCTGTCCACCTGATAATTCGTTTGGCATTTTATATTTTTGATCACTTATCTCAAGAATATCTATTACAGAATCAACATATTTTTTATCTACCGCATCCCCATCTAGACCAAAGGGAATAATTATATTCTCATATACATTTAGCATGGGCAAAAGATTATATGCTTGAAAGACAAAACCAATATTTCTTCTTCTAAAAATAGTTCTCTCATCATCTTTCAATGCATAAATGTCGGTATCATCAATTAAAACTTTTCCGCTTGTAGGATAATCAAGTCCTCCTAATAAATGTAATAGGGTTGATTTACCAGAGCCAGATGCTCCTATTATAGAAATAAATTCTCCTTTTTCCACATCGAAAGATACTCCGTCAAGAGCTCTTACTTCCACGTCATTTGTTTTATAATATCTTTTTAAATTTTCTACTTTTAGCATATCTATCACCTCTTCACATTTAATATAACACTTATATCTTACAAAGTACTTACAAGACTTCTTACAGTTTTGTAAGAAAAAAGACTTCTCACAAGGGGAAGTCTACTGAAAATTTTATTCTATTTTCGTCTAAAGACGCTCTTATATTTCCACCATGCTTTTCTATAATTTCTCTGGCTATAAATAAACCTAAACCCAAACCGTCCTTGGAAACTGAATTTTTTCCTCTATAAAATCTTTCGAATATCTTTGGCAAAGTTTCTTCTGATAAGTCTTTGCACTCATTTTCTATGTCTAGATTATAGTTTAGGTAAGATTTATAAACTGAAATATTAATAGTAGAACCATTGGGCGAGTATTTTATAGCATTATCTACTAAATTGTGGATAGCTTCTTTAAGCCATCTTTCGTCCAAATTGAAAATTAAGTCTTCGTCTTTTAAATTTATGCTTATACATTTTTCATCCAATATTACTTTAAATTCTCTCAAAACATCTTCTACTATGTCTTTTAAATTTGCTTGATGTTTTTGTAAGGAAATAATATCTGATTCAAGCCTAGATGATTTTACTAGGTTTTGAATTAAAAATTCTAGTTTATTAAGTTCATACTTTATAATTTCAAGATACTCATCTTTCGGATCATCTTCTAAAAGACTAATGTATAAAGAAAGATTGGTAATGGGCGTCTTGGTTTGATGTGATATATCTGCTATTAAATCTTTTGTTTTACTTTTTTCTGTATTTATTTTCGCTTCTTTTACTTGGCTGGCATATAAGAATTTAATGAGCTTTGATTTTATTTTAGATAATTCCTTTTCATCAAATTCTGTAATTTCTAAATTTCCATCCAAAGCCTTATCAATATAGTCTGAGAGTTCACGCATTTGATTTTTCAAAACAATATATTTATATAAAAGAATTCCAATTATAAGAGCTAAAAAACCTATTAAAATTGCCATTTATATCCAACTCCAAAGACTGTTTCTATTGGGTCATAGGGTTTTAATTTATTTCTTATCCTAGAAATGTTGACGCTCAGTGTATTTTGATCAATAAATTCATCATCTATTCCCCAAACAAAATCAAATAGTAATTCCTTAGTAATAACTTGAGACTTATTTTTTATCAGGTAGTATAAAATTTTTGTCTCTGTCCTTGTGAGATCTATATTTTTATTATCAACAAAAAAAGTATTTTCATTGAAATTAAAGTCTAGACCATCTTTTTTATAAAGATTTAAATCACTAGAAACTATTTTTTCAAAAGCTCTTTTTATCTTTGCTTCTAATATTCCCAAAGAAAAAGGTTTGGTTAAATAGTCGTCTGCACCTAAATTTATAGCTGAGATTATATATGCTTCTAGATCTATGGCTGATAGAACTATAATAGGAATTGATGAAGATTGTCTCGTATATTTTATTATTTCAAGCCCATCTCCATCCGGCAAATTCATATCGAGTAAAATCAAATCCGCATCATCAATAAAATTTTTAGCTTCACTAATTGTGTTTACAGACAAAACCTCATAATCTTTATTTAATGCTATAGAAAGTCCTTTATTTAAATTTTTGTCATCTTCAATTATTAATATCTTTTTCATATACCACCATAAATAAATCTAATTTGTTTATAATATTATATCATTTAATCATTCTCAGTAATTGTTATGAATCTTTTAAAATTTTTATACTTAATTTGTGGTCTATAGCATAATGATTTTAAAGTTTTATATTTTAATAATAAAATCTTACATAAAAATGGGCATTAAAAAAACCGGCTTAGCCGGTTTATTTATATTATCCTTCAAATTCTACTGAATTTTCCCAAAGTCCGTGAATGTTGCAGTAGCTTAGTGCGTATACTGTTGCTTTCTTAGGACATTTTACGTTTACAGTTACTTTTGGAACTGAAAATAGTTCTTCTTCACCATGAGCTTTAAATTCGTATGATCCTACTTCGATAGGGAATTTAGCTCCTTCTGGTTTTACAAATACTTTGATCCAAGAAATGTGATGTTCTAAAGTATTTGGGTGAGCAATATCTTCACCAACTTCTGCTACGATTTTGATTCCTTCTTCGCAACATCTTTCTACGTGTAGTGCTGGTACGTGTTTTTCGTTTTTCCAGTCACCTGATTGAATTGTTTCTGTTAATTTCAATTAAATTACCTCCTTTTATCCTCTCCCTGTATTAATACCCAGTTTTTTTCTTTTAACTCAATTATATTTTATGGTAATTTAATTATCTTTTGGCTGATTTCCTTCTTCAATCAGTTCGTCTAAATACTCTGTGGTTAAATCATTTATCTTTTCCTTAGGTATATTATGGACAGATAAAGCACCTTTCCAATCCAGCGCCTCTCCATTCTCTTTTCTATTTTTTTCTGGAACTAGGATAATAGAATAACTCTTTATTTCTAGATGTGTCTTTTCCATGGTTTTGGATGCTTCTTGTAAATACTTTATAGCTATTTCTTTGGTTGGTTCTTCTGCATATCCAAATACATTTACCTCTACCCTAAAAGGAAAGTGGTCGAAGTCTACCTTTTCGTCTAAGGTAAGTTCATTATAATCTTTTTCATCTGATGGGATTAGATTTAGTTTAAAAGGAAGATTTTCCTTTCTAGCAAGTTCTTTGCCATAATTTCGAAGCTCATCTTCAAATCTAAGCCAGGTGTTGAACTTAATATCAAAAAAACTATCAGATTTAAAGCGACCGAGGCTGTCAAACGCCACTTCGAACTTGGTGTCTTCGCTATTTTCATCCTGAAGCCTTACGGTGTAGTATGCGGTTTTAAAGTTGTAGAAGATTTTATCCCTCTTTAATTTGTGATCCTTGTAGTTTTCGTCTATGTACTTATTCGCCGCCCTACTTGCCAAGGCTTTTGAAATTGGATTTCCAAAGAACGCATTTACAAAGAATAGCGCCACCGAAAGTAGAAGTATCATTATTATTTTAATTAACTTGTTCATAGCTCCTCCTTTTTTCTATTTTAACATATATATATAACCATCAGTTTTTATTTTTTAAGGAAGATATACTTATCGTTCTTATTTTAAAATCTTAGACAGTTAAAATCTAAAAATTTATTTCCAGAAAATTTCATAAAAAAAAGAGGCATCTGCCTCTAATTTTAATTTTTATTTACTTTAAAACGTAAACTTTTACGTTTCTTCTGCCGAATCTAAGGGCTTGTGCGTTTGTGCTGAAGAATAAATCTATTCTCTTACCTTTTATCGCTCCACCTGTGTCTTCTGCAGTTGCGTATCCGTAGCTTGGCCATCCGTCCATTGATTCAACGTATAGTCTAGAACCAAGTTTTATAACTCTTGGGTCTACCGCCACAGCTCCCACTCTTGCTTTAGTTCCCATTGCGGTCTTTGAGCCTGCTGTTGGATCGTATGCTGTAGCTTCCATAATATAGACTGCTACTACTTCTTCGCCTTTAAATTCACCTGCTGGAATTTGATCTGCTATAACTTTTGAACCTACTTCACGAACTTCAGTGATTGGTTCTACAACTACATCGCTTGATAGAATTTGTGAGCCTTCTAGCTTTCCATTTACATATGTAGTTTCGATTGTGTCGATTCTCTTTCCATCTACACCTGGAGTTATAACATTTGTCTTTCCTTTTTCAAGTTCTTTGTTTAAGTTTTCAAGAACGTCGAATGGAACTACTTCTTCAACCTGTTTGGTCTCTGTCGTAACTCTTGCTATTGTAATTTTATTATCTACTAATTCGTCAAGTTTTGGTTCAGTTCTGTCGAGCTCATTTAATTTAATTCCTAGATATTCTAGAACTTCTTCGGTGGTAGCACCTTGAGCTTCTTCAATAACTGTTTTGTTTCCATCGTATATTGTAATGGATCTTGGTGATTTGATGTAAATAGTCATGCCTTCTTCGATTTTAGAAGATTTCTTAGGTTCAACCAAGTCTTTTTCTTTTAGTTCAATTTTTTCTTTTGTAATTAGCTCTTCAACCGTCGCTGAATAAGTTAATAATGTTTTTTCTCGACCATTAATGTTCAAAATTACATTTTTCCCTTTTACTAATGAAGAACCCATGGTGATTGCCATAACAAGTAGCAAGGTCACTATGAGGAATCTCTTCACCGGCTTAGAAGAATGTGATTTGTTCATAATACCTCCTCCTTAGTTACCATTTTGTAACTAATTCTTTTAGAAGTATATATGATATGAATTTATATGTCAAATTTTTGTAACTCTTTTGTTACTTTTAGAAGTAATTTTAAAATTTTTCGCTATTTTAAGCCATTTTATTCTGTAACGATATTTTTTTATTTTTCTACGGCTTTTTTACAGTAACGCAAATAAATGGCTTGTTACAGCCATTCTCATTTTTATATTACATTTGTATTACATTTTGGTAACAAAAAATCCAATCTCCGAATTATTCGCTTTTTAATATTTCTATGAAGGCACGAGTCATCTTTGCGGTAAATCCCCAGATCAAATTATCTCCGTACTCATAGGTCTCTACAGTTTCAACTTCTAGGCGTCTTTTGTACTTCTTAGCCTCTGGAATTAGTTCGTAGGGAAATCCCGTGGTCCTTTCGATTTTAAGTTCAATGGGATAAATTTTCGGACTATTTTCCATGAGATATTTAAGTGGCACTGTAAAGATATATTCCACTTCGTCTTTATTTGGAATTATTCTTTTGTAATCTTCCTTAATTATTCCAACATAGGTGTAGATAGTTAAGAGCTCTGGCTTCACAAGGTAGTCAGATCTTCCTATTATTTCTATCTTGTCTCTTCCTATGAGGAGTTCTTCTGATGTTTCTCTTATGGCTGCTTCTTTTGGGCTTTCCCCAAAATCTATTGCTCCACCTGGAAAAGACACTTCATAGGGTTGTTTTCTTAGAGTTTTCGCTCGTCTTTCGTAGAGTATGTGAAGCTCTCCATCTATTTCTATTAAAGGAATCAAAACCGAGTAGCTACTTTTGTTGTCTACCGGTTTTGGAAAGTGATTTTCAATTTTAGATTTTATTTTCTCAATGTTTTCCATTATTTAAGTTCTGATGTGCAATGTGGACATCTTGTAGCTTCTATTGGTATTTCGCTCTTGCAGTAAGGACATTCTTTTGTAGTAGGTGCTGCAGCTTCTTCCTCTTTCTTGCCTAAACTTTGAATCTTGTTTACATTTTTAATAATAATAAATATTACAAGTGCTATGATTAAAAAGTTTACAATATTTTGTATAAAGTTTCCGTAGGCGAATACTGCTGTGCTTTCCTTTGCCTTTGCAAGACTTTCATAAGTGTTGCCATCTAGTGCTATATACTTTTGAGTGAAGTCAACTCCACCTGTTATAACTCCTATTAGTGGCATAATTATATCATCTACTAGAGAAGATACGATTTTACCAAAGGCACCCCCGATGATTACCCCTATTGCTAGATCTAGCACATTTCCTCTTGCTATAAATTCTTTAAATTCTTTTATAAAATTTTTCATCTTTTACCTCCTACTAATCCTATACCCCTATTTCATGTTTACTAATTTTATTTTGTTGTTTTTGATTAATTCTAGGGCGTATTCATCCACTCTGTAGTCGTCTTTGTAGTAGATCTCTGTTATGCCTGCTTGGAGTAGGGCCTTGGTGCAATTTAGACATGGAAAATGTGTTACATAACATTTGCAACCTTTGACGCTGATACCTTCCTTTGCGCAGTATAAAAGAGCATTCATCTCTGCATGGATGGTTGCGATACAGTGACCATCCCTCATGGTATGACCAATCTCGTCGCAGGATTTATTTCCAGATAGGGATCCGTTATATCCTGTGGACACGATTCTATTGTCCTTATTTACTAAGATGCAACCTACAAAGGCTCTGTCGCAGGTGCTTCTAGTGGCTACCATCTCTGTTATTTCCATAAAATATTCATCCCAAGATTTTCTCATTTTGCCTCCTTCGCCAATTTATCCACCAGTTCGTTATAATAAACTCCTGTATGGGCATCGACTTTTATAAACTTAACTTCCATTTTATTTTTGATTTCGTCGTAGGTCTTCTTGTATTCTCTCGTTAAATCCAGATTCGTCTTCCAGTTCCCAAGTGCCCAATCCTCTATGCCTCTGTAGTCGTAGTGGAGGTACATCTTTTTGTATCCAAGCTCCACGCCTCTTTTCATGGCGATGATTGCGCCTTTTAATTCTCCTGAGACATTTCTAGATTTTGCATTTTCTTCGTCAAAAAATCTAGCACTATACTTTTCTTCTACGCCTTCTGAGTAGAGGTAGACGCCGTAGGAATAGGAATGGTCTTCCTTTCTATAACTTCCGTCTACATAGGCTAAGATTTCGTCACTCTTTAACTCATCTATATCTTTTATCTTTATTTCTTCTTCTATAATTCCTAAATAGCTTTCAGCTTCTTCAAAAGTTTTGAACTTTTTGTAGGCTGCACCGCTAAAACCTGTAACTTCTCTCTTACATTCATCCCATGTGGAATAGATCCCTGGGTTTCTTCCATTTTTAACTGCGTAGTACATTCTTCACCTCAAGATTATTCTATCAATTAAACCTTTAAATTTAAAGGGTAGAGGTTTAAATAAGACTCTTCTAAGTTAATTTTTTATTTTCTTTAGTCGAATAAGCATATGGATTTTGTCTAACTCAATATAAAATTAAAAAATTTGTACTTAATTTTCAAAGAAATTAATTTCGCACAAAGCTATCAAAAAATTCGCATAAAAAAAGGAAGACTTTCGCCTTCCTAATTGTTTATTACATCATTCCTGGCATACCGCCCATTGGTGGCATTGCAGGTGCTTCTTCTTTAATTGGTCCAACTGCTGCTTCTGTTGTAAGAATCATAGCTGCTACTGATGCTGCGTTTTGTAGTGCAGATCTAGTTACCTTAGTTGGGTCTACGATTCCTTTTTCAATCATGTTTCCATATTCTTCGTTTAGAGCGTCAAATCCAATTCCTTCAGCTTCTGATTTGATCTTTTCAACGATTACTGATCCTTCAAGTCCTGCGTTTGCTGCGATTTGTCTAACAGGTTCTTCCAATGCACGAAGTACTATTTCTACTCCTGTCTTTTCATCGCCAACAGATGCTTCTGCTACTTCTTTTACTTTCTTCATTGAGTCGATAAGAACGGTTCCGCCTCCTGGCACGATTCCTTCTTCAACTGCTGCTCTTGTAGCTGATAGAGCATCTTCTATTCTAAGTTTTCTTTCTTTTAGTTCAACTTCTGTTGCTGCTCCTACGTGGATAACTGCAACTCCGCCTGCTAATTTTGCAAGTCTTTCTTGAAGTTTTTCCTTGTCAAATTCAGATTCTGTTTGTTCGATTTGGCTCTTAATTTGTGCGATTCTCTTATCAAGTTCAGCCTTGTCTCCGCCACCGTTTACGATTACTGTAAGTTCTTTTTCACATCTTACTTTGCTTGCATGTCCAAGCATATCAATGGTTGCTTCTTTTATATCCATTCCTAAGTCTTGAGAGATTACTTGTCCACCAGTTAGGATTGCAATATCTTGAAGCATATCTTTTCTTCTATCTCCATAGCCTGGAGCCTTTACTCCTACTATGTTTAGAGTTCCACGAAGTTTGTTTAGAACAAGTGTTGCTAGTGCTTCGCCTTCGATATCATCTGCGATTACTAAAAGTGGTCTTCCTTCTTGTAGAACTTGTTCTAGTAGTGGAAGTAAATCTTGGATATTTGTGATCTTTTTATCTGTAATAAGAATGTATGGATCTTCTAGATTTGCTACCATCTTATCTGGATCTGTTGCCATGTAAGGGGATAGGTATCCTCTGTCAAATTGCATACCTTCTACTACATCTAGTTCAGTGCCCATGGATTTAGATTCTTCAACGGTTATAACTCCGTCTCTTCCTACTTTTTCCATAGCTTCAGAGATTAGTCTACCGATTTCTTCATCTGCTGCTGAAACTGATGCAACTTGTGCTATTGCTTCTTTAGTTTCAACTACTTTTGAGAATCCCTTTATGCTTTCAACTGCAGCTTCAACTGCCTTTTTAATTCCTTTTTGAAGGATCATTGGGTTTGCTCCTGCTGCTAGGTTTCTCATACCTTCTGTTATTATTGCTTGGGCAAGTAGGGTTGCTGTTGTAGTTCCATCCCCTGCAACATCATTGGTCTTAGTTGCTACTTCTTTTAGAAGTTGTGCACCCATATTTTCAAATACATCTTCTAAATCTATTTCACGAGCGATTGAAACTCCGTCGTTTGTAATAAGTGGAGCTCCGAATTCCTTACCAAGGATTACATTTCTTCCCTTAGGTCCAAGGGTTACCTTTACTGTATTTGCAAGTTTGTCGATTCCATTTATCATGGATTCTCTTGCGTCTTCTCTAAATTTAATTTCTTTTGCCATTTCTACCTCCTATTATTTTACAACTGCAAGTAGATCTTGATATTTAAGGACTATGAATTTTTCTCTTTCTAGTTCAACTTCTGTGCCAGCATACTTAGAAAATAATACTTTGTCCCCAACTTTTATTTCATCTTTGGTCTTGTCATCATCAAGTATTTCTCTTCCTATTGCTATTACTTCTGCAATATTTGTTTCTTCTTTTGCTGAAGATGGAAGAACTATTCCAGATACTGTCTTTTCTTCCAATTCAATTTTTTTGATTACGACTTTGTCGCCTAATGGTTTAAGTTCCATAAGTCCCTCCTTGTATAATAAAATTTATAAACTATTTAATTAGCACTCGGTCTCTTTAAGTGCTAATAGTATTATAGTATCATTCTATTTTTTTTGCAAGTCATAAAGATAACTTATTTTCATATCTTTTATATTTATTGTAAGCTTTTGTTTCTTAAAAATTTTTATATGACGAAAAATATCTTTTTATTTTCTAAATAATTTTTTCATTAAAAAAGGTGCGACTAGCGCACCTCTTATACTAATTTATTTATTTTTCTTTGAAGTAGCTTACGCCGCTTTCAAATATTTCTTGGATATCTGAATCGATATTTTTGTAAAGATCATCTGTAACTCTTTCTGAGTGACCCATCTTACCTAGAATCTTTCCATCCTTTGACATTATGGCTTCTATTCCGTAGTAGGATCCGTTTGGAACTACTTCGTATTGGGCTACAACCTGTTCATTTTCTAGAAGTTCTCTTAGTTTTTCTTCATTTACTATGAATCTTCCTTCTCCGTGGGAGATTGGAATCTTGTAGCTATCCTTTTTAAGTTTACTTAGCCATGGTCCGTTCTTGGTTAGCATATTTGTACTTACAAATCTTGCTATATGGCGAGATGAGTTATTGAAGGTCAAGGTTGGATCGTCTTCTTCTATTTCTTTGATCTTTCCATATGGAAGAAGTCCGGTCTTTATAAGAGCTTGGAATCCGTTACAAATTCCGATTATAAGTCCGTCGTTTTCTTCTAGCATATATTCTATGGATTCTCTTATCTTTTCATTTCTTAGAACATTTGCGATGAACTTACCAGAGCCGTCTGGTTCGTCTCCCATTGAGAATCCTCCAGGAACTGCAAGGATGTTTGCCTCTCTAATTTCCTTAGCAAATTCGTCTATGGATTTTCTAATCTCTTCTTCGTTTCTATTTTTAAATAGTACGATCTTTGCTTCTGCACCTGCGTCTTCGAGTGCCTTTCTAGTGTCGTATTCACTATTTGTACCTAAGAATGCAAGGACAAGTGCATTTACTCTATCCACTTTTATCTTGGATTTAAGTCTTCTTTCCACCTTTTTATTTTCAATCTTAGCAGGTTTTTCTTCGATTGCTCCTTTGAAGACTGAGTCTAGAGTGTGTAGGTAGGAATCTTTTAAATCTTTAGAATTTAATTTTTCGCCGTTTACTGTGATTTCATCTTGGAACTTACCAATTTCTTTTATAAATTCTCTATCTTCTTTAAATTCTACAACGAAGCTTGCAAATTTATTGGTGTATAGATCTTCTAGCTCAACATCAAAGCCTGTGTTTCCAACAGCCATTTCGTAGATGGTTGGCAAAATTCCCTTGCTACAAACCTTTATAGAAACAATATTTTTACTTCTAATTTCTTCGTGGATCTTTTCGTAGTTTGATTTTAATCTATTTAAATCTATGGTTCCATTTTCGTTGTAATCTATGTCGATTAGTCCAATCTTACCCATCTTTTTAAATTCTGGACTCACGATATTTTCAACATCTTCTGTTGTAACTGCAAATGAAATCAGTGTCGGTGGCACGCTTATATGTTCAAAGGTTCCGCTCATGGAGTCCTTGCCGCCAATCGGTGGAGTTTCGAAAAATGATGATACTTCAAATGCTCCTAGTAGTGATTTAAGTGGCTTTGACCAAGATTTTTCGTCCGTTAATTTTTCGTAGAATTCTTGGAAGGAAAGTCTAACTTTGTCGGTTTTTCCACCTGCTGCCACGATCTTTGAAAGGGATTCAACCACCGCATAGTAACCGCCGAGGTAGTTACTTTCTTCGCTTAGATATGGATTAAATCCGTAGCTCATAATGGATGCGGTCTTTGATCTTCCTTCTAGGGTTGGCACTAGGGCAACCATTGCATCTACTGGGTTTATGCTTTCTCTTCCTCCAAGCGGATGAAGTACGGTTCTTCTTCCAACTGAGGAGTCAAATAGTTCGATTAAATTTCTCTTGGAAGTTATATTTAAATCTCCAAGATATTTATTTAAATTCTTTGGATCTGTGTCCTTTGATCTTAAAGTCTTAGGGAAGCTTTCAGAAGTAACTTCCACATTCATGTGCCTACTTGCACCGTTTGTATTTATAAAGTCGTAGCAAAGATCTGCCACAATTTTGTCCTTGTAGTACATCCTCATTCTGTTGGTGTCTGTGATGTTTGCAACTATATTTGTATCTAGATTTTCTTCGTGGGCATATTTTTCAAACTCTTCTACATCGTTTTTACTTAGAACTACCGCCATTCTCTCTTGAGATTCAGAGATTGCGATTTCCATTGGAATTAATCCTTCGTACTTAAGTGGAACATTTTCTAGGAAGATATCCACTCCGTCATGAAGTTCTCCCACTGCGACACTTACTCCACCTGCGCCGAAGTCGTTACATTTTTTGATAAGTCTTGTAGCTTCTTCACGTCTAAATAGTCTTTGAATCTTCCTTTCTTCCGGTGCATTTCCTTTTTGCACTTGGGCAGATTCTGTAACGATTGAAGTGGTGCTGTGGGATTTTGATGAGCCTGTCGCTCCGCCAATACCATCTCTTCCGGTTTTGCCTCCGAGTAGAACTACCACATCTCCCGCTTCTGGCTCAAGTCTTACCACATTTTCAATTGGTGCTGCAGCTATTACAGCTCCAGTTTCCATTCTCTTAGCAACATAGCCTGGATGGTAGATTTCGTCAACGAGTCCTGTTGCAAGTCCGATTTGATTTCCGTAGGAAGAATATCCATGGGCTGCTTCTGTGGTTATCTTCTTTTGAGGAAGTTTACCTGCCATGGTATTTTTATCCCTTGGATCAGCGGCGCCGGTTATTCTCATTGCTTGGTAGACGTAACTTCTTCCGCTTAGTGGGTCACGAATTGCTCCGCCGAGACAGGTTGATGCGCCACCAAATGGTTCTATCTCTGTTGGATGGTTGTGGGTTTCGTTTTTGAACATAAGAAGGTAATCCCTTAGTTCTTCCTTGCCACCAATGTCGATTCTCGTCTTAATCTTTACTGAGCAGGCGTTGATTTCGCTTGAAACTTCTAGATCTTCTAGTCTTCCTTTGGCTCTTAGGTACTTCGATAGAATCGTTCCAAAACTCATTAGGTTTATCGGTTTTTCAATCTTTAGTTCTTCTCTTATCTTTATATATTCGTCGAAAGAATTTTTAATTATTCTATCAAGCTCTGTCTTTTCGTCGAAATTAATATCTAAAAATGTGTTGAAAGTGGTGTGTCTACAATGATCTGACCAATATGTGTCGAGGATTCTGATTTCAGTTTCACTTGGATCTCTCTTTTCAGATTTGAAATAATCTCTTATACATTTTAAATCATCAAGATTCATTGCAAGGGATTTTTCTTCTAGGAAATTTTCTAGTTCTTCTTCGCTGAAATTTATAAATCCTTCATAGATTTCGTTCTTATCTGTGGTCTTAAGTTCTTTTCTAAGGGTTGTCGGTATGTTTAGAAGCTCAACTCTGTGAGAGTCCACAGGATTTACCAAGAATTTTTCAATTTTCTTTAGTTCTTCCTTGGTTGCTCCTTTTATTTCATAGACTTTTGCACATTTAGCCGCGATTTTTTCATCTGTAACTAAACTTACAGTGTCTAGGATTCCTTGTTCCCTTTGGTCGAATTGACCTGGAAGGTATGCCACTGCAATGGTATCTTCCATCTTGCTTTGAAGTTCCATGGCATCTTCGAAATACGCATCGTCTACGACTTTTTCGCTAAGAATGGTGTAGAGAATCTTTTCGATGCCTTCCTTTGACATTTCAAGGTCGTACCTATTGTAAACCTTTAGTCCATCAAGTTTAATTCCAAGAGAATTTTCGATTTCACTTTGGATTCCTTTGGATTCGTGGTCAAATTCATCCTTCTTCGCAACATAGACCCTCTTAACTCTAGGACCGATGTCCTTTCTATATTCCATATTTTCAAATGAAACTTCTTTTACATCGGAGTAAACTGTTTCTATTACTTCATCAAAATCATCTCCAGAGTAAACGAGGTTTAAAACTCTACCGCCGCTGGTCTTTTGAACTCCGTCTTCAAGTTTTGTTCCGCAGTAGTAGATGCTACTCTTGGTAGGTCCGATGTGGATTTCTTTGCCATTTTCATAGGCGCCTGGATAACCTCCACTCGCTAGAACAAGACAAAGTGCCTTTTTATTATTTACCTTTAAATCTACTTCGTCTAATTTTCCTTCAGAAGTTTTTTGAAGAAGTTCTAGTAGGTCATTATCTATTAATTCTAGGATTACTTGAGTTTCTGGGTCGCCGAATCTCACATTAAACTCTAGTACTTCGATCTTTTCATCGGTGATCATAAGTCCGATAAATAGCGCTCCTCTGTAATCCATATTTTCTTTTTGAAGTCCTTTTAAAATCGGATTTAAAATTTCTTCTTTTATTCTAGGCATAAAAGATTCTGCCATTAAATTCGGTGCGTAGGTGCCCATGCCGCCGGTGTTAGGTCCGATTTCTCCAGTATAAGCTCTCTTGTGATCGCGAGAAGTTGGTAGAGGTAGGATGGTCTTCGTGTCAGTTAGACAGATTAAACTCATCTCAAATCCTTCTAAGAATTCTTCCACCACCACTTTTTTGTCACCGTAGACTCCGTTAAATACATCTTTTAAAAATGATTGTGCATGGGAACAATCTTCAGCGATAAACACTCCTTTGCCTGCAGCTAAACCGTCCGCCTTAAGTACAACTTTTCCATCTCTTGTAAGTAGTTTTTCTGCAAACTCATAGGCGCTCTTTTCGTCTTCAAACTCGCCATATTCTGCAGTTGCTATATTATATTTTTCTAAAAATTTCTTTGTATATGATTTACTTGCTTCAAATTTGGATGGGAGTTCTTTTGGTCCGAAGATTTTCTTTTCATTTTCTTCAAACTTATCTACGATTCCCAAAGTAAGAGGAAGTTCTGGACCGACAACTGTGTAGTCAATATTATTTTCTAATGCAAATTTTAATAGTCCATCTATATCATCTACTTTTATACCAGTATTTTCTCCAAGGTTTAAGGTGCCTCCATTGCCCGGTGCAAAATAGAGTTTTCTGTCCTTATGTCCTTTTAGAATATTGTGTCCAAGAGCGTACTCTCTTCCGCCGCTTCCAACAATAAGTATATTCATCATTACCTCCTACATACTTATCCACTTTCAATTTATTTCTCTCTAATCAAAATATTACCACATATATAGAAAATTTTGTGAAATTTCGGGTTTATAATTCTATATTTTTTCAACCATTTTCTGGTGCTTCTTTTTATTTTTAAATACCAAAATCAAGAGAAATTTTCCTATTAGTTTTTATTAATTTCGAAAAACATATAAATTTTTTCAACAAAAAACCAGACTTTCGCCTGGTTAAATTCTTATCCCCATATTGCTCCGAATAAAATTCCAAGAAATATAGCAGGAATCATATTTGCACTTTTAAAATCTCTTATCCTTAACATGGTAAGCCCAATCGCAAGTATTAGTATTCCTCCTACACCATTTATATTTGCCATAATTGCAGGTGTGAAGAAATCTTTTAAGTATCTTGCTAGGAAGAATATTCCCCCTTCATAAATCATAAGTGGCACACCGGAAAACATAACTCCGACTCCTAGTGTGCTCGCTAGAATAAATGCAGTTATCCCGTCGAATACAGATTTAGTTATAAGAAGTGAGTTATCTCCCATAAGTCCAGCGTTTAATGCTCCGATGATGGTAAGAGATCCTACGCATATAATAAGCGAACCGCTTACAAAGCCTTCGACGAAGGTTGAGTCTCCTTCTTTTTTGCTTACAAGCTTTTGAATTTTATTTCCAAGGGATTCAATTCTCTTTTCTATATCTAAGTAGGTTCCTATGGCAAGTCCTATGACCATGGCAAGGATTATTTGGATAAAATTCTCTCCCTTTAGGGCAGATTCCATACCTACCACAAAGATTGAAAGAGATAGCCCTGACATGATTTGGTCTTTGTACTTAGAGCTAAGTCTTGAACCTACAAAGTTGCCGGAAAGACCGCCTATTAATATTGCCACAAGGTTTATAATAAGTCCCTTCATTACTTAACCCCCAATTTATTATCTCTTCCATAGAAGAATAGGTACTGTTGAGCAAAGCCTGCAGATTTTCCAAAATACTCTCTACCGAGTATCGCCACTTCAGACTTCTTAACTTCTCTTTTAAAATATAATTCTTCCATAACTCTTTTGATCCACACATCCACTGGGAATGATTCGCTCCTCTTAAATGCAAAGAGTAGGATGCAGTCGCAGACCTTTGGACCTACTCCAGGAAGTTTCATCAGTTCTTCTCTTGCAAGTTCCAAATCCATGGTGAAGAGTGGGTCGATTTCAACTTCTCCATTTAAAATCATTTGAGAAGCCTTTACGATTCTTTCGTCTCTAAAACCAACCTTTGCAAACTCACGAAGATCCTTTGGATCAGCCTTGGAAAGTGCTTCTACAGTTGGAAAAGCGTAGTATTCTCCATATGGATTTTCTATCTTCTCTCCATACATTCTGCTTATATCCCTAATGGAATTTTTAATTCTCTTGATATTGTTATTTGCAGAAATTATAAATGTGATTATGGTTTCAAAAGGCTCTTGGTTTAGAATTCTAATTCCTTCGCCGTAGAGCATTGCTTCCTTTAGAGTTTCGTCCTTGGAAAGATCATTCTTTATATCTAAATAGGATCTATTTAAATCGAAATAATCCACCAGGTGAGCGTTGTAAAAATCCTCGTCCACTCCTTCTAGATGTATATCATCTCCATCTCTATATACTCTAAAGACTCTATTAAATGCCACATTTATAAATGAACCATCCTCCAACTCGTCCCAGCGGAAGGCTTGACCACATTTAAAGATATGGCTCGGTTCAAATGAATCTATATTTTTTAAAATTGTTTCATCAGATGTAAAAATTATTTCCATAGCATGATTTTACCATTAAAACCTAAAACTTTCACTAGGAAAATCACTATTTTATAATCTTTGGCGCCGCTTTAAAGGGCGTCGCTTTTAAATTAAAAAAGAAGACCGAAGTCTTCTTAGTTTTTCGTTTAATTATTTTACTTCTATTCTATAAATCTTTTCTAGATTTATAGGAACGGAGCTTTCCGGCTCAGTATTTTTAATTTCTCCACCGAAGTAGACTTCAACAGTCTTATTTTCTAGGCCTTCTGTGGTAGTTTTGCCGTCCTTTTCATTTTTTAAATTGTCGATGGATAGTAAGATTGGTTTAGTAAGTAGATCTTTGAAATAAAATCCATCTTCTATTTCTGTCGCTTCTACCATAATAGAACTTTCTTCTGTCTGTAAAACTTTAGCAGTAAAATGACCAACCCACTCTGGAATTTGTCCATCTTCTTTTAGTTCAACATCTCTAAATAGAATCCATCTACCTTCTATCTCTACATTGATATATCCATTTTCCCAAACTTGGTAGCCGTATCCAGTGCCGAAGTTAGATTCATCGTTGTTTTCTGGCATACTCTTACCATCTACGGTAGTCTTTATCTCTCCATCAGCAGTGCCACAAGTTACCATGGCATTTTCATAGCCCGTGTCCCCATAGGTAGTTCCATCGACTTTAACCATTGGCGGATAAGTTTTATCTACTTCGCTTGTTTTAGTATCTGACTTGCTACAAGCGGTAAATACTACCATAATGGCAGCCATTAAAATTAAAATAGATTTTTTCATACTTCCTCCTATTTTATGTATTTTTTCCTAGCATTTATCTAAAATTATTATATAGTACTATTTAAATTTTGAGATAAATTAGAAGTAATTGTAACTTATTTTTAAGTTTTTTGTAACTTCCTTTTCAACCTACATTAAGTTATAACCAAAAAAAGAAGACCGAAGTCTTCTTAATTTTCGTTTAAATCTTTATTTGTTTTTTAAATAATAGCCAAGTGTTAAAAGTGAATCTTTTAGTCTTACATTTTCAACTACTGCCTTATCTGTGGTTATGTCTAATGGAGCAAAGTTCCATATTCCTTTTATTCCATGTTTTAAAAGTCTGTCTATAACGTCTTGGGCAACTTCTTTTGGAACTGCAACAATTCCTATGTCTATTGGATTTTTTTCTAAGTAATTTTCTAGTTCTTTGTATGGTTTTATCTCCATCCCATCAACTTCAGAACCAACTTTTTCTCCTGTATCAAATAAAGCCTTTAGAGTAAATCCAGAATCTGAGAATCCTTGATAGCTTGCGATGGCAGTTCCCAAATGTCCAACACCGATTAAAACTGCAGTATATACCTTATCTATTCCTAGTATCTTATCTATTTGATCTCTCAACGCCTGTGTATTGTATCCATAACCTTGTTGGCCAAACCCTCCAAAGTTATTGAGGTCCTGTCTGATTTGGGAAGCAGTAAAACCGGTTAATTTTGAAAGTTCGGAAGAAGATATTCTCTCAATTCTATCGTCGATTAATTCTGTTAAGTATCTGTGATAGATTGGAAGTCTTCTAATTACCGACTCCGATATTCTCTTTTCCATATTCGCCTCCTCATTATGTTATTATTATAACAAATATTCTTGTTTTATAAAAGCTTTCATTTACTAAAATAGTTTTATCTCTTCACAAATTCAAACGCTTTAATAGATAGAAAAAATGTGTTAATATTTATCTGAGGTGCAATATGGCAATACTTAATATTTCAAATTTAAAAAAATCATTTATTGAAAGAGTGATCTTTGACGGAGCATCTCTAATAGTAGAAGATAATGATAAGGTAGGTCTCATCGGAAATAACGGAACCGGCAAGACCACACTATTTAATATAATTACGGATAAAATTTCCTACGACGACGGGACTATTATAAAGACCAAGGATTTAACCATTGGATATTTAAAACAAAATCCATTCGAGGATTTAACAAAGAGTATCTACGAAAGTGCAGAAGAAAATTTCGAAGAGGTGTTCGCCCTTGAGAGGAGACTTCGCGAACTTGAAGGCGAGATGCACGACGAGGAGAAACTATCCGATGTAATGGAAGAGTACCAAAAGATAAGTGACCAGTACCAAAAGCTTGACGGATACAGTGTAGGATCTAAGATTAGAGGCACTTTAATAGGGCTTGGCTTTTCTGAAGATGAGTTCGGCAAAAAGATTTCTGAACTTTCAGGAGGGCAGAAGTCGAGGCTATCCCTTGCGAATTTAATCCTTAAAAATCCGGATCTTTTACTTCTAGATGAACCGACGAACCATCTCGATATTGAATCTATAAATTTCTTGGAAAGAGCCCTAAGAGATTATAAAAAAGCTGTGATAATCATCTCCCACGACAGATATTTTCTAAATAATATTGTAAATAAAATCGTGCTTCTAGATGAACTAAAGCTTACAACCTTTAACGGAAACTACGAATACTACGCAAAAGAGAGAAAGAAACAGCTTGAAATTAGAAAAAGTCAGTACGAAAATCAACAGAAAGAAATAAAAAGACAAGAACAGATCATCGAAAGATACCTGGGACTTGGTCGTGCAAGATTTATAAGGCAGGGCAAGAGCAGACAAAAAATGCTCGACAAGGTAAAGAGAATCGAGGCTCCAGAAGAAAATCAAGTGGTGGATATCAAATTTCCTGTGGAGAGAGTCTCCGGTAGAGAAGTGCTAAGCATAGAAAATCTATCTAAAACCTACGATAGAGAAATCTTTAAAAACATTTCTTTTAATGTACAAAAAGGCGACAAAGTTGGTCTAACGGGACCAAATGGAATCGGTAAGTCCACAATCTTTAAAATCATAACTGGCAAAATAAAAGATTTCGGCGGCGAATTTAAAATTGGAACCAATGTGGATATCGGATATTTTGACCAAGAGATGAGAGATCTCGACCTAGACAATACGGTGCTAGACGAAATATGGGACGAGTATCCAAAATTAAAATATTCAGAAATCAGAAAATACTTGGCACAGTTTCTCTTTATAGACGATGATATTCTAAAGACCATTAGGGAACTTTCTGGTGGAGAAAAAGCGAGAGTTGCCATTTTAAAAATAATTTTAAAAGGCTCCAACTTTTTACTTCTTGACGAACCGACGAACCATTTAGACATAGATTCGAAGGAAGCCCTTGAGGATGCTCTGCTTCAATATGAAGGAACAATCCTTGCAATCTCCCACGACAGATATTTTCTAAACCATGTCATAAATAAACTTCTCTACATGGAAGAAGATAAAATGACCGAATACTTAGGCGGCTACGATTACTTCTTGGAAAAGACCACCTCAGAAGAAGAGGAAGAAGAAGTATATATTTCCAAGACAGAAAGAGCGCAAATAAAAAAAGAAGAGAGACAGAAAAGAGAAGAAAAAAGAAAGCGTGAGAAAGAATTTAAAGAGCTGGAGGATCAAATTGTGGAAATCGAAAATAAATTATCCACAATCGATGAAGACCTCTCAAATGCAAGTCTTGATGGAGATTTTGAAACTATAAATAAACTTAGCCTTGAGCGAGAAAACTTAGTAAATAAGCTAGATAACGCATATGAAAAGTGGATGGACTTTTAAAATTATTTTAAAATCCATCCACATTTTTTATCAACAGTTATAAACGCTGTAATTCCCTTATCCCCAATCTTATCCACATTATCCACAATTTTACAAACATATATTTTGTGTAAAACTCATGTAAAGATTATAGATCTTCATAAGAAATATTTATAACGTCCCTAGAAAGAAGCTTCAACTCTTCTGCTGCTCTTATATAGTTTTTCATCATGTACTTGGTCTTTGGAGCGGAAATATTTACCCTGTAAGCGCCCTCTTCGTCCTTTCCACGGATGACCAAGGTATCCTTATCTTCAAAAATATTATTAATAGTGGAAAATCTAAATTTATTTATCCCAACCACAAGGCCGCCTTCATAAATCCCAGCAAGGACATCCACCTTTTCACGACCATTTCTAAATGGAAGCTTATCACTTACATCGTAGAGGGTCACATTGTCCTTCTTCGTAATCTTTGGAAAGATTCCGCTGTATAGATTTATAAAAAATGTTAGTAGAACCATCACCATAAGTATTGGATTTGCAAGCCTTGAGATGATTACATTGTCCCTGGTGTATAGATTGTAGAGAAAGTATGCGTTAAAAAACACAATCGCCGCATAGTAGGTGAGAAGATTTAAATTTAACCTCGTCTTTCTCATGGTAAGTCCCTTTAGAGTCATGATCGGCGTGTAGTTTACAATGAGTTGGTAGGTGGTAGTTAAAAACATATAGTTTACAAACATCCACAAAATCATCATAAGAGTCGTACTCTCCATATAAGGACTCTTGCCGAAGTAAAACTCTGCACCTATTGGGATGAGTATGGAAATCACACCGAAGGTCAGGTTGCTCTTTCTCGAATTTTCTTTTTCTTTATTTATTTTTTCTAAAGATTTATTAGATTTATTATTATTTTTCATAGTAACCTCCAATATTATTATTAATATTATATCATGACTTATCCAAGTTTGAAGACATGAACTCTTAAAGTGTTTTGTGTTACTGTGTATTGACGCTGTAATAGAAAATGTTATAATTTATTTAAGGAGGGATACTATGTCAAGTACAACTATAAGTATAAGAGTAGATTCAGATTTAAAGAATGAGGCAGATAAATTATTCAATGAACTTGGACTCAATCTATCAAGTGCAGTAAATATATTTTTAAGACAGGCGATAAGAGAGCAATCAATTCCTTTTAACATAAGTCTAAATAGTGAAGACAGAATTTTAAAAGATGCAGAAGAATTCGTAGATGAACATATCTTGGCTTTGAAGGAACTTGCAAGTGGCGAAATGACCAAGGAAGATTTAAAAACTTTTATAGAAAATAAAATTATAAATGACTGACAACCATAAAGGTTGTCTTTTTTATTGAAATGTTATTAAATAAATATATTAATAATAATCTGGAGGATTTATGAAAAAAGATTTTACAAAAGAAATAGAAAATTTAGACGAAGTATCCTACAAGGTTACTCAAAATAATGGCACAGAAAGACCTTTTACCTCACCACTTAACGACGAGTTTCGCGACGGAATCTATGTGGACATCGTCTCTGGAGAAGTGCTATTCTCCTCAAAGGACAAGTTTAACGCCGGTTGCGGCTGGCCATCTTTTACCAAGCCCGCAAAAGGCGTAGAACTTGAAGAAGTTCTAGATGAAAGGTACGGAATGAGAAGGACTGAAGTTAGATCCAAAGAAGCCGACTCTCACCTAGGTCATGTGTTCCCCGATGGTCCGATTCTATCAGGCGGACTTAGATACTGTATAAATGGTGCGAGTCTCAGATTTATAAAGAAGGAAGATATGGAAAAGGAAGGATACGGAGATTATTTAGATCTAATATAATCTCATTTAACTATTAAACCCAAGTTATTTTTATAATTTTGCTATGTTATAATTTTAAATGAGGTGTTATATGAAGAAAATTAGCTTAATTAAATTATTTCTTACATTTTTTAAAATAAATGCACTTACTTTCGGCGGCGGCTACACAATCGTTCCAATAGTAAAGGACGTCTTTGTAGAAGAACTTGAAGCCATCTCTGAAGATGATATGCTTGATATAGTTGCTTTGGCACAGGGTGGTCCTGGCGCTATGGCAATCTCCACATCAATACTCACCGGATACAAAGTCTGTGGTCCTGTGGGAGCAGTGGTGGCACTAGTAGCATCCACCCTTCCATGTTTAATAACCCTATCCTTGGTGGCGAAATTTTACACAGAATTTAAAGAAAATTTCTTCATCTCATCAGCCCTTCTTGGCATAAGCGGCATCATCTCCGCGGTACTATTTATAACAGTACTTAGAATGGGCAAGACCGCCTACAAAAAACATCCTTTGTTTTCATCGGTAGTCATGGCGATAATATTCCTTTTGGGCATGTTTACAAATGTGGATACAGTTTATTTAATTATATTTTCAGCACTATCAGGAATAATAGTCTTTGGAATAGGAGGTAGAAAATGATTTTAAAACTTTACCTCATATTTTTAAAGATTGGAATGATGGCATTCGGAGGAGGATACGCAGTCATTCCACTTATAAATGAATTCGTAGTAAAACAAAATGGTTGGATGACTCCCCAAGAGTTCTTGGATCTAATCTCCATTTCTCAGATGACTCCAGGACCTATTGCAATAAATTCCGCGACCTTTGTCGGACAAAAGGTAGGAGGCATAATCGGAAGCGTCTTTGCAACAGCAGGAGTTGTCACATTTCAATTTATACTGATGATGATACTTGGATACTTTTTATTTTCCAAGAAAAAAACCTTTAAGCTTCTCGACTGGATGCTTAATGGAATCAAGGCTGGAGTGGTATCGCTGATTTTAATCACTGCCATATCACTATTTTCTCAGTCTGTATTTCCAAATGGATATGGTATTTCTAATATCAGCATCCCTGCAGCGGTGTGCTTCGTCCTAGGTCTAGTTCTATATTATAAAAAGGTAGATCTATTAAAACTTATAGGCATGGGAGCAGTGCTAGGAATCGTACTAAATTATTTTATAAAGTAGGTGAGAAATGAAAATAGCTGTAGTTGGGCTAGGTCACATGGGCAAAGCCTTGGCAAAAGGATTTGCAAATAGATGTCCCGTGTCCGTTTACAATAGAAGAAAGATTAAATTTAGCGGCGAAAATATCAGGGTCTACGAAGATTTAAAAGAAATAGTAAGAGATAGCGACGTCATCGTCCTAGCAACGCCACACACATCTTATCCAGAGCTTTTAAAATCTGTAAAAGAGGTTAAAACTGGCAAGATATTTATCTCCGTAGCGCCTCAGATAGGATCTAAGGAACTAAATAAGCTTCATGACAAATTTATGATCTTAATCCCGAACACACCGGTTGCCATAAACGACGGAGTGATGGGTGCAACAAATGTAAATCTAAAGGAAGAAGAATATAGAGAAGTCATTAAAACATTTGAAGTCTTGGGAAAAGTCTACGACTTAAAAGAAGAGGACACCATGCTTCTATCTGTGATGGCAGGATGTCTTCCAGCATACTTCTACATGTTTATGGAAGCAGCAGCAGACGGAGCAGTACTAAGAGGAATGGAGAGAAATCTCGCCACAGATTTGATGACTCGCACCGTAAGAGGATGCTGCGACGTAATACTAGGCGATGTGGAGGAACTCGGAAAATTAAAAGGAAAATCCACCACTCCAGGAGGTCTCACCATCAAGGGAGTCCACGCACTAGAACGGGGCGGATTTAGAAACGCAATAATCGATGCAATAAATGAAAGTAAATAGATATAAAAATTTAAGCGGCTAAGCCGCTTTTTTTGTTTGTTTTAAAAGTTTGTTTGTTTCTATTTTTTCATGTTCTACTTAGAGCATGGGAAATAAAATAAAAATATATAAATATCTTATGAATAACCAAACCTTATTCTTTCTCCTTCCAATTTTCTTTTACGAGGGAGAGGGAGGCAATTAACGTCTCTCGAAAAAACCTGCGGTTTTCTCTTCGAGACTCGCAGTTTCCTCCCTTGTTAAAGCCCTAGCCGAAATCTTTGATTTCGTTGCAGGTCTTATGCAAAGAGTTCCAAAGAAAACGAGCATAGCGAAGTTTGATTTGCAGAACTCGACTGCCAATCGAGCTCCCTCTACCCACCTCGCATTGGGAGGTTTTGGTAGTGATTTTTTTATTCGGCTAAAATTTTCCAAACTCGCTACGCTCAGACAGTGGAAAATTTCTTAACGCCGAAAGCAAAAATCACTTGTGGTGGTATAGGTTTTATCTGTACTAAGATTGTTAGTAAGAATTATATGGGCGTGCATATAAATTTTTGTTGTTTTACGCCTAACGGCTAAGTTACATTAATTTAGTATCAAGGCTGATGGAAGCAGATTGCTTCCGCTACAAAGATAATTATTTTATAAGTTTTCTCTAAAAACAAATACAAAACTTTCCCTACGACCTATTCAATAAAATCCTTATTTCTGATTCATATTTCTATAAAATAAAATGCTCAAAAGGAGATCCGTCTGAAAGAAACTCGTCAAAATTCAAACCTAAGGAGACCGGCTATAAATCGCACTGTTTGAGCGTAGCGAGTTGCGATTTATAGGTCGACGTGGTTTAGAATTTTAGAGTTTCTGTAATCGTGATCTCCTTTGAGCTTTTATTTTTGATGCTAGACGTATAGCATGAGATATAAAAATTATTAATCGGTATTTTTAAAATTATTTTATTTGCTTTGACTAGGTCCTCGGATGTTATACCCATTCGACTCCAGAGCCTTCGGCTCTTCCGCTCAGGGTGACTGTAGTTGGGAAGATCGTTGCAGATCTTATGCAAAGAGTTCCAAAGAAGCCGATTGAAGTGAAGGCTGATTTGCAGAACTCGACTGCCTCTCAGGATGACTGCAGTTGGGGTGGTAGTATTACGAATAGTCCTAATGGAAGGCGGTCACCCTGAGCGGAGACGGTGGAGTTTTAACGGAACCGTCGAAGTCGAATGGGTATAACTCTGGTGTGGTTAAGTTTGGATGTTCATTGTAGCCTCTCGGCTGTGGAAGCAATATGCTTCCGCTACAAAGACAAATCAGATGTTTTGCTTTCCCACGGCTTCGCCTGATTGAATAGATTTTAGTATCCATGTTAATGGAAGAAAATTGCTTCCTCTAAAAAGTTTTTTTAAATTTAAATGCTCTATGTAGAGCATCTAATTTTAATTTTTATGTTATGTAGATAGCATACCCATTAAAAAAAGCTCCAGATTTCTCTGAAGCTTTTCTTTAATTTAATTTTTATGCGTTTGGATTTACATCTAGTTTTAATGTTTGATATTCGTTAAGTGTAGATTGAACTACTTTGTAAAGTCCGATTACCCCGATTACGTTAGGGATTACCATCATTGCGTTAAACATATCTGCAAGTTCCCAAACTAAGTCTACTTCGAACATAGTTCCTAGGTAGATAAATACTAGTGCTAGTATTCTGTATGCTCCTATTCCTTTTTGTCCAAATAGGTATCTTACGTTTGCTTCTCCATAGAAGTACCATCCGATGATAGTTGAGAATGCAAAGAAGAATAATGCTACTGCTATAAATGCTACACCTATATGTCCTATTCCTAGTTCAAATGCTTTTTGTGTAACTTTGATTCCTTTTAGTCCGTCGATTTGGTTTGCGCCAGTTGCTATTATAACTAGTGCGTTGATTGTAAGAACTACGAATGTATCTATAAATACACCTACGATTGCTACTAGACCTTGGTCACATGGATGGTTAACTTTTGCTATTGCGTGAGCATGTGGTGTTGAACCCATACCAGCTTCGTTAGAGAATAGTCCACGTGCAACCCCGTATCTAACTGCTTGACGTACTGTAACCCCTGCAGCTCCACCTAGTACAGCTTCAGGTTTGAATGCTCCTACGAAGATTTGTCTAAATGCGTCTGCTGTCGCTCCACCGTTTTTAATAAGGATAATAAGTCCACCTAGTATGTAGAAGAATGCCATTACTGGAACTATTTTTTCTGTTACAGATGCGATTCTACCAACTCCACCGATGAAGATAAATCCAGAGATAACTACTATTACAAGTCCAACTACCCATGTAGGAACGTCAATAACACTTGAGAATGCTTGTCCTATTGAGTTAGCTTGTACAAGGTTACCTACTAGTCCTAGTGCTATTGTAATAAATATTGCAAATAGTGCTGCTAGTACTTTTGAATGGATACCATTTCTTAGGTAGTAAGCTGGTCCACCAGTTACTTGTCCGTCTTTAACAACTTTGTACTTTTGTCCTAGTACTGCTTCTGCGAATATTGTTGCCATTCCGAAGAAAGCACTGATCCACATCCAGAATATTGCTCCAGGTCCCCCTGAAATAATAGCTGTTGCTGATCCTGTTAAGTTACCAGTACCAACTTGTCCTGCGATTGCTGTTGCTAGTGATTGGAAAGAACTCATTCCGTCAGCGCCAGCTTTTTTTCCTTTTAAACTGAAGCCGGAAAAAGCTTTCTTAAATGCTAATCCAAAGTCTCTTACTTGGATTCCTCTTAATGCTAGTGTGTAAAAAATACCGCATCCTACGAGGATTACCATCATTGGAACGCCCCAAAGCACTCCATTAATAGATTTTACTATTGCTAATAATTTGTCTTCCATGTCTTCCTCCTTATTATTAAGATAACTTAATTATACCTTTATCATGTTAAATTTTCAACGATAAAGTAAAAGGTTTTCATAAATATTTTTACGGTTTTCCATTTTAAGAATTTTTTCATACTATCTTTCGCTATTTTAATTGATTACAACGATTAAGAATAAAAATATTTTATTTTATTATTTTTTTAGAATTTTTAAAGGTTTATTTATTTTATAAGTGCTTACTGCGATTTCACTAAAAAATCGGCATGTCTTAATGCCGATTGATATTCATTTAAAATTTTATAAATTGACTTATAAAGATTACTATTATAACTACTGGTGAGATATATTTTATACTTACTTTCATCCAGGTTCTTATAAATTTATTCTTTATGTTTGCAGCATCCATCGCTTCTTCTATTCCCCAAACATATCCTGTGAAGATTGCTATTAAGAGTACTCCTATTACTAAGATATAGTTTGATTCTACATTGTCTATAAAGTTAAAGAATGCGTCGTTATTAACTGATACATATGCGATTGCTGCTACGATTATAAACGCTATAAGGAGAGCTTTTTTTCTAGAAATATTAAACTTTTCACTAAATTGTCCTGTCACTGCTTCTAGTACTCCAACTGAAGATGTAAATGCTGCTATATAAAATCCAAAGTAGAATAGTATTGCAAGTACATTTCCATATGGAATTACATTAAATGCATTTGGTAGGGTTAAAAATGTAAGTGAAACTCCTTCTCCCGGTGTAAGTCCTGTTGCAAATACTATTGGTAGTATCATCATTCCTGCGAAGATTCCCGCAAGGACTAAGGCACTACATATAATAGTAGAAGTTTTAAATATATTTTCATCCTTTTGTTTTATATATGATCCAAATACCATGGAGCCGAGCATCGCAAGTCCCAGAGCAAAGAACGCCTGACCTAGACATGTGATTACTGATTTAATTGAAAATTTGCTTGGATCTGGTGAAAATAGAAATCTTAGTCCTTCTCCACTGGTATCAAGGCTTATTGCATAGAATATTATTACAGCCATTATTGCAAATAATATTGGCATAAGTATCTTGGATAGTCTTTCTATTCCGTTTTGAATTCCAAATATAATTACCACAGCATTTAGAACTAAATTTATCATAAAGAATAGGTAGACCATATTCTTATCTGCGTTGAAATCATTAAATAGACTCACAATCATATCCTTATTAAGACCTGTGAATCCCCCAGTTAAGGATAGAGAAATATATTTTAAAATCCAAGCGTAGATTGGTGATGTATATCCAACTATTAGTATCGCTGCTAATGTATGTAGATATCCTGCGTAGTACCATTTTGTTTTTGGACTTAGAGTTTTGTATGCGTCTATGGCAGTCCTTTGAGTTTTAAATCCGATAGTTACCTCTGCAGTCATAAGTGGAATTCCTATTACAAGTATTATTGCTATATACATAAATATGAATATGGCTCCACCATTTTCTCCAACTACATATGGAAATCTCCAGAGAGATCCGATTCCTAGAGCAAGGCCAATAGCCACCATTATAAAACCGACTATCGAGCTGAAGCCTTCGTTGTTTTCCTTCATAAAAAAACCTCCTTTTAATAATTATATACTAAAGGAGGCGTTTTTGAATACTTTTGTGAAAATTAATTTCACATTGTTTCTTTTTCTATTTTATTTTCATAAAGAGTAAATATTACATTTATCAAAATTCCTACAATCGCTGCTAGTGATAGCCCTGATAGGCTTACCATGTCAGTTATTTTTATTCCTATATTAAGTCCCGCATTTGGTCCAAGGCCGATTATTATAATAGTTGCCATGGTGATTATATTTTTTAAATTAAAATCCATTTTTGAATTCTTTATAGTTTTAAAACCTACAAGGGCGATCATTGAGAAGAGTATAACTGATATACCACCCATGACTGCGGTAGGAATTGTTTGTAAGAATCCTCCTATATATCCGACGCATCCGAGGATTATTGCAAATACTGCGGCAAGTCTTAAAATAGATGGATCATAATTTTTTGTAAGGGCAAGTACACCTGTATTTTCTCCGTAGGTTGTGTTTGCCGGGCCACCGATCATCCCTGCCATGACAGTTGCAAGTCCATCACCAAGTAGAGTTCTATTAAGTCCTGGATCTTCCATAAAGTTTTCTCCAACTACTTGAGAGTTGGTAGTTATATCTCCAATATGTTCCATAAATACAGCTATTACAACTGGAGCAATGGTAAAGATTGCACCAAGGCTGAACTTAGGAAGAGTGATTGGAGGAAGATTTAAAAACTCTGCACTCTTAAGAGGAGCAAGGTCTACGATCCCAAGTTTTAAACTTAGAAGATATCCAACAGTTACAGAAATTATAATCGCAAGTTGTTTTGTAAAACCTTTTGTAAAATTGCTTAGTAGGATGCATGCAGTAAAGGTTACTATTGAAACTATGAAGTTGGAGCTTGCCATAGAAACTGCAGTAGGTAGAAGATTAAAACCTATGACTATAACCATTGGACCAACCACTTGTGCTGGAAAATATTTTGTAATTCTCTTAACACCTATCCTTTTAATGAATAAAGATAGGATTACATAAATAAAGCCTGCCACGACGATCCCACCTTGAGCGTATGCCAAAGAACCATAGGATTTAGCGACAGACTGAATAACTGGTATAAAAGCGAAAGATGAACCTAAAAAAACAGGTACCTTCTTTTTCGTACAAAAGTGAAAAATAAGAGTACCTATCCCTGCGCACATCAGTGAAGTTGAAACATTGAACCCTGTTAAAAGGGGAACCAAAACAGTAGCACCAAACATTGCAATCATATGTTGCAAAGCTAGAGTTACTTTTTTAATAGATTTTGTAATTTCTAATGATTTGGAACTTGAATATGATTTTTCCATAATATCCTCCTTATATTCTTGACATTTTTATTAATTTTACGCCTCTTCGTGATAAATTGCAATAGTAAATTTTATCAAATTACCGTAGTCTGTTTTTTTTTTTTTGTGATATACTTGATTTGAGGCGGATACTTTATTTATTTACCATATGGAGGTAATTATGAAATTTAGAAAAGTAGTATTTGCTCTTCTAATAATGCTTTCATTAATTACTACAAGTTTAAGTGTTGATGCAAGAAATTTTGATAGTAAATCTATAAAAATCGACAAATCAAAAGGCGACATATATGTAGTTAACGGTGAGTACAAAAGGTTTGAGCAAATCAAAAAAACATATGGAAAGGACTTTGACTATCCAAGAGCCATCGATTATGATGACGGAGAGGTAAAAGGAACTCTCCATGCGATATGCATAGACTATGACAATTATTATGTCAATGGAACAGTAGAAGTAACCTACAGAGGTGAAGTTACTTGGTATGAAGGCTATCCAAAAGACGGTGCTTTTAGTGCTGAAGATTTAAAAGCCTTAAAGGGATACTATTTAGTATTTATTAATTCATAAAAGATATCCGCCTCATTTTCTTATTTAAAAAAGACCCCGAAGTCTTGCTCCGGAGTCAAGGTGAATTATTTTTCTATTTTATCTTTTCTATTATTCTAAATTTGGTTTCAAATCCTTCTGTTGTTCCTGTAAATGAGGATTCTTCCTTAGCTAGTCTGCTCATTTCGTCTACAATTTCTTTAAATTCTGGAAGCTCTCTAGTCTTATTATCCAGTTCGTCTATTCCCTTTTGTTTAAATTCTTGTAGTTTTTCGCTAAATGTCTTCATAGCTGTATCTATCTCTACACTTCCATTTTCAAGTTTTATAGTTCCATCACTTAGTGTGTGTATGCCATCGTTTATTTTCCAAATTCCCTCCCTCATTGGTGAGATTCCTTCTGTCTTTAGTCTTGGAAAATCATTTAACATCTTGGATTTTTCTTTGAATTCATGAAGACCATTAGAGAGTTCACTTGCTCCCGAATTTAATTTTTCGGAGTTGCCATCTAGTTCATTTATTGCTGAAGCAAGTTTTTCTACTCCTGCTTCACTTTCTTCTGTGCCTGCTCTTAGCTTTTGGGATCCTTCTTTTAATTGTCCAGTTGCATCATCTAATTTTACTAGAGATTCTCCAAGTTTATTTAATTCAGATAGGTCCATTCCATTTGTAACTTCTCCCATTCCTTTTTCTAGAGATGCATCTATCGCTTGGAGTCCTCCGGAGATTCTGCCTGCTCCAGCTTCCAATTCATTTAGACTTGAAGAAAGTTCTTCCATTCCTCCATTTATTCCATTTGAAGCTGTTGCAACACTATTCATATTGGTTTTTAATACTTTTATTTGTGAAGAAATATTTCCGAGGCTTCCGCTTAGGTTTTGAAGTGATTCTAGCTTAGATCCTACACTTTTTGTAGATCCTGCGATGCCTTGTGCGTTTGCTCCTATATTTTGAGATGCTCCTGCAAGAATTTGTATTGCTTCTTGTACTTGTCCTGTAGGATCTTTCACTTGACTTAGGAGTGTTATCGCATTTTGTACTTCTGCCAAGTTATTTCCAATAGATTTTGCATTTACACCTATATTTTGTAAATCAGAAGATACATCTAGGTTTTGCATGCCTGGTAAATCTGCTCCAGTTATACCTTGAACTTTTGAGTTCATTTCTTGGATTGCTCCATTTAATGCCGCATTTTTTTGAGATAGTTCGTTTGCACCTTGTGATGCTTGTGTTAATCCTTGGTGAAGACTATTTGCCCCAGTGCTCAACTCACCTATTCCAGCTTTGAGTTCTGTAAGCTTACCTACTAGATTATCCTTTAGATCGTTTACTTTAGATAATTTTGATGAGCCTTCTCTAAGCTGAGATGTTGCAATTTTTAGTTTTCCCAAACCTTCATCTAATTCTCTTGAACCTTGTGCAAGTTTGCCGGCTCCTTCTACCATCTTGCCTGTATTTTCATTCATCTTTCCAACTGCTTCTGTGTATTTTGTGATGCCTGTTGAAAGTTTACTACCTCCGTCATCCATCTTGGCAGCATATTCTGGTACTGGCTTTATCTTTTCTATTACTTCGTCAAACTTGTTTTCAAGTTCGCCAGATTTATCGTAGAGTTCTTTTGAACCATCTTCCAATTTCTTGGCTCCGTCTCCCATCTTTGCTATTCCATTATTTAGCTCACCTTGAGCTTTAGATAGTTTTACAGATGCATCCACAAGTTTTTGAGAATTGTCTTCGAGTTCTCTTACTCCATCTCGAAGTTTATCTATGGATTCTATATCCAGTTTATTTTGGAATAGTTCGTTTGAAATCACCACATAGGCTTCTATTGGTTCATAGTCCTTTACATCCATTTCTATGGTAGAACTATTTCTAAATTCTTCCATCTGTCTTTCTTCCAATATATTTTCAAAGTTTTCTCTGAGTCCAGGAGTTAAGACAGTGGTTACTATTTCATTCTTGCCATCCTTTACGACTTTGGAATCTTTTGCTTCTATATTATATGCGATTTCTGAATCGAAACTCATGGCACTTAAAACTGTGTATGGCGCATAGATTTTTTTGTTTTTTCCACCTATCTTTTTAACTGCAAACTCTTTATTTTCTGCTGAGATTTCTATCTTTAAATGGCCTGATTTTCCTTTGAGCTCACTGGATTTCATCTCTTTTCCATCCAAAAAGTATTTTATATTTACATCTATCGGAAGATCTTTCTCACTCTTTCCTTGGTAGTAAATATCTTTCTTATCTTCGTCCCATTCAATAAATCCACCCTTTGAATCTATCTTTTCATCAGTCTTTAAATTCTTAATATCTTCAAGGTTTGTCCTGTCCTTTGTCCTTATATTTTCTTCTGAATTAAGCCAAACAGATACGGTCTTATCCCTTATCTCACCATTATTTTTAATTACATATACTGTTTCAGATTTATTTATATTGTTAGCTGCGAAGGCTGTGCTAGGTAGTAGCATTGAAAATACCACAGCTCCCGCAACCACTCTTTGTAAATTCTTTTTCATTCTATTCTCCTTTTAATTTAATCCCTTTGTCGTCTTTTTAATAAATGGAAATGTTACCGATATAATAGCTGGTAAAAGAAGTATTATTACCGTCATACTTATGATTGCACCTCTTGCAAGGAAGGTACAAATAGTTGAAACTATCTCCATCTTTGAATAGATTCCAACTCCAATCGTTGCAGCCATAAATGAAAGGGCTGATGTAACTATTGATTTGGAAGTTTCTTTAACTGCAATTCTAAGAGCATCATCCACTTCGCCACTTAATTCGTATTCATGTAAAAATCTATTGGTAAGAAGTATTGAATAGTCTATAGTGGATCCAAGTTGAATAACCCCGATTATTATAGAAGTTATAAATGGTATGGTTTGATTTAAATAGAAAGGAATCCCCATATTTATTTGAATTGCAAGTTCAATTGCAAGTATCAAGACTATTGGAATACCTATGGATTTAAATACCAAAGCTATAATTAAAAAAACAATTGCAATAGATGCAATGTTTACAACTTTGAAATCCTCTGCAGATATATCTGTAAGATCATCTGTAAGCACAGCTTCTCCAGTTAAATAACCTTCCTTATCATACTTTTTGATTACATCTCTCATACTTTTTATCTGTTCTCTTACCTCATCTGAAGCGGTTTGATACTTGGAGTTAGCCATTATCATCTCATATCCGCCCTTTGAGAAATTATCTCTCACCTTGTCAGGAAGCATATCCTGTGGAAGCATCACTCCAGTTACAGAATTGGTGCTTAGGACTGAATTTATACCATCTATATCTTTTAATTCATCTATAAGTCCATTTAAATCTGAATTAGAAAGATCATCTTTTACAACTATAAAATGTGTAGTTGCCATATCATAGTCTTTTTTCATCTTATTTAGCGCAACTATTGAATCCAAATCCTGTGGAAGAGATCTATCCAAGTTATAATAAAGCTTTGTGTTTCTAGCTCCATAGACTGCAGGTATAAATAAAATTACAAACACAAGTGCTAAAACTTTTTTATGTCTAATATTGAAGTCTGCAAGTTTTTCAAAAGAAGGTAAGAGTACCTTGTGGTTATATCTATTTACAAGGTTTTCAACTATCAAAAGCATGGCAGGAAGAAGAGTTACCGTTACTATAAGCCCTATTAATACTCCCTTACTCATGACAAGTCCTATATCTTTTCCAAGACCTAACCTCATTAATATAAGAACGATAAATCCTGCAAAAGTGGTAAGAGAAGATGCAAATAGGGATGAAATAGTCTTTTGAATAGCCACATCCATTGCATCATATTTGTTGTCGTCTAAAGCTTTTTCTTCAACATACCTGTGATATAGAAATATTGAATAGTCCATGGTTACTGCTAGCTGAAGTACAGCCGCAATTGCCTTTGTAATATAGGAAATCTCTCCTAAAAATATATTCGTTCCAAAATTATATAAAACTGCATATCCTATTGTAATTATAAATACAAATGGTATCACAGTGGATTCATTTGTAAGAGCCAATATAATAATTCCTAGCGCAACAGCTAATAGAACATATATGGGAGTCTCGTTATCTATAATTTCTTTAGTATCTTTAACTAGGGATGAAATCCCACTTAAATATTTTTGATTGGACTCTATATTTTTTATTTGATCAATTGCAGACATGGTCGTAAAAGAAGATGCGGACTCGCTAAATTTTACTATCATAAGGGTAGATCCATTGGCATAGAAAACATTTTGTAAATCTTCTGGCAGAAAATCTTTTGGAATCATATCTCCTAAAGTAGAAGATTTAGATATTACATCCTCAACACCATCGATCTTTAAAATCTCTTCTCTTAGAGCATCTGCCTCATGGTCAGTACCTTCCAATATAAGCATACCAGTGGCTGCATTTTTAAACTCGCTATCTAAAATTTTTTGACCCTGTGTAGACTTTAGATCGCCAGGAAGGTAGGTCAAAATATCATAATTTACTCCCGTCAATTTATAACTGATAAAAGAGGGAATAAGAAGAAAACTCATCACTAAAAATACAATTTTCGGATGATGAGATATAAATTTTGTAAATTTTTTCATTAAATCACTCTATCTAAATATTTTTTCTAGTATTTTAAAAAGTATTGGTTTCATCTCGTCTATAGTTAAGACTGAATCTTCGTTTAAAGAAGATTTACAAGTTGAAAGCACTATATGAAAAGTAAGAGAGATTATAAAAATCTGCTCAGATTCAGAAAGTTTAACATTGAATAGAGAATCGAATCTGTTAAGTACAAACTTCAAAGTGTTTTCAGCTTCTTCAAATCTGCTATCATTTTCTACCTTGGCATACAGTGCCCAGTTCGCATTTTTTGAAATGAGCTCTAGTTCGAGAGGGTCTTTTAAGAGCTCATCTATAAGATAGCTTACAAAAGAAATATATCTGTCAGATGCATTTTCTTCCTTACACTGGACTTCTGCCTTGTAGATTAAATCTGTAAGAATATCTAGTACTATCTTTTCTTCGAGACTATTCTTGTCATTGAAGTACAGATAGAAAGTTCCTAGACCAAGTCCAGATTCACTCATAATATCTCTAATGGAAGTCTTGTCTATTCCTTTTTCTCTAAAAGACTTAAGAGCAGCATCCATGATAGCTTTTTCTTTATTTTTTTTCTTTTCCATAATAACCTCCAATCTAATGAACATAGTTCAGTTTTATAATATATTACTCTTTTTATGAACAATGTTCAATATATTTTGTTATATTTCAAAAAATTTTCACATATTTATATTTTTCCATTTAAATTATCTAAATATCCCTAAATCTTCTAATTTCATAAGCTTTTCATTGACAAACAAGGTTTATGTTGTATATAATTTTAAGATGGGAAAGGAGGGAAAATAATGAAAAGAACTTATCAACCAAAAAACAAACAAAGAAAAAGAGAACACGGCTTCAGAGCTAGAATGAGAACTAAATCAGGTAGAGCTGTAATAAGAGCTAGAAGAAGAAAGGGAAGAAAGAAACTTTCAGCATAATGCAAGAAATTTTAAAAAAAGATAGGGATTTTCAAAAGGTCTATAAAAAAAAGAATGTAACTGGAAATAGAGTCTTCACCATGTTTTTAAATAAAAATAACCTTCCTACTACTAGGGTCGGTTTCGTCATTACCAAGAAGTTTGGAAATGCTGTCACTAGAAACAAATTTAAGAGAAGACTTAGAATGATTTTAAGAGATTATGATCTAAAACCGGGATATGATGTTGTCCTAATTTTAAAAAAGGATAAGTCCTACATAGATTATAGTGAGCTTAAGAGATCTTTTGAACATGTTCTTAGAAAGAAGGGTCTTATTTGAATAGAATAGTTCTTTTGATTATTAAATTTTATCAAAAGGTTATATCGAAGTATCTACTGCCAGGAAGGCACTGTAGATTTGAACCCACATGTTCCGAATATGCAAGACTTGCTTTTACGAAGTATGGTTTTTTTAAAGCCTTATATCTTAGTACTTATCGTATACTTAGATGTAATCCATTTTGTAAAGGTGGTTATGATCCCCTTCCATAAGGAGAATAAATGAAAACAATTAGTACAATTTTAGGTATCTTTTTTAGATTTATCTACGATGTTCTTTCTAAAGGATTTCCAGAACCTAAAAGTATTTCTTTCTTTGCTATTACGATTATCATATCCACTTTTATCATTAGAGTTTTGATGCTACCTATCGGTATTTCTCAAATGAGAAACCAAAAGAAGATGGCAGAGTTACAACCAGAACTTGAAAAGATCCAAACGAAATACAAAAATGATCCTCAAACTTTGGCTGCTAAACAAAGACAACTCTACAAAGATGCAAACTACAATATGCTTAGTGGATGTCTTCCTATGATCGTTCAAATGATGGTTCTTATTGGATTTTATAGAGTATTCTATGAACCAGCGACCTATGTGTTTAAAGAACCTGGACTATACGATAGCATTGCAAAGAATTTTTTCTATATTAAAGATATAGATCTTAAAGATACAACCCTTATTCTGCCAATAGTTGCAGCTGTTACTACATTTTTATCTTCATGGATAACACAAAACTCAACAGCTAATAAAGCAAGTCAAACAGCACAATCTCAATCAATGATGAATACTATGACTTTAGTTATGCCTGTTATGATCTTTATGATGGGTAGGAACTTTGCATCAGCATTGGTCCTTTATTGGACAGTTTCTAACTTATTCCAAGTTTTACAACAACTGATTCAGAATGTTATCATCAAGCGTGAAGTGGAGGGTGTATAATGAATTATGTAATTACTACAGGACGTAGTGTAGATGAAGCAGTAGAAGATGCTCTTAAAAAGCTAAAACTTAAAAAAGAGGATGTAACTGTAGAAGTTCTACAAGAAGCTTCCAAAGGTTTCTTAGGATTTGGACAAAAGGACGCTGCAGTTAAGGTATCTAAAAAAGAAGATACAGAAGATATTTTAAAAGAGATTTTTAGCGAAGAATTTGAATCCGAGAATAGCAAAAGTTCTAAATTTGAAAACAAAACAAGAAATAAGGTAAAATCTGAACCTAAATTTTCTAAATCTGAAGAATTAAGTAAGGATAAACCTGAAGTTACAGAAGAAGTTAAAGTAGAAGTTCATGAAGTTAAATCTTGTGATACTTCTAAAACTTTAGATGAAGAAGTAGAAACAGAAGATTCAGAAAATATCGAAGAAGCTGAAGCTAACTTTGATATAGAAAAGTTTACCGAAATTTCTAATGAATTTATCGATAAAATATTAAAACCACTTGAAATTAAGTACGACACAGACATTACTATGGATAAAAATGTACTTAATGTAAATATTCTAGGTAACGAAAAAGATCTTGGAATAGTGATTGGAAAAAGAGGTACAACCCTTGATTCAATCCAATATATTCTAAGTCTTATTATAAATAAACATTCCGACAGTTTCGTAAGAGTTATAGTTGACTCCTCTGGATACAGAGAAAAGAGAAAGAACACTCTTATAAGCCTTGCAGAAAAGACTGCCAACCGCGCTTTAAGAACTGGAAGACCAGCTAGACTTGAACCTATGAATGCACACGAAAGAAAGATAATCCACGAAGCCCTAAAGGATTTCGAAGGAGTATTTACTCATTCAGAAGGTCAAGAACCTAATAGAAGAATAGTGGTACAAATTAAAAAAGAATATTGAGATAATTTTTATATTCCCTGGATTGATCCGGGGAATTTTTTTATATTTTTTTATATATTTTTTATGTTTTTTTTAATTTTTTTAAATATTTTTTCCACATCTTAAAGTTTTACATTGTTGATAACTTACCGTTTATTTGATAAAATATACATAGTTATAAGAAAAAGTTGTGGATAGAAAAATTACTTGTTGATATTGCGGAGTTATTAACAAATTGTGTATAAAATGTTAATAAACTCCTTTTTTAAGCTTAATATTTTTATTTATTTAGATTTTATAAGGAATATTCATATTATTTTTCCACAGTTTACTTATAAACAGCTGTTGATATTTTAAATTATACACAATTTAGTACACATCTGTGGATAGGTTTTTAACAGTTTTTTTATCAACAGGTAAAATTTTTAAATGGAGGAAGTATGGAACAAGATATTTCAAAAATTTGGGAAAATTTTATGAAGCTTTTGAGACAAAATTCTAGAAGTGAAATTTCATTTTCTACTTGGTTTCAAAGAATGGTACCCAAAGAAATAGACAAGAATAATAACAAGTTTATTATTACTGTACCTAATGAGTTTATAAAAAACTATCTGTCTAATTCTGATTTGAATATGAAACTACTTTCTAAATGTATGTATGAAGCATCAGGCATAGCTTATGAAATAGAGATACTTGCAGGAGACGACGAAGATCCTAGTAGTTCTCTTCCTATTGAAGATGCTTTTGAAAAATCCAGACTCAACCCGAAGTATATTTTTGAGAATTTCATAGTTGGAAAGAGCAATGAATTTGCCCATGCAGCTTCACTTGCTGCTGCAGAATCCTACGAAAATCCAGAGGCTGCTCATTCCAATCCGCTTTTTATCTACGGTGGTGTAGGTCTTGGTAAGACTCACCTTATGCAGGCTATAGGTCATTTTGTACTACAACAAGACATTTCAAAAAAAGTTTTGTATGTAACTTCTGAACAGTTTATGAATGAACTTATAGACTCTATAAAAAATGGTAGAAACGAAGAATTCAGAAGAAAATATCGCTCAGTAGACCTACTTTTAATCGACGACATCCAATTTATTGCGGATAAAGAATCTACTCAAGAAGAATTTTTCCATACATTTAATGCCCTTCACGGTGCAAATAAACAGATAGTTCTAACTTCAGATAAACCGCCTAAGGATATAAAATCCTTGAAAGAAAGGCTGGTATCTAGATTTGCGTGGGGACTTGTGGTAGATATTGGACCACCAGATTTAGAAACTAGGATTGCAATTTTAAGAGCAAAATCAGATAGTGAAGGATTCGATGTACCTGAAAATGTAATTAACTACATCGCAGAAAATGTTAGAAGTAATATTCGTGAACTTGAAGGCGCTCTTACTAGGGTCAAGGCATTCTCAAAACTTACAAAAGGTGTAATCACAGAAGATATTGCTAAACAGGCTATAAAAGATATTTACAAAGTAAAAACTGTAAGAGTTGTAGATGCGAAGAGAATAAAAGAAGTAATTTCTAAAAATTACAACATTACTATCGACGATATACTCTCTTCTAAGAGAACTGCAAACATAGCATTTCCAAGACAGATTGCAATGTATCTAACGAGGACCCTTACCGATCTTTCACTACCGATGATTGGACAGGAATTTGGCGGTAGAGATCATACTACAGTTATGTATGCCATAAATAAAATTGACACTAGAATTAAAAAAGATGCGGAATTTAGTATAGAGATTCAAGGTCTTATAAAAGAGATCAAAAAATAGTTTTGTGGATAGATTTACATCTTATTAAAATTCTTTCCACAACTTATTAAATTGAATTTGTTAATGAATAGAGTGGCTAGGTATAGTTTTCCACATACTAACAGCTACTACTACTAATACTAATAATTTATATATTATATTGGAGGAAATATGAAATTTAGAGCTTCGAAACAAGAATTATCTAAACATATCCAAATTGCACAGAGAGCAGTTTCATCGAGAACTACTATGCAAATACTAGAAGGGCTTCTTCTAATTGCAAAGGACAATACCCTTACACTTATAGGAACTGACACAGATTTAACTATCATAAGTACTATGGCTTGTATAGTTGAAGAAGAAGGTGAAGTGGTAGTAAACTCTAGACTATTTGGAGATATCATTAGAAAACTAGAAGATTCATTCGTAGATATTACGCTTAAAGATTTAAACTTAAATATAGTTTGTAAAAATTCAGATTTTAATATCAACTGTCAAAGTTCCAAAGAATTCCCAAGAAATCTAAACTTTGAAGATAAAGGTTCATTTACTATGAAGGAAGAAGATTTAAAAGAGGCTATTAGAAAGACTACTTTTGCAGTTTCAATAGAAGAAACTAGAAAGATCTTCACAGGAGTATTTATGGATTGCAAGGAAGATATATCCTTTGTAGCACTAGATGGATTTAGAATGGCAAGGGAAAGAATAGCAATTTCTACTGAACCTTCTGAATCTATAATCCCTGCAAACCACTTAAATGAACTTCAAAAAATTCTAGGTTCTGGAGATGTTAAGATAACTATCGGTGAAAGAAAGATACTTTTTGAAACCAATAATACAAAAATCTACTCAACACTATATAGTGGAGAATATTTCAATTACAAAGATTTAATTAGAAAAAGTCACACCACAGAAGTAAAGATAAATAGAGAAATGTTCCAAACTAGTATTGAAAGAGCATCTCTTCTAGCTAAGGAAGAAAGATCCAACTTAATTAAGTTAAATATTGCTGATAACAGGGTTAAAATCTCATCTAATACAGAAATCGGAAATGTAGAAGAAGTATTGGAATGTGAAATAAACGGTCCTGGACTAGATATAGCATTTAACTCAAAATACTTACTAGATGGTATAAAGATTATGGATGAAGATGAAATCGTACTAAACTTCACAGATTCAATAAATCCACTAATAATAAACGAAAAATCATATACCTACCTAGTACTTCCTGTAAGGCTTGCAAATTGACAAATATAACATTAGAAGAAGAATTTATAAAACTGGATTCTCTACTTAAAATCACCCTTGGAATTACTGGAGGAATGGCAAAAAATATAATTCAAGACGGTGAGGTTAGAGTCGATGGTGAAGTTGAGACGAGAAGAGGAAAAAAGATTTATAAAGGAAGCACAGTAGAAGCATTAGGAGAAGTGTTTGTAATAGAATGAAGCTAAAATCTCTTCAACTTATAAATTTTAGAAATTACGAAGATTTAAAACTAATCCCAAGCGAGACTCTAAACCTATTTGTAGGTAAGAATGCTCAGGGCAAGACCAATTTAATAGAATCTATAGCAGTCTCTATAAGTGGATCTTCTTTTAGAACTTCAAAAAATGCGGAGATGATTGAACTTGGAAATAAAAGCTCCAATATAATTTCTGAAATTGAGAAGAAGGGACGATTGGAAAAGAGATCTATCTACATAGATTCTTCGGGAATTAAACATTCCATAAATGGCAAAATAACAACCCTAAAAGATTTTACAAAGAGTTCCGCTGCTGTAATCTTTAAACCTGATGATCTATATATAATTAAAAATTCTCCATCTGATAGGAGAAGGTACCTAGATGATATAATTTCAAATTTGGATTCTATATACAGGTACAATTTAAATTCCTACAAAAAGGTACTCTACGAAAAAAACAAAGCTTTAAAAGTAAATAATAATGACACTTTACTTGATATTTACGATAGGCAACTGTCTAAATTTGCCTCGGAAATACTTATAAAGAGGTTAAATATTATTAAAATTTTGGAAAGTTATGCAAAAGAGTACTACAAAACCCTTTCTGGATGCGATTTTAAAATAACCTATCTGTCTACCATAAATCTAAAGAAGACTAGAGAAGAATTGGTAGAAGAATTTTTAAATGCACTTAGATCAAGAAGACATATAGATAAGAGAAAACTATACACGAGCATCGGACCTCATAGGGACGATATAGATTTTAAAATAAACGACAAATCCGTCAAGAATTTTGGATCCCAGGGAGAGATAAGGTCTTCCATATTGGTTCTAAAACTCGCGGAGCTAAAATATATTTTAAACGTATTAAATATAACTCCTGTACTACTTTTAGATGATGTGCTTTCAGAACTTGATAGCACAAGAAGGGACGCCCTTCTCACATCTATTGAAGGAATACAGACATTTATCACAAGTACAAATTCGGAGATCATCGATTCATATATAGATGATAATTCAAAAGTATTTATGATTGAAAATGGAAAATATAAGGAGATAAAATGACGAACAACAGGCATTATGGAGCTGGTGATATCCAAGTCTTAACAGGTCTTGAACCAGTAAGATTAAGACCAGGGATGTACATCGGTTCAACAGGTCCAAAAGGACTCCACCACTTAATCTATGAAGTGGTAGATAACTCTATCGACGAAGCACTGCAAGGAATGTGCGACACCATAGAAGTTACAATTTTAAAAGATGGTTCCGTGTCCGTTAGCGATAATGGATCAGGAATTCCAGTAGAAAAACATCCTCAAACTGGTAAGAGTACCGTTGAAACTGTACTTACAATACTTCATGCTGGAGGTAAGTTCAAAGAAGGAGCATACAAAGTTTCCGGAGGACTTCACGGTGTAGGGGTTTCAGTTGTAAACGCACTATCTACCAAACTTGTAGCAGAAGTAAAGAGAAATAAAAAATTATATAGACAAGAATTTTCTAGAGGTGTTCCTCAAACTGAACTTGAAGTTGTAGAAGACTTAAAAGAAGATGTAACTGGAACTACTATAATATTCCATCCAGATCCAGAAATATTCGAAACTGTAGAGTTTGAATTTGAAGTTTTGGAAAAGAGATTTAGAGAGATGGCATTTTTAAATAAGAATGTCAAAATAATCTTTACCGACGAAAGAGTGGACAGACAAGAAATCTTCCACTACGAAGGTGGAATCAAATCCTTTGTAGAATATATAAATAGAAAAAAGACCAAGATTCACAAGGATGTAATCTATTTTGAAGAATTAGCTGAAAATACTCAGGTAGAAGTAGCTATCCAATATACAGATTCATATTCAGAAAATGTACTAACCTTTGCAAATAATATAAATACAGAAGAAGGTGGTACTCACCTAAGTGGTTTTAGAGCATCTGTTACTAGAACTATAAATGACTACGGTAGAAAATATAATATTATAAAGGAAAAGGAAGAAAATCTATCTGGAGACGACGTAAGAGAAGGAATGACTGCAATAATTTCAGTTAAGATTCCAAATCCACAGTTCGAAGGACAAACCAAGTCTAAACTCGGTAACTCTGAAACGAGAGGAATAGTGGATGGAGTAGTTTCTAACGGACTTACAGCGTACTTAGAAGAAAATCCAAAAGTAGCTAAGATTATACTTGATAAAGCTCTCCAAGCTAGACGTGCAAGAGAAGCAGCTAGAAAAGCGAGGGATTTAACTCGTAAGAGATCCATCCTAGATTCTATGACCTTACCAGGAAAATTAAAGGACTGTCACGAATCAGATATTTCTGTAAACGAAATATTCTTAGTCGAAGGGGACAGTGCGGGTGGTACAGCAAAGGACGGAAGAGATTCCAATATCCAAGCAGTACTTCCACTTAGAGGTAAGATTATGAACGTTGAGAAGGCAAGACTTGATAAAATTCTAAACTCAGACGAAATAAAAGCGATGATCACAGCCTTTGGAACTGGAATCGACAAAGAGTTTGATATAAATAATCTTAGATATGGAAAGATAATAATCATGACGGATGCCGATGTAGACGGTGCCCACATAATGACACTTCTTTTGACATTCTTCTTTAGACATATGAAACCACTTATTGAACACGGTCATATATATGTAGCTAAGCCACCTCTTTATGGAGTTAAGAGAGGAGAAAAAGTTATAAGATACTGCTATGACGATGAAGAACTAGAAAGTGCTTTAAATGAACTTGGAAGAGATAAAAACTATAAAATAGCTAGGTACAAAGGTCTTGGGGAAATGAACGCGGAACAACTTTGGGAAACTACCATGAACCCGGACAGCAGAATTCTATTAAGAGTAAATATAGAAGACGTACTAGATGCGGACGATGTATTCTCAACTCTAATGGGAGTAGATGTAGAGCCTAGAAGAGAATTTATTGAAGAAAATGCAAAATATGCAGAAAATATAGACGCGTGAGGTAACTATGATAGAAAATGTAAATGAAAATGGAATAATAGACGTAGATATATCCAAGAAGATGCGTAGTTCCTATCTTGACTATTCAATGTCTGTAATAGTTTCTCGTGCACTACCAGATGTAAGAGACGGTTTAAAACCGGTTCATAGAAGAATAGTCTATGGGATGCAAACCCTTGGAATAACTCCGGATAAATCATATAGAAAATCAGCTACCCTAGTAGGGGAAGTAATGGGGAAATTTCACCCTCATGGCGATTCAAGTATCTATGATGCTGCAGCTAGACTTGCACAGGATTTCAATATCAGGTACACATTAGTAGATGGTCAAGGTAACTTCGGAAACGTAGATGGAGATAGTCCAGCAGCTCCTCGTTATACAGAAATGAGAATGAGCAAAATCGCTCAAGAGATGCTTAGAGATATAAATAAAGATACCGTGGATTTCGTACCAAACTACGATGAAAGAGAAGTAGAACCATCAGTACTACCATCAAGATTTCCAAATATACTTGTAAATGGTTCAGCTGGTATCGCAGTAGGTATGGCAACCAACATGGCTCCACACAATTTAGGAGAAAGTATATCAGCGGTAATCGACTATATAAATAACGAAGATATAGAAATAGAAGAACTTATGAAATCTATAAAAGGTCCAGACTTTCCAACAGGAGCAATAATTCTAGGTAAACAAGGAATTATAGATGCCTACAAGACAGGAAGAGGAAAAATCCAAGTAAGGGCAAGGGCTGAAATAGAAGAACATAAGGGTAGGTACAAAATAGTAATTACAGAAATTCCATACCAAGTTAACAAGACCAACTTAATCGTAAAGATAGCAGACTTAGTTAAAAATAAGAGTATAGAAGGAATTTCAAATATAAGAGACCTATCTTCCCACAAAACAGGGATAAAAATAGATATAGATCTAAAGAGAGATGCAAATCCAAATGTAGTTTTAAATAATCTATACAAAAATACACAAATGCAAATCACATTTGGAATTATAAATCTATGCCTTGTAAATGGTGAACCAAAAGTTCTAAACTTAAAAGAAATCATTAAATACTACGTTGATCACCAAAGAAATGTAGTTAGAAGAAGAACTCAGTTTGACCTAGAAAAGGCAGAAGCGAGAGCTCATATCATAGAAGGATTAAAAATTGCTCTTGATAATATCGACAGAATAATAAAGATAGTTAGAGAATCATCAGACGACCAAGAAGCAAAGAACAAATTTACAAAAGAATTTGGACTTACAGACATACAAGGTCAGGCGATTCTAGACATGAGAATTAGAAGACTTACAGGACTAGAAAGAGAAAAACTAGAACAAGAATACCAAGATCTTATAAAACTCATAGCAAAATTAAAATCCATCCTTGAAAATAAAAAACTACTAGATAACACAATTATAGAAGAACTTGAAGAAATAAAAGAAAAGTATTCTGATCTTAGAAGAACAGTCCTTGCACCAGATGAGGGAGATATCGACTCAGAAGATTTAATCGAAGAAGAAGATGTAGTCATAACTCTAACAGAATTTGGTTATATTAAGAGGATGCCTGAAGGAACCTACAAACCACAAAGGCGTGGCGGTACAGGTATATCAGCACTTACAACTAGAGAAGAAGACTTCGTAAAGGATATCTATATAACATCAACCCACGATACAATTCTATTCTTTACAAACTTCGGAAGAGTTTATTCACTAAAGGCTTACGAAATACCAGAATCAAGTAGACAGGCAAAGGGAACCGCAATAATAAATCTTCTAAATCTTGAAGGGGATGAATTTGTAACAGCAGTTATCCCAGTTAGAAATGTGGATGAAAATGCAAACCTAGTCATGGCTACAAAGAATGGACTTATAAAGAAGACTTCTTACAGCGAATTCGAAAAGATTAGAAAAAATGGTTTAATTGCCATAACTCTAAATGAAGGAGACAACCTAATAGGAGTTAGACTTACTTCAGGAAGAGATGAAATAATGATCGTAACCAAGAACGGTATGGCCATCAGATTCTCAGAAAGTGATGTGAGAAACATGGGTAGAACCGCAATGGGAGTTAAGAGTATAGACTTAAAGAACGATGATGAAGTAGTATCATTTGAAATACCACAGGATGACAAATATCTTCTAGTGATATCTGAAAATGGATTCGGAAAGATGACGAAGATGACAGAATATAGAAAACAAAATCGTGCAGGTGTGGGACTTTTAACTTATAAGGCTACAGAAAAATCTGGTAAACTCGTATCTGCAAAAGTTATAGATAAGTCAGATGAAATCATGATCATAACCGTATCTGGAATAATCATAAGAATCGGCTGCGAAGGAATCAGCGTCATGGGAAGACATACCACTGGAGTAAAACTAATGAATATCAAGGATTCAGAAGTAGTTTCAGTAGCAAAATATATAGGAGAAGAAATATAATGGCATTTGAAATACACTCAAAGGTAGAAGATAATTTAAAGATATTTCCAGCAGGAGAGCTAGATATTTACCAATCTGAAAACTTCAAAAACGAAGTACTTTCCCTATACAAAGAAAACCCAATGGATATAGTATTTGATTTTGAAAATCTAGAATACATTGACTCAACAGGACTTGGAGCTCTCATATTCATCTACAAAAGCGTATACGAAAACAACAAGGTAAAGATAGAAAATGTAAAGCCAAATATCAAAAAACTATTTACCATTACAAAACTAGATACCATGTTTATGATAGGTGATTAGATGAATAGATTTAAACTAAAAATTCCCGCTTGCAGCAAGTATTTTGGATCAGTAAGACTTTTTGTATCTGGAATACTATCCGTAGAAAACCTATGTTTTGATGCCATAGAAGATTTAAAGATGGCTGTGACAGAAGGACTTAATATTTTGATTCTAGACGGGAAAAAAGAAAATATCGAGTTGGAATTTATTTTAGAAAATAAAAGCATGACAGCTATAATTAATAACTTCGATATAGAAAGAGACGATCAAAACGATATGGCATTTATGGTACTTAGATGCCTTGTGGATGAAGTTACATTAGAAGATAATAAACTTCTAATTAAAAAGACTTGTAATGAATAAAGACGAAAGAAAAAAAGAGAGGGATAGAAAAAGGAGAGACTTCGAAGAATACAACAAAACGAGGGATCCTGAGCTTAGAGAAAAACTAATAGAGGACAATCTCTATATAGCAGAAATCCTCGCTAAAAAATACTACGGAAGGGGAATCGACTACGACGATATCTACCAAGTAGCATCCATCGGACTTATATATGCAGTGGATAGATACGACCCTTCCAAAGGATTTGAATTCTCTTCATTCGCCACACCTACAATCATAGGTGAAATAAAAAAATACTTTAGAGATAAAGGTTGGACCATAAGAGTACCGAGAAGGATCCAAGAATTATCAAAAAAAATAAACAATGCTAGAGTATATCTTGCACAGAACCTTCAAAAGGCTCCAACGGTTTCAGATATTGCAGAATATTTAAACACAACAGAAGAAGAAGTACTAGAAGCCATAGAAGCATCGAGGGTATATCAACCACAATCCTTGGACATCAGCTACGAAAGTCAAAGCGATGACAAGGAAGTAAATCTTGCAGATATAATAGGACAGGATGAGGAATACTTTGAAAAAATAGAAATGAACGATCTAATGGAAAGTCTTTTTAAAAATCTAAACGAAGTGGAAAAAACCATATTGGTAGAGAGATACTTCAATAGAAAGACTCAAGTAGCAATAGCAGAGCAGCTAAATATATCTCAGATGACCGTATCGAGGATAGAAAAAAAGGTACTTGAGAGACTTAAAAAAGATGTAGAAGGCAAAACGATGGGAGAAGTTCTATGAATAGACGTAAATTCTTACTATATTTAAACAAAATAGTATATATATTTGAAATACTCATATCAATATTTTTAATAATCGGAATACTGATATCAGTACCAGATATAATTTCGTACTACGGAGCAATACTAAAATCAGATAGTCTTGTGGGATACGATCAATTTAAACAATTTCTAGACCACGTACTAATACTAGTAATCGCGGTGGAATTTGTACTACTGATGACAGCCCATTCAGACTCAACGATAATCCACCTAATCATGCTTGTTGTAGCTAGAAAGATGCTTATAAAATCCGACAACATGATGGACATACTAATAGGAGTAATCTCCATAACCATTCTATTTGCAGTTAGAAAATTCCTTATGACCTCATCAGTTATGGACTCAATATTTACAGGAAGCGAAAATAATTTCTCCGCATCCACCGAGATAGAAGAGATAAATAAACTTGAAAATTATCAAATAGATACCAAAGGATACAAAACCTTGGGAGGTTTGGTATCCAACTTAGTAAAAGAAAGTGGATACGAATTAGAAATGGGAACCATGGTAGACGATGGAGAATATATCTACGAGATAGTTAAAATCTCAAGCAATGTAATAGAAACCATCTCTATAAGCAAAATTTCAGGATAAAGGAAAAAGATGAGCAAAACACTAATATTATTACTAGGACTTACATTACCAGGACTGGCAACTGGAGTAGGAGCAATTCCAATCTTCTTTGCAAAAGAAATAAAGAGGGGCACCATGGACATGCTTCTTGGAGTAGCAGCAGGAGTTATGCTTGCAGCCACATGCTTTTCCCTAATAATACCTAGTATAGAATTTGGAGGATCAGACTTAAAGGCGGTCTTAATAACTTCTTTAGGAATATTTCTTGGGGCGGTTATGCTTGATATGATAGATAAGTATGCTCCCCACGAACATTTAATAGACAAAAGGGTCGAAGGTAGAAATACAGATTCACTTAAAAAGATTTGGCTATTTATAATCGCCATAACCATTCATAATTTTCCAGAAGGACTTGCCACAGGAGTAGGATTTGGAACGGAAAATATAAATAATGGAATAGCAATAGCAGTTGGAATAGGATTACAAAATATGCCAGAAGGAATGGCTGTTGCCCTTGCACTAGTAAGGGAAGGCTATAGCAAGAAATATAGTTTTATAATAGCCCTTATAACAGGACTAGTAGAACCTATAGGAGCAGCCCTAGGCTACGGACTAGTATCAATATTTAATCCAATCCTTGGAATAGTACTAGCCCTTGCAGGAGGAGCGATGCTATTTGTAATAAGTGACGAAATAATTCCAGAGACCCACTCCAACGGATACGAAAGAGAAGCGACCTATGGAGTAATAATAGGATTTATAATCATGATGATAATGGATATAACCCTAGGATAGAAAAAACCCTGAACATTCAGGGTTTTTGTTTTAATTGAACTATTTAATACTTTTTTATGATAATATATCATTAAAGGTAAAGGAGGATTTATGAAAAACGTAGCAATAATGGCGATCATCGTCGAAAACAGAGACTCTGTAGAAAAGATTAATTCAATTCTTCATGAATACAGAGAATTCATAATAGGGAGAATGGGACTTCCTTATAACGAAAAAAATATTTCAATCATCTCAATCATCTTAGATGCACCAAAGGATAAGATTGATGAACTATCAGCTAAGATAGGAGAAATACAACACGTTAAATCAAACACCCTATATTAATACTTAAAAAGAAAAGTTGTGCCTTAATGACACAACTTTTTTTCTTGTTTTAAATTATTTTACAAATGAGTTTATAGATGTTACTAATTTTTCTGTTGCTTCGTCTACTGAAAGTTTTCCAAGTGCAAATTCGTTAACGATGTTAAACATTGATGTACTCATTTCTGTGTAGTAACTTGGAACTCCATTAGGGAATGGGTTAGCAATTGTCTTAGCTTGGTCTAGAAGTGTTCCAGGGTTTGCGATGGTTCCATCTTCTATAAGTGCGCTAAGTGCTTTAACTCTTGTAGGTACAACTTTCTTTTCTTTGTGGAACTGTTCTTGTACGTCATCTCTTGACATAAATTCGATGAACTTCATAGCATCTTCTTTGTTCTTAGAGAAAGCTGATACTCCTAGTGCTTCTGTAAATGCTAAAGTATTTGGAGATACTCCATCTTTACCTGGAAGCATGATTGATTTAACTTGTCCAACAACCTTTGAGAATTCTGGATCGTCAAGTTTGTTTACATATCCTGATGGTCCTATTAAGAATGCTCCTTCTCCATTTACGATACCTTTGAAAGTTTCAACTCCTGGTCTAGAAGCTTCGTTTGGATCGATAAGTCCATTCTTTAGTTGGTAATCTAGAGTTTCAAATCCGTCTCTTATTGCAGCTTCGTTAGCTGTGTTGTCGTCGTTTAAGAATACTCCGTTTCTAGTGAATACTAGAGTCATAAATGATGTTGAAGTCTTTTCTTCAGCATTAAGTGGGAATAGTATTGGATATTCAACCTTGCCATCTTTTTTAGCTTGAAGTAGGATTTCGTTTAGTTCGTCATAGGTAGCTGGAACTTTGTCTCCTGCCATTTGTGTGTTTAGATAAGCTATTCTGTAGTCGTTTATAAATGGTAGTGAATAAACATTTCCTTCTACTGTGAAGTATGGAATAGATGCAATATCATTCTTAACTTCATCAGATAGATCTAATTTTTCTAGCCATCCTGCTGCTACAAATTCTCCAACCCATGACCAGTCAACTTCAAATACGTCGGCAGCAGCTGTGTTACCAGCACTTGCAATACCAACCTTTTGTTTGATTTCGTCCCATCCTTGGGTTTCAACATTTGCAGTGATTCCAGTTTCTTCTTTAAACTTTGCAAGCATTTCATCGCTTGGAGCTCCCCATTCAGGAACTAAAACTGTAATTTCACCTTTATCTTTTGAAGCATCACCAGATTCTTCCTTTGGTGCAGGTGCTTCTTGTTTACCGCAAGCAACTAGTAGAGTTGCGATTAGTAAAACGCTTAAAAATTTTGTGAATTTTTTCAAATTTTTATCCTCCTAAAATTTTAATTTTCTTTTTTTAATCATAGCATAGGGAAAAATTGAATGCAATAATTAAAAAAAATTATTATTTAAGCCTCGATTTATTGTTTTTAAAGCCCTATTTTGCTAATATAGATTTAAGGAGGAAGTATGAGTATAGAACTTAAAAATATTAGAAAATGCTACGAAAAAGACGTAGCTGTCATAGATGATTTCAATCTATCCATTGAGGATGGAGATTTTGTGGTGTTCCTCGGACCTTCCGGATGCGGTAAGTCAACGCTGCTTAGAATTATTGCTGGACTTATAGATATAGATGGTGGAAGTATCTTTATGGATGGAGAAAATATTACCAATTCTCTTCCTAAGGATAGAAATATGGCATTCGTTTTTCAAAACTACGCCCTCTATCCACACATGACCGTCTCTGAAAATATAACCGTAAGCTTAAAACTTAAAAAAGTTCCAAAAGAAAAGATAGAAAGTAAGTTAAATGAAATCGCAAAACTTCTCTCTATCGAAGATTTACTTAATAGATATCCAAGGGAATTATCCGGCGGACAACAACAGAGAGTTGCTCTTGCGAGGGCGATTATAAGAAGTCCAAAGGCATACCTAATGGACGAGCCTCTTTCAAATCTCGATGCGAAACTTAGACAGAAGATGAGATTTGAAATTATGAAGCTCTACGAAAAACTAAAGATCACAACCATCTATGTAACCCACGACCAGGTGGAAGCTATGACCATGGCGACAAAAGTTGTGCTACTAAACAAGGGAGAGATCATTCAAAGCGGACCTCCACAAGAACTTTTCGATACACCTAACAATACATTTGTGGCGAACTTCATAGGAAATGGAATGAACTTCTTTGAAGGGGAGATAAAGGATGGAGAACTTATCTTCTTTGATTTTAAAATTCCATTTAAGAGTAAAGAGAATTTAAAGGTGCAAGTTGGAATTAGACCGGAACATATAAATCTAGATAGCGGAAATAAGTATGAAGTTAAGTACTGCGAAAATCTAGGAGCAGAAAGCATCCTTCACTTCGAAGAAGGAAAAGATAATTTCACAGTGCGCACATTCTTAAAAGATGATATAAATAACGGCGACAGATTCGATATTTCTTTCGATAGAGAAAAGATTCATATATTTAAAGAAGATGGGACTAGATATGAAGAAGAATAAATACGCATACCTGCTCATACTACCTGCAGTACTAATAGTGCTACTTACGATTCTCGTGCCGATAGTGACTACATTTAGATATAGTTTGAGCTACTTTAAACTTACAGATCCGAATAACCAAAAATTTATCGGGATTAAAAACTATGTAGATATTCTTCATGACAAGGGATTTATAAATGCATTTAAAAACTCATTTATGATCCTCATAGCAGTTATAATTATCGGGCTTGTAATCTCCATAGTAATTGCCCTTATTCTAAATAAAAAGACGAAAATAAGTGGAGTACTTTTGGCGATTTCCATCATACCTTGGGCACTACCACCCATTGTAAACGGAATCATTTGGAAATTTATTTTCTTCCCAGGATATGGATTTGCAAACAAACTTATAATAAATCTGGGACTTGCATCTAAACCTATAAACTGGATAAATAATAAAAAGATGTTTGTATTCCTAGTGGCGATGGTTCTATGTTGGAAGATAGTACCGTTTTGTGCCCTTGTAATCCTTGCAAAGCTTGAGACCATTCCAAAGACACTTTACGAAGCAATCTCCATAGATGGAGCAGGTAAATTTGACACCTTTAGACTGATAACTCTTCCACTAATTATGGAAGTCTTGGGAATCGTGCTACTTAATTTGACCACAGCAGCGATAAATGTCTACGACGAAATCATAGCCCTCTCAGGATATGTGTTGGAGAACCAGACCCTACTCATCTACAACTATGCAAATACATTTCAATACTTAAACTTTGGATACGGAAGTGCAATCTCCTACACTATTATGATAATAGTTGGAGTCTGCGGGATTGGATACATTAAAAGAATGTCTCGAGGTATAAAATGAAAAGAAAAAATATAAATATTCTATATACTCTAGGAGTAATATTTTTAATAATCTACTGTCTATTTCCGATTATCTGGTGTTTTATCATAAGTATCACTCCAGAGAGCGAGATGCTCGTAAAGACGACGAAACTTCTACCACAGAGTTTGGTCTTTGGCTCCTATAGAAAACTCTTAACCATATCCGGAAGAGAGTCACAAATCATAATAAGAGGTATGAAGAACGCCCTCAAAATATCTATGGTGACCATACTAATTGGAATTCCAATTACATTTGTAAGCGGATATGTAATAACGAGGTACGATTTTAAATTTAAAAAAATATTTTTAAATATACTTTTTTTAACCATCATCATTCCAGTATTTACAACGATAATACCAATCTACAATATATTTAGAAAACTAAATCTATTAGACAGCATGGCAGCTACATCAATAATCTACATCTCATCATTTCTACCGATGAATACATTTATAGTTATAAACTATTTAAAAGACATACCAGAAGAAATCTTTGAAGCCTGCTATGTGGATGGATTTTCTGAGAAGGATATATTTTTCAAGGTGGTGCTACCATTATCGAGACCGATAATAGTAACCATAAGCCTTATATTTTTCCTATCGTCATTTAAGCAGTATATAATCCCTACCATACTACTTTCCTCAACGGGACATAAAGTAATAACCCAAGTAATGAGTGAATTTATAACCAAGGATACAATAAACTACGGACTGATAGCAGCAGGAGGAATACTTTCAATAATTCCACCGGCAATAATTGCAAGTATATTTAGAAAGTACCTGGTAAATGGACTTACCAGCGGCTCAGTAAAAAGTTAAAAAATAAAAAAGAGATAGTAAATATTCAAAAGAATATCTGCTATCTCTTTTTAAATGAAGAAATTATTCTTCGTAATGTGCCTTAGCTAATTCGCTCATAAGGATTTTCATCTTCTTTGTGATGTACTTATCCCTCATGTAGTAGAGTTTAAATTTCTTTGAAAAAGTTAAATCATCTAAAACTTCAAACTCATCTGATTCCCTAATGGTGTAGGCAGGTAAAAATGTGTAGACTTTTTCTGTTTCCATAAGCCTTAGAGCGGAGTCAATGTTTCCAACTCTGTACTTCATTTCTACAGGGAACTTGTGTGCAAGTTCGTCGAACACTACATTCTTATCTGTGCCAGCCCAATAGATAAACTCTAAATTATTTGGAAAATCAGCTACATTTTTCTTATCTGTCGCGAGTTTATAAGTAAGTCTAAATCCAGGAGTAAAATCACATTCCTCTAAATCATAGGCGTAATCCGTTAGAACCGCGTCTAACTCTCCTCTTTTTAGCATATCTAACATCAGTTCCCTTTCAGTGATAACGAACATGATGTCTAAGTCATATTGTTCTTTCATTTTCTTAGAAAAATCTACTACTATAGGCGTAGGTATCCCGTTGTGAATACCTAGACTAATATGGTTTTGGTTGTTTTTAAACTCGACGTCTAAGTTGTATAGCTCTAATAAAATTTTCTTCGCCCTATTATAAAATCTATAACCTACATCTGTTAAGAAAAGCTTTTTGGAAGCTCTTTCAAAAAGAATAATATCATACTCATCTTCAATTTGAGCAATTGCATGAGATACAGTAGGTTGTGAAATATTTAAGGCTTTAGCTGCAACAGACATGTTGTTTTGTTTTACAACCTCTAGAAAAATCTCTAGGTCTCTAATTGTCATATCAAACCTCCAACTACATTTTATGATAAATTAAATTTAATTACAATAATAAAGAGAAAATTTCACATAAAATAGGTATAGATTAAAATATAGTAATTTTATCTATTTATATAAAATATATCTACAGTAGAGCTGATTCGATTAAATATTTAGTATGTTCACTCTCTGGATTTTTAAATAAATCTTCACTACTTCTCTTTTCGCAGATCTTACCGTCTTTCATGACAGCTATTTCGTCAGCTATATATTTAACTACTGCAAGGTCATGGGATATAAACACTATTGTAACTTCTAATTCGTTTTTTATTTTTATCAAAAGATTTAGTATTTGAGCTTGAATGGATATATCAAGGGCAGATACACACTCATCGCATAAAAGAACTTTTGGTTCTGTGATAAGCGCTCTAGCTATTCCAATTCTCTGTCTTTGTCCACCGGACATTTCTTTTGATTTGTAATTTAGATAAGATCTATCTAATCCTACCAATTCAATTAGTTTAAGTATCTTTTCTTCTCTAATTTTCTTGTCCCACTCTTTTCTAAGTCCAAGCATAGGTTCTTCAAGGACATCTTTCATCCTCATAGTTGGATCTATAGATAGAAATGGATCTTGAAAAACCATCTGCATATTTTGTCTGACGAAGCTAAAGTCAGATCTACTTTTTATTTCTCTATTTAAGAAAGTATAGGTGCCATTTGATAGACTTTCAAGTCCTAAGAGCACTCTACTGACAGTCGTCTTTCCACAACCAGATTCTCCAACAAGACCTAAAACTTTTCCACTTTCTATCTCCAAATTTAATTTATCAAGAACTTTTATATTTTTATTTTTACCTAGTCTAAAACTTAGCTCCGCGTCCTTTAAGGTTACTATATTATTCTTCGTATTTAATGCATCTGACATAGGTTTCTCCTTTTTTTATAATACTTGGATTTTTACATTTGCATTTTTCAACGGATTCTTCACATCTATCGAAAAATCTACAAAGTTTTGAATAATCTTTTGGGTTTGGTACGCTTCCCTTTATCGGAACTAGTTTTTTATTCGTAGAGATAGTTGGTATACAGTTCATAAGAGCTTTGTTATAAGGGTGTAGTGGATGGTTAAATATTTCTTTTAAAGAAGATTCTTCAACTATCTGTCCGCAATACATTATGGCTACTCTATCAGCTATTTCTTTAACCACTCCTATGTCATGGGATACTATTATTAAAGAGCAGTTCATCTTTTTATTTAAATCTTTTAAAAGTTCTAAAATTTTCTTTTGAACTGACACATCAAGTGCTGTGGTCGGTTCGTCCGCTATTATCAAATCGGGGTTAAGTGCAATTGCAATTGCTATTACAACCCTTTGGCACAAACCTCCTGAAAGTTGAAATGGATATTGTTTTATTCTTGAACTTGCATTGTCTATTCCAACTGCCTCTAGAAGCTCTATTACTTTTTCTTTTCTCTCGTTTTTATTTAAGTCTGTGTGTATTTTGAGGACTTCTTCTACTTGATGTCCTATGGTCTTAAGAGGGTGTAGAGTCTTGGTAGGTTCTTGAAATATCATGCTTATATTTTGTCCTCTTATCTTTTCAATATTAAATGATTTGTCATTTATTAGTTTTCCATTGAAAATAATGCTTCCAGATAAAATATTAACTCCGCTTGGCAATAGATTAGGTATAGATCTACAAGTTAGGGATTTGCCGCAACCGGATTCACCAACGATTCCTAATACTTCACCTTTTTTTATGGAGAAGGAAACATCTTCTACAAGCTTTAAAATATTTTTGCCATTTTTTATTCCTATCGTCAAATTTGAAACTTCAAGTACATTTTCCATTAGATGTCCGCACCTCCTAATCCGTAGAAATCTCTAAGTCCATCACCTAAAAAATTAAAGCTTAGAGAAATAAGCATGATAAATATTCCGGGAGCTATTGAAAGCCAAGGAGCTTCAAATAAAAATGTTCTTCCATTAGCTACCATAACTCCTAGACTTGTAAGTGGTGGTTGAGCTCCAAATCCCAAGAAACTAAGACCAGCTTCTGCTAAAATTGTCTGTGGAATAGACATGGTATATAGAACGAATAGGGTTGATTTCATATTTGGAAGAATATGTTTAAATATCATTCTAAATTTTGAGACTTCCATTATCTTTGCAGCATCTATATAGGAGTTGTTTTTTATAAATTTCGTTTGAGCTCTTATAATTCTAGCTGTTGATGTCCATCCAAAGACTACAAGCGCAAGGATCATACTTTTCATACTGGAACCTAGATTATATATTATTGCCATAGCCAATATCATAAATGGGAAAGATAATCCCAAATCTGTAAATCTCATAAGAATATTATCTATTCTTTTATTTGATAATCCGGAAATAGTACCTATTATTGCTCCAATAAATAGATTTATAGTAGTTGGCACAATCCCTACGAAGAGGGATATTCTAAGGGCAAAAATCATTCTGCTAAAGATATCTCTACTAAGTTGATCTGTCCCAAAAATATTTTTTAAAGATGGAGGACTTAGCGGAGAACTAAAATCCGTCTCGTCATAATTATAAGGAGCAACTATTGGAGCAAAGATTGCGCACAGAAAACAAATTATTATAAAAATTAAAGAGAGTGCTATTATTGGATTTTTCTTTAAATAATTAATAAATTTTTTCATATACTACCTCAATCTAATTCTTGGGTCAATTAAAAAGTATAAAATGTCGGAAATTAAATTTCCTAGAATTATTAAAAATGAACCCAAAAGTACAGTTGCTTGGATAACAGGCAGATCTCTATTGGTTAGAGCTGATATAGATAGTGTACCTATGCCAGGAATACCAAAAATACTTTCTGTTATCATGGCTCCACCTAGAAGTGATGCAAGCTGAAGTATCATAATAGTAACCACAGGGAGCATACTTATTTTAAGTGTATGAAAAATTAAAACTGCCCACTTCTTTCTACCTTTTATTCTAGCTAAATCTAGAAAATCACTTTCCATATTTTCTAAAAGATTTGCTCTTAAAAGCCTGGAAATCTCTCCTGCCATTGCCCATCCCAAAACTATTGAAGGTAAAACAAGTTGTTTTAATTTTCCAAATCCAGAAATAGGAAATAATTTAAGTTTAAAGGCGAAGAAATATTGAAGAATTATAGCTATAAAAAATGTAGGAGCCGATATTCCCAAAATAGAAATAGTTGAGAATATTTTATCTAAAATCTTGTTGTGATACCTAGCAGATATTAGTCCAGAAAGTATTCCAAAACTCCATGCAAAGATTAAAGAAGTGGCAGTAAGTTTTAAGGTATTAGGGAAAACTTCAAAAATCATATCCTTGACAGGTCTTTTCATTACGATAGACTTTCCAAGATCTCCTTTAGAAAGATCTTTTACATAATCTATAAATCTTTCTTTGACAGGTTTATCAAGTCCCAATTCTTTAACTACCCTCTCCTGAATATGGATATTTGTTTTTTCACCCATCATAGCTGTAGCAGCATTGCCAGGAATTACATTCATAAGTACAAATGTTGTTATAATAATTAAGATAACCACTATAAAAGACTGAAAAATCCTTTTTAAAATATAATTTAACATAACAATCCTTTCTATGTAAAAAAAGATACTCTACATAAAAATGTAGAGCTCTTTTTAAATTATTATTTATTGTACTTTGGATCTATCTTTACAAAATGTGTTGAACCACAGACCCAACCTTGCCAAGATAATTTAAAATTATCAAGTCTAGGGCTTTTAGCAAAGTGGTTTAAATCAGAAACAAGTGGTAAATAAAGGGCTTGTTCACCTACAATCTTTTTATCTAAGCTTGTAAGAGCTTTTATTCTTTCTTCTTGATTAATAATAAATCTAGCCTTATTAATTTCATCACTCAAAGCTTTATCTTGTACCTTTAATCCGTTTGATTCACCAGCTTCAACAGTAAATGCTTGGTAGAAATCGTCAGGATCTGGAACGTCTGCTGTAACAGGCTCAATACTCATTGAGAAACCTTCACCTTTAGTTAGAATATCATAGTAACTTGTAGCATCTACAGTCTTTATTTGTAAATCAATTCCAATATTTTTAAGCATTGATTGAATCATTTCATTCTTTGCTTGGTCTTCTTCATAGGTTGAGTTTTGTAGAGAAATAAGAGTAAGACCTTTATCTAATCCAGCTTCTTTTAATAATTCTTTAGCTTTTTCAGGATTGTATTCAATCTTTTCTTGTTCAACTTCATATCCTGGGATTCCTGGAGGTAGTACACCGTTTACTATAGTACCTTCACCATTGTAGAAAGTCTTGTTGATTAAATCTCTATCTATAGCCATAGAAACAGCTTTTCTAACTTCTACCTTAGCCATGTTAGGATCTTTTTGGTTGAATGAAATATAATCCATACCAGCTCTTTGAGAATCTACAATATTATCTTTGAAGATAGGATTTTCTTTATAAGAATCTAGTTCAGCTGAAGATATTTTTCTAAAATCTAGCTCGCCATTTTCAAGCATCATCTTTGATGTAGAAGAATCTATGTTCATAAGGTATCTAACACCATCAATATTTGCTTTTTCTCCGAAGTAGTCATCATTTCTTACAAGATTGATTTCTTTATCTTGTGCCCAATCTTTAAACTTCATATAGCCTGTTCCAACAGTATATTCAGGATCAAAACCGAATTTGTCCTTGCCTTCTTCAACAGCTTTTCTATTGAAGATAGATGCAGGTGCTCCAGTTAAGCTTGCTAAGAATGGTGGGAAAGGTTGATCTAGTGTAATAGATACTGTGTAATCATCTATAACCTTAACTCCTTTTACAGAATCAGCTTTGCCATTTAATTTGTCAAGAGCTCCTTCAATCTTTTCAAATTGATAAGTATTTACTGCAGCTTCCTTAGGATCCATCATCTTTTCGATAGTGAAGAGAACATCGTCAGCTTTAAATTCTTCACCATTGTGGAATTTAACACCCTTTCTTAGATAGAAAGTATAAGTTTTTCCATCTTCTGAGATGTCCCATTTTTCTGCAAGACTTGGAACTATTTCATTAGTGCCATCATCATTTACCTTAACATCTACAAGTCTATCGTAGATTTGAAGTGGAATGAAGTAGTCCGCATTTGTTTTTTGAATGTCTAAAGTCTTTGGGTTTTGGAATAGTGTAAGCACCATTGTATTTCCGTTAGGACTCTTGTAATCAGTTTGTTCTTCTGACTTAACTGAATTACCATTGTTTGTTTTCGCTACTTTGTTTTCGTTTTTGCCACAAGCTGTTAAGAGTAACATAGCAGCTAGAAAAATAGAAAATATTTTCTTTTTCATAATACCTCCGTATAAATTAAATTGTTTATTTTTTATCAAACAAACAATACAATTATACCACTAGAATAGCCATAATTCAAATAGCTTACAAAAAAAATTAAACAAATTGAGAAAATAATAATACTTTTGTAAATGCCTTTAAATAGATTTCATTACTTGTTATAATACCTAGATGGAGTGATTTTATGATTATAAAAAAGCAGAGAAATATAAATCTTACAGAGGGTTCGATAATGATGGGAATCATTTATTTTACGATTCCGCTACTATTATCAAACTTTTTACAACAACTTTATAATACGGCGGACCTTATAATCGTAGGTAAATTCGCAGGCAAAAATCCGATGGCAGCAGTAGGAAGCACCGCTCAAGTGAGTTCTCTTCTATTGGGTCTTTTTTTTGGTCTAGCAACGGGAGCCTCAGTGGTAATCAGTCAGACCTATGGAAGTGGCAACAGATCTAAACTTAAAAAGTCAATCGTAAATGCCTATGCCATCTCCATATTTGGCGGACTACTTCTAACCATAATTGGATATGTGCTTTCGCCATGGATGCTTCGCATAACCCACACACCGGCGGAAATCTTTGACGACGCAAACAAATATCTAAGGATATTTTTCTTTGGAATAATTCCGCTCCTCGTTTACAATATGGGTTCAGGAATATTAAGATCTATGGGAGATTCCAAAAGACCATTTAACTTCCTTGTAGTAGCTGCAATAGTAAATATAGTTCTAGACTTAATATTTATTGCAATCTTCAAGATGGGGGTAGCAGGAGCAGGCTGGGCAACTTTAATCGCTCAAGTAGTTTCATCCATCCTTGTCACATATTCACTATTAAAATCAGACCAGGTTGGAATAATTAAAAAAGCAGATTTAAAACTAGAAAGAGAAATTCTTTTAAATATATTTAATATAGGACTACCGGCAGGGCTTCAATCGGTTATAATTTCATTCTCAAACGTACTTATCCAAGCGAAGCTAAATAAATTCGGACCGGACATCATCGCCGCATTTTCGGCAGGAGGAAGGATAGACAGCTTCATATTTATGGGAATTATCGCCATCACCATCTCCGCCACCACATTTACAGGGCAAAATATCGGTGCAAAGAAGTATCACAGAGTTATAGCCGGCACAAAAGTTGCAATAAACATCACCTTGGTCACAACAGCAATCACAAGCATCATAATATTTGTATTTGCAACAGATCTTGTAAAACTCTTTAATACCGATCCAGAAGTAGTGAAGTACGGCGCAATCTACATGAGGTACCTCTGCTCAACCTACTTTATATTTGGAGTATCAGAAATCCTAGGAGGAGTAGTAAGAGGAGCAGGCTATGCGATGCCGCCGATGCTTACATCTTTGGTATTTATGTGCGGGATAAGAATGATTTGGATCTATGTAGTACTAAATATTATCTACAAAGTCGAAATAATATTTATGGCATGGCCAGTTACCTGGGTCTTCGCGTTTATATCAAACTATATCTACTTCAAGAAAGGTAAGTGGAGAGAAGTATTAAATCCAGAAGAAGAAATTGGATTGGCAGTTGAGTTAGATTAAAAATAAATATGTAAATGAAAAAGCGATTAAGAAATTAGTCGCTTTTTGTTTTGGAATTTTAAGTTAATTTAAATTAATTCTTATATAGAAACCAAGGAATACAGTCATCATGAGCGGCAGTCGGCAAAGCCGTTGTAGTCGAAGGATCTAATTTTGGTATTATGCAGTTGCAAATATGGATTAAATATGGGTCAGATCCTTCGACTCCAAAGGCTAGCGCCTTTTCCGCTCAGGATGACTGTATAGAAGGATAGACATCACCACATTTTTATAATCAATTAATTTTTTCTACGCAGTGCCTAACGGCATTGAAGCAGATTGCTTCCGCTACATATGATTTAAATCTTAACATCACAAACAATATTAATATGTATTTTTATTTTTTAGAATATCTTTATAGAATTTCATAAAATTTATAAATTTACATACTCTTCGTAGAGCATCTAAAACAATAAAAAAATAGATGCTATCTAGCACCTATTTTCTAAAATTTTTACTATTTTACTTCTTGTCCATTTACTTTTATACTTTTTAAAACTCTTTCTTCTCCGAGTTTATACTCTACTTCTATCTCTCTTTCTTCTCCTGTCTGTTCGTTCTTGTCTTTTGAAATTGAAATTATTGTGTCATTTTCTTTTTGTATGCTCCATGATTCAACAGTTGCTGGATTTATTATTTCGATGTTCTTATCTTCTAAGAATGCATTCACCGCACTGGCTTCGTTCACCACTTCTTCTTCTGTAAGATTGGTGTCGAATTTTATTTCTGCAAATCCTCCTGCTGATGATGAGGCTGGCTCGTGGGTGTTGGTTTCTTTGTTATTTTTATTTTCCGTTTGGTTTTCTATCTTCGTTTGATTGTTATTTTCTTTTTTGTTGTCATTTTTCTTTCCGCATCCTGTTAAAATGATTAAACATGCTAAAAATATACTTAAGTACTTCATAAAAATCCTCCTTTTTTTATTTATACCCAACTACTTGCTGATAAAATTAATTCCGTATGCGTCTAGAATTTCTAGGACCGCAGATTTTATCTCTCCTCTTTCGAAGTCCATGGATTTTAATTCGTCATCGTCAAGTTCGTTTATCTTTTTATAAAAGTTTAAGGCGAGCTTTAGATAGTTCATGGAGTTTGGATCGAGATTATCGAAGATACATTCGTCTGCGGCGTTTAAATCTCCGCTTGATACCAGCTCCATTAGCTCGTCATAGATTTTATCTTCCTTGGTTTTGTTATCTATATTTTCATATTCATAGTCGAGATCGTCGGTGTAGATGCTGGCTGTCATCTTGATTATGTCGTTTATCTCCCTCATAAATGTATCGTTTTTAATCATTTCAAAACCTCCTTGTAGTACTTCATAGCTCCAGGATGGATTGGGATCACTCCTGCGCCTTTTTCCGCTTCTTCTATCTTCACAGTCTTTAGGACTTTGTTTTCTTTTTTCAGTTCTTCTATATTTTCCCAGAACACTTTTGTAAAATTATACACCAATTCTTCGTCACAGTCATCCCTGGTATAGATGAGCATCCTCGTTGCAGTGGTCTCTATGTCTTCTTCTGTGTTGTATACATCTTTTTTTATCGTATATTTTTCGTACCAAGGGTATTTCGCTATGACTTTTTCTATTTCTTCTTCCGGGATACTTAGTACTTTGGAATTTGTGGTTAGTAGCATCTCTGTTATCTGTGCGCTCGGTGCTCCTGCCATGATCCACACTCCGTCCATGGCGTCCATCTTCATCTCTTCCATACTTTCCCTCGGTCCTAGGTGGACCTTGTTTTCTTTTTCACAGCCGACAGCGTCCATGTGGTAGTAGTATTCCATCTCTGTACTTGAGCCAACTGCCCCAGAGGAGAATTTTTTATTTTCTAAATCTTTAAGGGAATTAATATTTTTATCTTTTAAAACTACAACTTGGTTAGGATTTAAATATAGGGATGCGATTACCCGTAGATGTTTGTTTTCTCTTCCTTTGAAGATGCCTTCCCCTTCGTAACTCATGGAGACGATGGAGGATACGCCGAAAGAAATATTTGCGTCCTTGTCGTAGATTATGTTTAAATTGTCTATTCCTCCGCCGGAAGCTTCGAGATTCGCCTTGAAATCTCCGGTTCGATTTAAAACCTTGGCGATGGATGCACCGAGTGGGTAGAGGGATCCGCCTGTGCCTGCGGTGGGCATGGTGACCCTGTACTTGTAATCGTTGCAAGAGGTTAAAATTAAAAGTGAAATTGAAAGCAAAATTATTTTAGATAGTTTTTTCATGTTGACCTCCGAAACGAATCGAAACTACAAGGACAATTAAAAGTACAAGTCCTGCAACTGATGAGAAAAATTCCGGATAGAGGAGCAGCACTCCGCTTGCCATAAATATTATCCTCTTAAACATATTTAAATCTCTTTTTAAGTAGCCGATATTTGCAATGGACATGGCAAATGTGCCGAGTATTCCCAGTCCTAGATAGAATAAAACTTTAAGTATAGGTCCATCTCCTAGGAAAAATGGGTTCACCAAAAAGAAAAATGGAATCATAAATCCATGAAGCCCGAGCCTCATCGCCGTAAAAGATGTCTTCACAAGGTCCGATCTTGCGATGGAGCTTGCCATATATGAAGAGATAGCCACCGGCGGAGTTATATTTGATAAACATGCATAGATTAGACAAAAAAGTCCCGATGCCATGTAGCTAACTCCGTAGGAATTTAAAAGTGGACTCGCGATGGTGTAGATAATTACAAAGGAAGCCACCCCCGGCACTCCCATTCCAAGAATGATGGATAAAATTGCAATTATAAATGCGGATAGAATCATGGATCTAATTCCGTAGGAAGTTAAAAATCCGATTACAGAGATTCCAAGACCGCTTAGAGATTCAGTGCCTATAATAAGTCCAATCATCACCACAGATATTCCAACATTTATAGATTCCATTGAGCCTTCGTAGATCGCATCTAAAACGTCTTTGAAACTCATGCTCGTGTGAGATCTTAGAAGTGAAACGAAGTAGATGTTTGCTGTGGAAATTAAAATTGCCTTTATGATATTTGCTTTGAAGTAAATCAAAATAATCAAAAGTATAATTGGAATGAGAAGATGGAAATTATTTTTAAACTCCTCTTTTATGTCTATGTTAACTTCTGAGGATTTAATATTCGACTTTTGCGCTTCGAAATGCACCGCGAAGAGAATCCCTGAGTAGAATAAAATCGCAGGAATTATAGCAGCCTTTAGGATTTCAAAATAATTTATATTTAAAAATTCCGCCATGACAAAAGCTGCCGCACCCATAATCGGTGGACAGAACTGTCCTCCAGTGGAACTTACCGCTTCAACAGCAGCAGCAAAGTCGCTACTGTATCCGGATTTTTTCATCATCGGAATGGTAAATGTCCCCGTTGTCGCCACATTTGCCACAGCAGAACCATTGATCATTCCCATAAATGCGGAGCTAACTACGCTGACCTTTGCAGATCCACCGCTACTTTTTCCAAATAGAGAAAGGGAAATATTTGCAATAAAATCCGTAAGTCCTGCATACTTTAAAAACGATCCGAAGATCATAAATAGAAATATGTAGGACATGGATACAGAAGTTCCAGTACCGAAAAATCCTGAAGTTGAGTAGATCATGTGAGAGACGATTCTTTTGATTGAAAAACCGTTGTGACCTATTGGCGCCGGAATAAATCTACCGAAGTAGAGAAACAAAAGGAAGAATAGTCCGAGAAGAGTGACAGTTCTATTTGCTCTAAAACCCATGTAGATAAAGATTAAAATTAGAACTACACCTATTGTTACATCCAGACTTGTCAAGTAACCACCGCGGAGGATCCTTGCGTTTTGACTTAAAATAATATATAAAAAAGTTGGAATTTCCAAAAAATAGAAAATTTTTGAAGATTTAGAAAAGAATGCACCCAAAATAAATAGAAGCATCACGTGCAAGTATCTGGAAATTAAAATATCGAAGGAAAAAATATTAAAAATTAAATTTGCTGCAAAAAATATGAGTAGCAGCACCTTTTTAATTTGAATTTCACGAGTATTATCTGTCATTTTACACCTCATAAACATTTTAACATATTATTGAGAGTAAAATTATAATTTATTGGGTAACTATATAAAAAGACAGGAGGTACATTATGAAACTTATATTAACAGGCAAAAATCTAACCTTGACAGATGATTTAAAGGCATTGGCTGAAAAGAAACTATCTAAACTAGATAAGTACTTTGCAGATGAAGTTGAGGCAAGGGCTGTATTTTCTCATATTAAGAACAGAAAGAGAATCGAAGTAACAGTGTTCTTAAAGGGAGCGACCCTAAGAGCAGAAGAAACTTCTGATGATATGGAAACTTCCATGGACAAAGTGGTAGATGTACTCTCAAGACAAGTTAGAAAGTACAAGACAAGACTTAAGAACAAGAGTCAAGAAAAAGAAACCATCAGATTCGACAACTTCGAAGAACCTAAGGAAGAACCAAAAGAAAAGATCGTTAAGAGAAAGAGATTTAAAATTCATCCAATGTTTGAAGAAGAAGCAGTAGTTCAAATGGAACTATTAAATCACGATTTCTTCGTATACATCAATGAAAAAGATGGAACTCCAGCAGTAATCTACAGAAGAGATGATGGGGATTACGGTATAATAGAAACGGAAAATTAATAATTTTTAAATGAATTAAATGATTTATATGAATTAAAGGAAAGAGTTATCTCTTTCCTTTTTTATGTATGACGGGCATGTTCTAATGCTGGGGTGAAATTCCCTACAGAGCGTAGTTACCGACGAATCTAATAGCGACTTGCAAGTTTTGGATGGTGACATCTAGGAGAGAAGAAGCAATAGCGAAATCGTGGCTTGACGAACAGGAACAGAATACAAGGCGTAACAGGTGGGCAAGCTAGCTTAAGATAGCAAAGACCCAAAAGGTAACCGTAAACCCAAGGCGTAAATTCTGCAAGTAAACGATGAAAGTATTAGGGCTTATCCCGTGAGGTCTAGCTAGCGAAATAGTAGTAACAACGAATAGTGAGAAGTCAGCAGAATCCATAGTAGCGAAGAAGTTTCTGTAATGGAAATGGAGCGAAGGGAGGAACGATATTTATTGTAATATTTGAAAAGGATGTACTATGACTTGATGGAACACAAGAAATGACGTATTCATTTCTCAAGGTTCGGATACAAAAAGAATAAAGTTAAATAGATACATCAGTAATAAATAATATTATACAAGAAAATATCGAACCGCCGTATACCGAACGGCACGTACGGGTGGTGTGAAAGGGGCTAGATCTTAGCCCCTATTCGATTGGAATATATTTGCTTTTGGAAGGAAGGTTCTGGATTTATTATTAAAAAAGTCTAATAAATTGTATATTTTGTAGCGGAAGCAATCTGCTTCCACAGCCGATAGGCTACAACTATCTTCCCAACTACAGTCACCCTGAGAGGCAGTCGAGTTCTGCAAATCAGCCTTCACTTTGTTCGGCTTCTTTGGAACTCTTTGCACAAGACCTGCTGCGAAATCAAAGATTTCAGCTAGGGCTTCGAAGGATCTGACCTATATTAAACCTAAATTATGCAAATAAAAAATGTGTTACTCTAAATATAATCCACAATTTTTTTGATTCTCATTTATAATCTTTCCCATATTTTTTATTTAAAAATTTAAATCCTATAAAATACACAAATTTTACATAAATTTTATTTTTATCCACAAATGCAAAATAAAATGCAAAAATGTGTAGAAAAACATGTGGATAATGTGGAAAACTTTGTGGAGAATGGTATTGACGAAGAATTAAGCTGTGGATTATTTAAAAACTTTAAGATTTATATACCTGAATAATAATGTTATAATATTAATATGGATAATTATGTGAAATCAAATAAGAGAATTGGTCTTAGATCGATTAAAACTGCTGTTGCTGTGATGATTGGTCTATATCTTTCATATATTTTTAAATTATACACTCCACTTTACACGTCTATCGCCTGTGTCACTTCGATGCAGTCTTCTGTTTACGACAGTGTAAAGGATGTGACCAAGAGGGGTTTTACCGCGGTTTTCGGGGTTACTTTGGGATATCTTCTTTCAAAACTTACAGAAGATCCTTATTTGGAAATCCTCGTGTGCGGTTTTGGAGTTTTGCTTATACTTTTTCTGTTAAAACAATTTAAATTAAATAGAATGGCGTCTCTTTCCTGCATCGTGTTTATGGCGTCCTATTTTTCAAAAATCGACAAGTTTCAATATGGACTTAACAGGGTCATCGGAACCATAATCGGCATGCTCGTCGGTCTTCTTGTAAACCTAATCGTTGCTAGACCTAGACTTGATTTGGATTTTTACAACGACGCTATCGCCCAAAGGGATATTTTAAGAAATATTTTTATTAATATTATAAAGAGGGATGAAAGAAATATAGAGTTTGTCTCTGGAAGCAGAAAGTCTGTTGAAGAAAAGTTTGAGAAGCTTTTAAAAGAGTACGAAACTATAATGCATCCAAAGATGGACATAGTCCACGCCAAGGAACTAAAAGGGATTTTTTCAAATCTTGAAATCAGTTTAAATCTTTTGGATCTTTTGGAGCCTAAGGTTTTGGATTATGAAAATAGAATTAAACTTCTTGAAGACTTTGGCATTGAAACTACAGAAGAGGAAGTCGAAGAGAGTGAACTAAGCATCGTATATAATTACCAAGTGGCAAATATTTTAAGATGCTTTGAAGAAATGGAGGATATACTTGAAAAAATCAAACCTTGATTTTGTAAAAAGTTTTAAAAAATTAATAGATAGAGATTTGGAAAGAGCCTTCGCCGGCAAGAGCCCTGGTGAAGTAGAAGTGTTTAAACACGCCTTTTACTATGACTTATTCGGACAATTTGCAACTCCCTTTAATGATTATAATGAAAAGTTTTTAGAAAAAACCGAAGATTATAGACAGCTTGCAAGGGAGAAACTTCGAATGGGTCAAGATGAGTTTAGAGATACATTTTGTACATATGGATCCTACTCTGCTATTTGCATCGTAAATTCTATTAAGAAGACAAAAGAATACTACACCATAGATGCATATGAAATTATATTAGGAGAGAAAATAAAAATCTATTCTCCTTATGAACTTAAAGAAGAAGATCTTGGCGAAGTGGTGTTCTTAAGGATAGTAGAACTTGACGGTAAATACTACTTAATCGATTCCTACATGCCTCTTCCAGAATTCAATATGACTAAGTTTATCGTATATAACAGTGACATAATTGCCGACGCAAGGGAAAATAATAAAGAAATTAGAAATTATTTAAATCCTATTTTTTTACAGAATGTGAAGATGCCAGAAATTTTCTCTAAACTTCTTTCAGTAAATACAGATCTTACGAATATCGTATTTATGAAACTTCACGGAGAGTGTGCCGATATTGCAGAGAATGTAATGGCTTCACTTGAAGAGGAAGAGATAGAAGAAGAGGACTTGCCTACATTTTTAAAGGTAATTATCGAATATAGAGAAAGTTATAAAAATTATAAAAAACTCCCTGACTATATAAAGAGTGTCTGCTCCAAGGGAATGATGCTAAACACCTATGCCCTAGAGGATTTCGTTAGATTTATAGCGACATTTTTGGAAAAAGAGGGAGAAAGAAAGATTGCAAAAAAGATAAAGGACAATCTCTTTATCTACAAAAATATTCTATCTAACACCAAACTCGGACTGTTTAGCGATTTTGATCTGCAGCTAAGGCTATTTGAACTTGGAATCTATCCAGGAGAATTGACGGATATGATGCTACAAATATGTTGGGAGATTAAATCTTCAGCATATCCTTTGAGAAAAGATAAGATGACCCTTACAAAAGGTGGAGAAGATACTATAATCAATACATTTTTAGAATTGACCTATGGGGGTACTTTCCACAAAGAGGATTTAAAAAGCTTTAGAATGGCTTATAATTTTGCCTATGGAACTCTTCTTAAGAGAGGATTCATAACGGAATATCTAGATCTAGAAAGATTAGCAGAGATGACTTCTGATTCTGAATTCTTTGAAACCATAACAAAAAGTGAAATGAACACCATGCTTATAGAAAATATATTGGACAAGGAAACTCTTAGCGAGTTAATAGGTCCTGTCAAAGCAAGAAGTCTTTATAAAAATCTAAAACTTTTAAGGGAAGGAGAAAATGTACTGACAGAAGAGCAGAAATTCCTTCTACAATATGTCGGATTATATGAGCTGGACAAAGTAGAAGGCTTCGATGAGTTCTATGATGAATACCTAAAAGAAAACAAAGAATCCAATATCATAGACATAAAGACGAAACGTAGGAAGTGAAAATAGATGAAATTAATTCCACTATCAAGTGGTAGTTCTGGAAATTCAATATTTATAGAAGAAAATAACACGAGAATATTAATCGACGCAGGCCATAGCGGCAAGAAAATAGAAAGTCTACTAAAAGATATCGACGTGGATCCTTCTACCATCGACGCGATTTTTGTAACCCACGAGCACATAGACCATGTAAAAGGCGTGGGAGTGCTACACAGAAGGTACAAGATGGACGTCTTTGCAAGCGAAGTGACCTTCAGGGCAATGGAGAGCCAAGTTAAGAAAATAAATGCAGAAAATATAAAAATATTTCAAAACTCTATAGGATTTAGGTACAAGGATCTATACATCGAGCCTATGGAAATCTACCACGACTGTCAGGAAGGAAACAGCTTTATCATTCATTCCAAAGATGAAAAAGCGACCATACTAACAGACACAGGCTGGGTCAACACAGAGATGATGAAGAAGATGGACGGCTCCGACATTTACTATCTAGAAGCAAATCACAACGTGGATATGCTTATAAACGGGACCTATCCATGGCAGACGAAACAGAGAATCCTATCTAACAGAGGACATCTTTCCAATGAAAACGCAGGAGAAATATTAAATAAACTTCTAAGAAAAAAAGGCGAGAGAATCATCCTCGCCCATCTCTCCAGCGACAACAATAGCCCGAGTATTGCATTGAAAGAAGTAAACACAAAATTAAGTGAAAGCGGAAAGATAGAAGGCGTGGACTACACAATAAAAGTTGCAAAAAGAGATGCAGTAACAAGAGATGAGGTAGAAAATGAGTGAATATATAGAATCGTCCTACAAAGGAACACAATTATATACCAATATTTGGAAGAGTAAAAATGAAAAGGCAACCCTTCAAATAGTGCACGGCATGTGCGAATATGTGGATAGGTACGAAGACTTTGCAAAGTATTTAAACGAATATGGCATAACAGTAATCGGTCACGATCATATCGGCCACGGACATTCGGTAAAGAGCAAAGATGATCTTGGATACTTTGGAAAAACGACGGTGGATAATCTAATAGAAGATATAAGAAGAGTATCAGAACTTAGAAACAAAGAGGTACCATACTACATTCTCGGACATTCAATGGGATCATTCCTTACGAGAAACTATATCTCAAAATACGATTTGGATAAGATAATCATCATGGGCACAGGACACATGACAGAATTCGAAGGCAAGACGCTTTACAATCTAGCGAGTCTATTTGAAAAATTCAAAGGAGACAGATACAGAGGAAAAATTCTAAACAGTCTAACCACAGGAAGTTACAAAAAAAAGCTAAAGAGCACAGATCCACTCAGCTGGTTAAGTCTAAACATCGAAAACATAAACACATACAAAGAAGATCCCCTATGTAACTACAATTTCACCACCAATGGATATAAAATGCTTGGAAAAATAATAATCGAAATGAATAAAGTAGAAAGATCTGGAAGAAACAAAGAAACAGACATCATGTTCTACTCCGGCGACAAAGATCCAGTAGGAGCCCTAGGAATAGGAGTAAAGAAAGTCTACAAAGAATATTTAGAAGACGGATATAGAGCAGAACTCCATCTAAAAGAAGAACTAAGACACGAAGTCTTAAACGAAAACGACCCAACAGTGTATGAAGAAATAAAAGATTTTTTGATAAGTGAATAGGAAAATATTATTTGAAACTCTTGGGAAACCAGAAGTTTTTTATTGGGAAATCTAGCAATTTATGGCAAAATATGGATGGAAATGGCATAATTTATGTAATTTCAAGAAAAATGTTTAATGTAAAAGAGTTGTAGATAATTTATAAATGAAGGAGAATACGATGAATGCATTAATTGTACTGGATGTGCAAAAGGGAATATTGAAGAAAAAGGATTTTTCAGAGACTTTAAATAATATTAAAATTCTAATTGATGATTTTAAAAAAAACAATGATATTGTAATCTTGACCAAGCATCTTTCGGATGATGCTGACAGTCCCTATTTTAAAGGCTCCGATGATGTGGAAATATGGGATGAGCTTCAAGGATTTGGCGATTATAATATTGAAAAGACATCCTGTAATCCATTTTATAAAACCAATCTTGCCCAAATTTTAAAAGACAATGAAGTGTCTAAAGTATATATAAGCGGCTTTAATACGGAATATTGTTGTTTATTTTCCAGCATCTTATGTTCTGATAGAGGTTATGAAACTATTTTTATTGAAGATGCTTCGGGAACATTTGGAGATGAAGAAATTTATGAAATGCCCGGATTAGATATTAATGATTTTATCGGTTCAATACTTAATTGGTCCGGAGAAGTTGAGGTTTTATATACTGAGGAGTATTTTAGTGGTATTTAATAATTAAGGGATTGAATTCAAAATGAAATCAATATAAGTATTTTGCAATCGATAGATTTAAACACACTATTTGTGATATGATCAAAGCAATTAAGAGGTCAAAGAGGTGCTTTCATGAGTAACAATAATATAGAGAGAGTTCATGATGATGTTTTTAATAGCATAAAAACATTGATGGATAAGGCAAGAAACGAAGTTGCAAGAGAAGTAAATAATATTTTGGTGCAAACTTACTGGGAGATTGGACGTATTATCGTAGAAGATGAGCAAGGGCATGAACAAAGAGCAGAGTATGGCAAAGAGCTTATAAATGACTTGTCAAGACAGCTTACAAGAGAGTATGGCAGAGGATTTTCAAGGTCTAATTTACAGAATATGAGAAACTTATATTTATCATATCCAATTTGCCAGACACTGTCTGGCAAATTGACCTGGTCCCATTATTGCGAACTCTTATCCATTAGCGATGAGAAAAAGCGAAGCTTCTATGAAAAAGAAAGTATAAATGCAAACTGGTCAGTAAGAGAACTTAAAAGACAAATTAAAACCTCACTTTTTGAAAGATTGCTCTTATCATCGGGGGAAGAAAACAAAGAAAAAGTCCTAGACCTAGCCTTAAAGGGCAATGAAATAAATAAGGCGGCTGACCTTGTAAAAGACCCTTATGTATTTGAATTTTTAGGTTTGCCAGAAGAAAAACCAATGATGGAAAGTGATTTAGAAAAAGCACTCATAGATCATATTGAAAAATTCTTGCTAGAACTTGGTAATGGTTTTATGTATGTAGGTAGTCAACAAAGAGTAACTTTAGGCAACACCCACTATTATGTGGATATGGTATTTTACAATAAGATATTAAGGTCTTATGTCTTAATCGAACTAAAAACAAGCAAGCTAATGCCAGAAGCAGTTGGTCAAATAAATATGTATCTCAATTATTATAAGGCAGAAGTCAATGATGAGATGGATAATGAACCGATAGGGATAATCTTATGTACTGATAAAGACGGAGTCCAAGCAGAATATGCCTTAGGAAATTTATCAAATAAAATATTCGCATCAAAATATACTTTGTATATCCCAGACAGGGAAGAGCTTGAAGAACAAGTAGAAAAGGTTATTAAAAAATATAAGGAAAAATAAAATATAAATTATAAGGAGAAGTAGAGAAAAAATCTACTTCTTTTTCATTGTAAGAGGATTGGAAGGATGATAATAAATAAGACACACTACAAGTATTTTACAATCTCTAATTAGGCATAAAGCAATTTATGGCAAAATAAAGACGGAATAACACAACAAATTCTCTAAAACAAAACACTAAATCAATGTAAGACTTAATTAAATCAATATTTATGCTATAATTAAATAAATCTAATAAAGAGAAGGTGAAGCTGCTACCGTGGCAGGTGCAGCCATTGTTGAAGTTACTGCATTAAACCATGCAATAGATAATTGTCAGAGAGTTTGGAGGCTTTATTTTGCGTAAAAGTAGATTAGAAAAGTTCAGAAATATGCTATTGATAATAGCTATATTTACGTCGTTTTTGTCCTCAATGTACTTCTTTTTTAGAATAAGAAATTATACGATAGCAATTATTTTTTTTATTCAGTTTCTTCTTTGTATGATGTTGAGTATTTCACAACATAAGAAATAAAATAAACCGACAGTGGTTCATTACGCTGTCGGTTAATTGCTTTTTTAGACATCCTTAATCTCTTTTGCCGTTACGGTTATAATCCGTATTCTCTTATCGCTCATGGTATCAAGCAATGTGTCGAGCTACAGGCGTTGTGTGTCTTTTGTGTCCGGCTTCTCTAAAAGGAATTGTAATATGGGCAGATAAAAAAATAGAAGCAACAAAACAAGTTGTATTAAAACACTAAGCTGAAAAACGATTAGAAATAAAAATCTAGTCGTTTTTTTATTACAAGAAAGGAGTTTTATATGAAAAAATTATAACAACTAAGACAAGAGTCAAAAGAAATAAAAGATAAAATTGACGATACAGAAGAAAGATTAAGGCAAGAAATAAATCAAGTGTACAAGTTAGCAAGTAAATTTATTGTATAACAAATTCAATTTATCTAACTAAAAAATTTAATGGAAATAGTATCGAAGATGATAGAAATTAAAAACTCTATCGTCTTTTTTTATACTCAAAATTAGGAAATTAAGGGGGTTGAAAAAACTTTTTGTTGGTGGTATTATTAAAACGACAAGTACACATAAGTACACTTTTGAAACAGGAGGTGCATTATAAATATTATTATAAATACCGATTCTAGCGAACCGATTTATGAACAAATCGAAAATCAGATAAAAAAACAAATTATGAATGAAGATTTGAAAACTGGAGATTCTATACCATCTATGAGAGTATTGGCTAGAAATCTTAAGGTAGCTGTAATTACAGTTCAAAAAGCTTATGAAAATTTACAAAAAGATGGATTTATTGAAACTATTCATGGCAAAGGCAGTTTTATATCAGCAAGAAATATTGAATTACAAAAAATAGAAACATATAAAGAAGTGGAAGATTTAGCTAAGAAAATTGTCAAGAGCATACAATCAAGTTCTATTTCAATAGATGACTTAATAGATTTAATAAAAAAGATATATGAGGAGGGGCAATGATGGATTCGTATGAAAATGAATTAGCATTAAGAGTATCTGGATTAAATAAAAAGAATAAAACAAATGATTTTTCTTTGAAAAATATAAATATTGAAGTACCTTATGGATCTATTGTAGGAAATATAGGAAGAAATGGAGCAGGGAAAAGTACTACTATTTCTTGTATTCTTGGAATGTTTCAAATAGATGATGGAAAAATAGAGATATTCGGTACTGAAGATTGTAATCAAATAGATATTAAAAAACACATAGGTGTTGTTTTAGATGACCCAAACTTTTCATTATTATTAACGCCTAATGAGATAAATGAGGTAATGAAATTTAATTATGGTAATTGGGAAGAAGATAGTTTTAAAAATTATTTGAATCGATTTAATTTGCCAATAGATAAGAAAACTAAGCAATTTTCATTTGGAATGAAAAAAAAGTTATCGTTGGCTATAGCATTGTCTCATGAAACAAAACTTCTCATATTAGATGAAATTACTTCAGGGTTAGACCCAGTAAGTAGAGATGAGATTTTATGTATATTATTAGAATTTATAGAAAACCCAGAACACTCGGTATATATATCATCACATATTACAACAGACTTGGAAAAAATAGCTGATTATATAGTTTTTATGGATAATGGTAAAGTCGTGTTGAGCGAAGAAAAGGATGAATTGTTATATAACTATGGGATACTTCGTTGTACTGATACAGAAATAGAAAAAGTGGAAAAAACGGACATCATTTCATACAGGAAGGAATTTGGAAGGATAGATATTTTAGTAAAAGATATATCGAAGATAAAGAATAAGTATAAAGAATTTGTTGTGAATAAACCAAACTTTGATGAAATGTTATTAATATTAACAGGGAAGGAGGACTAATATATGAAAGGTTTGTTGATAGAAATATATTATAAAAACATTAAAAATATTTTTATAATGAATGCATTTTTAATTTTAGTATGGATTCTAATAAATTTATTTGCTGACATACAAATGATTGTTTTTGCGTATTTTGCAGTAGTAATTTTCGCTAATAGTTTATTGCTACTTTTATCTCAAAGAAAAGATTATGATTTAAAATTATATAAATATGAATTCATGTTACCAATAAAAAGTAAAAATATAATACTATCAAAATATGTAAGTCAAGTAGTTATTATTCTCTTCTCTATATTGATGTTGATTATTTTGAATTATATATCAATTTATCTTGGTAAGCATTATTTTGATTATGGATCTTCAGACTTAATATCTTTGTTAAATGTTCTATTAGGTCTTATATTACAATTAGTATCAATCTTCTACTTAGCCATGTACTTTATTGATTTAGAGAAAGGTGATTTGTGGATGGTTTTAGGCTTGATTGGCTCTATAATGCTAGTATCAATAGAAATATTTACATTAAATAGACTCGGATTTTCTAAGTCAGATGGGAATATTGTACTTTGTATAATATACTTGGTAATATTTTTAATGTCTTTTGCATTGAACTCAAAGAAAATGGAAAATTTAAAATTAGATGTTTAGGATGAATGATGAATATCTTAGGCGATAGAAATTAAAAACTCTATCGTCTTTTTTTATTACAAAAAAGGAGTTATATATGAGAAAATTAGAACAACTAAGACACGAAGTCTTAAATGAAAACGACCCGACAGTGCACGAAGAAATAAAAGATTTTTTGATAAGTTAATAGGAAAATATTATTTGAAACTCTTGGGAAACCAGGAGTTTTTTGTTTTGGTATTAAGCAATTTATCCCACGTAGCGGAAGCATCTTGCTTCCACAGCCGAAGGCTATAACAAACTTCCCAACTGCAGTCACCCTGAGAGGCAGTCGAGTTCTGCAAATCAGCCTTCATTTCATTCGGCTTCTTTGGAACTCTTTGCACAAGACCTGCGACAAAATCGAAGATTTCGGCTAGGGCTTCGAGGCTACAAAAATTCTTCCAACTAAAGTCACCCATTTATAACCACACCATGGCTATACCCATTCGACTCCAATGACTCAGCCTAGGGGCTTCGTCATTTTCGCTCAGGGTGACTGTATTCATTGGGTTTTCTTGACAGATTCTTAGGCTGCAAATCCTAAGTGTATCTAAAACCTTCAAAAAAATCTCCTTAATAAAAGGAGATTAAATTCATTTATTTAAATTTTTACTTATCAAACTATTCCTTTACCCAAAGATCTTTTATTGAAAGAATCGCCACTGCAAATAGTATGCACATGATTCCTACAAAATCCATAAACACAAAGTGTTCTCCAAGGAGCACCATTGAAAATAATAGCGCTGATATTGGTTCAACGCATGCGATAAGTGATGTCTTAACCGGACCGATGATGGATAGCCCTTCGAAGTAAAGGGTGTAGGAAATGATCGTTCCAAAAAATGTAAGTCCCATAAATGCAAGGATAATCAGTGAATCTATTTTTTCTGGTATAGGTGGTCTAGAGACTAAAATCATCATAACCCCAGATATAAATGTGGCGAGTGCAGTTATATTTATTGTTCCGTATTTTTTTAATAACTTTGGCGGTACAAGGGTATATATCATCATAGCTACTGCTGAGAGTCCTCCGTATAGGAGTCCTTCGTTGGAGATGACTAGGGTGTGAATATTTCCTCTAGTCGCAAGGAAGAATGTTCCAAGGATTGCAAATATTATTGAAAATCCTTCAGCCCTATATGGTAGACGTGTCTCAAGCACGCACACTAGCACCACGATCATCACTATCCCTGTATATTGGAGAACGGTGGCGGTGGGTGCGTTGGTATAGGAGATTGTGATTAAATATGTGACCTGCATCGCTGCCATGCCAAAGATTGAAAAAGAAATTAGCACAAAGGTGTCCTTTAGATTTGTAAAGACCCTTAGGGCTTCTTTTCCATTTTTAATTAGAATATATATAAGCATTATGCTTCCTGCTATTAGCATCCTATAAGTGCTTAGGTCAAGTGGGGGAATACTTCTATCGTTCATCAAGTAGTAGGCACAGGTGCCAGATAGTCCCCAAAAGGTTGCACCGAGAAGTGTATATAAATAACCTTTTAAATTTTTATTTTTCATAAGCTCTCCTTAACTTATATTAACTATTTTATTTTAGCAACAGGGAGGTAAAACTGCAATGGATAAAATAATTTTGTACGGATTTACAAAGGATTTAAACTTAAAATTACAAGCTATCGCTAAAGAATTTGAAATTGAAACCATCTATACAGGTGATAAGGATTTAAAAGTTCCTATGGAAGATATCTTAAATTATAAAAAAAGTGAACCGGATTATAAAAATTTCTCACATGACATAAGTTTCATTTTTTTCTCAAATATGGATAGGAACAAATTATACGACTTTTTAAAAGTTGCAAACAAAATGGGAATTAATCTTCCGCATAAATCTGTAGCCACACCTAACAACTTAAGATGGACTCTGGAATATTTAATGGATCATATAAAGGATGAGCACAGGGTTGTGACCAAGTGGAAAAAGCTTGGAGAGTATGTAAAGAGGCTTGAAAGTGACGAAACTATAGAGATTGAAAAAGAAGTAAGAGACGAGATTATAGAAAAAGCCCATTCCTTCAAGACGGATATGAACTTAACAGAAGAGATGATAGATGAACTTATTTTAAAAATAGAAGAGTATTTAAAGGACTAGGATGTTAAAAAAACATCCTTTTTTATTTTTCTAAAAAATTTTACAAAAATATTTTTGCTTTCTTTTAATGAAAATTTGAATTTTTTATTATTTTGTTGTAGAATATAGCTAAGGTAAATTTAAATGTATGAGGTGAATATGTACTGTATAGGAATTGATATTGGATCCACTGCCAGCAAGGTCGTAGTTATGGATTCGAATAAAGAAAAAATAATTGAAAAAATACTCATGCCAAGTGGATGGAATTCAAAGGAAACCAGCCTTAAGATCAAGGACTATCTAGAAGAAAAATATGGAGACCTTTCAGATTCCAGAATAATGGCTACCGGTTATGGAAGAATTTCGGTACCTTATGCAGATAAAACCTTGACTGAAATAACATGTCATGGTAACGGCGCCAAATTTCTCTTAGGAAGGGACGCAACTATAATAGATATAGGCGGCCAAGATACTAAGATCATAGTGCTTGAAAATGGCATGGTTGTAGACTTTATTATGAATGATAAATGCTCTGCAGGTACGGGAAAATTCTTGGAAGTCATGGCTAATAGACTAGGACTTTCCATAGATGAGATGTTTACATCTGCCGAAAAAGGAACTGAAGTTAAGATCAGTTCAACCTGCACAGTATTTGCTGAGTCAGAAATTATTTCCCTAATGGGAAGAGGAACTCCAAAGGAAGATATTGCAGCAGGAGTAGTTAACTCCATCTGCGCAAAGGTCGTATCTTTGGCAAGTAGAAAATCGAGAGCAAACCACTACTTCCTAACTGGAGGATTCTGTAGCTCTCCTTACATGACTAAGGAACTTTCTGAACGTTTAGGAGCAGAAGTTTCCACCGACCCTGATGCAAGATTTGCAGGCGCAATAGGAGCGGCGCTATTGTCATGAGCCTACTTCCTGAAAAAGGAATATTTAATTTCACTGACTTAAAAAATTTAAGAAGGCTGTCTTTCGTCACAGCAATAGAAACCAAGATGAGTACAGATAATCTCGCATCTTATTTTGGCGACGTAGACATAGCACTTCTATATGGATTTGGCATAAAGCCCCTTCCTCTTGAGGGGCTTGATAGCTATATTTTTGAATATGGATTTCACGAAGGATGTGATCAAGTAAGATCCACACTAGTGTATCTTAAAACCGACAAATGCCCGATACTCTACTCATCTAAGTTCTACGTTTTAGACGATTACTGCCATGTCTTAAAAGAAGAACTAAGAGGAGCAACAGAAAAGGACGTGGTAAATCATTACGATTTGCATTCCTACCTAAAAGATCGTTATGAATTTTCTGAAGAACTTTTCGAAAGAGCAAAGGAAAACCTAGAGGAGATAGACTCACTTTATGAAAAAATAAGAGAAACCTCCATAGGCGGTTATGAACTATTTCTTTTAAAATTCTATTCAAGATATATTATAGATTTGAACGAGAGGATACAACTTTACAAAAACGTACTTAACATGTATTCTCCAGAGTTTAAAGACGCAAACAAAACTCACAAACAAAAAAGGTATGAAATTTTCGCCACATGTCCCGGAGGGATAATAGATGGCATTAATGAAGATCTTTGTAGCAAATGCTATGAAGTCAAGCCAAGAGACGGAATGTATGCAGTAAGAGGTTGCTACAAAAGATCTAAACATTATTTAAAATATGGAGGTTAATTTTATGACAGACAATCATAAGATGTGGGCTGATCTAGGAATGGATGTAGCAACACATGATATTCTATGTGAAGTACTACCAGGAGCATTCTCAGATGTATTCTTATCACAAGAAAACAGACCAAAGGGAATGGATTATTTCAACATGGTAGTTGGAGATATACACGGAATCAGACCTGCTGAGTTAATAGAAGCACAAAAAAACGGACAAAAAGTAGTAGGATCATTCTGTATCCACGTACCAGACGAAGTAGTAATAGCAGCAGGAGCAATCCCAACAGGACTATGCTCAGGATCACAATTCTGGGTACCAGGTGGAGAAAAAGTACTACCAACAGCAACCTGCCCACTAATCAAAGCATCACTAGGTGCAAGATTTGATAGAACCTGTCCATTCTTCAGAATAGCAGACCTATTCGTAGGAGAAACAACCTGTGATGGAAAGAAAAAAGCTTGGGAAATATTAGCCGAAGACGCACCTATGTACATAATGGATATTCCTCAACTAAAAAGAGAAAGAGACTTTAAACATTGGGAAGAAGAAATCAGAGGTTACATGGAAAGACTAGAAGAACTAACAGGCAACAAAATAACCGAAGAATCACTTCATAAAGCAATAGAAATAGTAAACAACAAGAGACGTGCACTACAAAGACTAAATAACTTTAGAAAACAAAAGAATGTACCAATAAGTGGAGTAGACGTACTACTAATCCACCAAATCGCATTCTTCGACGATCCAGAAAGATTCACAACCATGGTAAACAAACTATGTGATGAACTAGACGAAAGAGTTAAAAACGGTGTATCCGTATACGAAGAAGGATCAAAGAGAATCCTTCTAACAGGAACACCACTATCAATACCAAACTGGAAACTACATCATATAATCGAAACACTAGGCGCATCAATCGTAGGAGAAGAAATGTGTACAGGACTAAGATACTGTGAAAACCTAGTAGACGAAGAAGCTACAGACATGGATACAATGGTAGAAAATCTAGCAAGAAGATATCTAGGACACATCAACTGCGCATGCTTCACACCAAACATGGAAAGAATCGACGACATCAAGAGACTAGTAAAAGAATATAACGCAGACGGAGTAATCGACGTCAACCTTAAATTCTGTAACCTATACGATGTAGAAGGATTAAAAGTAGAAAAATCACTAAGAGAAGACAACATTCCAGTAATAGGAATCGAAACCGACTACACAGACGAAGACGCAGAACAACTAAAGACAAGAATAGGTGCATTCATAGAAATACTTGGATAAAAAGGAGGACAAAGGATGAAAATATTACACTATGTCCTAGTCCCAAACTCAAAGTTAGCCTATGAACTTTATCAAAAGCTAGAAAAAATAGAATCAACAATGGTTCCAACGCCGAGAGAAGTAGATCACTGCTGCGGAATAGCAATTCTTTATGAAAATGAAGAAGATAGAGAAAAGATAAAGAAAATAGCAGATGAAAATAATATAAAAATAGACACATTCTTTGATACAGAAAGTAAAATTGATCCAAACCGTGGAAGATTTTGCTAACCTTATTATTAATTCCTCCTTCGGGAGGAGTTTTATTTTTTTGAAAAAATATTTGAGAAAATCTGAAGGAATACAGTCACCCTGAGAGGCAGTCGAGTTCTGCAAATCAGCCTTCATTTCATTCGGCTTCTTTGGAACTCTTTGCACGAGACCTGCGACGAAATCAGAGATTTCGGCTAGGGCTTCGAACGGGTATAACCCTAGTGAGGTATAACACTTATGTTTTTTTGTAGCGGAAGCTACCAGCTTCCATATCCAAAGGCGTAAATTCTTTAAAACTTGCAAATAATTAAAACCAATATAGCGATAGTCTAAACAACTTGTCATCCTGAGCGGAAAAGGCGGTAGCCTTTGAAGTCGAAGGATCTGACCCATATTTAACCCATCTAAAACAAAAATGTAAAATAATTTTAAATAAATATCTTATGGATAACCTAACCCTATTCTTTCTTCTTCAAATCTTTTTTTACGAGGGAGCGGGAGGCACCGAAAAACCTACGGTTTTGCGAACGAGACTCGCAGTTTCCTCCCTTGTTAAAGCCCTAGCCGAAATCTCCGATTTCGTTGCAGGTCTTATGCAAAGAGTTCCAAAGAAGCCGAATGAAATGAAGGCTGATTTGTAGAACTCGACTGCCGATCGAGCTCCCTCTGCCCACCTCGCATTGGGAGGTTTTGGTAGTGATTTTTTTATTCGGCTAAAATTTTCCAAACTCGCTACGCTCAAACAGTGGAAAATTTCTTAACGCCGAAAGCAAAAATCACTTGTAGTGGCACAGTTTGTATCTGTAGAAGGATTGTGATTAAGGATTCTATGGTATAGTTCGAAGGAAGTTTCTAAATTTATTTTTACATAAGTCTAAGTAATGATATATTTTTGTAGCGGAAGCATCTTGCTTCCACAGCCGAAGGCGTAAATTTTTTAAAAATTGCAAATAAAAAAATAATAGGCATAACCTATTATTCAGAGTTTTCTATTTTATTCTATTGTCACATTTAATTTTACAACCTATCAAATAATTACTTAGTTTTTTTATATTTATTAATTAATAACAATACAATTGTTGCAAATAACGGAGGCACCAAAAAACTTAAATCTGTCATAATAATACTAAACCCTAAAAGTGAAATAATTTTAAAGAATATAATATTAATCACAAATAATGAAATAAATAGCAATACAATTTTAAAAACTCTAAGTATTTCTGTTTTCAATTATTCTCCTTTACAAATATGCTGAGCTTTAAAAATAATCAGCACACATTTTACAAATTGATATTTGCAGCAAACTTGCCAAATAAATACCCAAACTTATATAAAAGAAACATAAGTATAAGAATACCTACTATTTTATAATATGTAGGATAAGAATCCATTGATTTTCTTAAAAATTTCATAGAAAAGTCGCCTCCAATCTATAACGGTTTATTTTTTGATCCTTAGGATCTTTATATCCAGTATATACTCCTAGACCAAAAAGTGCAATACAACCGACAACTGCACATCCTATCAAAAATGATCCACCATCAACTAGCATTAATTCTTGTTCATTTAGAACTAAAAAATTTTTGTCCATAATTTATCCCATTTTATTTTTTATTAATTTAAATAATGTGCTACAGCTTTTCCAACTGTGTATCCCGTAGCGGAAGAAGGCTTTTTCCATAGCATTGATACTAAATTATTTTCCCTCAGGCGTTAGCCGTGGGAAAAGCATTAATCATATTTATTCCGTAGAATCCTTACTTGTAATCCATATTCTTATATAGTCAGTGCCACTGCATGTGATTTTTGCTTTCGGCGTTAAGAAATTTTCCACTGTCTGAGCGTAGCGAGTTTGGAAAATTTTAGCCGAATAAAAAAATCACTTCAACAAAAAGCCCAATGCGAGGTGGGTAGAGGGAGCTCGAGGGAGAAGGGAGGAAACTGCGAGTCTCGAAGAGAAAACCGTAGGTTTTTTCGAGAGACGTTAATTCCCTCCCTCTCCCTCGTAAAAAAAGA
>NZ_GL397071.1:287429-312799 GCF_000146345.1 Peptoniphilus duerdenii ATCC BAA-1640 | reverse complement strand
CATAGGCTGGTCGTAGCATAGTTTAAAAATTATATTTACTGGTATTTAAGTGGTGTTAAATCTGTAGAGAAACTTTTAATTTTGCACAGAGAAAATTAAAATCAGGCGAAGCCGTGGGGAAGTAAAACATCTGATTTGTCTTTGTAGCGGAAGCATCTTGCTTCCACAGCCGAAGGCTCTAATAAGATAAGCTATGTTGATTAAAAAATTTTCTAAAGGTCTGTTCTTATGTATTGTCATCCTGAGAGGCAGTCGAGTTCTACAAATCAGACTGCACTTCGTTTGTCTTCTTTGGAACTCTTTGCACGAGGCCTGCTGCGAAATCAGAGATTTCGGCTAGGGCTTCGAAGGATCTGACCTATATTTAACCTAATTAAGACAAAAAAATAATGCTACAAATGCAGCATTATTTTATCTTCCTTTTTAAATTTAGACATGAAAAAAAGCACCTACCTTTTTGATAGATGCTCTTAAATAAATTTATAAGTTCTATTACTTATCTAACTTTTTACTTAATTCTTTAATTTCATTTAAGATTTTAATGGATATTAACCCAATAGTAATACAAGTTCCAACTCCTGTATGCATCAAACCACCATTTACATAATATGGAAAAATAAGATTTATTACAATTCCTATTATTACAGATATTATTATAAACATCATGAATAATTTTACTCCAATCCTTCTGTTTCAGTTAAAGGATTTATAAATTTTTTATTTACTTCTAACTCAAATTCAATACAATTATGTTTATTTAATTCATGACCATGATCTTTTTCTGATTTTTTCCCTTCCGACTTTGTAGATACTATTTCTTTTCCCCTAAATAATTCTAGAAAAGAAAAAGCATTTGATTTCATATCTTTAACGTAAATTCCATATTCTCCATCATTTGGAATAGTAAATTTTACATCATCTTCTGGGTTTTCTACACTCTTTTTTATAGGAGCACCATAATCATTATAGCCCCAGCCAGCTTTAATGTCTTCGGCAGGCAAAATACCTACTTCTAAATCATTTCCTTTAAAAGACTTTAACTTAATGACTACGGTATCACCTTTTTTCCATTTCTCTCTACCAAAAATAGCTACACTTCCTTTTAACAAGCGGATTTTAAAATGCGTAGATCCTTTCGTATCTCTAGATTCTACTAAAAAAGTCTTACTTGAAAAACATTTTTCATTGTTACTTTTTTTCGCAGCCATTACTACATTCAGACTAAAAACTAATGTAAAAAGCAAAAGTACTATTGAAAATTTTTTTATATTCTTCATTTAATTTCCTCCTACGCCTTCATGGCACTGCTCACACTCAAACCTATTAAAGCCAAATAGTGTATAAACACATGTATTTAGTTTGTTTGCAATTTCCATTGCTATTGAAATTGCGGCTTGAGCCTCTCCACGTTCCAAAAGACTAATATATTGTCTTGTTACACTTAACTCATAGGCTAATTCTTGTTGAGTTAACCTTTTCTCTTTTCTAATGACTCTAAGTTCACATAAGAGTTTTTGCTCATTCTTGAAACTATGTTACTTGTTACGTGTGCAGAACTTTTTTAGTCTTCCTTGTTCATTTCTCTTTCTACTAATAAGTGGCATAATGGTTTATAAAAAAATTGCCATATTATTACCCCTTATCTGTTTAATTTATTAATGTATATTATATCACAAATAGGCTAATAAATCACTTTAGCCTATTTTTTACTTTTTCTTGCTTTAGTATTTATTGGTATATCCTTAGTTGTTTATGTTTCCCAATTAAACCGTTCAACATCGGTAAAACAGAGTGGAACTAGAATTCGAACGAGTATAAACTACACACAACCATTTCTTTCAACTGACCTCACCATATTCGAGATCCCTCGACTTCGCTCGGGATGACTGGGTGGGTGTAGTTGAAAAAATAAAAAAATAATAGGCATAACCTATTATTTTAATACTTTTACTACCGATGATTTTAAATATACTTCTCCTACGCCGTCGATCCTTCCTAGGATATCGTGGCCGTCGTGGAGTTCATCTAGTATCTTTATTTTCTTTGCGCGACTTCCTCTTTTTAATGTGTCTTTTCCAAGTTTTAGATCTCTTATTGTGATTACGTCGTCGCCTTCTTGTATTTCATTTCCTGCTGAATCGTATAGTTTCATCGATTCAATTGTGTGTTCTGTCCATTCTTTTCCACATTCTGGGCAGTTATATGTCATTCCGTCGTGGTAGGCATATTCGCTGCCGCAATAAATACATTTATCCATTTTCCCCTCCGATTATTTTCTTAACAGGATTTTCTACAAATCCTTTTTACGGTCTAATCTTATAGGTAAAGATTTACAAAGTCAATCTTTAAAGTATTCAACAACTTTGTAAAAATCGCCTTTCGGTGCGATGACTAAAAGTTTATCTCCAGACATGAGTTTTGTATCGCCCTTAGGTACGATTTTTTCTGTTCCTCTATCAATTTCTACAATCATTAGATTAACTGGGAAGGAGATATCTTTTATGAGTTTGTCTTTTAATTTTCCGTTTTCTTCTACATTGTGCTCATACATTTTGTAGATGCTATTATCTTCTGTTATTTAATCGGCATCTTCTATAATCTTTTTCATAGCTTTTAAAATAGCCTTTGCTGAATACTGAGCCACTTTTATCTCAATATTTATAGTCTTATTATTAACTTCATCATTTACCATATAGGTGACCTCCTTTCCGGGGAAAACAAAAAAGCGACCCAGACTTTTACATCTGAACCGCTAAAATTTTAATTATATAGTTTTTTATTATTTTTAATTTTATTACTGTTATGACGTACTTTATAAATTATTTGTCGCAAACTATTTTTTGCTATTTAATGCTTTATTGATGGTTTCTTGAATAAAAGGACTACAGCATTTACCCAAAGGATTGTTAATTTCGCACTTTCCATTTTTCATTGCCCCTGTAAGTCTAATAATATCTTTAATATTCTTTGCACCATCATATAAAACAGCGTTTATAATTTGTTGCTCTGTAACATGGTTGCAATAGCATATATATTTGGGATTTGCATTCTTTTTAAACCATATAGGAACTTTTACCTCTTCCTTATAAAAAACTCTTTCATTGTTTAAGTTATAATACACGACATCACAATCTTCATTCATACATAAATAGTAAGTTTCTTCATCTACAACCTTTCCCATAAGGTTTTCTGATACCATATGCTTTACAGTTATATTCTTAACCTTTTCTCCTATTTCGTGACATTTGGGGCAATTTTTTATTTCTTCCATTGTACCAATGGTTTTTTGTATTGAAACTCAGCAAGATTGATTTATCTTATTTTCTTGACTCACTTTATTTCCTCCTTTCTAAATAAATATTATTTCTATAGTTAATCAGGATATCTAATACCTCTTTTTAATGTGTCTTTTCCAAGTTTTAGATCTCTTATGGTGATTACGTCGTCGCCTTTTTGTATTTCATTTCCTGCTGAATCGTATAGTTTCATCGATTCGATTGTGTGTTCTGTCCATTCTTTTCCGCATTCTGGGCAGTTGTATGTCATTCCGTCGTGGTAGGCATATTCACTGCCGCAATAAATACATTTATCCATTTTCCCCTCCGATTACTTTTCTTAACAGGATTTTCTACAAATCCTTTTTACAGTCTAATCTTATAGGTAAAGATTTACAAAGTCAATCTTTAAAGTATTCGTCCACTTTGTAAAAGTCGCCTTTTGGTGCGATGATTAGGAGTTTATCTCCAGACATGAGTTTTGTATCACCCTTTGGTACGATTTTTTCTGTTCCTCTATCAATTTCCACAATCATTAGATTAACTGGGAAGGAGATATCTTTTATGAGTTTGTCTTTTAATTTTCCGTTTTCTTCTACATTGTACTCATACATTTTATAGCTACTGTTATCTTCTGTTATTTCGTCTCCTTGTGATTTTACGATTCCTTCGTATAGAGATTCGTAAATTGGAGGATTTTCCATTAGCTCTGCTACGAGGAATGATACCATCGCTGCTGTGGTCAAGAATATTAAGTGGGCAAAGGATCCAGTCATTTCGCTTACTAGGAGTATACTCATTATTGGTGCTCTTACTACTGATGTGAGCACTCCGCACATGCCGAGGATTACAAAGTTTACATAGAATTCTTCCGGCACTTGTCCTTTAAAAATATAGTAGACGATTGCTCCTGTTACTCCGCCTATGACTAGGACTGGTAAAAATATTCCACCTTGGGCGCCGGAGCCGTAGCTGGTCCATGTGAATATTAGTTTAAATACCAAAATTTGTACTAAAAACATAAGTGGTAGTCTTGATTTTGCAATTTCTTCCAACACTCCATGACCTCCGCCTAGGACTTCTTTTATTGTGTAGCCCAAGATTGCAGAGATACCTAGTGCGATTAAGATCCTTACAAAGAGTGAATCAAGTTTTTTATATAGCTTTTGTGAGCCAACTAGTCCTTTATTAAATATAACTCCTACGATTCCAGAAAATATCCCGATGATTATACCGATATATATTTTATTGAGTGGGAGGTAGTGTACAAATCTAAATGATAGGGATGGTTCAAATCCCATAATTGTGTAGGAAACATAGTTTGCTATTACTGATGCGATGATACATGGCACGAGGATAAATCTTGAAAAAGATTTGTGCACTTCTTCAAGTGCGAAAAGTGTGCCGGAGATTGGTGCGTTAAATGCTGCTGCAAGTCCTGCTGATGCTCCCGCTGTAACCATGAAACTCATCTCAACTTCGTCTCTTTTTAAAATCTTGCCCATGACTTTTCCGATGGAACCGCCGAGCTGGATGCTTGGACCTTCTCTTCCTAGGCTCAGTCCTGCAAATGCTCCCAGGGATCCTCCCACTAGTTTGGAGACTATGGTTTTATTTTCATCCATGTCGAAACGACCGATGACTTCTCCTCTTATCTGTGGGATTCCGGAACCGCCGCTAAGGGGTGCCCATTTCAAAAGTTTTGTAATTATAATTGCAAATATTGGAAATACGATTAATATTGCAAGAATCGCCCTGGTTGAACCGTCGAAGAAAATATATCTATATTTTTCTAAAGACGCGAGGATAAATCTATATAGAACTGAAATAAGCCCTGCGAAGATTCCTACGATTATTCCGTCGAGAAACATCCTTGCAACCTGGCGACCTTCAAATTTAGTTTTTAAAAAATCCATTATACACCTCTATTTTATTATACAATGAATTACTCTTCTGTAAAAGTTACAATGATTTTTCTGTTATAATATAAGGGGGTAGTATGATTAAAGGAAAGAATGTATACATGAGTGCTATTACTCTTGACGATGCAATGAGTTTTAGAAATCATAAGGAACACGAAGATAAAAGGCTTCGCTACTACAATTTCAAACAGATGACGAGAAGAGATGTAGAGCGTTGGTACAAAGAGAAGATTTCTCTAAGGCACACCTACTACTACACGATAAATGTGGGGCAGGATAGAATTGGATTTATCTCCCTTAAAAATGTGAACACTCGTTTCAAATCTGCAACATTTGGTATTTCAATTGGAGCGGACTACACAGGTATGGGTTATGGCAGAGATGCTATGGAGACCATGATCGATTACTATAGAAAACTTGGGATAAAAAATTTTTATCTAAGGGTACATACGGACAATATTCGTGCCTTAAACCTCTACAAAAGTTTGGGATTTAAAAGGGTCCTCACCTGGTATACATTTTTGCCGAGAGGAATACTACAATTTGTCGAAAAAAAAGATAAAATAAATATACTGGGAATAAATTTCCACAGATACTATTTAATGAAAAAAGTGGTGCTATGATTAAATATAAAAAAACAGAAAAAGACCTCGGTTACACGATAATCGAAAATATATTTATAAATGATTTTATGCCTTCCGCCGACGGTGCATTTGTAAAAGTGTACCTAATGGGACTTAAACTCCTTCAAGAAAACAAGGGCGACTCCATAAGGGAGAAAAATTTGGCGGATATCTTAGGCATGACAGAGTCGGACATCAAGAGAGCCTATAAATATTGGAGCGACCTTCAAATCGTAGAAGTTGAAACTGAAGGGGAAGAAAATATTTACAGCTATGTAAATTTAAAGGAACTATATATAGACAATATTTGGAATGTGGTGCCTGTGCAAAATGATGTCAGCGACCTACTTGATAATTCTAGGGTGGCAGAATTCTTTGCAAATATTGAGTTCTACCTTAGAAAATCTATTTCGTCTTCGGAAAAGATGAATATCTACAACTGGACCTCCATCTACAATATGCCGCTATTTATGATAGAAGAAGCATTCTATTTTGCATCGGAAATCCGTGGCGTCTATGCGATTAAATATGTTGAGAAGATCGTGCTTAACTGGGCGGATAAAAATATAAGGACCTTGGAAGATCTGGACGAATACAATAGAACCCACGAAGAAAAATACTTTAGATACAATAAGATTATGAAAGCAATTGGACTTTCTAAAAAGGAATTCAACAAGTATGATTTCGAAATGATCAATTCTTGGTACGATGACTTCAGCGACGAAATGATCATGGAAGCAACGTCGAAGGTGGTAAATGTAAAATCCCCTTCCGTTGCCTATGTAAATGGAGTCATAGATAATTGGCGTAAAAAAGGATTTAAGACCGTTGAAGAGGTAAGAAGCGAAAAGAAACCTCCAAAGGTAAATATAAAGAAGAACTTCACCAGCACCAACCATCAAACTTCTAAATATTCTAAGGAAGAACTGGAAAAGATTGCTAGACAGAAGATGATGGATGCGATGAAGAAGATAAACAGGTGATAATATGGACGTGTATAGAAAGATAGGAGAATACTTCGAAGATCTCAGGGAAGAAAACGAGAGGGAACTGGAAAATAGAAAGAAGTTTCTCTACGAGAGCATACCTCAGATTAAAGATGTGGACTCTGAAATAAAGTCATTGGGTATAAAGGCGGCGCTTATGTCCATAGAAGGACAGGAAGTAGAAAGTTACAAAAAGAGAATCGAAGAACTTTCTGATTTTAAGAGAGAACTTCTCGCGGCGCACAATATTCCGACGGATTTTTTAGACCCAATCTATAGTTGCAAGGCTTGCAAGGACACTGGAGTATTGCCAGATGGAAAGAGATGCAGCTGTTTTGAGAAAAAGATAATCTCAAGCCTCTACGAAAGTTCAAACCTAAAATATAGTTTGGAAAAAGAAAATTTTGAAACATTTAATATAGAAAAATTCTCCGACGAAGTGTACTTGGAAGGACTTCCAAGTCCAAGACAGAACATGAACCTAATTTTAGATCTATGTTGGGGATTTATAAAAAATTTTGAGGACAGAAATTTTTCGAATTTATTATTCTACGGAGCGACGGGACAGGGCAAGACATTCCTACTTAACTGCATAGCAAGAGAAATTCTAGATTCGGGACACAGCGTGGTGTACCAAACCTCTTGGGAACTCTTCGACTTTTTGGAAGAGAGAAGATTTAGAAGAGATATAAACTTCGACGAAAACAAATTCAAAGCCCTACTTAGCTGCGACCTACTTATAATCGACGACTTGGGAAGCGAATTTAGCAGCAAACTTGTGGCGGCAGAACTGTTTAACATTATAAATTTGAGACTTTTATCAGGGAAGAAATGTCTATTTTCAACGAACCTGGATCCAGAAGAGTTGGCAGCGACCTATTCGGACAGAGTATTTTCAAGAGTCTTTGAAAAATTTGTACCGATTAAGTTCTATGGAAAAGATTTGAGATGGGAGTGATTTCGTGAACAGAGTATTAGTATGCGACGATGAAACTGCAATAGCGGACATCATAAAATTTAATTTAAAGAGAGAAGGATACGAGGCAGACACCTGCTCCAACGGAGAAGAATGTCTAGAAATATTAAAAGATAATGAATACGACCTTTTAATACTAGATGTGATGATGCCTAAATTAGATGGATTTGAAACTCTAAGAGAGCTTAGAAAATTCTCCTACATTCCTGTCATCATGCTCACTGCAAAAGATGACGAAGTGGATAGAGTCCTAGGACTTGAACTGGGAGCGGACGACTATGTAGTGAAACCTTTCTCTATGAGAGAGCTTATCGCAAGGGTCAAGGCAAACCTAAGAAGAAGAGAAGTTGAAGTGAAATCTGTGGAAGTAGAAGAAACTATTGAGAGGGGCGACCTTGAAATAGATTTAAAACGCTACATGGTGAAGAAGCGTGGCAAGACCATAGAACTTACCCTTCGTGAGTTTGAACTTTTAAAATTCTTGGCACAGAACGAAGGCAAAGTTTTTTCAAGGGAAGAACTTCTATCTTCTGTGTGGGGATATGAATATTTCGGAGACATTCGTACCGTAGACGTGACTGTGAGAAGGCTTCGTGAAAAGATCGAAGACAAGGACAAAGACTATCGCTACATAGTAACCGTCCGTGGTGTCGGATATTATTTTGGTGGATAATGTTTAAAAGTATAAAATTTCGATTGATTGGACTCTACTTCGTCCTAGTTTTAATCGTACTTTCAATAGTCGGTACATTTATATTAAACAGGTTGGAATTTGAACAGATTGACAATATAAAGGACGAGATGATAAAATCCAGCGATTCATTCATCGGGGCAGGGTCAGATATATTTTCAAAAGATACGATAGATAAAAAAGAAATAGACAAACTGATGGATGTGTGGTCATTTCCATCCTATGTAAGTGCCTTTGTAGTGACAGGAGGAGATTCGCCAAAGATCATCGCCACATCATCTGTGGTGGATACAAAGGAGCTGGACCGTGTGAACGCACTTAACTATCCGCTTTTAGATCCGTCTCTACTTCTTGGATCCTTCCAAGGTGAGAAGAAGGACCTGCTGGTGGAAGACGTGAATCGTTCATCCAACACATTGCACTATGCAACTCCTATCATCGGGAAAAATTCCGAAGTGCTAGGATCTCTTTACATGGTGGCGAACCTATCTTCAGTCTATTCAGTCCTTGGATACGCAAGGTCCATCTTTATCTCTGCGGTGGCTGTTGCCCTTGCAATTACATCTGTAATGGCATACTTCATGGCAAGTTCTGTAACCAATCCGATTAAAGAACTGACCGCATCTGCAAAGAAGATGAGTGAAGGAAACTTCGACCAAGAGATAGAAGTAAAGGGAAACGACGAAATCGGCAAACTTTCCAAAATGTTTAACGGACTTAATAGGGATTTGGGAAATACATTCGACAGATTGGAACTTGAAAGAAGTAAACTTAACACAATATTTGACTATATGGCAGAAGGCGTGGTGGCAATCGATAGAAATAGAAGGCTCGTCCACGCAAATCCAATAGCTAGGAAGATTCTTTCCCTTTCCAAAAATCACGTTGGATCGGTGGTAGATTTTTCCATGGTAAATATAAAGGACATAGACTTTAAAGATGTGAGCACACTATCTGGGGAAGTAAATGCACAGATTAAGGACGTCTTTTACAAAGTTAAGTACGCTCCATACAAAAGCGAAGGTAGGGTTCTAGGAGTAATCGTTGTGCTCCAAGATATCAACGAAGAACACAGGCTCGATGTCATGAGAAGAGAATTTGTAGCAAATGTCAGCCACGAGCTTAAAACTCCAATCACAACCATAGGCTCTTACACAGAAACCATGCTGGATGTGGATATGGACTTGGATTCCATTCGTAACTTTCTAAGAGTAATAGATAGAGAAAACAACAGGATGGCAAGGCTTGTTACAGATCTGCTACAACTTTCAAACATGGACTACAAAGAAACCAAGTGGAACTATGAAGCGGTGGACACCTACGACTTTTTGTCTACAAATATAAATTCTCTAGACATGCTCATAAAAGAAAAACATCACAAGGTCACCTTGGACGTACCTATGGATATAAATTCCATGTATGTGGATAGACACGGCGCAGATCAAGTATTTAGAAATATATTTTCAAACGCTCTTAAATACACGAGAAAGGGTGGCGAGATCAAAGTCACCGCTAAATCAGAAGGAGCAAGTGTCGAAATAATCGTTGAAGACAATGGAATTGGAATCCAAAGAGAAGATTTAAACAAAATTTTTGAAAGATTCTACAGAGTTGAGAAGTCGAGATCTCGTGAAATGGGTGGCACAGGACTAGGTCTATCCATTGCAAAAGAAATATTGGAATCCATGGGCGGTAGAATCAGCATCGAATCAGAAATAGGAGTGGGAACCAAGATGACACTTAGATTCCCAGGTGTAGCATGAAAAGATTCTTAGGAAATTTACTCATAGTAGTTCTTGCGGCAGCTGCAATCTTTCAGACCTACTACCTTTGGAGTGAATATGACGACAAATCAGAAAAGGTTCAAGTAAAAGAAGAATTTAAATCAGAAGATCTCGTTCGCAAGGTGTTAAGTCCAAGAGTTGTAGTATATAACAAGGACAAGAAACATTACCTCGAATACAAAACAGACGATATATTTAAGAAACTTTTGCCAGATATTTCAAAAATATTCACAACCACGACGCTTGAAAACTACGAAGAGATAACTGGCGAAGAATATTTAAAATTACAAGAAGAAGACTCCATAGTTCTAACCATGGCAGTCTACATCGAGGACCAAGACTTTGTAAAAGCTATGGGACTTTCAGAAAAGACGGAAGGACTAAATATAAAGGTAAATGAAATATATCTTTCCGATAGAGCAATAGTCCTCTCAGGAGGAGAGAAACATTTTAAACTCAAAAATCCATCAGAGGTAGTAGTTTCAAATATTCTTAAATCAAAAGGAACGAAGGATCTAATAGAAGCGAAGACCATCTACGAACTATACCATGTGCAAAAAAATATATTTATCCCAGTGGGAGACTACATCTACGCAAGAAAATTTAAATACACAAACAGAGTTCTAGATCTGTCAGCGCAGGATAGAATAATGCTGGCACAGAGATTTATCTCAAAAGATATAGACTTTATAAAAGAAATCAGAGACGAAGAAAAAGATATCTACGTCTATGAATCGCTAATCTTTAAAATATTAAACGACGGTCATCTTGTATTCGAAGACTTAAACTCAAGAAAACAAGAAGAAATAGAAAAATCTCAAAAGCTAATAAACAGTTTAAACTTCATAGTTGACAAGACCGGTCGTACAGAAGGTCATTACCTAAGAACCATGTACGATGAAAAAAATAAGACCAAGATACTATTTGAAAAGAGAGAAGATGGCATCCAGGTAGTGCCGCTTAAAGATAGCAATCCATACATCGAAATCGAAAACGAAGAGAATATGGTGAGAAGCTACAAGGAAAGATACAGAAGAGCAGACTCTAACGAAGATTTAGTAAAATATCCACATCGTCTAAGACATTTCGAATATATAATTGGAGAAAATTTAGATAAGTTTGGAGCAGAAACAGTGCAACAGGTGGTGGAAAATATAAAGGGAGTAAGTCTAGTCTACATGGATGATGAAGACGAAGAAGAACTCATCCTAGGAATGAAGATTCACTACAACGACAAGAATTACTACATCGACCTGGATAAAAATGTGGTAAAAGGAGTGATCTGATGGATTTAAAACTAGCAAAAAAAATCATCGTAATATCTCTTATAATCACAAACATCATTCTCTTTGGATTTATCTATAAAAAAGAGGTAGCCTACATGGATGAGACGAACCAGAAGCCATTTATCGAAAAGACTGTGGAGCTTCTAAAAAAGAAAAACATAGAAGTAGAAGCGAAAGTACCAAGACAAAACTACAACATGAATACATTGAGCGTTGAATTTGAAACCAGCGAAATCAAAGACTTAAACAAATTATTCTTTGGCGGAATAGCAGAAGTGGAAGATCCACAAGGAGAAAATGGAATCATAAGGGGAAGGGACAAGACCCTAATCCTTATAAACAGAAGAAGAATCATCTACGAAGATCAAAAACCGAATGGATACAATGTACAAAACATAGAGAATGCCATAGATGTAACCAAGGATTTTTTATTGAAGCATGAATTTAAAAGCGATGACTTAATCCTCGTAAGATCCGAAAAAAACGACGACGGAACCTATGACATAGAGTACAGAAAATCCTACGACCAAAAACTTTTGGAAACATCCTACACCAACTTTACCCTAAATAAGAATGGAATCCAGAAGATGGATAGACTATGGCTAAACGTGCTCGAACAATCTGGCAAGAAACTAAGCACAGGATCAGCATCAAAAGCGTTACTAACACTACTGGACAAACAGAATTTAAATAAAAAAACCATAGTTAAAATAGAACCGTGCTACTACTTCGACCCAGAAGAACAGGGGTATTTGGACGATATCACCAAAGCACTAAGAGGAAGAGCCATCCCATCCTGGAGAATAGAATTTAAAGATGGCAGCGATATAATAATAGAAAAAATATAAAGATAAAAATAAAATCAGATGTTTAGGCATCTGATTTTTTATCGAAGATTTCGGCTAGGGCTTCGAAGGATCTGACCTATATTTAACCTAGTCTATGCAATTAATTTTTTATAAAAATTCCAAACTACAGTCATCGATACATAACCCCGCAATGGCTATACCCATTCGACTACGACAGTTCCGTTAAAACTCCACCGTCTCCGCTCAGGGTGACTGTCTTCCGTTGGGACTATTCACGAGACTAACTTCCCAACTACAGTCACCCTGAGCGAAAGAGCCGAAGGCTCTGGAGTCGAATGGGTATAACCTCCGAGGGTCTAGTCTAGACAAATAAATCATATTAAAATAAAAGCTCAAATTCGATTCCGATTACAGAAACTCAAAAATTCTAAGCCACGTCGAACTATAAATCGCAACTCGCTACGCTCAAACAGTGCGATTTATGGTCGTTCTCCTTAGGCTTGAATTTTACGAGTTTCTTCCAGACGGAATCTCCTTTTGAGCCTTTTATTTTATAGAAATACAAATTAGAAACAAGGATTATATAAGGTAAATCGTAAGAAGGCTATGAAATTATTTCTAAAGAAAACTTATAAAGATGTATCTTTATAGCGGAAGCACTTTGCTTCCAATACGGTTATAAATATTATTCTTAATTTTTGCAGGATTTGCCAAATTTTATTTCTACTTATGCAAAATTAAAAGTCCATATACGGATTTAATACAATTTCAATTCCAGTAAATATAATTTTTAAACTTAGCTACGACCAACCTATACAACTTACGTGATTTTCCATGAGGCGTTAAAAAATTTGGGTGTTTGAGCGTAGCGAGTTCCCAAATTTTAGCCGAAATGTGAAAATCACTTCCCTGATAATGCGAGGTGGGCAGAGGGAGCTCGAGGGAGAAGGGAGGAAACTGCGAGTCTCGTTCGCAAAACCGTAGGTTTTTCGGTGCCTCCCTCTCCCTCGTAAAAGAAAATTTGAAGGAGAAAAAATGGGATTAGGTTAAACGTAAGATATTTATTTACATATGTTATAAATTTTGAGATTATTTCATTTGCAAAGGATTAATTATCGGAAGCTATACCCGTTCGACTCACTTCGTTCGCTCAGGGTGACTGTAGTTGGGAGATTTTGAAAAAAATTAATTGCATAGTTTAGGTTAAATATAGGTCAGATCCTTCGGCTTCAGAGCCTGATGGCTCTTTCGCTCAGGATGTCCAAGTGCAAGAATAGACTTCACCAGGGTTATACCCGTTCGACTACGATGGCTTCGCCATCTTCGCTCAGGGTGACTGAAACTGAAAAAGTTATGTATGTAGAAAAATTTTTCTTAATACATTTATTTCTATCCAAAAAACAAAAATCCCCACACTGATATATGGAGATTTAAAAACATTATTCAAAAATACAAACTTAATACACAATCATCCCGCCGTTTTGGGAGATTACCTGTCCTGTCATGTAACTATTCTCGTCGCTTACGAGAAATTTAACTAGGTTTGCCACCTCTTCTACTGTTCCAAGTCTTCCAAATGGAATTTCGTGGCGGACTTCTTCCAATGTACACGCGCCGAGATCTTCGCACATTTGTGTTAAAATCGCACCGGGAGCGATGCAGTTTACACTTATCCCGCTATATGAGAGCTCGTTTGCTAAACTCTTTGTGTAGGAGATGATTGCTGCCTTGGTTGCTGCGTAGTGGCTTTCGTTTGATGCGCCGACTATGCCCCATATGGAGCTTAAATTTAAAATCTTGCCCGCCTTCATTGAAATCATACCTGGAAGGGCTCTTCTTGTAACATTTATAAGTCCTCCAACATTTATTTTAAATAGATTTTCTATCTCTTCTACACTCGCGTCTTGGAAAAGTCCATACATGGCGATGCCTGCGTTATTTATAAGTATATCCACAGGACCTACCATACATTCTATTTCTGAAAACATTGCGTCAACTTCTTCTGGTTTTGATATGTCCGCCTTCACCATGTAGCCGACGGTTCTTTCTTTTATGTAATTTAAAACTTCTTGTGCTTCGTCTTTACTTTTATTGTAATTTATTATGACTCTGTAATCTTTAATTGAAAGAGCCTTTGCAATGGCTGCTCCGATTCCTCGTGAGCCTCCTGTTATTAGTATATTTTTCATAGATACCTCCGCTTCTATTATTTCAGCTATTATTAAAAATTGCAAAAGTTTTTGTAAAATTTAATTTTATTTTTAGTCTATAGTTGTATTTTTGTAAATTTCTATATTTATTAGAAATACCGCTACTTATGGAGTATAATTATATTAACTAATAGGGGGAAATTATGAGAAATTTAAAGGAAGAAAACTTAACTCTCCTTTGCGACTTCTATGAATTTGCTATGGCAAATGGATATTTCGAAGCGGGCATGGGAGAAAAAATTGTATATTTTGACATGTTTTACAGAACTGTGCCAGACAATGCATCCTACTCAATTACTGCAGGTCTTGAACAGGTCATAGACTATATAGAAAATCTTCATTTTTCTGATGAAGATATAGATTTCTTGCGTACAAAGAAAATCTTCCACGAAGATTTTTTAGAATATTTGAGAAATTTTAAATTTGAATGTGACGTTTGGGCGCTTAGGGAAGGTACCGTTATATTTCCTCAAGAACCTATTATCATTGTTAAAGGTCCGATTATGCAGGCTCAAATGCTTGAAACTATGATTCTTTTAACCATTAATCACCAATCAATGGTGGCTACAAAGGCAAACAGAATCGTAACTGCTGCTAAGGGTAGACCTGTTGTGGAATTTGGATCTAGACGTGCCCAAGGCTACACTGGTGCAAACCTCGGTGCGAGGGCTTCCTACATTGGAGGTTGTGCTGGAACCGCAAACACTCTTGCAGAAAAATTATACGGAGTGCCTGCTCTAGGTACTATGGCTCACTCCTGGGTACAACTTTTCGGCTCCGAATACGAAGCTTTTAAAACTTATGCACAGGTATATCCAAACAATTGTCTTCTACTTGTAGATACCTACGACACTTTGAAGGAAGGTATTCCAAATGCTATTAGAGTTTGGAACGAAGAACTTGTACCAAAGGGAATCAGACCAAAGGGAATCAGAATCGACTCTGGAGATATTGCATATCTTTCTAAAAAAGCTAGGGTTATGCTTGATGAAGCTGGTTTTTCAGATGCGATTATAATGGCTTCTAACTCCCTTGACGAATGGACCATCGAATCTATCTTGACCCAAGGGGCAAAACTCGATTCATTTGGTGTTGGAGAAAGACTTATCACATCAAAATCAAGTCCAGTGTTCGGTGGAGTTTACAAACTCGTTGCCTATGAAGAAGATGGAGAGATCGTGCCAACTATTAAGATTTCTGAAAATGTTGCGAAGATCACCACTCCAGGTTTTAAATCTCTATATAGAATCTACGACAAGAGCACTATGAAGGCTGAAGCTGACGTAGTATGTTTAAATTCAGAAAAGCTAGAAAAGATGGACGAACTAGAAATCTTCCACCCAATCTACACTTGGAAGAGAAAGAAATTTACAAATTTTGTAGCCAAGAATCTAATGGTAAAAGTATTTGAAAAAGGAAAACTTGTTTACGATATGCCTACTTTGGAAGAAATAAAAGACTACGCTCAGAAAGAACTAGCTAGCCTTTGGGACGAAGTGAAGAGACTTGAAAATCCTCACGAATACATCGTCGACCTTTCACAAGATCTATGGGATATCAAGGACAGACTTTTGAAGGAGCATAGAAAATAATGGATGTTTATAGACTTATTGTGGATAGAGATGATTTTAACCGCTATTTGAAAGAAAGAAAAATTGCATTTAATTTTAAGTTAAGTAGAGATTATAAAAATTTCAAAGATTATAGTGAAATAGTTTCACAAGAGTTTGTAAATTCAAAAGATATAAAGAACTTTTTAAATGGGCTAAATAAAATTAAAAAAGGCGATCTTCTGTACCTGGTTGCAGAAGGTAGCCTTGCCATAGGAATAGCTAGAGAAGATGCTAAGTTTGACGGCGGATTTGATATTTTATTTGATTTTAAAATGCTAGATAGAAATGATATGCCAATGGAAGTTAAGAAAAGCCTCGGCGGACATATCTTTAGAAAGATAAATGTAGAAGATTTTTACGAAAAATCTCTAGGTCTTACCAAGGTCGCTGGAACTGTGGTGCCAAAACAATATTCCTACTTGGTTTTAAAAGAAGAGGAGAGAAAGCCCCGTTCGAAGAAGAAGATTATAAAACCTCAGGAAAACATGGCGGAACTTATAATAGAAGTTCATCCTCCAGAAGAGGAAGTGACAGATATTGCAATAAGCATGACATCTAAACTTCCACAAAAGGTTGAAAGACCTATGCTTCCAAAGACGGAAGAAAAGAATTTGGCAAAGATTATCTTTGATTATCAAGTCTCCATGGCAGAGCTTATGTTTAAAACTTATATCGATATATTAGAAAATTTCACGAAGAATTTATAGGAGGAAAATGGTAGTATTATTTGATTTAGACGGAACGATTATAGATTCGTACCTTGGAATTAGCTCCGGTCTCAAGGAAACTTTTAAAAAATACGGAGTAAAGGACGCAGACTCTTTGGACTACAATCAGTTTATAGGTCCACCCCTTAGAGATAGCTTAAAGGCTGTCTTTGACTCGGATGAAGAAATAATAGAAGCAATAGAAGATTTTAGAAAGTACTACGACGAAAAGGGTCAGTATGAACTAGTTGCCTATAAAAATATAGAAGATGTGTTTATTGAAATAAAAGACCACAAACTCTTGGTTGCCACATCAAAACCTCAGAAAAGGGCGAGAGACATCTTGGACAGGCTAGGATATTCAAAGTATTTTCACTATATCGCCGGAGCGGTGGACGGAGAGCACAACAAAGAACTAATAATAAGAGATGCACTATCTCAAATAGATTGCGATGAAGACGAAGAAATCTACATGGTTGGCGATAGATTCTCGGATATCGTAGGAGCTAAAGGCGCAGGTGTTAAATCGGTAGGAGTTCTCTACGGATATGGAAAGAGAGACGAACTTGAACACTATGGTGCAGACTACATCGTAGATACAGTACTAGATTTAAAAGATTTTTTTAAAAATAAATAGAGAGAAAAAATGAAATTAGATTACAACGTACTGGATATGATTTTTGAAATACTTGGGACTATTTCATTTGCATTTTCAGGAGCCATGGTTGGAATCAAAAGGGGCATGGACCTCTTCGGAGTAATGGCACTAGGAGTGGTAACTGCACTGGGAGGAGGACTCGTAAGAGATTTGATCCTCGGCAACACTCCTCCAGTCATGTTTCGCGATTCTCGTATGGCAATCTATGCAATAGTGTCCTCAGTACTTCTCTTTATGATTTTTTATATAAGGTTTGATATCATCGAATCCAAGTGGATGAGAAGGATCACTCTTGTGATGATGCTATTTGACGCATTGGGACTTGGTGCATTTACCGTAACGGGGATCACCACCGCATTAAACATGGGCTTCGAATATAAATTCCTGCTTCTATTCGTAGGAGTTTTGACAGGAGTAGGCGGAGGAGCGCTAAGAGATGTATTTGCAAGCGAAATCCCCGCAATATTTAGAGAACAAATCTATGCGGTTGCGAGCTTCTTGGGGGCGATGGTCTATATAAGTTTAATAGGAGTAGTCAATCTAAACTTGGCGAAGATGCTTGCGTTTATGGTTGTGTTTATGGTAAGACTTATGGCAATCACATTTGATATGCACCTACCAAGGATAGATAGAAGTTAGAATAAGGCAAGGAACAAAATATTTCTTGTCTTTTTTATTGCTTTTTTAAATTTTGTTATTTTATAAAAAATGCGTCCGATATAATGGACGCATAATAAATATATTAATAATCAAATTTTTCTTTTATGAAGGTGTTATTTTTTAATTTATATTGTCATTTGCCTTTAGTTTTGCAAATGCGGACACAATTATAAACGCTGCTGCAAATCCTAGCACTATCATCATATTTGGAATGATTGTGGATAGGCTTGGATCTTCTGCAAGGATTTCATTATTTTTTATAAAGTAGTAGCTTGGGAATATTTTGCCTATGGTGAGGGCAGTCTTCCCTAAAATTTCTTGTGGAACAAACGCTCCACATAGGAAGGATGATCCAAGGGCAACAACGTTCATCACACCTTGTATGGCATTGAAATCTTTAATTACACTTGCAATCATAACCGCCATAGACACCACTGAAATTGTAAAGACAAATGAGTTTAGCATCATGAGGTTTATGTGAGTTTTACTGAAGTCGTAGCGATACATAATGACGAAGAGTGCCATGTAAAGAATCCATGCAGCAAGTCCAACCACTATATGACCAAACATCATCTCGAGGTTGATCCTAGTTTTTGGAAGTGGAGATACAATATTTCTCATGAGGATAGGTTTTGCTTTATAGACTTTTACTATGGTTGAGACTATAAGTATGATTTGAGAAAGAAGCACGTAGTTTAAAAAGTTGAAATAGTAGCGACTTGTGTCCTTTTTAACGCCTGCGCCGCCGGATTTTATATTGACCTCTACTTTTTTATCCAAGTCGTCATCGGTATTTTTTATAGCTTCATCTTCTGTGAACCCTGCTTTTTCATATGCACCAACTTGGCTTAGATATATATTTATTTTATTTTCCACATTTGTAGCATAGCTATCGTCTGGAGCTGATTTATAAAGTACTTCTCTATTGGAATCGAAGTCTTTTGGAATTTCTATTGCAGCACTTATAAAATTGTAGAAGAGTTTGTCCTCTACCAAGTCTTTATTCATCTTCACGATGGTAGTGTTCTTATCCAGGTAAGCAGTGAGTGCGCGAGAAAGCTGTGTGTCTGCATTATCTTCCAAATATATGTTTACGTCCACAGATTTATAAGAGGATTCATTCGTAGTCTTGGTAAAGAAGCTCATCAAAACTATAAATATTATCGTATATAAAATTATGGATGTCTTATGCGCCCAGGTTATTTTGAAATAATTTTTAAAGACTTTCATATTCTTTGCCTCTCATAAATACCAGTGATGCACCCATAAACACTACAGTTAACACCAAGAGATTTACCATGTCATTACCAAACCTTGCAGTGGAATCATAGTAGTATAGGGAGTATACTGCATCTGTTATAACTGCAACTGGATTTATTTTATTTACAATAGGTGCATGTTCAGCGATTATTATCTTCATATCTGAAATCATCATTCCTGCTAAGAATGACATGAGCATGGTGATTGCAATTCCCATTCCGACTTTGGTGTCGAGGCTTGCCTTATTTGAAACTCCGATTAAGATACCGAATGAGACTCCACAAAGTGAGCCGAGGGCTGCAAGTTCTATGATTTCCAAAGAGCGGTTTCCAAACCCAACTCCTAGGGCATACTTTAAGTAGGCTACAAATATAAGTGTGATTGCAAAATTTATTATCCAACTTACCAGAATCGATGCGGACAGCATGACGCTCTTCTTGGTAGGGGCGACTGCGTTTCTCTTGCCGTTTGTAGATAGGTTTGCCTCGTACTGAAAACTTACGAAGAGCCCCCACATATAGCCATAGATGGTTGTCATGCCTAGAAGGGTGTAGAAAAATGTGTTGACTTGATCCATATTTTTCCTAGACACATCTTTTATATGGTTTTCAACTCCCAATATTTTACTTATGTCTGTCCTTGGATTTTTCATCATCACTTTACTTATCATAGAAGATTTTTGAGAATATGCATTCATGATAGTCTCAACGATCGTTTCTGAAATTCCAGATTTTTTTGTATAGATTTTGTCCGTGGATTTGATATAGACTTTTACATCTTTATCTTCATCCAAGATATCTTCGCTGCTTGCGGTTCTGACCTTGAAGTATTTTTCTTTTTCCATTTCATCCATAAAGCTTTTGAAGTTTGCATCTTCCATTAGATTTGTGTTTACTGCCACATCCACTGTCTTAAACTTCATATTTTCTGTAATATTTCCAAAGGCAAGCTTAAAAAACAGTCCCATGATGATTGGAAAGATCAGTGACCAAAATAGCAGGGGTCTCTGCCTTAAAAGCACCTTAAAAGTATTTTTAAAAGAATGAATAAACATACTAATCCCTCAAATCTTTGCCAGTAAGTTCCAAGAACACATCGTTTAAGCTAGGTTTTTCAACGTTAAGGGAGCTATACTTGATATTATTTTCATCGAGAAGTTTAATTAGTTTCATAAGATATCCATCTCCATGGGAAAATGTGAGTTTAACTGAGCCGTCTCTCTCTTCAAAGCTTAGAATATGTTCTAGAGATTTAACCTTCTCTTTTACTTCTTCACTTAGATTGGAAGAGGTGAAGCTTATCTTTTCATTCATTTCTATACTGTTTTTTAACTCTTCTGATGTGCCTTTGGCGATGACCTTGCCCTTATCAATTATGACTATATCGTTACATAAAAAGTCGACCTCGTCCATGTAATGTGATGTGTAGATGATGGTGGAGCCTTCCTTGTTTAATTTTTTTATCCCTTCAAGTATATTGTTTCGAGATTGAGGATCCACCGCAACGGTTGGCTCATCTAAGATTATTATCTCTGGTCTGTGGGCGATTCCACAGGCGATGTTTAGCCTTCTTAGTAGACCTCCAGAGAGCTTCTTCGGTTTGAACTTTACGAAGTCATTTAGACTTACTAGATCCAGTGCCCTCTTGACGAGTTTTTTTCTTTCTTTCTTGTCCTTTATGTATAGACCGCAGAAGTAGTCGATATTTTCATAGACGCTTAACTCGTCATAGACAGCCACGTCTTGAAATACGACGCCAATCCTTCTTTTGATATCATAGGCATCTGGAGACATCTCCTTGCCGAAGATTTTCACGCTGCCGGCGTCCTTTTTTAATAGTGAGAGGATGCAGTTTATGGTGGTGGATTTGCCACTTCCATTTGGACCGAGTAGGCCAAGTATTTCTCCGGATTTAACGTCTAAGTCTAGATTATCTACTGCAGTTAACTCCTTATATTTTTTAACAAGTCCATTTACTTCTATTAGACTTTCCATATGAACCTCCAATATTTTATTCCACTTTCATTTTAAAATACTACATTTTGCAATATGTAAAATAATTGTAAATCTCGCGTAAACTCGTCTACAAACCAACTGTTTACAATGAATGGCGTTTGAATTTGTAAATTTTCAGAAAAATAAAACCCGGAAAGTTCCGAGTTTTTTTCGATTTATCTTTTAAAACCCTCTTAAATATTCTGGTTTATAATTTTCTTCTCTCAATGCTTCGTCGATCTCTTCGATCATTCGCTCCTTATCTTCGTTTAGATTTCCTGCGAGGGAGATGTAGTTACTTGCGTGGTTGGATCTAAAGACTGTGCCTTCTGAATCCACATGTTCTAAAAATATTTTGATCTCTTGAAGGATATCCAGTGGGCTTAGTCTTTTAAATTCTCCGGATTTATATCTTTCGTAGAGAGGTGTGTCTGGAAATAGATCCAAGGTCAGGTAGGAAATATAATCTGGCTTCGCTTCCGTTACAACTTTTGCGGTTTCAACTGCGTTTAGCTCCATCTTATCCATTCCGCCAAGACCTGCGATGATGGTGGCAGACACCTTAATTCCTGCAGCTTTTGCCTTCTTCGTTGCCAAGATATATTCTTCTGCGGTGGAGTTCTTGTTTACATCTTTTAAGATTTCGTCGGAGCCACTTTCGTATCCCACGTAGACCATTTCAATTCCATGCTCTCTAAGTTCTCTTAACTCTTCGTCGGTTTTTCTTAAGATATCCTTCGCCGTTGCATATGATGTGATTCTCTCCAAATTTTCCATATTCTTTGCGAAAAAATCGCAGAGGTCTACGAGTTTGTCGTTTGAAAGGCATAGAGCATCTCCGTCGGCGATGAAGACTCTCTTGTAAAATGGTCTCTCTTCCAAGTATTCTTTCACTTCCACCTTAAGCTCTTCCAAATCTCTAAGATGGAAGGTATCGTCCTTGTACATGGAGCAAAAGTCGCACTTATTGTAACTGCATCCAACCGTTGCTTGCACAATTAAAGAACGAGCCTCACTAGGAGGCCTGAACACTTTTCCATAATATTTCATTACAGAATTTCCTTTAATTTTTCTAAGAAACCTTCCACTTCTTCGTCGGTGGTTCTGTAAGATGTGCAGAGTCTTACGTTGTAAACGTCGGTGCCTAAGTTTTCAAGACCGATTAACGCAAACTCTTCTACTTTTTCTATTTGATCCTTTGTTAAGCTTATGAAAAGTTGGTTGGATTCTGGTGGAAATGCAAATACCACTCCCAATTTTAAAAGTCCATCCTTTAGCTTCATCGCTTTTTCGTAGGCATTTTTACCAAGTTCGTAGTAGAGACCATTTTCAAATAATGCGTCAAATTGTGCAGATAGGATAAATCCCTTCGCCATGATGGAACCCTTTTGTTTCATATGATTTCTAAGTCTTTCCTTTAGATCATCTTCTACAACTACTAGGGCTTCGCCAAACATTGCACCGTTTTTGGTGCCGCCGATGGTGAAGATGTCGCAGCTTTCAGAAAGTTCCTTAAGGGTAAATCCTTCTCTTGCCATTGCAACAGCAAGTCTTGCTCCGTCGACGAATAGATAAGTTCCAAATTCAAGGCAGACTTCGTAGAGAGCTTTGATTTCGTCAATGGAGTAAACAGTACCAGCTTCTGTGGTGTTAGAAATATATACAACCTTTGGAATTACATCATTTTCCGCACCGAAGAGGGCGAGCTTGTCGCGAAGAAGATTTTCTGTAAGCTTGCCGTCGGGAGTGTCTATGGTTACAACCTTGTGACCAGTCGCTTCCATAGATCCAGTTTCGTGGATGGAAATATGTCCGGTAGTTGCACAGACGATGGCTTCATAACTCATAAGGGTGTGGGTTGCAGCGACGATATTTGCAATAGTTCCTCCTGGAAGGAATTCAACCACCACATCGTCACGACCGATTTCTTTCTTAATCTTTTCTTGAACAGAAAGGGAATAATCGTCTTGACCGTAACCGATCATCTTATCTTCGTCAAGCTTTGCCAAAAATTCGTATACTTGTGGATGACCTTTGTCATTATAATCGTTTAAAAAATTTTTCATAGCGCCTCCATTGTTTAACTTCTAATTTATTACTATAATAATAGTATATTACAAAATAAAAGGAATGATAATATGAAACATGATTCTCATGGAGTAAATTTATTTGAAATATCTAAGAAGTACGGATTCAAAGAAGAGGAAATCGTCGATTTTTCGTCGAATATAAATCCGTTCGGCATGCCAAAATCAGCCAAAGACGAAGTAATAAGAAGGATTGATGACCTATCCACCTATCCAGATCCAGAATACAGAAGTCTAAAAGCATCCATCGCAAAATACACCGGTGCCTGCGAGGAAGATATTCTAATTGGATCCGGGACATCTGAAATAATTGCAAATTATATAAGATATGCAAATCCGAAGAGGGCGATACTTTTAAGTCCATGCTACTCAGAATATGAAAATGAACTTAGAAAGATAGGCTCAGAAATTTTCTACTATGATTTGGAAGAAGAAAATAATTTTGAAATCAAAATAGAAAGTTTGATAGATAAAATAAATAAAAACGACGTGGAGCTATTTATCTTTGCAAACCCAAACAATCCGACGGGAACCATACTTACAGTCGCAGAAGTAGAAGAGATTCTAAAGCAGACGAAGTGCAAAGTGTTTGTAGACGAAACCTATGTGGAATTTGCGGACAAGAAAGTATATTCCCAAATAGAACTTACAAAGAAGTACGACAAGGTAATCGTTGCCCGCTCAACGTCCAAATTCTTTGCATCACCGGGGATAAGGCTGGGATACGCCACCACATCTGATGAGAAATGCAAAGAATATTTTTTCAAGGACAGTTTGATCTGGGGAGTAAACATCGTCGCAACTATCGCTGGGGAAAAGATGTTCTCTGACAACAAATATCAAGACGAAGTATATAAATTTGTTGAAGAAGAAAGAGAATATGCATTGAAATTTCTAAAAGGCTTAGAAGGACTAAAAGTTTATAAATCCAAAGGAAACTTCATAATGTGTAAACTCCTAGGAGGTAAAACCGCAGCGGAACTCTATGACTACTTGATTCCACAAAAGCAAGTGGTAAGAAACCTCGCAAGTTTTAAAAATCTTGGAGAAGAATACTTTAGATTTTGTATTTTAGGAAGAGAAGACAATAGAAAATTGCTTTTGAATATAGAAAAGTTTTTGAAAGAGCAGTAGAAATACTGCTTTTTATTTTGGTTATTTTTAAATGCTATAGCAACTGTTTCTGCCAATCGGCTACGCATCTTGGGCTAATTCCGGCACACCTACTAAGACTCACAACGCTTATCAAGTTAGGTGTAGAACGTAGAGCATCAAAAATAAAAACCTCATGCTATCCAGATAGCATCAAAAATAAAAGCTCAAAGTCGATTCCGATTACAGAAACTCAAAAATTCTAAGCCACGTCGACCTGCAAATTCGCAACTCGCTTCGCTCAAACAGTGCGATTTGCAGCCGGTCTCCTTAGGCTTGAATTTTACGAGTTTCTTCCAGACGGAATCTCCTTTTGAGCTTTTTATTTATGTAAAATGCGTTTTAATTAGCAAAATTTTAGAAAAATAAAAATCATGCGCAGCCGTATGAAAACATAGATTACGATTTTTCTTTGTAGCGGAAGCTACCAGCTTCCATCAACTTATGTACTAAATTCTTTCACCTCAGCCGAAGGCGTAAAACAACAAAAATTTATATGTACACCCATTTAATTCTTACTCACAATCCTAATACAGATAAAACCTATACCACCACAGGTGATTTTTGCTTTCGGCGTTAAGAAATTTTCCACTGTCTGAGCGAAGCGAGTTTGGAAAATTTTAGCCGAATAAGAAAATCACTACCAAAACCTCCCCAATGCGAGGTGGGAGGGGGGA
>NZ_GL397071.1:279917-286966 GCF_000146345.1 Peptoniphilus duerdenii ATCC BAA-1640 | reverse complement strand
TTTGAAGAAGAAAGAATGAGGTTTGGTTATGCGTAAGATATTTATTAATATTGCTTTTCCTAATGCTTCACGCGAAACAATAAAAAACAAATGCTATCCGGATAGCATCAAAAATAAAAACCTCATGCTATCTGTATAGCATCAAAAAATAAAAAATCGGTGTCGAAACACCGAAATTTTATTTATTAAAGTTTTCCTACTAGATCGATTCCTGGGCTTAGGGTTTCGTCTCCTTCTTCCCAGTTTGCTGGACATACTTGATCGCCGTGATCGTGTACGAATTGTGCTGCTTTTACTTTTCTTAATAATTCTTTTGCAGATCTTCCGATTCCTGGTGAATGGATTTCGTATGCTACGATTTCTCCTTCAGGGCTTATTACGAAGCTTCCTCTTAGTGCTTGTCCTTCTTCTGGAATTAGTACTCCAAACATTTTTGAAAGTTCAAAGTTTCTATCTGATACCATTGGGTATTCAACTTTTGATACTCTATCTGAATGATCTTTCCATGCTTTGTGTACGAATTCAGAGTCTGTTGACACTGCGTATACTTCACATCCTGCTGCTTTAAAATTCTTATAATTATTTTGAAGATCTTCTAACTCTGTTGGGCATACGAATGTGAAGTCACCTGGATAGAAGAAGAATACTGACCATTTGCCTTCTAAATCTTTGGCTGTCAATTCTTCAAAGTGGCTTCCTACTAGTACTGGAGATTTAAAATCTTCAACCTTAAATCCGATTAAATTCATTTTATCACCTCTTAATAATTTTAATAAGTTTTATCACTTATAAATAAATTATAACACAAAGAAAATAAATTTGAAAATTATTTTCAATAATATAAATTTCTTTTCAAATTTACAAATGCAAATTATAATCGAAATTTTTGATTTTTCAGTCATAATTATATAAAACTACATTTCAATTTTTAGAATTAAGTAACATTTGCTTATCAAAACATTCCTATTATTTACAAATATACTTACAATTAAAAATTTTTAAAAAAATATTTAAGAATTTTTTAAAAGTTTAATCTTTTTATTTTTCTCTGTGGTAAAATAAAGAAAAGGATGTGATTTTTTGAAACTAGAAGTATGTGGAGGTTGCAACGCGAAGATCGGCGCTGAAAACCTTGACGAAATTTTAAAATCTTTAGATATATATAAGAGACCGGAAATTATTGTTGGTTTCGAAGGCAAGGATGATGGTGCTGTCATAAAACTTACAGATGATATTGCCATCATAAATACTTTGGACTTTTTCCCTGCAATGGTGGAAGAACCTGCAACTTTCGGCGAAATCGCAGCTGCCAATGCTCTTTCTGACATCTATGCTATGGGCGGCGAAGTTATCTCTGCTCTTAACATCGTATGTTTTCCTGAAGAGGAAGATTCTTCTATTCTTCAAGAAATTCTGCAAGGTGGAGCTAGAAAGGTGAAGGAAGCTGAAGGTTCTCTAATCGGTGGTCACAGCATCCACGACAAGAGAATCAAGTACGGCATGAGCGTAACCGGTGTGGTTCATCCTGACAAGATTTGGAAGAATACAGGCTCTAAGGTTGGAGACGAAATCTTCATCACAAAGAAGCTAGGAGTTTCTCTAATCTGTGGTGGATATCTTCAAGGGGAAGTGGACAAATCTTGCTACGAAGAAGCTAAGGAGTCCATGGTTACTTTAAATAAATATGCGGCAGATATTTTAAGAAAATTTAATCCTACTTCTGTTACTGACGTGACAGGTTTTGGATTTTTGGGCCATTTAAAAGAAATGGTTGAAGGCAAGGGCGCTCTTATCTACAAGGACCAAGTTCCTATGATTAGCGGTGCACTTAAGGCTGCTGGTGACTTCCTATTTACTGCGGGAGGTCAAAGGAATAGAAATTCATTGAAGAACGATGTTAAATTCGACTTCGATGATTTCAGATATGAAGAAGTTCTTTTCGACCCTCAAACTTCTGGAGGACTTATGTTTACCCTTGATCCAGCTGATTCACAAGAAGTTATGCGTGAATTTAGAGATAAGGGAGTCTTCCTAAAGAGAGTGGGAGTTATTACTGATAAAAATATTATAGAGGTGAAATAATGAAAACTATTGATGCTATGGGACTTGCATGTCCAAGACCAGTTATTCTTTCTAAGAAATTGATTTCTGAAGAAAGTCCAGAAGAATTTGAAGTTAAGGTTGACAATTTTATTGCTACTGAAAACCTTGCGAAGATGGCTCACGAAATGGGCTACAAAACTGAAATGACAGAACATTCAAAGGAAAGCTACACTGTTGTATTTAAAAAAGATCCATCTATTGAAATTAAACACGAAGATGGTCCTCATTACAGCGACGAATACATGGTAGTTATTTCTTCTGAAATGATGGGCGGCGGAGACGAAGATTTCGCTAAGAAACTTCTCGAAGGTTTTATCTACGCTCTTTCTGAACAAGAAGTGGCTCCTAAGGTAATTGTATTCTACAACGGCGGAGTTCATATTCCTACTTTGTGGGAAAATTCTATAAAGGACCTTAAGTTCATCGAATCTCGCGGTACAGAAATATTCTCCTGCGGACTTTGCCTTGAACACTACGGACTAAAAGAAAAGGTTCAAGTTGGATCTATTACAAATATGTACAAGATCGTTGAACTTATGGGCAAGTACAAGGTGGTGAAACCTTAATTTGGAATTTGTACTTTATACTTTTGAAAGCACCAGCTTTGCAGAAGCTTGCAAGATCGAGGTACAGTCCCATGATGTCGATGCAAGACTTGTGCCGGTTTTCGGCGCAATAAAAGCGGGCTGTGGACTAATGCTTAAGAGTCCATTTGAAAATCTTGAAAAAATAAATGAAATCATAGAAAAGAATGATTTAAAAATCGATGGCATTTACAAAGCTACCTATTCAATAGACAAGGGTTGTGCTTTTAAACCGCCTACAATTGAAGTTATTAAGTAATTATAGGAGGGCTATGCCTTCCTATTTTTATATTTAAAATATTTGAGATAACTTTAGTTTAATCTTCTATTAAAGTTTTTATTAATGCAGAAATCTGCTAAAATATAATTATTAACACTTAATTCGGAAAGGAGTTATTATGATTTATTTTGACAACGGCGCCACTACGCTTATAAAACCTGAGTCAGTTTTAAAAGAAATAGTTGACGATTTCAATAAAATGGGAAATCCATCCCGCGGATCATATACGGCAAGCGAATACTCAATGGATAAAGTCTATGGAACTAGACAAAAGGTTGCTAAACTTTTTAGCGTTAGTCCGATGGACGTTGCATTTACCTACAATATAACCACGAGTTTAAACCTTGTTTTAAAATCTCTTCTAACCAAAGAAGACCACGTTATAACCACAATTCTTGAACACAACTCAGTTCTCCGCCCTCTATACCAATTGGAAGATAAGGGAATGGGACTTTCATTTGTGGACGTGGATGAAAATTTCGATTTGAAACTGGAAATGTTAGAAGAACTTCTACAAAAAAATACAAAGGCGGTAGTCATAACACACGCATCTAACGTAATCGGAAACGTGACAGACTTAGAAAGAGTCTATGAATTTACGAAGAAACACGGACTTATGCTCATCATTGACGGAGCTCAGGGTGCTGGAGCGGTGGAACTAGACCTATCTAAATTTACAAATACCATCTACTGCTTCACCGGTCACAAATGCCTTTACGGTCCAACAGGGACAGGCGGAATCATAAAACTTGGAGATTTTAATTTTCATCCAGTATTTTCTGGAGGATCAGGATTTAGATCCTTCGAAAGAGAAACTCCGAGCGTATTTCCGGATGTATTTGAATATGGAACCATAAATAGTGGAGGCATCGCGGCACTAGGAGCGGGCATCGACTATGTAATGAGTAAGGACACCTACAAAATTTTAAGGGAACTAAAAGATTATCTCTACGAATCCATGAAGACCATAAAAGGCATAAAAATCTATGGATCATTTGGAGAAAATCATCTTCCTACACTTTCATTTAACATAGGAGATAATCCTTCAGGAGAAGTTTCAAGAGTTTTATTTGAACAGCTTGAACTTTGCTCAAGACCTGGCAGCCACTGCGCACCGCTGGTACACAAGAAGGCAGGTACAGTAGATCAAGGTATGGTTAGATTTAGCCTTTCCACTTTTAACACAAAAGAAGAAATAGATACAGTAGTAGAATTTTTAAGGAGTATAGTTGAATAGTTTAAAAAAAGCGAAGAATCTAGGTCCTATCTATATGATAGCATCTTCATTCTTCTTTGCATTAATGGCGGTATTTATAAGGTATACAAAAGATTTACCCACCTTTGAACAGGTAGTATTTAGAAACTTTGTAATATCCATTTTGATGTTTTTATTAATTGTAAAAGAAAAAAGAACACATGAGATGAAAGTAAAAGATGGGAAGAAGGAAATATTTTATAGATCTCTCTTTGGATTTATAGGAATGGTATGTAATTTCTATGCTGTAAAATATCTGAACATAGCAGACTCATCAGCAATAGGAAAACTTAGCCCATTTTTTGTAATGATATTTGCGGCATTACTTCTAGGAGAAAAACTAGAGAAACATTCGATAGTCGCAATTATTCTATCCATCTTAGGAATGCTATTGGTAGTAAAACCAAAATTCGATGGATCTATGGTTCCATCGCTAGTTGCGGTAGCTGGAGCAGTAAGTGCAGGACTTGCAATGGCTATGCTTTCAGCGGTAGGCAAGAAGGTAAGAGGAGAAGTAATAATTCTTTACTTCGGAATATTTTCGACATTAGCCTGCTTTCCATTCTTAGTTGGAAACTTTGTAATTCCAAATGGAACTGAGATACTAAATCTTCTAATGATAGGAGTATCCGCTGGTTTTGGACAATTTTTCTTGACCTTAGCATATAAATCGGGCAAGGCATCAGAAATTGCAATTTACAACTTCTCTCAAATAATATTTTCCATATTTATAGGATACTTTTTATTTAGTGAGAAGACGGACCTAATAAGTCTTACAGGTATGGCAATAATAATCCTAAGTGCCTACTATAATTATAAAAGGAGCATAGTATATGATTGAAGGATTTGCAATAATAATGGCGGTGCTTCTAGCGGGAGATTTTTTTAATAAAATTTTGAAAGTTCCGCTTCCGGCGCCAGTAATAGGGTTAATTCTCTTAGTCCTATTACTACAAAGTAAAATAATAAAAGAAAAGAAAATAGAAAAGGCGGCAGAATTTCTCTTGGCAAACATGGTAATAGCATTTATACCAGGAATGGTAAAGGTGAAGGAAATATATCCGCAGATTAAAACAGAAGTTATAGGAATCATGGCAACTTGTATTATCTCAACCTTCATAATAAATGTAGTGACAGCGAAAGTTGCAGATGCATTAATAAGGAGGAAGAAATGAAATTTATAAGTACAGAAATATTTGGATTTACCATTACCATCTGCATATTTTTTGTAGTGACAAGATCTCTTAAAAATGTGAAGTTTCCACTACTAAATCCGCTTCTAATCTCTGCGATATTAATCATGGCAATAAACCATGTTTTAAAAATTCCATACGAACAGTACAACGCAGGAGGATCAATCCTCACATTCTTCATAGCACCAGCAACAGTGGCGCTCGGACTTCCACTATATAGAAAGAGAGATCTACTAAAAAAATATAAGTTTGAAATTTTGATATCCATAATAGTAGGAACTTGCGTCGGACTAGGATCAGTGTATGGACTTTCCAAGCTATTTGGGCTAAATAGAGAAACATTTCTAAGTCTACTTCCAAAACAAACAACCACAGCCATCGGATCAGAAGTATCCTTACAGATAGGAGGAATAGTTCCACTGACCATAGCATCCATAGTAGTAGCAGGAATAACTGGAGTAATGACCAAGGAACTCATCCACAAAGGACTAAAGATTGAAACAGACGAAGCCATGGGACTAGCATTAGGAACAGGAAGCCACGTCTTTGGAACCAACAAGGCGATGGAACATTCGGAAGTTGCAGGAGCGATGGCATCCCTAGCCACATGTCTATGCGGACTACTGACAGCGATAATTCTATCTATTATTTATTAGAAGATAATAGAAAACTCAGAAAGAAAAGAGGTAAGTATGAACGAAACCATAAAAACACAACTTAGCCACAGAACCATAAGAAAATTTGAAAATAGACCAGTAGAAAAAGAAGTGCTGGACACACTTTTGGAAGTAGTAAATAGAACAGCATCAAGCACCGGCATGCAAAACTCTTCTATTATAAGAGTGACAGACAAAGACTTAAGAGAAAAGATTTACGAAATCTCCACACAAAAATATTTGCTAGATGTACCAGAGCTTTGGATCTTCGTAGTAGATACACTTAGAAATGATAGAATCGCAAGAGAAAATGGATTTGAACCAAAGACCTCAGGAGACATGGACAAATTCTTCCAAGGATTTACCGATGCAACATTGGCAATACAAAACCTAACAGTGGCAATAGAATCAATGGGAATGGGAGCAGTATACTTCGGATCTATCTTAAATAACATGGGTAAATTAGTAGAAGCTTTAAAACTTCCAAAATTGGTATTCCCAGTACTAGGAATAGGATTTGGATATACAAAAGAAGAGCCACAACTAAAACCAAGAATGCCAATGGAACTTAAATTCTTCGAAAATGAATACAAAATACTTCCATCATATAAAGAGGCGATAAAAGAATACGACGAAGAAATGACAAACTACTACGACCTAAGAGAAAATGGTAAGAGAAGTGACACCTTTAGTGAACAAGTAGTAGCAAGGCTAAAACCAGAAATAGAAGTCAAGAGAAATGTAGCAGACATACTAGAATTACAAGGCTTTAACCTAAGACTAGGAAGAGAAAAGAAATAAATTTATAAATTTTTTAAAAAAGTTGTTGACAAGAATATACAAAGTTTGTATACTAGTAAAGTCGACCTTGTCTAAGACATTGATCTTCCCTTTAAACTTTAAAAAATTTTAAAAAATTTGAAAAATGTCCTTGACAAGAGTTCGATTTTAATATATACTAAATAAGCTGTCACAAAA
>NZ_GL397071.1:271806-277073 GCF_000146345.1 Peptoniphilus duerdenii ATCC BAA-1640 | reverse complement strand
GCTTTTTAAGCATTAATAATTAACTTGCGTTGATCTATAGAGACGACGCAAGTTTTTTTATGCAAAAAATTTGAAAAGTATAAAATGAAAATAAGGTATTATAAGTCAATCTATTGACAATAAAAAATAAATGGTATAATATATATTTAACAAAACAAGTTAATAGGGTAACGTATAAAATGTAGAATATATAAATAATAACACTTTAACTTAGGAGGTTTTTATGAATTATTCTAACCCACATAGGTATAAGAATGGAGATAATTCTAATATTAAAAGATAATTCTGCAGCTGGTAGTAAAACAATCAGTGCAAGTATTATCACGATTAGTTAAGCTTTGAAAAACTTATAGAACTTGAAGGAGTTAAATAAAATGAAAAAAATTATAAAAAAATCATTAATATTAGTTGCATTTAGCTTGATGATATATATACCGATTTGGGCAAATACAACAATTAATGAGTATTTTGAACAAAATAAATTTACAGATATCAAAGTTTCTGAATTAGTAGACAGTATTTTTATGAACAAACATAGGATATACGAAGGTCTTACTTATGAAGATTTGAGCAATATAGATTTAAGTTTTGAATCAAAACTATTTCTTGAAGAAAATGGAATTGATATAGAACAAAAATTAAATAAATTTATAAGTAAAAATGACTTATACACAATGAAATTTGAAGAAAAACAGCTTTATATAGGAAACTTAGAAGATGATATTGTGGCATTAAGAAATGCGGCAGAGGCCAATAGATTTAGCAAAAAAGAAGTAAAAGAATATGTTGATGGTTTGTTAAAAAACACAACAGTTACCTATGATAATACAATTTCTTTGTATAGTGCTCCAACTAGAAAAGATCCTGGTGTAGGTTTTGAAGCACAGTCTAAAAATAATTTTTATCAATTTACATCTTACGCAACTCTACCAAATGTAAATATAAATAATTACAATGAAATAGTGTGGCACTTTGTAAGCCCAACAAGTGATAAAGGAGATACGCTTGATTTTGGTGTTAGAAAAGGAAAATGGGGATGGGCTGGAACATTATTATCAAAGGCTACTGGGCAAACAGATGTAGCCCTAAATAAAACTCTTTATGATGGGGATCGTATTTATTATAATATTTATAGAGGTTCAGATGGTTTAATAAATTGTAAACTTGTTAATGCTTCTAATTTTTCTGATGTTATTGCTAGTGTTAGAGTAAGATTAAATAATTCTAGAAATGATACCTTAGCTTTTAATAAGCAAATTACAATGACATGGAATAATGCTAAATTAGAAGGCAGTTATATTTCAAATGGTACTTTTAAAGATTCTTATGTGTATAACTCAAGAGGAGGCTATTTTAGGTTGGAAGATAGACTAAATAATAACCACTATGGAACATTTGGATCATATCAAATACCTTCATCATCAAGCTATACAACATGGTATAACAGCAATTATACTGATTATGTAAATATAACATTACCAAGAAGGTAGGTTAAAGGAGATAGTGAAATGAAAAAATATAAAAATTTATTTCTGATCCTTCTAATCTTGCCATTAACTTTGATATCTAAAACTAATGCCAAGTCTGTAGATGTTCATCTACCTACTTTTAACATCTATGTAAACGAAGTTAAGGTAGAAAATGATTATAAAAAGTATCCATTCATAGTTTATAAGGGAATAACGTATTTTCCACTAACATATGATGATTCCAAGTTCATGGGATGGAATCTAAAATGGATGCAAAAAACGAGAGAACTCCATGTAGTTTCTACCGAACAAGTAAATTATCAGTGGGAAGACTACAAGCAAGTAAAAGTTAAGACCAAGAATAAAAAAATCATGAAGGCGAAGACTCCGGAATTTAAAATCAAATTTGGGGATGAATACCTTCCTAAGACGATAGGAAAATATCCTGTGCTTGTATATAATCATGTAACCTATATTCCGTTGGTTTCAGATTATAACTACGAGGATTCCTGTATGTCTTATGAATTTTCTAAAGAAAAGGGTTTAGAAATAACTAGACCAGAGTCTCTTCATTTAAGTGCTTTTAAAAAGAATACATTTAATTTCGATAATGGATCTATAACCTACTATGAAAACGCGAATATACAGATTTACTACTTAGATATTTCCTACAAGGGAAGAGAAGCAAATGTAAATTGCCGTGGTGAAAATGTAAATTTAGGAGTAGAGCTTACAGAAAAATTATATCCTAACAATCAAGGGGCGAATATTCCATCTCTAATAAACAAGTTTTGGTCAGAACCGAAAAAAGAAGTGGCAAACAAGGTAGATATTTTTGTAAAAGACAATATTGCTATAATTCCGCTAGCTCAAGACATAGATGGAAAAGCGGTAAATAGCGTAGTTAAGATTGATATGGACGAGCTTAAAATTTTAAGTGTAAAGAAACTTACAAAAGAAGAAGTTTTAAATTATAATCCAGAAAAATATTTGAACTAAAATAATTATTTGGAGATAAAATCAGATTTCTAGATGCGGATACTGGAAAATATATAGAGGGAACAATTAAATAGTAAAATTATTTAAAAAAATGTGTAGAACTTATCTGCACATTTTTTTTGGATTTATTTTGCAAAGCTATTTTTATAATATTTCCGCCGGAATAATTAATTTAAAATTTAAATGACAAATCATAATAAACAATACAAAAACAAAAACCTCAGATGCTAATGATGCTACTGAGGTTTTTTCATGCAAAAAATAATGTTACCTATTTTGCTACATTGTTTCTAGGTTCTTTGCCAGCAACGTAGTCTTCTATATTGTCTGCGGCTGCGTTACCCATTTCAAGCCTTGCTTCGAAGGTTGCGTTTCCTAAATGTGGTGCAAGTAGGATATTCTTTGCTTGTTTTAATTCTTCTGAGATTTTTGGTTCGAATTCATAAACGTCAAGGGCACATCCTGCGATTTCTCCTTCGTTTAGGGCCTTGATAAGTTCTTTTTCTTCTACCAATGGTCCTCTTGCTGCATTGATTAGGTATGCACTCTTCTTCATCTTCTTAAACTCATTCGTTGAAATCATATGTTTAAGTTCTGGCTTAAATGCGCTGTGTAGGGATACAAAGTCTGACTTTTCTAGAAGTTCGTCCAGTGAGTCCACATATTTTACTCCCAACTTTTCCATTTCTTCTTTTCTATTTCTTGAATGGTAGATGACATTCATTTCAAATGCCAATGCACGCTTAGCTAAATTGCTTCCTATATTTCCAAGACCGAAGATTCCAAGAGTCTTGCCTCTTAATTCGTGACCAAGCATGTAGGTTGGTCTCCATCCTAGGAATTTATCTTCTCTGGAGAGTCTTTCACCTTCTACGATTCTTCTTGAGATGGCAAGCATAAGTCCAAAGGTTAGCTCTGCTGTTGATACTGCACTAGATGGTGCAGGGGCGTTTGTGACAAAGATGCCCATTTCTTTTGCAGAAGCTGTGTCTATATTGTCATATCCTGCTCCATAGTTAGCTACAAGTTTTAGATTTCCTCCTGCTTCTAAGACTTCTCTATCTATTTTGTCGCTTAATGGGCATAGCAAAACTTCTGCATCCTTTACGCCTTCTATGATTTCTTCCTTGGTTAGAGGAATTTCGCTGTCGTGATAATTTAATTCGTACTTACTTAGTCTCTTTAGTATTTCGTCCGGGATTCTTGCTGTAATAAATATTTTCATAATTACCTCCTAATAGATACTTACCCAATTACATTTATTTCTATTTTACCATTTATCTAGTATAATAAGATAGTTAAGGAGGAATTACTATCAAAGAAAATAAAATGGGTACCAAGAATATCTCAAGCCTTATATTGGAGATTTCTGTACCGATAATGATTTCAATGCTTATTCAAGCTTTATACAATATTGTGGACTCATACTTCGTAATGAAGATTTCTGAGAATGCTTTTACTGCTGTGTCCATTGCCTTTCCTATTCAAAATACCATGATTGGGGTGGCGGTTGGTACTGCAGTGGGGATAAATTCTCTTTTATCTCGTTCCCTCGGGGAGAAGAACTTTGAACTTGCAAATAGTGTGGCAGAAAATGGAATGTTTCTCGCGTTTTGCTACTCTATAATATTTTTTATCCTTGGACTTACTCTTTCAGAAAAATATTTCCGTCTCACCACAGATGATTTGGAAATTATTGATTATGGAAAAATATATTTAAGGATAGTTACCATGGGAAGTTTCGGGGTTTTTGTACAAATCACCATGGAGAGAGTTTTGCAATCAACAGGACGAAGCTATCTCACCATGCTCACCCAAGGTATCGGTGCCATCATAAATATAATTCTAGATCCGATTCTTATCTTTGGATACTTTGGACTACCAGCTCTTGGAATTGCAGGGGCAGCTTATGCTACTATAATCGGTCAAATCATCGGTATGTTTGTGGGACTTTACTTAAATCATAGGTACAATATAGAGGTACAGATGAGGACATTTGTCCCAAGGTGGAATGTTATAAAGAAAATCTATACCGTTGGACTTCCTTCCATCATACTTATAACTATTACATCAGTTTCAATCTCTCTTATGAACAAGATTTTAAATGGATTTTCCAAGACGGCGGTGGCAGCATACGGAATCTACTACAAGATTCAGTCCTTTATATTTATGCCGATCTTCGGTTTAAATAGCGGGATTATTCCAATCATCGCCTACAACTACGGTGCGAAGAATAGAGAGAGGGCGAAGAAGACCTATGAACTTGCAATCATCTGGGGAATGATGATCATGGTAGTTGGAATACTGATTTTCCAATTCCTATCTAGCTTTATTCTAAAAGATATCTTTGGAGTTAGCGATAGTCTTCTTGAAGTGGCAGTGGTTGCCTTTAGAACCATTTCTATTTCTTTCCTATTCGCTGGATTTTCAATGGTAACTGGGTCACTTTTTCAATCCCTTGGCAATGGAACTCTGTCCTTAGTTGGAGTTATCATAAGACAGGGAGTGGGACTTATCCCGGTTGCATACTTCTTAAGCGGATTTGGTAAGCTCAGCCTAGTTTGGTGGGCGCCTCCAATTGCAGAATTTATAGGATTTATATATTTCTACTACTACATGAAGAAATTTGCCATGCCATATATAGAAAGAATTTAAATTTCAATAGCCATGAAGATGGCTATTTTTTTATGGGTTTACATATATAAATTTAGTTTTTTTAATGACTTTGTGTTAAAATAGATTTGAGGATTTACTTTACCTCATAAATGAAGAGGCTTAAGGAGGATTAAAATGGCAAAA
>NZ_GL397071.1:155327-270841 GCF_000146345.1 Peptoniphilus duerdenii ATCC BAA-1640 | reverse complement strand
CAAGTACTAGCAGCACCAGGAACAATTCACCCACACAAAAGCTTCGAAGCAGAAGTATACGTACTAACAAAAGAAGAAGGTGGAAGACATACCCCATTCTTCAACGGCTACAGACCACAATTCTACTTCAGAACCACAGACGTAACAGGCGACATCCAACTACCAGAATCAGTAGAAATGGTAATGCCAGGAGATAACGCAACATTCAAAGTAGAACTAATCACACCAATCGCAATGGACGAAGGACTAAGATTCGCAATCCGTGAAGGTGGAAGAACAGTAGCATCAGGAGTTGTTTCAAAACTTCTTGACTAAGAGAATTAAACGGGTTTTACGCCCGTTTTTTTTATAAGCGCCTATAGCTCAGTGGATAGAGCGTCAGTTTCCGAAACTGAAAGTCGGAGGTTCAATCCCTCTTAGGCGCTCCAAAAAACACAAGGAGGAAAAGATGAAAGCACTAAAAAACATATTGATAGTAATACTTATTGCAGCACTAGGATTCTTAGGATACTTATTTTACAAAAATATAAGCGAAAACAAAGATACAAATAAAAATACCATAGTAGAAGAAAAAGAAAATCCAGAAAACGAAGATGAAGATATAGCCGTTGACGAAAAGAATATCAACGACCTAAAAGAATATCTTCTAGAAGATATCTCCATGGTAATAGTTGACCTAAGGGACATAGACAGCTATAACGAAGGTCATATTGAAGGGGCAATCTCCATTCCATTTGAAAAAATAGAAGAGCTAAGCCAAACAAATCTACTAGACAAAGAACAAAATATCTACGTCTACTCAGGAACTAAGGAAGACTCAGACAAAGGTGCAAAAGCACTAACTAAGCTAGGATACACAAATGTTCACAGTCTAGGAAGCATCGACGAATACGAAGGAGAAAAGATAAATTGAAAGCACTGGAAAATGTAAAGATTCTAGACTTCACAACTCTTTTGCCAGGACCATATGCAACCATGGTGCTTGCAGATTTTGGAGCAGAAGTTATAAAAATAAGCTCAAAATCCAAACACGATTTAGTTTTGGAAGCAGAACCAAAAGTGGAAGGGATATCACAGAATCAACTCTGGTTAAACAGAAATAAATCCACCATATCACTTAACTTAAAATCCAAGGAAGCGGTGGAAATAGTAAAAGAGCTTGCAAAAGATGCGGATGTAGTGGTAGAACAATTTCGTCCAGGAGTAATGAAATCCTTGGGACTTTCTTACGAAGATATAAAAAAAGTGAACCCAGAAATAATCTACTGCTCAATCACTGGATACGGACAGGATGGACCGATGGCAAATAGAGCAGGTCACGATATAAATTTCTTGGCTAAGTCAGGAATCTTGGCATCTTCAGGCAGAAAAGAAGAAGGACCAGTGCTATACTCAACCCAGCTAGGTGACCTTGCAAGTGGTGCAAGTAACGCAATAATAGGAATACTTCTTGCTCTAAATTATAAAACTAAAACAGGCAAGGGACAATACATCGACATCTCCATGATGGATGGACTGATCCCACTTAACTCTCTATACGGAAATGGATACTTGGGAGGAGGAGCACTTCCAACGCCTGAGGGAGACTTCTTAAACGGAGGCTCTTGCTATGATTTCTACAGAACAAAGGATGATAGATTTATCTCAGTAGGAAGTCTTGAACCTAAGTTTTGGCAAATATTTACAAAGGCAATAGATAGAGAAGATCTAAAAGATAAATCCGCCTACGACGCTTCTATAAAAGAAGAAATCAAAAGTAGAATAAAAGAAAAGACTTTTAAAGAATGGATGGATATCTTTAACGGACTAGATGCCTGCGTAGAAGGAGTCTTAAACTTAAAAGAAGTGCTAGAAGATCCACATACAAAGGGCAGGGGAATGGTAATCGAGTTCAAAGTTAAAAACACAACGAACAAACAATTTGCAAACCCAATAAAACTTTACAAAACACCTGCCATCTACGATCATCCAGGTAAAGAAATCGGTATAGACACAGAAAAGATATTGAAATCACTTAACTACACCGACGAAGAAATAAAAGAAATGGAAGAAAGAGACGTATTTAAATAAGGAGAAAAACCAAGATACTACTTCGTAACATGCCCAGACGGATATATGGTAGAAGTAATAAGAAGAGATTAAATAGAAATCGAATAAAAATAAACTGCTACAATTGTGGCAGTTTTTTATTTTATAAATTTTTAGGACTGAAGCTTAAAGATAAACACAGATTATTGACGGTGAAAAAATTTTGCAATATAATTATTTAATAATAATTATCAAAGTTTAAAGGGAGGAAGTAGTATGAGTTTTACATATAAGTTCGCAGAAACATTGGTCAAACTATCTGGAGCAAAGAAGCTATTCTTACTTCCGGAAGATAAAATTTTAAACTACGCGAGAAAGGCGAACGCAAAACATCCATTTACCGTGCCGACGGACAGAGATTTTATCTACGAGGTAGAAGAAATCGACGGATACAAGAATCTAATCGTCAAGAATAACGAAGAAAAAGCAGGTAGTGCCATTCTATTTCTTTATGGTGGAGGAAATATAACCTGCCCAGACAAAAGGGATTTGAAATTTGTAAAGAGGCTCGCAAAGGAAACGAAAAAAGATGTGTGGTTCTCCTACTATCCGCTTTGCATAGACAACTCCATCAAGGTGACCTATGAATTTCTCTACAAGACCTACGAAAATATGCTTAAATATTATTCAGAAGAGAATATTTCTTTTATAGGATTTTCTTCTGGAGCGGTAAATGCGTTGGGGGTGCTTCTATATAACAATGATGTTGGCAACTTGCCTATGCCTAAATTAATCGTAGCCGTGTCCCCTGGAGCGGTCTTTCGCACTGAGAGAGAAAAGAAAATGGCGGAAGATTTGCGGGACAAGGATGCGATAATCGCACCGGACTACTTGTACAATGTTGAACACATATCCACAAAAGGAGAAGATATTCCCGAATACATGATCTATGGACCGGCAGGAGATTTTTCAAACTTCCCGATGACCCATTTTTATTATGGAACTCACGAAGTAATCTACGCCTTTGCAAAGTCATTTGCAGATAGTTACGACAAGTACAAAGTGCCTTACAAGATGCATCTAGGCGAAGGTCTCTGCCACTGCTATCCACTTCTGACCTTCTTTCCAGAAGGCAAGGCAGCTCAAGAAGAAATAATTGAGATTTTAAAATAGAATAATATCCAAATTTTAAAAATTAATTGGAAATAAGACGGTAGAAATCTATCGTCTTTTTTGTTACAAAAATTTAAAGACAATCATATTTTATTTGAAATTTTTGACAGAATAATTTTTTTTGACTAGACAATAGAAAAAAAAGAAGATATATTAATATTAATTATCAAATAGCACATAGAAAGAAGGTTAATATGAAACTTTATAAGAAATTATTTTCCTATATGCCTGAAAGAAAAATCCATGGAATACTTGCGGCGATGCTAGCTGCAGTTGGAAATTTATTACAGTTTTATGCTTATTATTTAATCTGGATCTTGCTTAGAGATGTATTTTGTGGAGAAGATCTAATGAACCTTAAGATTTTCTCTATAAAAATTCTAGTTCTCTTTGCCAGCTGTAGTATCTTCTACTTTGGCGGGACATGGATGAGTCACTTAGCTGGATTTAGGCTTGAAACTAGGCTTCGTGAAAAAGGACTTAGGCATCTACTTAGGGCTTCAAATACTTTTTTTGACACCCATAACTCTGGTGAGGTAAGAAAGATAATCGACAACAATGTGGAACAAACACATATGATTGTGGCTCACCTCATAACAGATCAAACTATGGCAGCTTTAACTCCTATACTTATGATAGCCTTGACCTTTGCAATTGACATCTATCTTGGAATATTTTTTGTAATCATCATTCTACTCAGTATGTACTTACTCTACAAAATGATAGGAGACCAATCATTTATGAAGAAGTACATGGAGAAGCTAGATGAAATGAATGCTGGGGCTGTGGAATATGTAAGAGGAATGCCAGTGGTGAAGATCTTCAACACGCCACTTATCGGTTTTACAAAACTTTACGACTCAATCATGGTCTATAAGGACATGGTCTACAAATATTCGATGTCCTGCAGGATTCCCTATGTCCTTTTCCAATGGCTTTTAAATATTTTTATAATCACGCCAGTCTTTCTAGCGATATTTATGGTTTCAAAAGGACAAGATCCTAATATCTGGTCAGCAAAAATTCTATTTTTCACTTTATTTATGGGATTATTTTTCGTAGATCTAATGAAGATTATGTATGTTTCCATGTATGTTTTTCAAGCTAACTCTGCTGTAGATAATCTTGAAAATCTGTTCACAGAGATGAAAGAAAAAGAAATAGTTTTTGGTACACAAAAAGATTTACAAAAGAAGAATATAATCTTTAAAAATGTTGATTTTTCATACGATGACAAGAATAAGATTTTACATAATTTTTCTTTAAATCTTGACGAGAACAAAGTATATGCTCTTGTAGGTAGCTCTGGATCTGGTAAGTCTACCATTGCTAAGTTAATCTCTGGACTATATCCTGTGGATTCTGGAGAAATTTTAATCGGCGACAGAAATATTTCTTCCTACGATGGAGAAAGCTTGATGAAAAATATCGGTATAGTTTTTCAAAATCCTAAACTATTCCAAGGAATTTCGATTTTTGAAAATGTAAAACTCGCAAATAAAGATGCAGATGATGAAGAGGTCTACAAAGCCTTAAAGCTTGCCCGCTGTGATGACTTTATAGATAAGTTCAAAGACAAGTACGATGCGATAATAGGTGCTGAAGGGATAAATCTATCTGGTGGCGAGAAACAGAGAATCTCCATTGCGAGAATATTTTTGAAAGATCCAAAAATAATTATCCTTGATGAAGCTTCTGCAGCTGCAGATCCGGAAAATGAATATGAATTACAGATTGCATTTAAGGAGCTTATAAAAGATAGGACGGCAATTATGATTGCTCATAGACTTTCTTCGATTCGTGGAGTGGACGAAATTCTACTGGTAGAAGATGGAAAAATTCTAGAGAGAGGAAGCCACGATGAACTTATGAAGGAAGATAGCAGATATAAGAAGTTTATTGAAATGTACAATGAAGCAAATGAATGGAGGGTTGATCTATGAAGAACTATTTAAAAGATAGATTTGCACTTACAGACAAGGGTGCAGAAGGAACCATCGTTGCAACTAAATATTCTGCCTTAAAGAGTCTATCCTACATGCTTCCTATGTTTCTTCTTATGTATGTAATGCAAGGTCTCTTGGGTCTGGGAGAGTTTAATCTTAAGATTTCTGTCATTGCATATATAGTAATTGCCCTTATAATGATTTTCGTAATAAATAAAGATTACATCACAACCTATAATGAAACCTATAAAGAATCTGCAAATTTAAGGATTGAACTTTCTGAAATTATAAAGGACCTTCCCCTTAGTTTCTATTCAAAAAGAGATTTAACTGATTTTTCTCAAACGATTATGAAGGATGTTGAGGCAATGGAGCATGGTCTTTCTCATGCAGTTTCAGGTTTTTATGGCTTTATAATAAACCTAGTTATTATTTCCATTTTGTTGCTAATTGGAAATGTAAAGCTTGGTCTTGCAGTTATAGCTCCAATTTATATTTCTGCTATTTTGAATTTGACTTCCACCAAAATCCAAAAGAAGGCGACGGCGACCTACTACAAAGAACAGAGAAAGTCTTCGAAGATGTTCCAAGAACTAATAGATCTATCCACTGAAATCAAATCCTACAATTTGACTGAAGAAAAGGAAAAAAGTGGCATTGACTTTGTTAGGTCCTTAGAAAAGAAACACATTAAGTCAGAACTGGGACAAGTTATCCCCATTGTTTCTGCAACGGTTGTGGCAAACTTATCCCTAGCCCTTGCAATATATGTTGGATTAAATAGCTTGATAAATGGAGAAATAAATATCTTGTATTTTGCAGGCTACCTATTTGCTTCAGCAAGATTAATTGATGGAGTTGCTGCCTTTAACCAATTTTATGGAGAGTTAATGTACATGGATTCTCCAATAGAAAAGATAAAGGCACTTAGATCAGAAGAAATCCAACCGGGAAGAGAAACGGAATTTAAATCATTTGATATAGAAGGAAAAAATGTAGAATTTTCTTATCTCGATGATAAAAAAGTCATAGATAATATTTCATTTAAGGCTTTGCAGGGAAAAACTACTGCTCTTGTTGGTCCATCTGGTTGTGGGAAGTCCACTTTAATAAAATTGGTGGCAAGGCTCTATGATTATGACAGAGGAGAAATCTTAATTGATAAAAAAGAAATAAATAAATCGAGAACAGAAGATTTATTTAAACATATTTCCATGGTGTTCCAAGATGTAATTTTATTTAACGGTTCTGTAATGGAAAATATAAGGCTCGGCAGACCTACTGCAAGTGACGAAGAAGTGCTAGAAGCTGCAAAGCTCGCTAGCTGTGACGAGTTTGTAAAGAAACTTGAGAATGGATACGATACGGAAATCGGCGAAAATGGTTCTAACTTATCTGGTGGTGAAAGACAGAGAATATCCATAGCAAGAGCATTTTTAAAGGATGCAGAAATAATCCTACTAGATGAAATTGCGGCATCACTTGATGTGGAAAATGAAAAATATATCCAAGAATCTCTAAATAAATTAATTAAAAATAAGACGGTGATGATAGTTTCCCATAGGATGAAATCCATCAGAAATGTAGATCAAATCATAGTTATGAAAGATGGGAAGATAGAAGATTTTGGAAAACACGATGAACTTATAAAAAGTAGCAAAACCTACCAAAAGATGATTGAATCATCTAAAAAATCTGAAGAATTTATATATTAAGGAGGAAAAAATGAATAAATTTGGAATTCGAGATTTAATAAATGCAGGAGTATTTTCACTATTAACTGTAATGGCAACCTGGTGTGGAGGTATGATAGGTTTTATACCTGTACTTATGCCACTAGTTCCATTTGCCTGCGGTTTAGTTTCAGGACCTGTATTTATGCTTTATTCAACAAAGATAGATAAATTTGGAATGGTCTTAATTATGGGAATAGTATCTGGACTTGCATTTTCAATGTCAGGTCATGGTGCAATAGTTTTTTCTGCAATAGTTGCCTTATCCTTAATTTGTGAGATGATATTAAAAAAGGGAGGCTATAAATCAATAAAAACTGCAAGACTAACCTATACAGTCTTTATGATGTTTGCAGCTGTAAATTTAATACCAATTTATTTTGCTAGAGATGCCTTTGTACAATCCTTAATCGATAGAAATTATGGGGCTGAATATGCAGAAAAAATGTTATCTGTTATGCCAAACTGGTCCTTTATACCTATAGTTCTACTAGGTATGCTCGGTGGATATATAGGATGTACCATTGGAATTAAAATCTTAAATAAACATTTTAAAAAAGCGGGAATGGCTTAATGAAAATTGATTTTAGGACAAAATTATTTTTGACAATCATCATAGGATTATCTGCCACAGAAGGCTCCATCGGTATGAATTATAAATACCTTGGAATTTTGTTAGCTATATTTCCATACCTACTTGCAATCCTAGATAAAAAATGGTCCCTTATTGGTAAGGGACTTTTTTATACTGGGATAGCGGTAGTAGGACAGATAGTAGCATCCAAGTATCCAAATTCTTATTTAGGGATGGTTTTTAATCTCTACTGCGGAATAATACTTAGAATACTTCCGGGAGTGATGATGGGTTACTACACCGTTTCAACTACAAAGATGAGCGATCTAGTATATTCTCTAAAGAAAATCAAATTTCCAGACTACATAATCATACCAATTTCTGTCATGTTTAGATTTTTCTATTCTATAAAAGAAGATTACAAAATCATCGGGGAAGCTATGTACATGCATGGACTTACGATGAAAAATTTCTTTAAAAATCCAGCGAAGATACTGGAATATAGATTTGTGCCATTACTTATGATTGTATCTCAAACAGCGGACAATGTTGCAATATCTGCCATGACAAGAGGCATGAAAATGAATAAAGAGAGGTCTTCCATATCAAGTGCAAGGCTTAAAACGGCGGACTATGTCCTACTTAGTTTCGGAATTTGTATAATAATATTATTTATAAGGATAAAAATATGCTAGAATTTAAGAATTTCTCACTTTCATTCAAAGAAGATGAGGGAGAAAATAGAATACTTGAAGATATAAATTTAAAATTTGAAAAGGGATCTATAAATGTCATCACAGGCAGATCTGGATGTGGTAAATCATCTCTAATCAAGACTATAAATGGAATTATACCAGAAGTTGACAAGGCAAAGATGGAAGGGGATCTTTTATTTGATGAAGAAAGTATTTTGAAGATGGATATAACCGACAGATCAAAATTCATCTCAACAGTCTTTCAAAATCCAAAAAATCAATTCTACGCCATTAATTCCCTAGACGAAATCGCATTTGCACTAGAAAACAGGAATGTTTCTAGGGAGAAAATTTATGAAAAGATAGAATATTTTTCAAAACTACTAAATAGTCAGGATCTTTTAGGCAAGGATTTATTCAAACTATCTGGAGGGCAGAAACAACTAATAGCTATAAATTCTGTGGCGGTTATGGACAATGAAATATATATTTTCGACGAACCATCCGCATCCTTAGACAGAGAATCCATAGAAAAATTGACCCACTGCCTAGAGGTTTTAAAATCCTTGGGCAAGATAATAATCATCGCTGAGCACAGGCTTTACTATTTAAAAGAAATAATGGACAGACTACTTATAATTGAAAATCGGAAAATTTTATCCTATAGTAAAGATAGAATCTCAGAAGAAATACTTGAAAAGCACAGACTTAGAACCCTTAAAGACATAGAAAAAGAAGAACTTACAAGTAAAAGCTACGAAGTAAAGAACCTATTCGACCACAGTTTCGATGAAGAAAAATCACTTGTATGTAGAGATTTTACCTGCCAATATGAAAAAAATCCAAAGCTATTTGATTTTTCAATGAGCTTTGATCCGGGGATATATTTCATAATAGGAGCAAATGGAATTGGCAAATCTTCATTTATAAGAAATCTTTGCGGTCTTAATAAGAAGCAAAAAGGCGAAGTATTTTACAAAAATAAAAGAATAAAAAACCATGGAGACTATATTTCTCTAGTGATGCAGGATGTCAACTACCAGCTATTTACAGAATCCGTTTTAACGGAGATGAAGATAGTAACAGATGACGAAAAAAAGATTGAAGAAATATTAAAGAAACTAGAACTCTGGAATAGGAGAGAAAGCCACCCACAGAAGTTATCTGGAGGAGAAAAACAAAGACTCGCTCTGGGACTAGCAATGGCAAGTCCAAAGGAAATCGTGGTGCTCGACGAACCTACATCTGGACTGTGTTTTGAAAATATGAAAAGACTAATAGACATATTAAAAGAGATGAAAGATGAAGGAAAGACCATAATCGTCATAAGTCATGACTATGAATTTATAAAAAATTCGAAGGAAAATATAGTGGAGTTTGTATGAAAGAAAATAGACTTAAATCCTGGGGGTTCGAAGAATTTCCCACAGAGGATCCTAGAATTATAAATTATATAGGCTTAGAAAGCCCTGAAAATAAGATGACCTCTTACGAAATATTTCCGGGGGTCTTTGTACTCTACATCAGTCTAAAGAAGAAATACAATGCTAATAATTCTTCGACGGATGGGAACAGAGGCTATAGGATAGGATACTGCTATGAAGGCAATCATTTCACCTACATAAATAATACCAAGGTCCTCATAACTACAAATGAAATTTTCGTAGGAAAATCAATACCAAATTCAAAATTTTCTTCCACCACAAGCCATCGAACCACTGCATTTAACATAGTAATAGCAGATAAAATCTTGGATAAAAATTCCCCATACTTTCCATACATCGGAGAATTTATATATAAATTTAAAAATGTAAAAGACATGGGATGTGCCATTAAAAACGAAGATTTGGTAAAACTTGCAAATGAACTGATCCAAGCGCTTAAAGAAAAAGATATGCTGCTTATAAAATTAAAATCCTTGGAACTCATATATAGAATAGGAAAAGTTGGCATAAATCCAAGTAAGACCAATTATTTCACGGCAGGAGGGGATAAACTAATGGAAGAAGTAGAGCAATATATGAAAGAAAACCTGGATAAAAATCTAAACTTAGATCATCTAGCGAAAAAATTTAAAATATCAAAATCTACTCTAAACACAAAGTTCACAAGATCCTTCCAATACACGCCGATGAAGTATATCCAAAGATTAAAACTAATATATTCAGAGGACTTGCTTCTAAACACGGATAAATCCATACTAGAAATAAGCAATGATCTAAATTTTCAGAACCCATCTAACTTCAACAGAGCATTCAAAGATTTCACAGGACTTAGTCCTAGTAAGTATAGAAAACAAAATGAACCTGAATAATAAAATTTAGGTTCTTTTTAGATTTTTCATACTAGAATCCAAAAAAATCTCATCTATTTTTTATTTCTAATTTTAAAATGGTATAATAGATAGACAGAGATTAAAGGAGATAAAATGAGAACTTCATATATATTAATGATCGTAACTATAATTTCAAAGGTATTTGGACTTTTGAGGGAGAAGACCCTTGCATACTTCTTTGGACTTTCCGTGGTGGCGGATGCATTTTTGATTGCTTTTCAAATTCCTATGGCGTTTACCAATGTCATAAGCGGTGCAACTGCCAATGGATTTATCCCCATGTACAACCAAGCCATAGAAAAAAATGACAAGGACTACGCCGATAGATTCACAGCTAGCTTTACAAATTTAATATTTTTAATTACAGGGATTATTTCTATAATACTTGTGATTTTTGCAAAACAACTTGTGGTTTTGATGGCGCCAGGATTCGAAGGAGAAAAGCTAAGCCTTAGCATCTTTATGACGAGGATGGGACTTCTATCACTTTCAGTAACTTCGATGATGAGCGTGTTTAAGGCATACTTACAGATTAAGAGAAGATTTGTAGTTTCGGTAGTTCATGCAATTTTGCAAAACCTACTGATGATGGGATTTATGTACTTCGCCTACAAAAACGGCTACAACTACCTCGGAATTGGAATTTTGATTTCATTTATTTTCCAATATATAATCTTCTTTCCTTATTTAAAAAAGGAAGGATACAGACATAGAATTTTGATCGATTTCAAGGATCCACATCTAAAGATGATGATGAGCATGATCCTTCCAATCATCGTGTCTACCTCTGTAATTGAACTTAATTTTATGATTTCAAAGGCTCTCGCATCAGATATCGAAAGCGGAGTCTCAATTCTAAACTACGCATATAAGATTCAAGGATTCGTGACAGGCATAGTAATTACATCTGTAATAACAGCTGTGTACCCACAAATGGCAAGACACGCATCCCTAAATAATTATGAAGATCTAAAAAAATCTACATTAATGGGACTTTCAACCATTATGTTTCTAGTGATTCCTGCTACGGTTGGACTATTTATATTTGCAGGACCGATAGTTGAGATACTATTTGTCGGTGGTAAGTTCACCGTTGAAGACGCAATGAAAACCAAACCAGTACTTGCCCTATACGCCATAGGACTAATAGGAATCGGGCTTCGAGAAATAATATCAAGGGTGTTTTATACCTTAGATGACTCAAAGACTCCAGTTATAAACTCTGTCTTAATGGTAGTTATAAACGCGATACTCTCACTAATCTTGGTTAAGAGTAGAGGAGTGGAAGGACTGGCACTAGCAACATCTGTATCATTTATTCTCGGAGGAATTTTACTTATCCTACCACTTAAGAAAAAGGTGGGAAGCCTCATAGATAGAAAGACCTTTGTAAATATCATAAAGATATTAGTTTCATCTGCAGCTATGGGCGCAGCATCAGCAATAAGTTTTAAATTTGCAGCATCTCGTTTTGGAGATAAACTCGGATTTTTAATAGCCCTTGCGATAGCAGGAGCAGTCTACTTCATATTTACATTTGTTTTAAAAGTCGATGAAATAGATGAGTTCCTAGTAAAAAAAGAAAAAAATAAATAAATTAGAATAGTTTAAATAAATAATAAAAATTATAAAGCTTCCTAAAAAGTAAAAAATCGTCTATAACGGTATACTTTAGAGGAAGCTTTTATTTTGTTAAATTGATAACATGATTATCACAAAATGCGACGATTTACCCAGTTAAACGATTGCATTTAGAACTGTATAGTGATACTATAAAGATAGCTAGTTTAATATTAAGAGGTGTAATTATGACATTATTTTTAATCGGACTTGTCATATTGTTTGTAGGTGGATATTTCTACTCTAATCTATGTGAAAGACAAATAGAACCAGACGATAGAGAAACACCAGCAATTGCAAAAGCAGACGGTATGGACTTTGTCGGAATGAGCAAAAACAAAAACTTCCTTATAGAATTATTAAACATTGCAGGTACAGGACCTGTACTTGGACCTATCCAAGGTATTCTATTTGGACCTATTGCATTTATTGCAATACCTATCGGAAACATAATCGGTGGTTCAGCTCATGACTACTTCAACGGTATGATTTCCATGAGAAACGGGGGAGCACAAATCCCTAAACTTGTAAGTAAATATTTAGGCAATAATACTAGAAAATTCTACAACGTAGTAATAGGTATCCTACTACTACTAACAGGGGTAGTATTCGTATACACTCCTGGAGACTTAATCGCAAAAGATATTCTTGGAAAAGACCCAAGTGGAAGCGTAATTTGGATCATCTACGCATGTATCTTCTTATACTATATAATAGCAACACTATTCCCAATAGATGCTATTATCGGTAGGATTTATCCACTATTTGGAGCATTCCTAATTATCTCAGCAGTTGGAATCTTCTTTGGTATTATTACTAAAGGATCAGGACACCTTGCATTTGAAGGACAAGGACTACTAGCTAAGCATCCAGGTGGACAAAAGTTCATCCCTGCATTCTTTGTAACAGTAGCCTGCGGTATACTATCAGGTTTCCACGGATCTCAATCAACACTTATTTCTAGAACAGTAAGACATGAAAAAGAAGGTAAATTCGTATTCTACTGGGCAATGGTTATGGAAGGATTCATAGCTATGTGCTGGGCAGGTGGAGCAATGGTTCTATTCTCAAATGGAACAGCACCACTTGACACAGGCGCAACAGCAATGGTAGGAGAAGTATCACGTGCATTCATGGGTAACATCGGTGGTATGCTAGCAGTAGTAGGAGTTATAGTACTACCTATTACATCTGGAGACACCGCATTCAGAGCACTAAGACTTATAATTGCAGACGAACTAGGAATCGAACAAAGAAGCTGGGCAAAGAGAATCTCTATCTCACTAGCAATATTTATCCCAGCATTTGGAATCCTATACTTTGCAAAATCAAGTCCAGGAGGATTCAACCTACTATGGAGATACTTCGGATTTACTAACCAATTCGTAGCACTATTTGCACTAGGAGTAGCAACAGTTTACCTCTATGTAAATGGAAAGAAATGGATTATGCCATTGATCCCAGGAATCTTCTACACATTTATAGTATTCTCCTATATTTCACACATGAAGATAGGATTAGGACTAGAAGAAAGATTCCTATCAAAATGGAATCCTGCAATAGACCCAATGTCATACACTGGATCTTATGTAGTAGGAGCAGTTTTAGCAATACTATACGTAGTATTCGTATTAAAACATGCGAAAAACAACAAAGAAAAAATATTAGAAACAAAATTAGATTAATAAAACTAGCGTGGGGCGTAAAAGCCCCATTTTTTTTATTTTTTGAAAGGTTTTAAAGATCATGCAACTACAGTCACCCTGAGAGGCAGTCGAGTTCAACAAAATAAAATTCATAATAGCTATCATGCTCTACGTAGAGCATCCCACAAAAAAACAGCAAATCAACTGACTTGCTGTTCGTAAATTTATAAGTAAACTTAAACATTATAAACCAATGTAATGACTGAAATTATAATCCCACCGATAGATAGGACGAGAAACTTCTTTTCTTTTTCTTTAGAAAAATAATATCCGATACCGCCGCCGATGGATAATAATAATTGTGATGCTATAGCTAAAGCTTTAGGATAAAAGTTAGATGGATTTCCAGACATATCTATTTGCACAGTTACCGTTTCTGGCAAAACCATGTAGCCATAAATTGAAAGCCCAAGAGATACAATGACTAAAACTATCAATATTATTTTTTTGTTCATTTTTAACTCCTCCATTTACATTTCTTTTTCAAATTTAGAACGCCAAAAGACTGCATATATTTGTATAGAAAGATAGATTGCAACTAGTATTATTATTTGCAACTTATCAACACCCATCAATGAAAACATAATAAGCATGGCTGCAAAGAGATAGGTCATTAAGTCGTAGGCTTTTGCCTTGGACTTTTCTGCAATCAATACGTTTCTTTCGTCATTCTTATCGATTTCAAGTTGTCTTATTAACTCTTTGTTATTTTTTGTAGAGAAATATTTAATTATATTTCCCATGAAATGTCCGAAAACTCCACATCCAATACCGATAAATAAATACGGAATAGCAAGGACTGTCTTATTTACACTATCGATGCTTTTGTGAAGATAAAGTCCGGTTAAAACTAATGCTAATCCTAAAAATACTAGCATAAAATCTCTTAAAATATTTTTGTTTCTATTCATTTTCTTCCTCCTCATAAATAAAAATGTCTTCAATTGTCAATTTAAAAAATTTAGCAATTTTAAAAGCTAAAATAATTGAAGGATTATACCTTCCATTCTCTAGAGAACCGATGGTCTGCCTTGACACTTCAAGGATATTTGCCAGTTCTTCTTGAGTAATTCCTCGACTTTTTCTAATTTCTTCAAGTCTATTTTTCACATTTAATTACCTCCCATCAAATGACAAGTTAACTTTACATATAGTATAATTATTTTCATAACAAATGTCAAGTATACTTTCCATAGTTTTTTGTGAAGATGAATTTTATTTATTGTGGCGGGTTTTTTTCATTCACAATGGAAAAGAATTTTAAAATTTAAATAAATATTAAAACAGATGCTATCCAGATAGCATGAGAATTAATCAGTATTAATTAGTATTTTTATTTGCAATTATTTGACCTTCAGAAGTTATACCCGTTCGACTCCAGAGCCTTGCGGCTCTTCCGCTCAGGGTGACTGTGCTCCAGAAGGTTATCTTTTAAATGAATTTTATAGGTGGTCGTCACCCTGAGCGAGGAAATTTATTTCCGAGTCGAATGGGTATAACCTCTGATGGTCAAGTTAACTCAATGGATTTTCTTTTTAAGAGATCCTTCGAAGCCCTAGCCGAAATCTCCGATTTCGTTGCAGGTCTTGTGCATAGTTCCAAAGAAGCCGAATGAAATAAAGGCTGATTTGTAGAACTCGACTGCCCGGCTGTGGAAGCTGTTAGCTTTCGCTACGGGGATCATATATGTCTTACCTCACCAGGGTTATACCCGTTCGACTCACTTCGTTCGCTCAGGGCGACTGTCTTCCTTCAATTATCTCTATTAAGTTACTTCACGTTAAAAACCCACATATTGCAATAAATCCGCCTTTAATGTATAATGTTTCTAGAATATTTAAAATTTACAGTGTTTTGAGTAAGCTTTTCTATTCTTTACAGAGAATGGTCATTTGGTGGAAGACCTAAGGATGATTTGCTGAACATGGATTCACTTTATCCCGAAAGGGCGGCTGAAACCGTTATATTTTTAGAGGTCTTTTAGACAAATTAGAGTGGTACCACGATCCTTCGTCTCTAGCGGAGGATTTTTTTATTTTACAGATAAAAGGGAGGAATTATGAGTAAAAAATATTATTTAACCACACCTATTTACTATCCTAGTGACAATTTACACATTGGTCACACCTATTGTACCGTTGCGGCGGACGCACTTAAAAAGTTCAAGATTCTTCAAGGCTACGACGTTTACTTCACTACTGGTTCCGACGAACACGGTCAAAAACTTATGCAAAAAGCTCACGAATATGGCATGGAACCAAAGGAATACATCGATCATATCGTGGATAATATAAAGGCTCTTTGGAAGACTATGGACATCGATTATGATTATTTCATCAGATCTACCGATGAAATTCACGAAAAAAATGTGCAAAACATCTTTCAAAAGCTTTATGACAAGGGCGAAATTTACAAGTCTGAATACGAAGGATACTACTGCACTCCTTGCGAATCTTTCTGGACTGAGTCTCAACTTGGGGAAGGTCACACCTGTCCTGACTGCGGTAGAGAAACTCACCTTGCTAAGGAAGAAGCTTATTTCTTCAGACTTTCAAAGTATAGAGACAAGCTCATCGAGCTTTATAACGAACATCCTGAGTTTATCGTTCCAGAATCAAGAAAGAATGAAATGGTTAAGAACTTCCTCGAAGGTGGTCTTGACGATCTATCTGTTTCTAGAAGTTCTTTTAAATGGGGAGTTAAGGTTCCTTTCGATGATAATCACATCGTATATGTATGGATCGATGCTCTTTCATGCTACTTGACTGGTCTTGGCTACGGTTGGAATGACGAACAATTTAATGAATTTTGGCCTGCTGATGTACATCTAGTTGGTAAGGAAATCATGAGATTCCATACTATTATTTGGCCTGCAATCTTAATGGCACTTGATATGCCTCTTCCTAAGCAAGTATTCGGTCATGGTTGGATTCTATTTGACAATGACAAGATGAGTAAATCAAAAGGTAACGTAGTTTATCCTGAACCAATTATCAAACTTTACGGTGTTGACGCTCTTAAATACTTCTTATTAAGAGAATTTTCTTTCGGTTCTGACGGAAGTTTCACCAAGGAAAAATTCATGGCAAGACTTAACTCTGACCTTGCAAACGACTTAGGAAACTTAGTTTCAAGAACTGTTTCCATGATTATAAAGTACAACGACGGCGTAATCGAAAAGACTGATGCTAAGACTGAATTTGACGATAGCTTAATCGAACTTGCAACTTCTATCCGTTCTAAGGTTGAAAAGGCTATGGAAACTTACCAATTCTCCGATGCTCTAGAAGCTATATGGACCTTGGTTAGACGTGGCAACAAGTACGTTGACGAAACTACTCCTTGGATCCTTGCAAAAGACGAAGCTAAGAAGGACGAACTAAACAATGTTCTATACAATCTTGCTGAATCTCTAAGAATAGTATCAATTTTGATCAGCCCATTCTTAACCAACACCGCCAAAGAAATTAGAAGACAACTTGGCATTGAAGGTGAAATCAAACTTGAAGATGCTAGCGAATTTGGACTTCTTGCAAGTGGAGCAAAGGTTACTAAAGGTGATGTAATCTTCCCAAGACTTGATATCCAAGAAGAAATCAAGAAGCTAGACGCTGAAAATAAGGCTCTTGCAGATAAACGAGAAAAAGATCTTGAAGAATGGATTGCAAAGGCTGGTGGCAAGAAACCTGAAGCGAAAAAAGTTGAGGAAGCAAAAGAAGATGAAGCTGCACCAATTACCATTGACGATTTTGGTAAAGTAAAGATAAAGGTAGCTCTTGTTGAATCTGTTGAGGACCATCCAAACGCAGATAGACTCTACGTTTTAAATCTAAAGCTTGGCGACGAAAGAAGAGTTATCGTTTCAAATATCAAGAGCCATTACACAAAAGAAGAATTAACAGGAAAGAAGATCCTTGTAATTACAAATCTTGAACCTAAGAAGTTCAGAGGTGTGGAATCTCACGGAATGCTAATGGCTGCACAAACTGAAGACGGCAAACTTTCCCTTGCAACTGTAATGGAAGATATCCCAGATGGAGCAGTGGTTAATTGATGATAGATTCTCACGCTCATTTAGACGATCCGAAATTCGATCTAGATAGAGATTCTTTGATAAAAAATTTAGAAAAGCACGGCATAGAATATGTGTTTAATATAGGTGCAGACATTGTAAGTTCTAGAAATTCTGTGGATCTTGCGGATAAATATGAAAATATATATGCGGTGGTGGGCATCCATCCTCATGATGCAAGTAGCTATGACGATGAAATTGAAAAGGAACTTATAGAACTTGCTAAAAATAAAAAGGTAGTGGCGATAGGAGAGATTGGTCTCGACTATTACTACGACAACTCTCCTAGGGATATTCAAAGGGAAGTGTTTGAGAAGCAAATAGAACTTGCGTCGAAATTAAATCTTCCAATAGTGATCCACTCTAGAGACGCCCACAAGGACACCTTCGACATCTTAAAAGAAGCTCACGAAAAATATCTGGACATGAAGGTGCTCATCCATTGCTACTCAAGCTCTGTGGAAATGATGAGGGAGTATATGAAACTCGGATTCTATATAGCACTTGGTGGTGCTGTGACCTTTAAAAATTCCGTAACTCCAAAAGAAGTTGCAAAGGAAGTGCCGCTAGATAGACTTCTACTTGAAACCGACTCACCATACATGGCTCCGGTACCACTAAGGGGCAAGAGAAACGAGCCTATGTTTGTAAAATATGTGGCAGAAGAAATTGCGGGTCTAAGGGGTATAAATGTAGAAGAAGTCATTGAACAAACTTCAAAAAATACCAAGGAGTTTTACGGCATATGATAAAGGAAGTCATAGTTGTAGAAGGAAAAGATGATGTAACTGCGGTAAAAGCAGCAGTGGATGCAGAAGTAATAACCACCCACGGCTTTGGATTCGGTAAGAAACTTCTAAATACCCTAAAAGAACTTCAAAAGAGAAGGGGCATAATCATCTTCACAGACCCGGATCACACGGGAGAAAAGATCAGAAGAGATATAGAAAGAGCAGTGCCCGGAGCGAAGCACGCCTATCTTCCTAGAAAAAAAGGAGAAAAGGACGGCAACATCGGCGTCGAAAACGCAAAGCCAGAAGATATAAGAGAAGCAATAAGCCGAGCAAAACCATTGAGAGAAGAGTACGAAGAAATCTACGACAATAGAGATCTTGTAAGACTTGGTCTCACCGGTTCCAAAGAATCTTCAATGCTTAGGGAAAAACTCGGAGAAGCACTGGGCATCGGTCACGCAAACGCAAAGATATTTTTGAAAAGACTCAACTCATTTAAGATAAAAGAAGAAGAATTGCTAGAAAAACTTGAAGAGGTAAGAAAAAATGGATAGACTATTTAAACCCTCCGTACTGGTACAAATCCTAGAAGAATTTGGATTTAGATTTACCAAAAGTTTGGGACAGAATTTTTTAATAGATGGAAATATAGTTAGGCGCATCGCCGACGGAGCAGGAGTGGAAGAAGGCTCAAACGTACTGGAAATCGGTCCAGGAGTTGGCACACTTACAGAAGAACTCCTCCTTCGCGGAGCAAATGTGTTGGCGGTGGAAATCGACAAAAACTTGGTGGACATCCACAAAAAAACTCTAAACTACGACAGGGTAAAAATAATCTACGACGACTTTTTAAGACTGGATACAGAGGAGATAAAATCCTATCTAAAGGGACCGATAAAAGTGGTGGCGAACCTGCCATACTATGTAACTACTCCGATCATCACGAAGATTTTAGAATCGGATCTAGAAGTAGAATCCATAACGGTGATGGTGCAAAAAGAAGTGGCGAATAGATTTGCGGCAGAGGCAGGCACCAAGGACTACGGCTCACTATCAGTGTTTATAAACTACTACGCAGAGCCAAAATACCTATTCAGCGTGCCGAAATCAGTATTTATGCCTAAGCCAAACGTGGACTCAGCGGTAGTAAAACTAGAAATTAAAAAACATAGAGAAGACATAGACAAAGACAAACTATTTAGAGTGGTAAGAGGCGCATTTAGCAAAAGAAGAAAAACCATTCTAAACGCCCTATCCACCTATGGATTTAAAAATATAACCAAGACAGAAATAGCAGAAGCACTGAAAATATCGGGAATAGACGCAAACAGAAGAGGAGAGACCCTAAGCCCAGAGGAATTCATGGTGCTATCGATAAACTTTCCAAAAATAGAAGATTAAAAGGAATAGAGGAGAAAAATGGACTTAGAAAAAATAAAAGAAGAAGTAGACAAATTTACCAGAGATGAAAAAGTATTGAATCATCTATCTGGAATTTTCAAAGTACTTGCAGATCCTACTAGACTTAGAATAATCTACACCCTATCCATGGGAGAACTATGTGTAACAGATATTTCAGAAACACTTGAAATGACTCAATCTTCCATCTCTCACCAACTTGCAATTCTAAAGAGTAGAGACCTTATAAAAGTAAGAAAAGTTGGCAGAAAGAGCTATTACTCATTAGACGACGACCACGTTCTTTCACTATTTGAAGGAGGATATGAACACGCGTCCCATAAACATTGAATAAAATAAAAATTATTGGGTATATTGAGTTATAGAAGAAAAAAATGGAGGTAAATAATGGAAAAAATAAAAGTTTACACATCAAGTACATGTCCTTACTGCGTAATGGCTAAAGAATACCTAGCAGAAAAAGGATTAGAATATGAAGAAAAAAATGTACAAACAGATAAAGCTGCAAGACAAGAACTAATGAAGATGGGATACACAGGAGTACCTGTAGTAGTAATCGGCGACGAAGAAATCGTAGGATTTGACAAAGCGAAAATCGACGAAGCATTAGGCAAATAAATTACAGCGGCACGATGACCTGAACCCCAAAATCCGGAATAAGGATGGAGGGGTTTTTTATAATCTTTGGAATAGAGGAGCAATATGAGAGAAATAATATTTGTAGCTTGGCTAATATCTCTTTATAAGTACAACAAGGTGAAACTTCAAGAAATAAAAAGAGACGACGAAGAAGGCAAGAGAAATTACAGAGATGAAGTAGAAAAATTGGTATTTCAAAATTTAAGAGCCTTGATCTTATTCTATATAATCGTAGATATAGCAGGACCATACATAGTTGCACTCATAAGTAAATAATAAATTTAGTTATAATATGAACCCAGAAATTTTCTGGGCTTTTTTATACCTTAATTTATGTAAATAAACCTCTAATCTAAATTCAAAAAAATTCTGTGGAATTAAAAAGAATACATGTGATAAAAAATTTTTGCTTTGTGAAATTTTTTTGAAAAAATTTTAACGAAATTATTTAAATAGATTAAATATTATGTTAAAATAAAAACACTGCAATTCAAGACACTAAGAAAGGAGCACGCATGAATAAACCAATTATAGGAGTATCTGGAAACTTTCTAATCGACAAAGAAATGTTTTTAGGATATAAAAAAGTATATGTAAACGAAGATTATATATCAGGAGTTATAAACGCTGGAGGAGTACCTATTGTACTACCTATGACAGAAGATGAAGAAGTAATAGATAGATATATCTCTTCAATAGATGCACTTATTTTAACTGGAGGACAAGATGTCAGCCCAGAATTCTATGGAGAAGACCCAATGCCAAAACTAGGAGTGGTTGTTCCAAGAAGGGATAGATTCGATCTAAGCCTTTTGAAAAAAGCTAAAGAAAAAAATATCCCAATCCTAGGCATCTGTAGAGGAGTTCAAATCATAAACGTAGCCTACGGCGGAAATCTATTCCAAGATTTGTCCTACTCAGGACTAAACTATTTAAAACACAGTCAAGGACATACCACAAACCTACCTACTCATAGAATATCAGTGGAAGAAGAATCACATCTTTACGAAATTCTAAAAGAAACAGATCTAATGGTAAACTCATTCCATCACCAAGCAATAGACAGAGTTGGAGAAGGTCTAAGAGTAGTAGCAAAAGCACCAGATGGAATAATAGAAGCAGTTGAAGACAGAAATTACAGATTCTTACTAGGAGTTCAATTCCATCCGGAAATGTTACACATGGTAATGGAAAGTATGCAAGGAATCTTCAATAGACTTGTAGAAGAAGCAAAAAAATAAGGAGATAACATGAAGAAAAAATTAGGATTCTATTCGATTGTACTACTTACAATCAATTCAATTATAGGAACAGGTATATTCTTATCACCAGGTTCAGTTGTTGCAAAATCAGGGAATAAAGCGCTTATGGTATATGCGCTAGCAGCAATATTCTCAGCAGTTTTAGCAGTTACATTTGCAGCAGCAGCAAAATATGTATCTAAAGGGGGAGCAGCCTACGCCTACACAAAAGCTGCATTTGGAGATGACCTTGGATACTATGTAGGTATAACCAGATATGTAGCCGCAGGCATAGCTTGGGGTGTAATGGGAACAGCAGTAGTTAAAACAGTATTAAAAATATTTGGACTTAACTACGAAAGTCTAACCACAGTAACCATCGGATTTATGGTACTTATGGGTATCCTTATGATCATAAACCTACTAGGAACTAGAGTATTCGAAATCATAAATAACCTATCGACCATAGGTAAGGTAGGTGCACTAGTAACCACCATCATAGTAGGACTAGTAATGGTACTATTCCTAGGAGAAAATAATTACTCTGCAATAAACAACCTAACAGACGATGCAGGACAAGTGCTAGGATCAAACCTAGATATAACAGGATGGGTAACAGCAGTAATAGCAGCATTCTATGCATTCACAGGATTTGAAAGTGTCGCATCTGCATCAGAAGACATGGAAGAACCAGAAAAGAATCTACCAAGAGCAATTCCACTAGCAATTGGAATAATAGCAGTAATATATATGGGAATCGTTGGAATAGCAATGGCTATAAACCCAGAAGCATTAGTAACATCTAAAGAAGTAGTAGCCCTTGCAGATGTATTTTCAAATAGAATTATAAGAAATCTTATAATAGGCGGAGCATTGGTATCAATGTTCGGTATCAACGTGGCAGCATCATTTGGAACACCACGTATCCTAGAATCTATGTCAAACCAAGGACAAGTACCTAAGATATTCTCAAAGAGAACAGAAAATGGATTCCCAATAGCATCATTCTTAACAACCATAACCATAGCAGTAGTAATACCACTAGCATTCAAATTCAATATGGCTAGCATCATGATTATAAGTTCAATATCAAGATTTATACAATTCGTAATTGTACCAATATCAATAATCATGTTCTACTATGGAAAACAAAAAGAAGAAGTAATGCCAAATGTAAAGAGAAACTTCGCAACAGATGTAATAATACCTATAATAGCCCTAGGACTTACCCTTGTGCTACTATATAAATTCAACTGGGTTGGACAATTTACAACAGTAGATGACAGCGGACAAACACATGCAAATATGTTTGCAATAATATCTATGATAGTAGGATATGTTGTTCTACCAGCAGTTTTAATGACATGGAGCAAAATAAAAAGAAAATAATCTGTAAAGATAAAACTAAAAATTAGTGCTTGAAGCATAACAAACTACCCACAAAGGGTAGTTTTTTTATGAAATAATTTGCAAAAAAGAAAAAAAGATATATAATTACATTAACAAGTTAGCATAGGAGGGTAAAATGAAAAATAAAAAGTTTATAATTTTTCTTGCCTTGCTATTAGTATTTTCAGTGCCTGCTTATATATCAGCAAAGGGAGAAAGTAAGAATAAGAAAAGTTTAAGCTTTTCCGATGTAGAAAAACACGAAAAATATATAACTACTACGAAAAGCTTCAAAATGGATGGAGAAATATTGGACGAAATTCCATATAAAGAAGGAGAATTCGAAGGAAAACTTTCAAGACAGAAGTTTGTAGATATTGATTACGACAAAAATATCAAAACCTACAAATTCGGAGGTTGGATCCAAGATAAGGAATACAAAGAAGTAGCCGCTGCATTTGAAGCCCAATCCAAAGAAGCTCAAAAGAATACCGAAGAATTGCCGATGGATATAGTAAAACTATCAGACGGAAGGTATCAAAAACATATTGAAGTTGAAAAGACATTTGCGCTTGAAGTAGAACCACCTTATGAAATCGAGTACTCAGAAGGAAATATGGAAGGTAAATTAAGCAGACAGAGATTAGTAAATCGAGATGAAATATATAAAACCAAAACATTCGTCTATGGTGGTTGGGTAGATATTAAAGATTGATTAGATTCTATAAAATCTAAAAAATTAAATTTAAATTGCTAACTTATGGAAAGAAAGGGCTTCGAGCCCTTTTTTTTGCGATTAATTTATAAAACTTTAAATGGTATAATTTACATAGGTGATGAAAATGAATATATTAGAAGAAGTAAAAAATATTGAAGAAGAAATAATAAATTTTAGAAGAGATCTACACAGAATTCCAGAGCTCCAACTAAATTTACCGAAAACCATGGAATACATCGGAAAAGTTTTGGATGAAAATGAAATCTCATATAGAAAACTGATGGAAGGTAATGGGGTTGTAGCAGAGATAAATGGGAAAAACCCAGGCGGATGTATCGCAATAAGAGCAGATAGCGACGCCCTTCCAATAGAAGAAGAGACGGGACTTCCATTTAAATCTGAAAATGGATGCATGCACGCCTGCGGACATGATGGACACACTGCAATGGCATTGGGAGCAGCACTCATATTAAATAAAAATAGAGACAAATTTAACGGCGCAGTTAAAATATTTTTCCAACCGGGAGAAGAATATCCTGGAGGAGCACTGCCAATGATAGAAGAAGGCTGCATGGAAGATCCAAAAGTAGAAAGGGTAATCGGACTACACAACGGACAACTATTTCCGATAGAACCGGGTAAAGTAGGATTTATGCCAGGAGAAATGATGGCAGCAATGGACAGATTTAAAATCACAGTCATTGGAAAGGGCACCCATGGAGCGACACCGCACCTTGGAAAGGATCCAATCCCATGTATCTGCGAAATAGTAAACGGACTTCAAAAAATCGTATCGAGAATGGTAAACCCAGCAGAAAAAGTCCTACTATCAGTGTGCCAAATCCACGGAGGCTTCACTCAAAACATAATTCCAGACACAGTATTTGTAGAAGGAACAGTGAGAACCTTTGATGACGAAGTTAGAAAAAATATAGCAGAAAACATAAAAAATATTTCAGAAAACATAGCCAAGGCATACGGAATGGATGCGGAAGTTGAGTACGATTTTAAATATCCAGCAGTCATAAACGACGAAGAATTCACAGAATATGTGGCAGGATGTGCAAGGGAAATCTTGGGAGATGAAAGAGTAGAATACTTAAAAGAACCATCCTTCGGAGGAGAAGACATGGCGTATTTTCTACGAGAAGCAAAGGGCACATTCTTTGCATTATCCAATCCAAAAGTCCACGAATGCGGAAAAATCTATCCCCACCACAGCCCAAAATTTGATATTGACGAAAGCAAATTCTACATGGGCACCGCAATCTTTGTAAAAGTAGCAATGGATTATTTGAACGGGAAATAGATGGCATGGAGTTGAAAAATTCGTAGCGGAAGCTTCCCAACGGTCGTCACCCTGAGCGAACGTAATGAGTCGAAGAATCTCAACGCAAATAACCCTCCCAACTACAGTCACCCTGAGCGGAAGAGCCGAAGGCTCTGTAGTCGAATGGGTCTAACCTCAGAGGGTCAAGTCTTCACAAATGAATTAATTTTAAAAATTATAATGAATATAAATAAATATCTTATTAATAACCTAACCATAATCTTTTTTCTTCAAATCTTTTTTTACGAGGGAGAATGGCAGTCGAGTTCTGCAAATCAGCCTTCGCAATGCTCGGCTTCTTTGGAACTCTTTGCATAAGACCTGCTACGAAATCGGAGATTTCGGCTAGGGCTTCGACGCGTGGTGAAGTCTTAGCTCCTATTGACACTTTTAATGAAAATTAAGTTTAGAGACAATGAAATCTTGACAACAGTTATGCACTGTTATATACTGTTATATAAGAGGTACAATTATGAAAATATTATTGTTAAACGGAAGCAGCACTCCAATCTATGAACAAATAAAGAATGCGATTAAGGAAAATATAGTTCAAGGTCTTGTATCACCAGATGAGCAATTACCTTCCGTCAGGCAATTATCAAGCGATCTCAACGTCAGTATATTAACGGTTAAAAAAGCTTATGACGCCTTGGAAGAGGAAGGTTTTATTGTAATACGACAAGGCTTAGGTACTTTTGTGGCACCTATGAATCCGGATATCTTAAAAGATGAAAAGCAAAAAGAAATAGAAACACACTTAATTGCTGCGTGTCAAATTGCAAAAACAATCAGTCTTAGCCAAGATGAGCTTATAGAATTGATACAATATATTTATCAGGGGGATTCATATAATGAATAAAATTGAGGTACAAAACTTGTGTAAGGAATATCCTAAATTTTCATTAAAAAGTGTCAATTTTTCCATACCGACTGGATATGTTACGGGCTTCATTGGCAAGAATGGTATGGGAAAAACCACGACAATAAAATCAATTCTTTCGCTTATTCATTTTAAAGGAACAATCCTTTTCAAAAATAATGATATAATCACAGAACCTTTAAATCAAAAAATCGGTGTTATTATGGATGATTCTTTTCTTGCAAAAGATTGGAATATGGATTTAGTGAATAAAGCTATGATGGTAGGATATAACGAGTGGGACGAAAATTTATTTTGGCAGAGTCTAAACAAGTTCGGTATAGACAGAAAATTAAAAGTTAAAGAATTGTCACGAGGAATGAAAATAAAATTAATGCTTGCAATCGCCTTATCTCATAAAGCTGAATTATTGATTCTTGATGAGCCGACAAGTGGCTTAGATCCGAGCATGCGAGAGGAATTTTTAGAAATCATTTCTGATTATATGAAAGACGAAAATCACACAGTCTTATTTTCCACACACATCACACAAGATCTTGAAGCTATCGCTGATTATATAATCTTTATTGATGATGGGAAAATTGTGTTATCTATGGAAAAAGATGATTTTCTAAATTATTTTATAATATTAAAGAGTGATTCAAATAATCAAAAAAATATTGATGAAGATGCAGTATTAGGAAGAAAGATAAGCGAATACAGCACGGAATATTTGGTGAAACGTGCGGATATAAATAACATACCTCCAGGCTATGTTGAAGATAAAATTTCGATTGATAGAATCATGATTCTTTACGGGAGGAAAAAATAATGGACATCATTAAAGTTTTAAAATTAGACCTATTGTCTGTTAGACCTTACTTGACGATAAAGAACTTGATTATACTCACAGCATTGGGAACTTTCTATGGAGTATTGTCGAAAAATTCCTTCACAGTACTGGCTATAGCTCAAATGTTTGCCATGCTTTTCTCAGGTTATCCTTTTTTAGTAGGAGAAGAATCTGGTATAGATCCTTTATATAAACTCTTTGGAATTAAATCAAAAGATGTTGTAATTGGGAGATACTTACTTGCTGCGATTTTTGTTGGAGTAATGATTATAGTTGGTGTAATGTTGGCGCTGATTATAGCGAAAATATGGCCAATGGAGAATGGGAGACAGGGTTTATTGCTTGCAGCACTGGTTACAGGAGCTGTTTCCTTGTTTATAATTTTTATAGAATATCCGATTTATTTTAAACATGGGTATAAAAAGGGAAAAACTCTTGCGATGATTCCATTTTTGCTTGTTGGTATTGCGGGTTTGATTGGTACATTTTTTGGCGAACAGTTTAAAACAGTTTTACGTATGGTTTTTATGAATAAAACTGTCAGTGCAATGGTTGCGCTTGTCATCTGGGCGTTTGTAATATTATTATCATTTCAACTTTCTAAAAAATTTTATTCAGAGAGAGACTTTTAAGAGGTGCGAACTTTTGTTTCCACCTTGGCGTTTACGCTCAAACAAAATTCGGGCTATCATGAGGATGACGACTACCTAGAGAAATTGTTTAAAGAAAAGAACACTAAAGGACATAATCAATGAGCGAAGGGACCGGGTATAATAAGACTATAAATATGATTGATAAAATAAAAGAAAGAAAGACAAATGTCAAAAGAAAAAATACGAACCTTCACACCAGAATTTAAATATAAAATAGTAATGCTGAAATTTAAAAATATTCCAATTAAAGAAATATGTGAAAAATATGATTTAGACCCGCAAACCGTCCATAGATGGGTCAAGGAATTTAAAGCAAAAGGTATGTCAGGCTGGGAAGAACAGGATAAAAAACTGAAAATGCAAAAAAGAATAAAAGAACTAGAAATGGAAATAGAAATAATGAAATTATTCAATGAACATTTTGGGAAGAATAAATAAAACAAGAAAAAACCGGAGATTTGTATATCTCCGGTTTAATTTATTTTTGCAATTAATCTAACACAGTTATTATTAACGATGAAAAGCTTTGCCTATTCTTAATTAGTGATATAATAAAGTAAAGACTGAGTTAGAAAATACTATGATAAAATTTCTATAAAATAAAAAAACTTGGATACCCAAGTTTAGTTGTGCACACGCACGGCCTTTCGGCGGTTTCAATTAAATTTTATTTGAACTCGTCATGTAATTTCATATTTATTCTAACTCATAAAAATTCTTTTGTCAATAAATAGGAGGTATTTATGAAAAATTTAAAAGAATATTACATAGGACTTGATATTGGTACAGCATCTGTAGGCTGGGCAGTAACCGATGAAAGTTATAATATTCCAAAATTTAACGGCAAAAAAATGTGGGGAGTTCGTCTTTTTGACGATGCTAAGACTGCTGAAGAAAGAAGAACACAAAGAGGTTCAAGGCGTAGACTTAATCGTAGAAAAGAACGCATCAATCTTTTGCAAGATCTATTTGCAACAGAAATTTCTAAAGTGGATCCAAATTTCTTTTTAAGACTTGATAACAGTGACCTATATCGTGAAGACAAGGACGAAAAATTAAAATCAAAATATACATTATTTAATGATAAAGATTTCAAAGACAGGGATTATCACAAGAAATATCCGACTATTCACCATCTTATTATGGATTTAATTGAAGATGAAGGTAAAAAGGATATAAGACTACTGTACTTGGCTTGCCACTACCTATTAAAAAACCGCGGACACTTTATATTTGAAGGACAAAAGTTCGATACTAAGAACTCATTTGATAAATCTATCAATGATTTAAAAATTCACCTTCGTGATGAATATAATATTGATTTAGAATTTAATAACGAAGATTTAATAGAAATAATCACAGATACCACGCTTAACAAAACAAATAAGAAAAAAGAATTAAAAAATATAGTAGGAGATACCAAATTTCTAAAGGCTATCTCTGCAATTATGATTGGTAGTTCTCAAAAACTCGTAGATTTATTTGAAGATGGAGAGTTTGAAGAAACTACTGTTAAATCCGTTGACTTTTCAACTACTGCATTTGATGACAAATATTCAGAATACGAAGAAGCTTTAGGAGATACTATCTCTCTTTTAAATATTTTAAAAAGTATCTACGACTCATCAATCTTGGAAAACTTACTAAAAGATGCAGATAAATCAAAAGATGGCAATAAATATATTTCAAAAGCCTTTGTGAAAAAGTTTAATAAACATGGCAAAGATCTAAAAACTTTAAAGCGTATCATTAAAAAATACCTACCATCAGAATATGCAAATATTTTTAGAAACAAGTCAATAAACGATAACTATGTGGCTTATACCAAGTCCAACATAACCAGTAACAAGAGGACAAAGGCAAGCAAGTTTACTAAACAAGAAGATTTCTACAAATTTATCAAAAAACATTTGGATACTATAAAAGAAACGAAACTTAATTCATCAGAAAATGAAGATTTGAAATTAATAGATGAAATGCTTACGGATATTGAGTTTAAAACCTTTATCCCTAAACTAAAATCATCAGACAATGGAGTAATACCTTATCAACTAAAGCTCATGGAACTTAAAAAGATTCTAGACAATCAATCAAAATATTATGATTTTTTAAATGAATCAGATGAATATGGAACAGTCAAAGATAAGGTAGAGTCCATAATGGAATTTAGAATTCCTTACTATGTAGGACCACTAAATCCAGATTCAAAATATGCTTGGATTAAAAGAGAAAACACAAAGATCACCCCTTGGAATTTCAAAGATATTGTAGACTTAGACTCATCTAGAGAAGAATTTATAGATAGACTAATAGGCAGATGTACCTATCTCAAAGAAGAAAAAGTACTTCCAAAAGCATCCCTTATATACAATGAATTCATGGTTTTAAACGAGCTTAACAATCTAAAATTAAACGAATTTTTAATCACAGAAGAGATGAAAAAAGCTATATTTGAAGAACTTTTCAAGACAAAAAAGAAGGTAACACTAAAGGCAGTTTCAAATCTTCTAAAAAAAGAATTCAACCTAACTGGAGATATATTGCTATCAGGAACAGATGGAGACTTCAAACAAGGACTAAACTCCTATATTGATTTCAAAAATATAATAGGAGATAAAGTAGATAGGGATGACTATCGCATAAAAATCGAAGAAATAATCAAACTTATTGTACTCTACGAAGATGACAAGACCTATTTAAAAAAGAAAATCAAATCCGCATATAAAAATGATTTTACCGACGATGAAATAAAGAAAATAGCAGCCTTAAACTACAAAGATTGGGGAAGACTAAGCAAAAGATTCTTAACAGGAATAGAAGGAGTAGATAAAACTACAGGAGAAAAAGGAAGCATCATCTACTTTATGCGTGAATACAATCTAAACCTAATGGAGCTTATGAGCGGCCACTACACATTTACAGAAGAAGTTGAGAAGCTAAATCCAGTAGAAAATAGAGAACTATGCTACGAAATGGTGGACGAACTCTACCTATCTCCATCAGTGAAGAGGATGCTATGGCAAAGCTTGAGAGTAGTAGATGAAATCAAGAGGATAATAGGCAAAGATCCGAAGAAGATATTTATAGAAATGGCAAGGGCTAAAGAAGCTAAGAATAGTAGAAAAGAATCCAGAAAGAACAAGCTATTAGAATTCTATAAATTTGGTAAAAAAGCATTCATAAATGAAATAGGAGAAGAAAGATACAACTATCTATTAAACGAAATAAATAGTGAGGAAGAATCCAAATTTAGATGGGACAACTTGTATCTATACTACACTCAACTGGGAAGATGTATGTATAGTTTGGAACCGATAGATTTAGCTGATCTAAAATCCAATAACATATACGACCAGGACCACATATATCCAAAATCAAAAATATATGATGACTCATTGGAAAACAGAGTGCTCGTAAAGAAGAATCTGAACCACGAAAAAGGAAACCAATACCCAATACCAGAAAAAGTATTAAACAAAAACGCATATGGATTTTGGAAGATACTCTTCGACAAGGGACTAATAGGACAAAAGAAATACACAAGACTTACTCGTCGCACACCATTTGAAGAAAGAGAACTAGCAGAATTTATAGAAAGACAAATAGTAGAGACAAGACAAGCGACAAAAGAAACAGCAAATCTACTAAAGAACATATGTCAAGACTCAGAAATCGTATATTCAAAAGCAGAAAACGCAAGTAGATTTAGACAGGAATTCGACATAATAAAATGCCGTACAGTAAACGATCTACACCATATGCATGACGCATACCTAAACATAGTAGTAGGAAATGTATACAATACAAAATTTACAAAAAATCCATTAAACTTCATAAAAGACAAGGACAATGTAAGAAGCTACAACCTAGAAAATATGTTTAAGTATGACGTAGTACGTGGAAGTTATACAGCGTGGATAGCAGACGATAGCGAAGGAAATGTAAAAGCAGCAACGATCAAAAAAGTAAAGAGGGAACTAGAAGGCAAAAACTATAGATTCACCAGAATGAGCTATATTGGAACAGGAGGACTCTACGACCAAAACCTAATGAGAAAAGGAAAGGGTCAAATTCCACAAAAAGAAAACACAAATAAATCTAATATAGAAAAATATGGTGGATACAATAAAGCAAGCTCCGCATACTTTGCATTAATAGAATCAGACGGCAAAGCAGGAAGAGAAAGGACCTTAGAGACAATCCCAATAATGGTTTATAATCAAGAAAAATATGGAAATACAGAAGCAGTAGATAAATATTTAAAAGATAACCTAGAGTTACAAGATCCAAAAATACTAAAAGATAAGATAAAGATAAACTCATTAATTAAATTGGATGGATTCTTATATAATATCAAAGGAAAAACGGGAGATAGCCTTTCTATTGCAGGAAGTGTTCAATTGATAGTGAATAAGGAAGAACAAAAATTAATCAAAAAGATGGATAAATTCCTAGTTAAAAAGAAAGATAACAAAGATATCAAAGTTACTTCATTTGACAATATAAAAGAAGAAGAATTAATTAAACTTTACAAAACACTTTCAGATAAATTGAACAATGGAATTTACTCAAATAAGAGAAACAACCAAGCTAAAAATATTTCAGAAGCATTAGATAAATTTAAAGAAATTTCAATAGAAGAAAAAATAGACGTGTTAAATCAAATAATATTACTATTCCAAAGCTATAACAATGGATGCAATTTAAAATCAATTGGATTAAGTGCAAAAACAGGAGTAGTATTTATTCCAAAAAAATTAAATTACAAAGAATGCAAGCTAATAAACCAATCAATAACAGGTCTATTTGAAAATGAAGTAGACTTACTAAACCTATGACCTGGCGAGTAGTAGTAATAGATAACAGAGCAAAACTTGAACTAAAATTAAGCCATCTTGTCGTAAGACAGGATGGCAACAAAGTTCAAAAAATATATTTAAAAGACATCTCCCACATAATAGTAAACACAACAGAAGCATCAATTACATTTGCACTATTAAATGAGATAGTAAAAAATAAAATAAAATTAATATTTTGTGATGAAACTAGAAACCCAACAGCAGAAGTATCTCCCCTATATTCATCCTATAACACCAGCGAAAAAATACGACTACAAATAAAATGGGATGAATATACAAAAGGAGAAGTATGGCAACAAATAGTAAAACAAAAAATCAAAAATCAAAGAAATCTCCTTGAAGCAGCAGGTAAACCAGAATACGCTCTGTTAGAAAAATATATAGAAGAAGTAGAACTAAAAGATGCCACCAATAGAGAAGGACATGCAGCAAAAGTATATTTCAATGCACTTTTTGGAAAAAGTTTTTCAAGAAGCGACGATTCAAATATAAATGCAGCACTAAACTATGGATACGCAATACTTCTAGCATCTATAAATAGGCAAGTAGTATCAAATGGATATCTGACGCAGATAGGAATATTTCATGACAATATGTTCAATCAGTTCAACTTTTCCAGCGACCTAATAGAACCATGGAGAGTGTTGGTAGATAACACAGTATATATTGATGACATAAAAATATTTGGAAAAGAACAAAAGATAGAACTAATAAACTTGATCAACGAATTTGTAACCATAGACAACAAATATTGTCGGATAAATCAAGCGCTAGAAATATACATAAGATCAGTTTTTGACGCACTAAATAATAGGGACATCTCCCTACTAAGGTTTCCAAGTTATGAGTTATAGGTATATGAGAATAATAGTAATGTTTGATCTTCCAACAATAAACGAAAAAGATTTAAAGAATTACAGAATATTTAGGAAGTTTTTGATAAAAAATGGATTTATGATGATGCAAGAGTCTGTATATTCAAAAATTGCATTAAATCAGAGCATGGCAACGCTAATTGCTAACAAAGTAAGAGAAAACAAACCGCCAAAAGGACTAGTACAGATGTTTATGATAACAGAAAAGCAATACTCCAGGATGGAGATTCTAGTAGGAGATATATCAGAAGAATATATAACAGACGACAGGAGGCTAATAATACTATGAACCTAGTAACAAAGTATTTAGAAAACTCCCTAGAAATAAAATCCAAAACCATAAACACACTAGTAGTAGAAGACATACGATATTTTTCTATATTTTTAAAAGGATTAATAGAATCAACAGAAATAGAAAGCGATGAATTTGAACTAATAGAAGACTACAAAACAGTAGATATGACAAAATATGTAGAGATAATATTTGATATATTTAACTTAGAAGCAAACTCTGCAAACATACTTAAAAAAATGTATTCTGAATTAGAAGAAGACTTAAACACTCAGGAAGTATACACAAAAAAGGTGGAACTAGAAAGTATAATAGCAAACATAACAGACGAACTAATATATAGATCTAGATTTTCATTAAAAGCAGGAGGAATAAACTACCAAAATCTATTCAAAGCCATAGAAATAGAATTTGACTATGAAAAGAACTCAGTATTAGAAAGACTAATAGAATATATAAAAGTAACATCAGAACTACTAAAAACAAAAGTATATATAATAGTAAACCTAGATAGCTTTCTATCAGAAGAAGAGCTAGTTGAATTAGAAAAATTTTTACTATACAATGATATTAAAGTTTTAGCCCTACAAAACGCAATCAGAAGGGAAGTCATACCTTCTGAAAACTTAAGAATAGTAGATAAAGACCTATGTGAAATATAGAAACGTCAAATCTAAATAACTCTCAGATTTCGAATTTGAGGTTTGAGAGTTATGTAATTTCATATAGGACTAAAACTATAAAACTGATGAGGTTGTAAGCCTGGGCGTTTGAGAGTTATGTAATTTCATATAGGACTAAAACAAGGACTTGCTTTGTACCCTACATTTATGTGTTTGAGAGTTATGTAATTTCATATAGGACTAAAACTGTTTGGCTCTATTAGTCTTTTTGCAATGTGTTTGAGAGTTATGTAATTTCATATAGGACTAAAACATGTTTGTAAGCAATGACGTCGTTGAATATGTTTGAGAGTTATGTAATTTCATATAGGACTAAAACTATGAAAAGTATGGTCAAGACATGATTGTAGTTTGAGAGTTATGTAATTTCATATAGGACTAAAACACAAATGAATTTAAACAAATAAGAAAGACCGTTTGAGAGTTATGTAATTTCATATAGGACTAAAACGCTTGGTATTTATCCATTTACGCCGGACGAGTTTGAGAGTTATATAATTTCATATAGGACTAAAACATAGACCTGCTTTTGATGGTGAACCATGAGGTTTGAGAGTTATGTAATTTCATATAGGACTAAAACTTTTTGGTTTTTTAGATCTTGATTTCGTAAGTTTGAGAGTTATGTAATTTCATATAGGACTAAAACATATCTAAACTCTAACATTTAACCTCCTTAGTTTGAGAGTTATGTAATTTCATATAGGACTAAAACCTTTGCAAGTTCGTATTGTTCATAACAAGGGTTTGAGAGTTATGTAATTTCATATAGGACTAAAACTATTTTCATTGCTATTAAAATATGAAATTCGTTTGAGAGTTATGTAATTTCATATAGGACTAAAACCCGTCATTCGATTTATAATCGCCGTTAATATGTTTGAGAGTTATGTAATTTCATATAGGACTAAAACTATTGCACCAGGCTTTACCTATAAGAATTAGTTTGAGAGTTATGTAATTTCATATAGGACTAAAACTTAAAGATACAACTAATGCAATTAAAAGGGGTTTGAGAGTTATGTAATTTCATATAGGACTAAAACAGATATTTCTTCCTCCATTCCCTGACCTACGTTTGAGAGTTATGTAATTTCATATAGGACTAAAACAAAATAAAACGAGTCGAGATACTGACGAGGGTTTGAGAGTTATGTAATTTCATATAGGACTAAAACAAAGCATGGAAAGAAGTGGACAATGCACTTGTTTGAGAGTTATGTAATTTCATATAGGACTAAAACAAAAATAAATGTATATTAGTCTCAATTATAGTTTGAGAGTTATGTAATTTCATATAGGACTAAAACTTAAAGATACAACTAATGCAATTAAAAGGGGTTTGAGAGTTATGTAATTTCATATAGGACTAAAACAAAGAAAGAGAGGATAAATAAATGATTAAAGTTTGAGAGTTATGTAATTTCATATAGGACTAAAACGCATACAGGAGAGAATACGCAAGAGACCTTGTTTGAGAGTTATGTAATTTCATATAGGACTAAAACTCTAAACTTTGTCAAATCCGACTGGTTCGAGTTTGAGAGTTATGTAATTTCATATAGGACTAAAACAGCTATATCAGGGTTATAGTTCGAATCTTCGTTTGAGAGTTATGTAATTTCATATAGGACTAAAACTCTTTTTCTTTTATCCAGCCTTTAACCTCTGTTTGAGAGTTATGTAATTTCATATAGGACTAAAACTATGGTTACAAGGTCTTTGTTTAAGTCCTCGTTTGAGAGTTATGTAATTTCATATAGGACTAAAACTGTTTTGCAGAATCTGTGTAATCATTGGTTGTTTGAGAGTTATGTAATTTCATATAGGACTAAAACATTAATAAGATTGAGTACTACCTAGGGAACGTTTGAGAGTTATGTAATTTCATATAGGACTAAAACACCAGGAAGCACAACACGCATAAAAGCAGCGTTTGAGAGTTATGTAATTTCTTATAGGACTAAAACATAAGTATCCATTAGATAGATTAAAATAAAAACATAAAGTTGGTAAAACCTTATAAATCACCTTGCTAAAGAGGGTGATAAAGATGAATAGCAACAAAAAAATACTTGAATTGATAACAAGTATTTTCACGCTAATAGCTGCAATTATTAGCTTAATAGTAGTCATCATTCAAGTATTAACCTAATGGAACAGAGGTGAAAGCCTCTTCCCAATGCTATTTATATACATTATAACTCAGAAAGGGAGTGATTACAATAAAAGAATACAAAACAAGTCCTGAGCAACTCGCTAAGAATAGGGAATATAAACGTAAAAATAAAGAGAGATTAAAAATACAGACTTACAGAAGTAATGGAATTTTATTCATCAAAGAGTACGCTCAACTTGAAGACCTAAATGAATTTAAAAGAATTATTGAAGATAGGGAAGATGAACTAAAAAATAGCTGATGATTTTATGATTATTATTATTTCGTGAGTTATTGTAAATTTTATATTCGGTTTCATACCCGTTCGACTCTAAACTTTTGGTTTTTCGCTCTGGGTGACTAGATGGTAGGTTTGAATCTCTATAGATTACTATTTTCAGAAAGATTCAAAAATTTACATATTACAAAAAATAAAAAACTATTGGTTTTTCGCCAATAGTTTTTCTTTTGTTATTTTATTTTATTCGATTTCTGCTTTTAGTTTCTTTTCTCTCTTTAGAGCTTCTGTTAGTTTTGGAACTACTGCGTTGATGTCGCCTACTATGCCTAGGTCTGCTACGTCAAAGATTGGTGCTCCTTCGTTCTTGTTGATTGCGATGATTAGGTCTGAGTCTTCCATTCCTGCTACGTGTTGGATTGCTCCTGAGATTCCTAGTGCGAAGTATACTTCTGGTCTTACTGTCTTACCTGTTTGTCCTACTTGACGATCTTTGGTTGTCCAGCCTGCGTCTACTACTGCTCTTGATGATGAGATTTCTGCTTCTAGTACTTTTGCTAGGTCTTGTAGGTTTTGGAATCCTTCTGGTCCGCCTATTCCACGTCCTGCTGATACTAGGATGGCTGCTTCTGTGATGTCTTTCTTCTTTGATTCAGATTTTACGATGTCTACAATTTTTACGTTCATGTCTTTTGGTTCGAAGTCTACTTTTTCTTCTATTACTTCGCCTTTTCTACTTGTGTCTGTTTGTAGTGCTTGCATTACGCCTGGTCTTACTGTTGCCATTTGTGGTCTGAAGTCTTCGCATAGGATGGTTGCCATTAGGTTTCCACCAAATGCTGGTCTTGTCATTAATAGGTTTTTAGATTCTTCGTCTATTTCTAGTCCTGTACAGTCTGCTGTTAGTCCTGTGTGGATTCTAGCTGCTAGTCTTGGTGCTAGGTCTCTTCCTATTGATGATGCGCCATATAGTGCGATTTCTGGATCATATTTTTTGATTATATGTGCTACTGCTTTTGCGTATGGTTCTGTCACATATTCTTTTAACATTGGATCTTCTATTACGATTACTTTGTCTGCTCCGTGGTGAATTAGAAGTTCTGCGTGTTGTTTTACGTTGTCACCAAGAAGCATTGCTACTACTTGTTGGCCTAAATCGTCAGCAAGTTCTCTTGCTTTTCCTAGAAGCTCGATGCCAACCTTTTGTAATTGGTTGTCTCTTTGTTCTATAAATACATATACGTCTTTACTCATGATTCACCTCTTAGATTATATACTTTTCTTGAAGTTTTGCTACTATTGCTTGTGCTGCTTCGTCTGCTGATAGATCTTTTAGTAGCTCGCCTTTGCCTTTACCTTGTTTTGGATATGATCTCTTAACTTTTGTTGGTGATCCTTTTAGTCCGATGTTTGCAAGGTCTAGCTTGTCTTTTATGTCTTCAAGTCCCCAAGTTGTTATTTCTTTTTCATATGCGTCATAGATTCCGCCTACTGACATGTATCTAGGTTCTGCTAGTTCTGTTAGTGCGGTTATTAAGCATGGTAGTTTTACTTCTAGTACGTGGTGTCTATCTTCGAATTGTCTTTTAACTGTTAGATGGTCACCGTTTAGTTCTAGATCTTCTACGTATGATACTTGTGGGATTCCAAGGTGTTCTGCCATTTGTGGTCCTACTTGTGCAGTGTCTCCGTCGATTGCTTGACGTCCTGTGATGATTAGATCATAGTCTAGGTGTTCTAGTGCTGCTGCGATTGTACATGATGTTGCCCAGGTGTCTGCTCCTCCGAATGCTCTGTCTGTTACTAGGATTGCTTTGTCTGCTCCCATTGCTAGGGCTTCTCTAAGTGCTAGTTCTGCTTGTGGAGGTCCCATTGATACTACGGTTACTTCTACATTTTCATGTTCGTCTTTTATTCTTAGTGCAGTTTCAAGTCCTGATTTGTCATCTGGGTTTATGATACTAGGAACTCCATCTCTTATTAGAGTGTTGGTAACAGGATCTAGTCTTACTTCATTTGTGTCCGGTACTTGTTTAATACAAACAACTATTTTCATCATTTACCTCCTATTTAACTCCCATCCAGCCGGATACAACCATTCTCATTACTTCGGATGTACCTTCGTAGATTTCTGTTATCTTTGCATCTCTCATCATTCTTTCGATAGGATAGTCTTTGGTGTATCCGTATCCGCCGAATAATTGTAAGCATCTTCTGGTTACATCGGATGCAGTTTCTGAAGCAAATAATTTAGCCATAGCTGCGTAGTGTGAGTATGGTATTTTGTTTTGCTTAGCGTCTGCTGCTCTATATACAAGTAGTTGAGCTGCTTCTGCTTTTGTCTTCATATCAGCAAGTTGGAATTGTGTATTTTGGAATTGAGAAATTCTTCTTCCGAATTGTTTTCTTTCTTTTGTATACTTAATAGTTTCGTCGATTGCTCCTTCTGCAATACCTACAGCTTGTGAAGCGATACCGATTCTACCACCGTCAAGAGTCTTCATTGCAAGACCGAATCCTTTACCTTCTCTTCCAAGTAGGTTTTCCTTAGGAACTTTACAGTTTTCAAATATAAGTTCGCAAGTAGAAGATGCTCTTATACCCATCTTATCTTCAGGTTCTCCAACTCTGAATCCTTCGAATCCACGTTCAACGATGAATGCTGAGATACCTTTAGTTCCTTGGCTCTTGTCTGTCATAGCAATTATGATAAATACATCTGCAAAACCTGCATTTGTAATGAATATTTTAGTACCATTAAGGATGTAGTGATCTCCATCTAGTACAGCTATAGTTTGTTGTCCTGCTGCATCTGTACCTGCACCTGGTTCAGTAAGACCGAAAGCTCCGATTTTTTTACCAGATAGTAGGTCTGGAAGATACTTTTTCTTTTGTTCTTCAGTTCCGTTTTCATAGATAGGTGCAGCACAAAGTGATGTATGAGCTGATACGATTACACCTGTAGTTGCACATTTCTTAGAAAGTTCTTCGATTGCCATAGCGTAAGCGACATAGTCTGCTCCTTGTCCGCCATATTCCTTTGGGAAAGGAATACCGAAAAATCCGTACTTTGCAAGTTTTTTGATATTTTCATAAGGTACTTCTTCTGAAATATCAATGTCAGCTGCTATTGGTTCTACTTCGTTTTCAGCAAAGTCTCTATACATTTGTTGTAATAGAAGGTGCTGTTTGTCCAAATTAAAATCCATTATAGTCCCCCTTAATAATTTAAATGTCAATAAAATAACATTGTTAATTTAATTATACCACTAAAGTAAAAATTTTTGTAAACATTTGCGAAAAAGTATTAGCATAGTAATGGATTATTAGAAGTATAAATTAAAATGCACCGCTATTTTTAGCAGTATATAATTTTTAAAAATATTTTAAATAATAATCAAATTATTTTAAAATAGTGAATTAAGTTCGGAAATTATCTTTAAAATATTTTTTCTTGGATAAAGATATCTTAAAGATTTAGAGAAGATGTAAATGGATCCGCCCTAATATATAAATGTAACGTTATCATGTGTGATATAATAATATAGAAAAACTGTATAAAGTAGAAGATTAATTCGAGGTGGATTATTGGGTTTTCCTATGATAAATTATGGAAAAAATTAATAGATGAAAAGATGAATAAGCTAGACCTACAAAAAGCCATACAAACAACCCCTCATACCATAGCAAAAATGGGTCGGGACGAGAATGTGAGTATGGAAATACTTGGTAGGATTTGTAAGTATTTTAAATGTGATATATCGGAAGTATTGGAGTATAGAATGGAGGAAGAACGATGTTTTTGACACAGCAAGATTTTGCCAAAGAAGTACAGGTGGCATTTTCTACTGTGAATAGATGGGAAGGTGGCAAAGCAAAGCCTAACCTTAATGCTATGAAAAATATAAAAGAGTTCTGCCTTAAGAATGATGTTGATTATTCAGATGTAGAAGAGGCATGGATTGATTTTGAAGTAAGGAGTAAATCAAAATGATTAGAGATATTATGACTGCGAATGAAACAGTTACACCAAACCAGAAAGAAATAAACATTTTGAAGGAAAATTTTCCATCATGCTTTTGTGCCGATGGTACTTTTGACATGGTAAGATTTTCCGAGTTCTTAAAGGATAAGATTGATATTTCCCATGAGGGATACGAATTAAAGTTTTTAGGTAAAAACTATGCAAAAATGCTAGCATCACTTGATACTGAAACAGTAATCGTTCCTGATGAGGCACACAACAGTCTTCCTGAAAATGTCAACAGCGAAAATGTATATATCAGTGGTGATAACCTTGATGGATTGAAGCATCTTCTAAAATCGTACGCAGGACAGGTTAAATGCATTTATATCGACCCACCTTACAACACAGGTTCTGATGGATTTGTGTATAATGATAAGTTTAACTTTACTGTTGAAGAACTTGTTGAGAAACTTAGTATTGATGAGGAACAATCTCAGCGTATTCTCGATTTGACAAACAGGGGCAGTGCGTCACATTCAGCGTGGTTGATGTTTATGTATCCAAGATTACAGTTAGCTAAAGATCTACTTGATAAAGATGGGGTTATTTTTATTTCTATAGATGATAACGAACAAGGCAATTTAAAATTATTATGTGATGATATTTTTAGTGAAACGAATTTTGTTGCGCAATTAGTATGGGAGAAAAAGAAAAAAGGCAGTTATTTAGCTGATAGCGTTACTAACATAAAAGAATATATTTTGGTTTATGCAAAACGCAAAGAAGAGTTTTCAGGGTTAATTGGTGAAATTAACAGTGAAGAAGAAACCTATCCTTGTGTCAATGCATCTAACGGTAGGGATATCCGTGTGATTCCTGCAGGAATAGAAAGTAAATACCGAGATAAAAATTTCCGTATGAATGCGGGCGAAATCATTTCTGATACAACAATGAATTTAGTTCTTCATTCAGATTTGGTAATAGAAGATGGTGTTTTAGCTGAAGAATTAAAAATCGAGAGTAATTGGCGATATGGTCAAGACGCGATGACTGAATATGCTTTAAACAAAGAATTGTATATTACACGTGATTTGTATTTAAGAAGAATTGTAAAAGAGCCAAGATACAAAGGCTTAAAAGATTTACTTTTACGTGTTGGTGATAATGACGAATCCGGATACTCTTATGATGTTATTAGCTCTAATTTACAAAAAACAGGTTGGGGATCAAATGAAGATGCCGATGAGGAACAACGGTTGTTATTTGGAGAACAATCCTTGATGAGCTATCCTAAACCGGTGTTATTAATCATGAAATTACTTTCATGCTTACAAAAACAAGATTTACTAGTTGTTGATTTCTTTTCTGGTTCAGCGACAACAGCAGAAGCCGCAATGCGTCTTAATAGCAGGGGTATGAATATTAAAACGATTTCAATTCAATTACCTGAAAACCTTGATATAAAGTCTGAAACAAGTACGGGAGATGACAAAGCAAATGCAAAAAAATTGATTTCCTTTTTAGATAAGAATAATCATCCTCATACACTTGATTATCTTGGAATCGAACGAATCCTACGTTCTGCAAAGAAAATCAAAGAAGAAAATCCAAACACTACAGCCGATCTTGGCTTTAAGCATTACACCTTAGCAGAGGTTAGCCAAAATACACTTGATAAAATTGAGAGATTTGACAACAGTGGATATATCATTGATACAACTGTATATGATGAGTTCGGTACTGCGACGATACTTACTACATGGTTGGTGCATGACAACTATGGATTTATAAATAAATGTGAGATGGTAGACCTTGCTGGGTACACAGCATATTGGTGTGAAAACCACTTATATCTTATTAATCCAGATCTTTCAGAAGAAGCCATCAAAGCCCTTGTAGAGAAGTACAATACAGAAGGAGCATTTAACCCTCAAAATATAGTTCTCTTCGGTTACAGCTTCAACTATGTTGAAATGGAAAACTTAAAGACAAATGTAAAGATTCTCCGTGATTCTGAAAAGAATCTTAAAATTAATTTGGATATCAGATATTAAGGAGGTGCAGGTTTTGGAACTTATATTAGAACGAGAATTGGACCATCAACAGAAAGCTGTTGATGCCATAATTTCTGCCCTTGATGGAATCACAATGGTAAAGCCGAACCTTACCTATGAAAATCCAACATTTGATAGAAAAGAACTTCGTTTGGTTAATAATTTGACGGAAGTTCAAAAGAATATCCGTGCTGACTATCGTGGCTGCCGTGATGACGGAGATTACCTGAATCTTGATATTAAGATGGAAACAGGAACAGGAAAAACCTATGTATATACACAAACAATTTATGAGATGCATAAAAAGTTTGGTTTTAACAAGTTTATTATTGCCGTACCCTCTCTTCCTATTAAGGCAGGCACATCACAGTTTATTGATGACAGTTATGTAAAGCATCATTTTTCTGACGCGTGTGGCTATAACTGTGATATTGAACTTGGTGTATTGGAGAGTCCTAAGAAAAAGAAAAAAGGCTTTTTAGCTATGCCTCCTGCTGTACGTGATTTTGTAACGGGCTCATGCCAGAATTCAAACAAAATTTATGTATTGCTTGTTAATATGCAGTTGCTGACAAATGGTAATATGCTTACCCGATCAGATTACGATTATTTGGTTGAAGGATTTTACAGACCTTTTGATGCACTAAAAGCAACAAAGCCAGTTGTAATTATTGATGAACCACATAGATTTTCTCGTGAGCAGAAAGCATATAAAACAATTGTTGAAGAATTATGTCCACAGATTATTATTCGTTATGGAGCAACCTTCCCGGATACAACTGTTGGTAAAGGAAGAAATAAGGTAACTTTTAAGGACTTTAATAACCTTGTATATGAACTTAATTCTTGCGATTCCTTCAATCTAAACTTGATTAAAGGGATTGCAAAGGAGCATTTTGAACCTTTATCCAAAAAGGAAGAAAAGGTTAAATTGTTGGCAGTGGAATCAAAAACTTCTGCTACGTTCCAATTTAAAAAACGTGGAGAGGAAACAAAGACTTATACACTGACACCGGGAGATTCGCTTTCTGTAATAGATTCATCTTTCGAGGGACTTACGATCAATGCTATTGGAAAAAACTTTATTGAATTGGTAAACGGACAAGTTAAATATCAAGGTGAAGAATTCAACACAGATATTTATTCTTCATCTTATCAAGAACAAATGCTGAAGTTGGCAATTCAGAGACATTTTGAAACTGAACGTCAAAATTTCTCTGGAAGACAATTCAAAATTAAAACTCTGGCACTGTTTTTCATTGATGATATCACTTCTTACCGTGATTCGGAAGACGGCAAAGACGCTTATCTGAAAATGATGTTTGAAAGATTGTTACTTGAGAAAATCGAAGAATTATTACTAACACTTCCGGATAACGAACAGGAATACAAAGACTACCTTGAAGCAAGCAAAGCCGATATTCCTGCTTGTCATGCCGGTTATTTTGCACAGGATAATAGTGACTCAGATGAAGCTATTGCAAATGAAGTTGCTGATATCCTTCATAATAAGAAAGGTCTTATTTCTCTCCGTAAAGAAGATGGCTCATTCAACACAAGAAGATTCCTGTTCTCTAAATGGACTTTGAAAGAAGGATGGGACAATCCTAATGTATTCACAATTGCAAAATTACGTTCCAGCGGAAGTGATAATAGCAAACTGCAAGAAGTCGGTCGTGGACTTCGTCTTCCTGTCGATGAAAATGGTAACCGTATCTCTAACGAGGAGTTTAAGCTTAATTATATTGTTGACTTTACTGAAGCTGATTTTGCTGAAAGACTTGTTGATGAAATTAATGGTGAATTACCAGAAACGCTTACTCTATCTCAAGATGCATTGGATAAGGTTGCTAAAGAACGTGACGTTGACCCAGATGATTTGTTCATAGAATTGATGAGTAAAAAATACATCAATCGTAACTATGAGATTCGTACCGAAAACAGAGATGCTTTTTATGCTGATTATCCAGAATTCGCTACGGGTGTAGGTAGCAACAAGGTTACTGATGTCAACAAAAATAAGAAAGAGGTAATTCATGTAAGAAAAGCTGTATACTATGAATTAAAAGAGTTATGGGAACGCATTAACCAGAAATACTATTTATTCTATGATGTAGATTTGACAGATGAAATCCCACAGGCATTACATGACATTTTAAGAAAAGTTGGTACCTTCGGGAACGTAACATTGTATAGCCATAGGGATCAAGTGGCTATAGAAGGAAATGCAATGGTTGTTAAGGATGATACAGGTGTATCGTATTCGATAAAACGTCCTATTCCTTATAATGAGTTTTTGAAAAGAATCAGTCAACAGACAAGTATTCCTATTACTGAAATTCACAAAGCCATGTGTGAACTTTCTAAGGAGAAGGGCATTCCTGAAGAATACATAAACGAGTATTCTGTAGCAAATATTGTATCTGCTTTTACAGATTGGCGTATTGAGAAAATGCAAACTCGTTTTAAGTATAAACGTTCTGCCCAGCCTGTTACTGTAACAGCATTGACCTACAAAGACGGAACACCTAGAGATGTTATTAAACAAGGAAATGTGGGTACGAAATTTGCTGAAGGTACACCTTCTGACAAATATCTGTATGATAAGATTGTTTTTGACTCACCTCTTGAGAAGGCAAATATAATGACAGACATTGATGAGGTTGTGGTTTACGGGAAAATACCAAAATCAAGTGTTGCAATTCCTACAATTGTTGGCGAAAACTATAGCCCAGACTTTATGTATGTTGTTAAGCATAAAGATGGAACAAAGGAATTGAATATTATTGTGGAAACAAAGCTGGTAGAAAACAAATCCACACTTCGAGGAATTGAAGATGCTAAGATAAAATGTGCAGAGGCTTTCTTCAAACAACTTACTAGTGATGGATACACTGTTTCATTCCATATACAGTTAAGCAATAAGAAAGTCAAGCAGATTATCGAAGATGTAATTGCGGGATAAAGGAGAGATACAAGGTATGTTTGGAATTACATATGATACATGGAAGCAGACATGCCAAATGTATTTTAAGTTAAGTGAAGGTAGTAAAAAGTCCTATTTGCAGTGGTTTCCTTTTTCGAAAATCACTGCAGATGAGGAAGAATATATTGCTAGTGAAGAGTTCTTTGAAAAATACATAAGAAAAGCTGCGTTTGTATTGTTTCCGGAAGCAATGCATCAATCCGAAAACTTTCTTCAAAAGGGAGATGGGAGCTTTAGAGATTCAAGTCTCTTATCTCCAGTTTTGTATTTAGTATTACAAGCTATAGGCAAAGAAATATCTAATCATTATCAGACTGTAAGAAATATGAATATTGATGCTTTTTATGCAGGAAACTATGATTATATGCGTGCGAAGTATAAGCAGGATTATGACGAGTTTTACAAGCTAATAAATGCCCACATTTCAGACTGCCAGTATTTTATTAAAACTGATATTACTAACTTCTTCCCGAATATAAACCTTGACATTCTTATTAATCAAATTGACAAAAGAAGTAATTTAGCAGATGTTTGCTTCACTCCTACTCAATTGAAAATGATAAAAGAATTGTTGTTATTTTGCGGAGATGGGAAATTCCCAACAATAGAAAACAGCACTGCGTCTTCATATTTAGCAACAATTGTGTATATGGATGAAATAGATAATCGAATATACAAGTTTATTAAAGAGAAAATAGATTGTATCAGTGATTTCAAAATCATTCGATATGTTGATGATATGTATATCTTGATTAATTCTTCTCATGACATTGTTAGGCTGCACGATGCTTATAACCAGATTAGAAACGAATATTCTTCAATTTTAAAAGAGTACGGATTGTCTCTTAACGCAAAGAAGTGTTGTCTGAAACCTGCAATAGAAATCAATGGTGAACTTAAAAAATCATTATATGATGAATATTTCAATGGTATCCAGCATGATATTGAGGAGTTGTTTGAGGGTAAGTTCCAAGAGTTCCTAGATTCTCTTTTATTAGCACTTAAAACTGATTACATTGATGTTGAATACTACAATTTGATGATTGAACAGTACTTTAGCAGTGATGATATTGAATTTACACCAACAGAAGTTTATAACCATTATATTTACGAATGCGATGAAGTAATTCAAGACAGCAAAGTAATATCCACAATATGTAAATTAATTAACACAGATGTTTCTTTCATTAGTATAGATCCAAAACGTTTATCTATAATGATAATGAAGACTCAAAATTCGCCTGCTATAAAAGCATTGCTTAATCAGTTGTTTCAACGTAATCGAAAAGGACTTTGGAATTCATATGACACATCAATTGCCATATCCTATTTAATTCAGAGTGAGTTTAGACATATTGATTTGCTCGATGCTCTAAATGAGAATAGTACAAATCTTAAGAATTATTACTATTACTGTTGTAAGAATAGCTTTTTATCCACACTTTGTAATAAGAGGATTAATGATTATATACACATTATTGATAAGGACTGGAAAGCATACTTCCTATATTTCATGTATTGGGTGGAGAAAAAAAGACATAATACATTGGCGGAATATGCATTTTATAAAAACTACTTTGACCGTTTTACAGCTGATTTAGCATTTTATTATAATTATGATCCAACTTGTAAAAAACCAAATTACAAAGGTTTTTACAAAGAGCCAGCGTTTAAAACATTTTATAAAGAGATAGATGGTTCTGAAGAAATAATTAAGCGCGCACATTATTTAAGAAATGCAAATCCGTTGTCTCATTCATCGGCAGGATTAATTGATAAATCAACTACATCGAATGATATAAAAAGATGTATTGAAGATTTGAATTCGCTCATTGATAATTATAGAACTATACATTGCTGATAATCCCGCAGACCGATTCGGTACTTGAGTAACAAAGCAAAAAGAAAACGACCACACAGGAGCATTTCTACTCTTGTATGGTCGTTATTTCTTTTATCACCACTTAAAGGCTATCAGTTAAACTTGATTTCCATAAATCCCTAACTGAATGCCCATTGGATGCTTACATTATTTTTATTAGCACTGCGGTCATATCATCTTTTGGTTCTTTCGCTGTGAAGTGGACTACATCTGTTCTTATTTCTTGTAGTTCATCTACATTATGTCTATTTAGTATATCTCCGAGTCTCTTTAGCCCGTAGGTTTCTCCCGATGAATTTTTAAGTTCTGGGATGCCGTCTGTTACGAAGAGTAGTTTGTCTCCGCAGAAGAGATCTACTACATTGTCTTCGTAGGTTACGTCTTCAAACATTCTTGAGATTGGTAGTCCTGCTGTTAGTAGTTCGTAACTAGTCCTATTTCGTGAGAGGATTGGACAAGGGTTGTGACCGGCGTTTGAAAATTTAAATGTGTTTTCTTTTCTATTATATACTCCGTAAAAACAGGTGAAGTAAATATTTACATCCAAGTCTATGGAGTTGAATTTCTTTTTTATTTCCTCTAGTGCTGTGGCTGGATTTAGAAGTGCCTTGGTGGTGAGACTTTTGAACATGAAGTTTACAAACATGGTCACCTGGCTACTTGCAAATCCATGACCTACTGTATCTGAAATATAGATTCCTAAGTTATCTCTATTTATTTCGAAGACGTTGAACATATCGCCGCTTAGAATATTGGACGGTCTGTAGAGGTAATCTATCATCGTTCCGCCGATGAATCCCTTTTCGGGAAGTAGACCTACTTGGATCTTCTTCGCTTCGTTCATTTCTGTTGCGAGCTCTTTGTTTTTATTTATTATCTCCCTTTGAAGTTTCTTCTCCATGGTTATATTTCGAAAGACTTCCACCACCGCGACGATTTCTTCGCCGTCAAAGATAGGGGAGCATTTTACAGAATAGAAATTGCCTTCTATATATTCTTCTCTTTGGATGATCTCTCCTGTCCTTAGCGTCCTTTCTGCGACGGAAAGGTTGCAGAAGTATCTTCCGTCGGGTTCGCAGGTCATCTCCTTTGCAGATGCACCCATTAGCTCTTCCATTGCAGAGTTTACGAAGATTACTTGATTGTTTGAATCCAAAACTCTCACTAGGTCTGCTATTCCATTTAAGATATTTAAATTAATTTTAGAGCTAAGTTTTTCCATAACTACCCCCTAGGTTTAGGTCCTAAGTATTGATAATAGTAGGTTTTAATTCCTCCGTTGTAGAGTTTTCTATTTCTATCTGCTTTTTTGCCGAAATTCTTCTCGAAATCTTCGTCTCCTGAGATTGCGTAGACGCTCCAGGTTGGACATGATTTGTGAAGAAGTCCCAGTTCTTTTTCTAGTTCTTTAACATCTTTTCCGATTCTTATTCCGTAAGGTGGGTTGGTGATGATGACACCGTAATCGTCGCCGATTATAAGATCTCTTATATCTTTTTCAAAGAAGGTTATATCTTCTTCTAGTCCCAAGAGTTCTGCGTTGTCCTTTGCGATTTCTATTGCGCCGCGTTCTATGTCGGAGCCGTATATTTTAAGAGTTTTGTCGTAGTCGATTCTTTCGTAGGCGAGTTTCTTCTCTTCTTTCATGATTTCTTCGTCAAAGAATTTAAATTTTTCAAAGTCGAATTTTCTCATGAGTCCCGGTGCAATATTCTTGCCAATCATGGCAGCTTCTATAAGTATGGTTCCAGAACCGCAGAATGGATCGTGAAGAATCCTATCCGGATTCCAATACGAAAGCATAACTAGTGCTGCGGCAATAGTTTCGGATAGGGGAGCCTTGTAGTTGCGAGCTCTGTATCCTCTCTTGTGAAGTCCATCTCCAGAAGTATCTAGTGTCACGCTTGCTATATCATCACGAAGAGCAACTTCTAGTTTGTATCTCTCTTTTGATTTTTCAAAATAATCTATGTCGTAATGCTCTTTCATGACGTCAATGATCGCTCTTTCTGTGATCCTTTGACAGTCAGATACAGAGAATAGTTTTGAATTTTTAGAACGGCCTTGCACGATAAAGTTGCCGTCTATGGATATATTTTCATGCCAAGGAAATTTCAAAACTCCTTGGTATAGATCTTCAAATGTAGTCGCCTTGAAATTTAAAAGTTCGATCAAAACCCTATCTGCACATCTAAGATTTAGATTTAGTTTTGCAATATCTCTTAGATCTCCTTCGACGATACATCTTCCGTTTTCAGTAGTTACATCGTAGCCTAGGGCGATGAGTTCTCTTTTTAAAACCGCCTCTAAGCCGAATGTAGTAGTAGCTATTATTTTCATTATTTTTTCTCCTTTGCCCATTTAAAAATATAAAGAGCATAGATACCCATGGTGATGATTCCAAACAGAATATCATTAGCTACAAATACATCTTTATGCATAAAATATCTAAATGCCATACGGGCAAGTAGGTATATCACAACGATATAAGAAAATTTATAGAGTTTTTTAAAACGCATTTCTTTGGTCAGATTTCTATTTTCTTCTCTTAAATCTTCTTTTAATTTTGCTTGGCGCTTCCTAGCGGCAATACGAACCTTTTTTTCCTTTTGCCATTTTTCTTCTAAGCCATCAAAAAAACTCTTTTTACTCATCTTACACCTCTCTTCTATTCTATCTAAAAAGAACGAAAATTAAAAGGTAGTAAAATTATTAATATGGTTAAGAAAATTGCTTCCACTTGATAAAGAGGGGTATAATACTATTATGATATAAATTATGGAGGTATTTATGAATATATTAGTATTTGCAAAGGTAGTACCAAAAGTTTCCGATTGCAAAATAGATAGAGAAACCAACAATCTTATAAGAGATGGAGTTAAAAGCATAATAAATCCACCAGATCTAGCAGCTATTTATACAGCCTGCGAACTTAAAAAGAAACACGGTGGCAAGGTTGTGGTTGCATCAATGGGACCTGACTTCATAAAAGGGGAACTCGAAGTTGCTTATTCAATGGGAGCAGATGAAATCTACATCATCTCCAGCATGGCGGTTAGAGGATCAGATACACTTGCGACTTCATATGTGCTTTCAACCACTGCAAAACATCTAGGAGAATTTGACTTAGTACTTACAGGTACTCAAACCCTCGACGGTGACACTGGACAAGTAGGACCACAACTTGCAGAAAAACTTGGACTTAACTCTTTAACCTATGCGGAAAGTGTAGAAGTAAAAGGCGACGAAGTCATAGCTAAGAGAAGAATAAACGGCGGACTTCAAGAAGAATCTGTAAAGATGCCAGCCCTTGTAAGCACTCTTAGAAAAAATATAAATCCTAAGAAATCTGAAGAAGTGACTAAAGAAGTAAAAATCTTGACAGAAAAAGATATTGATTTCGATCTTGATAAGATGGGCATGAAGGGATCTAGAACGGTAGTCGGATCAGTATTTGCACCACCAGAAGTACAAAAGGGTTTAATCATCGAAAAAAATAGTGATGAAGAAAAAGTAGAAGAAATCATAAAAATACTAAAGGACAACAAAAGGATCTAAGGTGAATTATGAATATGAGTAAAAATATTTGGGTAGTTTGTGAAACATTTGAACAAAAGATCACAAACCTAACATTTGAACTTCTAGCAAACGCAAGACATTTAGCAGAAGGTCTAGGTGGACAAGTAGTTGCAGTGCTATTTACAGAAAAAAGAGCTGGACTAATAGAAGAATTAGAAAGATATGGAGCAGACAAAGTAATCCTAGTGGAAGATGAAAAATTTAAAAACTTCGACTCAAAGGTAGCTGCCCATGCACTAGATAAATTAATTGACAAGTACGAACCATACGCAGTGCTAATCGGATCATCAGTAAACGGAAGAGATATCGGCGGAAGAATCACAGCTAAGAGAGAAATCGGACTAGTTGCAGATTGCCAAGAAATAAAACTTACAGAAGATAAATCTGACATCATGTGGATCAGACCAACCTTCGACGGCAAACTCTTATCAGACATAAGAATCACAAGCACACCTAAGATAGGAACAGTAGGTAACAAGACCGGAGTAGAACTATTCCACGATGAAGGACACAAAGCAGAAGTAATAGAAGAAAAGATTGAAGTAGAAAGTCCACTTAACAAAATACTTTCCTTCGTAAAGGACGAAGAACATGAACATCTAAGCTTAGAAGACGCAGAAGTGATCGTCGCAGCAGGAATGGGAGTAAAAGACGAAGAAGGACTAAAAGTTGTGAAGGACTTTGCAAAGGCACTAGGAGCAGAATTTGGAGTTACAAAACCTATAGTAGATAACGGATGGGCAGATAAGAGTCTCCAAGTAGGAGTAACAGGTAAGACCGTAAAACCAAAACTATATATAGCAGTTGGAATCTCTGGAGCATTACAACATACCAATGGAATGAAAGAATCAGAACTAATAATAGCCATAAATAGCGACAAGGATGCAAAGATAATGAAAATTGCAAACTATGGAATAGTTGGAGATCTATTCACCATACTTCCATTACTATCAGAGAGAATAAGAGAAGAAAAGAAAGTGAACTAGAAAAACTTTTTATAAGACCCCTGGACTAACAGGGGTTTTTTATTTTAAATAAATATCTTTTACTTAAATGGAGGGTTTAATTTTGTAGCGGAAGCAATCAGCTTCCATAAACCTAGAAACTAAACTCACTTTCCTCAGGCGAAGCCGTAAGAAATTTTAAACACATATAAATATCCCGTAGCGGAAGCATTTTGCTTCCACAGCCGAAGGCTACAAAAGTCTTCCCAACTACAGTCACCCTGAGAGGCAGTCGAGTTCTTCAAATCGGCCTTCACTGTGTTTGGCTTCTTTGGGACTATGCACGAGACCTGCTACGAAATCAAAGATTTCGGCTAGGGCTTCGAAGAATCTGACATATATCTAGGTCCAATCAAAAATAAAAGCTCAAAGTCGATTCCGATGAAAAAGGTAATTCGAATATATTGGTCAAACATTGATTTTTTATAGGTAATGGGTTAAAGTAAAGTCAGAAATATTTTGAAAAATACAGCGGAGGGAAAAATGAAAATTAAAATTAAAGATTATCTAAAGCACCTTTGGATTAACAAATATTATGGCGTGATTGCATATATACTACTACCACTTGTCATTATAGTAGGTATTTCTCCAGATAACACCGATGATGCAGGCTTTTTCATTGAAATGCTCTTTAGTAACTATGTGTTATTAGCACTTTTCATGTATGCCTTTGGTAGCGCTATTTGTAGAAAGATACTAAACGCAAGTCAAGTAAAAAGAGCGGAATATAAAAGTTTGATAGAGGTGCCAATTAGAAAGTATATCGAAGATTTAAAAAATGCTGAAGTTGCGTTAAGTGACGATATTAACATCTATGTATCTGAAATGGAATATCCATTTGCATATGCAATCGGACAAAAAACATTGGTTGTATCTACTGGGTTATTGGAATATCCAAATTTAATGGAAGCTAAAGTAAAGAGTGAGCTTTTTAAAATGTTTAACCTAGGTTCTTCCACAATACTATTACTGCTTGGAAATAATATTATAATCTTCTTCGGAAGTCTTTTCTTAATGTTTTCAGGCTTTATAGATGCATTAACAGGTAGTAGAAGAAAGAGATTTTTGGGCGGATCAGATGCTGGAGATGGAGCGATGTTATTCTTATTTACCCTACTTTGTTTATCTGTATGGACTTTTATATCAAATCTACTACTAAAATCCTTTGTGCATAAAAAGACATATGAGGCGGATGAATTTATAAATGATATAGGACTTGGATATGAACTTTGTGAGTATTTAGATCTAACTAAACAGTACAACAGACCTCATAGAATAAAGCTTTTTGAATTTGCAAAACCATCAGTAGATACTAGAATTGGACAACTACAAGATAAGGGCGTTCAATATACATTTTAAAAATAAAAATTATAAAATAAGAGGAATGTTGCCTATAGGGACATTCCTTTTTTATATAAATTTAAATAAATTATGAGGTCAACTCCTTCACTTGGTCATCCTGAGAGGCAGTCGAGTTCTGCAAATCAGCCTTCGCAATGCTCGTCTTCTTTGGAACTATGCACGAGACCTGCTACGAAATCAAAGATTTCGGCTAGGGCTTCGACGCTACAATGAACCTCACAACTACAGTCATCCTGAGCGAAGACGGCTTTTGCCGTCGAAGTCGAAGGATCTGACCTATATTTAACCCATCTATTCCAAAAAAATATTACAAAATACCTTTACAATTGCAGTCACCCTGAGCGAACGAAGTGAGTCGAACGGGTATAAGCTATATTTAACCTAGTCAAGGCAAGTGAAATCATCCATACATAACCCCGCCATGGTTATACCCATTCGACTCCAATGACTCAGCCTTTGGCTTCGTCATTTCCGCTCAGGGTGACTGTCTCCATCTGGTACTTCCACTACAAAAAATAACAATGATAACACATGATATCCGGATAGCATCAAAAACAAAAAAATAAAAACACATGCTATACGTCTACATCTAAAGACGAACGTAGTGAGTCTTAGCAGGTGTGATGCAACCTGTTTCCCAAGAGGCGTAGCCGATTGGTTGAAACAGTCTGCTGATAGCATCAACATAAAAATATAAAAATTTTACAAAATTTTCAGATAGGAATTCTCAAATTTAATACTTTTGTAAACTATTAAAATCTTAGCTATGTTATACTAAAACAAGAGGTGGTAATATGAAGCTTATAGAGATTCGCGACCTGAAGAAAATCTATAAAATGGGCACAGAAAAAGTAGTAGCCCTCGGCGGAATAAATCTAGATATATACGAAGGAGAAATCCTCTGTCTACTAGGTACTTCCGGCTCAGGTAAATCCACACTTCTAAATATGGTTGCAGGACTAGACAAACCAACCTCAGGAACGATCTCCATCGGCGGGATACATATTGAGAAGCTAAGCGAAAGCCAGGTAACTAAATTTAGAAGATTAAATGTCGGATTTATTTTTCAATCCTACAATCTTATAAAAAATCTCTCTGCCATGGACAATGTCAGTTTGGGACTCATATTTAAAGGAGTTCCTAAGAAAAAAAGAGATGAACTTGCAAAAGATATACTTGAAAAGGTAGGACTAGGAGAAAGACTCCACCACAAACCAAACGAGATGAGTGGTGGTCAACAACAAAGAGTATCCATAGCCCGAGCATTTGTCGATGCACCTAAGATTATCTTTGCCGACGAGCCAACGGGAAATCTGGACACCAACACATCATTTGAAGTAATGAACCTCATGTGCGAAATGGCTCGTAAGAACAATCAAACACTGATAATAGTAACACACGACGTAGAGACATCCATCTACGCAGATAGGATAGTGGACATGAGAGACGGGATGATAACAAGCATAGAAGAAAATGACGCAAAGATACCTAGAAAGGAGATAGTATGAAAAAATTCACTTCTATATTACTGGCATTAATAATGCTATTTACGATTAATACTTATGCAAATGGAGCAAACCAAATTGTTAATCCTTGCATTGTTGTATCTGTAAATCAAACAACAAATATTTTAAGCAATGGCAGTGCCAATGTTAAAGTAAAAATTAAAAAAGATAAAACTTATAATGAAGATGTAACAGATCTTATTATAAAAGCGTCTATAAAAGATCCGGACAAAGTATATATCCAAGGAGACGGATATGTCTATAAAAGCGATAATTCAATATACTTTAATTTAAAAGATAATACTGAACAAGAAGGAAGTTTTGATATTGTTGCTGACAGTGGATTTCAAGGTGGAACTGTTCCTGTTACCTTAGATTTACAATATAAGGTAGGAACTAAAACTCTTACTCAACAAGAAACTGTCTATGTAAAAATAACTGCGCCTTCAAAACCTGTTAACCCAGCAATAGAAATTAAAAAGGTTGAAACATTCTGGATAAACGAACAAGAAGCGGGCAAGGAATTCCAAGTTCCATTCCAAGTTACAAACACTGGTGATGCTCCTGCAAATAATATAAAACTATCCATTGATAAACTTGAATCACAAAAGATCACCCTTGCAAGCGGACTTTCTACTGTTGATATTACAACTCTTAACCCGGGAGAAACTAAGTACATCACTTTTAATTTAAAGTCTGATAAATCCACAGCCCCTGGAACGTACATGCTAGACCTTGACTATACATTTTCAGGATATGGACCAGGACAAGACAAAACTTCTGAACAAGCGCCTAAGACTGGCAAATATCAATTTTCATTCAATATTACTAAATCACAACAAGAGCCTTCAGCTCTAGAATTTAGAAATATCAAATTCCCATCAGGAATTCTATATAGAAATGCAAAGACCACCATTTCCTTTGATCTTGTAAACACAGGAAAGGTTACTGCTAAGAATCTAAAGGTACAAGCAAATAGCCAAGACCAAAACGGACTTGCTTCTAGAACCGTTTCAATTATTCAACTAAAAGAACTTGCACCAGGAGAAAAGAAAAACTTCTCCTACGACTTTATGGTTACACCTTCTGCAGAAACTAAGAACTATCCTGTGGAACTAAAGGTTGATTACACAGACGATACAAAGGCGGAAGCTCAATCTACAAGTCAAATCGTGGGAGTATTTGTAAAGGCTCCAGTTGAAAAGAATGACGGCAAACCTGTAAATGAATCTACACCTAAACTTATAATCGAAGATTATTATTTAGAACCACAAACTATTGAAGCGGGCAAGCCATTTAAACTATATTTAAAATTCTTCAACACTAATGCGAAGAAGACTGTTAAAAATATCAAGATCTTCCTTACTTCAGATACTCAAGAGTCTGTAGGTTCTGGAGATTCTAACGGAGGACAAACTGGTGGAGCTATGCCAACCGCGTCCGTATTTACACCGGTGGATTCTTCTAATACTTTCTACATTGCAAGCATCGCGCCGGGAGCAAGGATTGAAAAGGAAATTACTTTTACAACCGTTCCTGATACTGCTGCAAAAACTTATACAGTAGTTGCAAACTTTGAATACGAAGATGCAAAGGCAAATAAATATACAGACACCGCTCAAATTGGTGTGCCTGTAGTTCAACAAGCTAAACTTGAAGTGGGAGACGTGCTACCACAAGGTGAATTTATGGTAGGAGGGGAAACTCCACTTTCAATAGATTATTACAACACTGGTAAGGCAAATCTTTCAAACGTAATGATTAAGATCAAGGGCGAAGGATTGAAGTTCGATACACCATCATACTACAAAGGAGCTTTTGCACCGGGCTCTCAAGATACCTTTATGGTAAATGTAACTCCTGATACTCCAGGACAAAAGAAGGTTGAACTCGTTTGGACCTTCGAAGATTCAATGGGAGTTACCCAAGAGGTAAAGAAAGAATATGAATTCACCGTAGAAGATATGCCTAAAATGGATGAAAATGACATGAACAACCAAGACATGGGCGGAGGTTCATCTAAAGGTATCTTCAAAATACTCGGTGGGCTTGCAGTAGCGGCTGCAGCAATCGGTGGAGCATTCTTTATCTACAAGAAAAAGAAAAAAGAAAATGAGGATCTAACAATCTAATGAAGTTTAGCGATTTATTCAAAATGGCGGCGGGAAACCTGGCTTCGAGGAAGCTAAGGACATTCCTGACCGTTCTAGGTGTAATAATCGGTGCAACGGCAATAATTATAATTATTTCAATCGGTCGTGGTTTTAAATTTATGAACTCCAAATTCTATGAGGATATGGGGGACATGAGGGTCCTAGAGCTAAATAGTCAATTCACGAGATTTGATCCAGAGATGGACAAGCCGGGATACCAAAAGCCAAAGAAGAAACCGATGAACAATCAAACCATAAATGAAGTTTCTGAAATAGAACATATAAAGGCAGTAATCCCTATGTACGAAGCTACTGTCAGTCTAAAAATGGGAAGAGAAGAAGCTAGCTATGTGGATATAGTTGGGATGCCACCTCAATATATGGAAGACTATGGAATTGAGCTTGCAAATGGGAAATATATAGCGCCAGGAGAAAAAAATCCTGTGGTAATTTTAGGTTCCCAGGTTAAGTATCAATTCTACGATAGAAGTCGTCCTAACTATTTTTCAGAAAAGAAATCTTTGATGAATCGAAAGATCTACATCACAAAATTTGAACCAAAATCAACAAGTGACGATGATAGAATGTCAGATATGGGATCCATGGAGATGGATGGAAATCAAAACAATCAAAGCGACGGTAAACAAGTTCAACTTAGAATATCTGGAGAAATGACAGAAGGAAACGACTACCAAAAACAAAATTGTCTCTTTATGAGCATCGAAACTTATAAAGCCTTGGCGAGTCAATTCAAAGTAAAATTAAAATCCAAGAACTACAACAATATAAAAGTAGTAGTGGATGATATAAAAAATGTAGACGCAGTAACAAAATCGCTTAAAGATAAGGGATTTCGTCCTTACAATATGACGAAAGAATTCTTAGATAATGCCAATAAACAGATAGGAATCGTACAGGCAGTCTTTGGCGGTATCGGAGCAATTTCATTTATAATTGCAGCTATTGGTATCGCAAACACAATGATCATGTCCATCTACGAAAGGACCAAAGAAATCGGAATCATGAAGGTAATAGGAGCATCTATAAGAGATATTCAAAACCTATTCCTTTTAGAAGCGAGCCTTATAGGTCTTATCGGAGGAGTGATCGCAGTTGTAAACTCACTTATTATCTCTGTACTTGCGAACAAATTTTTCGCCGGGTACTTTATGGGACAGCTGGGTGGAGAAACAGTAAACTTCGAGCCTAAGATTTCCATAATTTCTGTAGGACTTATCCTAACTGCACTAGGATTTTCAACGCTAATTGGACTTCTTTCAGGATACCTACCTGCTAGACGTGCAATGAAACTATCCGCACTGGATGCAATAAGAACTGAATAAAATAAAAAAGCAACGAAGAGAATTTTTAAATTTTCTCAAATCGTTGCTTTTTATTTTGTATTTTTTTTTTAGTCTATGTTTTTGTTGTCTTCAATATTTATATTTGCATTTGCTGTTGCTAGTACGAAATCAATAGCGTTTCCTTCTTCTTCGAAATGGGTAGTGGATGCGACGATGTGTTTGTTATAGGAGTAGGTATCCTTTTGGGAATTTGATTTCATCTCAACGGGAATATTTAAATTGATTCTTCCGGAGGTGGTTGCGAGGTCAAAGTTTGCCCTGCGTCTTAGACTTCCAAGTTCCATAGACAAATCTCCGTTGGAGCTTTTGAGACTTGCTTTTTTTAGTCGATCTGTAGAAAGATTTTCTAAAAGGATAGAACCGTTTGAGGTATGTAGATTCAAATCGGAGAAGTCCAAGTTCTCTCCATTTATCTTGCCGTTGGAAGTTGTACCTTTAAAATCATCAAAAGAAATATCTTCCATAATAATCTTGCTATTGGATGATTTTACATTTGCCACTGAGCCTTTTGTGTCTTCTATATTAATCGGTCCGTTGGATGTGGTTATAGATAGTTCGTCTACATTTGAATCCTCAAGTATTATCTTTCCGTTTGTGGTGGATAGATCAAGTTTTGACGCGAAAATATCTTCTGCAAAAATAGGTGCGTTGGTAGTATCTACCACAATATTTGAAAATTCTCTACTTGGAATTTGTGCCACTACTTCTAGGTAGAACTGCTCATTTTCGCTAGGTTTTTTTGATTTAAAAGAAATGTGTTCGCCATCATTTTCAAAGGTGAAGAAGTCACTTTCTTCGAAGTTTTCCATATTTTTGTAGTGGACTTTAACATTTATATTTAGCTCATCATCGTCAGACTCTTCCAACTGAACAGATCCATTTCTATTGTAAATAAAAAGTTCTGGGTTTTTCATATTAGAAACATCTACCTTAAATAGTTTTTGGAAAAGGTCGAATTTTCCTTTGATTTGGAAAGTAAAATCCTTATCGAAAATAGTTGCGAATGTAGTTTTTATAAAATCATTTACGCTTTTTTCTATACCTTGGAATCCTTCCTTCGCCTTATCTACATCGAAGGAGATGACATTTTTATTCTTCTTATTTATCGGTTCTTCGTAGTCCAAAGCATTTAAAAGCTCTTTCGCTTCTTCTACTGTAATCTTTCCTTTTTGTAACATTTCTAGAATTTGATCTTGTTCTTTCAAATTAATCCCTCCTTTGTTTAAGTAAATTTACAGCTTCTTCAGAAGTGATTTCACCCTTATCCAGTTTATCTAAAACTTCTGAACGACTAAGAGTTATCTCTGTATCTTCTGGGTAACCTAGAGCCACCACTATTTCTTCCAATTTATTACGCACAGTTGGATAGGATATTCCCATCATGCGTTCCATTTCTTTAATACTTCCACGACTAACAAGGAAAAGTTCCACCATTTTAAGTTGCTCTTCTGTAAGCTGGTTAAACTTAGTTAAATAGAAATCTCCTTCTATGGAAATATTACAGTGTTTACATTCGATTCTAGTTGCAACGGTTGGCTTGCCACAGAAAGGACAAGTGCCTGGAATTTTATTTGCCATAAGATTCTCCTTTCATCTTTAACTTAATTGTACTACTAAAATTCAAAAATGCAATATAAATATTAAAAAAAATTAAGTTTTAAATTAAAAATATTAATTAAATTAACATAAAAATTAAAATAATTAAACTTATACTGAAGATTTCTAAACGGAGTTTTATAAAATAGTATAAAAAAACGACAGCCGAAAACTGCCGCTATAATTATTATTTATATAGGATATTATCAACGCACAATGGTGTGGTCTTTTTTATTTACTTTCTCTTGATTCCAATCGGAATTATATTCCTTCCAAATTTCTTCAGCCATTGGACGCCATTCCTTGGCATAGGCATCACATTTTGTACAGAGTTCTTCGGCGCTTTCGCTTGCGATTAAATCTGTGGAGTGAGCCTGTGAAGTCTCTACCATATGACGTAGAAACTCTGGATTTTCAAGCATTGGGCAAGGTCTGAAATGATTTTCGTTAAATGGTTGATTTTGTTGATATTGACGGAACAGTGGTTGAGCAAGTGCATCTTTTATGCTGGTGTCCCTTATATTTGCTGAGGAGTAGTGGATGAATACGCAAGGTTCCACGTCTCCATTTGCATTTATATGGAGATAGTTTTTGCCTCCGGCGATACAACCGTTTATAAATTCTCCATCGTTTTGGAAATCGATAGGGAATAGTTGAAAACCGTTAGGATCCTTTCTTATGTCACGAATGCGGTGGATCATGTACTTTCTTTGATCTGGCTTAAGCATTAGATCTACCACTGCATCTTTTCCTACTGGCATGTAGTGGAAGAACCACGCAAGGCGAGCTCCCTTATCTTGAACGAACTGTAAGAATTCATCTGAGGTTACTGTCTTATAATTCTTTGAGGTATAGCATACTGCAATTCCGAAAAGTAAACCTTCTTCGCGCATAAGCTCCATAGCTTTAACTACTTTTTCAAAGACTCCATCTCCACGTCTAAAATCGTTAGCTTCTTCAAATCCTTCAAGAGAAACTGCAAATGAAAGGTTGCCTACGCGTTTTACTTCTTCGCAGAATTCTTTGTCTATTAGGGTTCCGTTTGTAAATGCATGGAAGCCGCAGTCGTTGTGTTTTTCGCAAAGGCGGATCAAATCATCTTTACGAACTAGAGGCTCTCCACCAGTCAGTAGATAGAAATAACAGCCGAGCTCTTTGCCTTGGGTTATGATATCGTCCATCTCTTCAAAGGTTAGATTTAATTTATGACCGTACTCTGCAGCCCAACATCCTGTACATTTTAAGTTACAGGCACTGGTAGGGTCGAATAATATTGTCCAAGGTACATTGGTGCCCAGGCGCTTACGAATCTTTCTTTGAACTAGGGATCCGTATAACCCTGCTTGGTATCCTACATTTAGCGCTGTCTGTTTTAAAATATTTGGATCTGTGTGTTCATATACATCGAATGCCATCTTTACCCATTTGTGATCCATATTTTCTACGTTTTTCTTAGCATCTTCAAACTTTCTATCATCAAAGACTTTCATTTTTTGACCGTAATCCAAAAGCTTTAGCATAGCCTTTTGAGGGTCATCGTTAAAACTTTTTATAGAACTATCGATTATTTTCTCTGCAGTCTTGCGTCCCATTTTATTAGTTAAACTTGCCATTATGTATCCCCCTTAAAAAAATTTTTTGTGGCAACTTAAAATATGAACATTGTTCATTATTATGTTAGATAATTTATACCCGATATATGAGTTATTAAACATATAATTTTCATAGAAAACATTTGAAAATTAAATTCTAAATTAAAAAGAAAAAATTAAATAAAAAATAGCGGACTAGCCGCTATTTTAATTTCTATTTATTTTTCTACTATTGAAGTATTCCTTTTGTAAATCCATTTAGAGTATTTTCTCCGGAAGAGATTTTAAATTTAATATTATTTATTACAATAGATCGTGCTTTATCGTAGGAAGCTTTTTTGTTTTCTTCGTATTGAACGTCTCTTGCTTCATCGGTCAACAAGAACATTTTGCCATTTTTGGCGACTGTGCAAGCATCTTCATTAGTTGCAACATCTTGGTAGACCAATCTTACACTTCCACCGAAACTGAAATTTTCAACGTCATAGAATTCAATTCCATCTTTGGAGAATTCGAGTTGAAGCTTCATAAGATCTTTTTCGTTTATGGTAGCAGTTACTTTTGGATTTCCAAACGTGTAGATGAACTTACCTCCGTCAAGTGTTGCAGTTGTGCCGCTCATTTCCTTAACCTTATTTCCTGATGGAACTAGGATGATCCTGTCAAATAGTTTAAATGATCTTAACATTTCATCGGCAAGAGGTCCTGTAGGTTCCATAAAATCTTGTGCGTCTACTCTAACTACGCAACCTTTTTCTCCGTTAAGTATAGTTTTAAAATTCGTGTCATATTCATCTTTTTCTGTTATAAAGTAGTAAGAACCTAAGAATCCGGTATTATCATATCCATACTTCTTACCTTCCACATTTACATACTTAGAATAAACTGATACACCTTCATCATATTCGCTAGGTTTTATTTCTAGTTTTGCATCTACATCCTTAGGTACAAGTAGTTTAAATCCGTATTGAGGATAGTCTTTAACCACATAATTTGAACTTACCTTAGGTGCAGGTTTTGGAAATTCTGCAGGCTTCTTGCCGATGTAAACAGATCTTGAAGGTTCATCCCAACCAACTTCTTTTCCAAATGCTTCAGAAATAAATCTAAGTGGAACGAAAGTATAATTGTTGCTTAAAAATGTCTTTACATCCATTTCGCTTGCTTCGCCATTTTTTGCAAAGTCTTTGGAATTTACCTTTAGATCCACTACGTCAGTATCGTTTGAAATTTTAATAGCCTTGGTTTCATCGAAGTATTCAACTTTGTAGCCAAGGGTTTCAGAAATAAATCTAAGTGGTACAAAAGTTCTGGACTCTTTTACGATGACATCGCCATCTTGAAGCTTGCCATCGATGAATAGGTTGACATCTGATTTTGCCATCACACCTACGAATAGTAAGTTAATGAACAAAATGCTTACAAATAATTTTTTCTTCATATTTACCTCCCTTTTAAATTCATTATAGCATAGGGTGGATAAAGAAAATAAACAAAAACAAATTTCTTGAGACTCTGGTTAAGAACGCCTCTGTTTAATAATTGATAAAATTAGGTAAATATGATGTAAGAGGTGGATTATGAAAAATTTTAAAAAGATCATATATTTTCTAGTTTTAGCTATGTTTATTTCTATTCCTTCCGACGCATTTGCAGCGGATAGGATCGAGCTTAAATTTACAGAAAATAAAAATTTACAAGAAAATAATAGGGCAAACCCTAGATACTTAGTGGAGCTTGCAAAGAATGAAATGGTGGGCAGAAGCTCTTCAAAATATGTGGACGGTTTCTACTTCATAGTTGAAAGAGGAGAGGTCTATGCAATCATTCCTAAGGCTTCAGAAAATTTTAAATCAAGGGTTAGTATTTCTTACTATGGCAATGGTGATTCCAAAGATTTGGGCAACTTCACCACATCTGATAGGGAACAAAAGATATTTGTGGGCTATGGATACTACGGTGGAGAATATAAGATGAGTATTGAATCTGTTTCTTTCGATGGAACTACACTTTCTTCAGACAGCGTCACATACAATGTTGGAAAAGAAACGAAGAGCACTTCTGATTTTTATCAAACTAGGGACGATGATGTTGTAAGAAGACTTGCTTCTGAAGTGAGATTTAAAAAGACTGATAACGGATATGAAATCACAACTCCAAACCTACCTAATGGATATAGTGGTGAGCTTCAAGTAGAAGTTTCAAAATCAAAATCAACTGGTAGAATGAATTTGAAATTCGAAACTGAAAAGACTGTTTACTTCACAGAAAAAGATTTGGACCTAGTGGAAGCTTCTGCTATGGTAAAGATTAAAAACGGAAATAGAACTGTGGCGACAGACTTTGCATACATCTCTGACTACATCGAAATTAAAGAAAATAAGGGATTTAATCTTCTAAATGAAGCGTCAAATGCATTGCAACAGGTGAGATTTTACATGCATGAAGGTAGAAAGTTCGTTACCATTCCAGCTAAGACAAATAATTTGGAAGCGACTTATAAAATCTACACTCCATATGAGAGAGATGCCAGAGTAATCCAAGCAGAGGACAAGGTGTTGGAATATCCTCTAGATGGATGTGACAACTGTTACATGGTTGCAACTTACAAGACCTATAACACATTGGTTCTAGAAAAAGGTATAGAAGGCTTTGGTAAAAATCCATTCCACTACACAGATTTTCCAAGGACTAAAATTAAAATGGAAGATTTCAACGCAGATAAAAAGAACACCACTTTCAAGACAGAAAATGTAGTAGATGTTAAGAAGAGTGCCAATCTATCTGATATAAAAGGTCATTGGGCAGAAAAAAATATCGAAAGATTCGTAAAAGAACAGATAATTATGGGATATCCTGATGGAACTTTTAAACCGGAAAGACCTCTTACTTATAGAGAGGCTCTATCCATGATTAAAAGACTTGGAGATAAAAATTTGGTTGGTCTTTCAGTAGTTAAAAATAGTAATCCGAAATTCGTAAAAGGAACTTGGGGAGATGATGATGTGAGATTCGTCCTTTCAAGACTTCCTAAAAATATTTTACAAAATGTAGATTTGGAAACAGAAGCTAGAAGGGATGAAATTTCCTATGTAATGGCTCATTTCTTCAATTACAAAACTGGCAAAGAAAATGTAAATAAATTTAAGGATGAAAGGGATATAAATTATTTAAATGAAATCGAACTTTTAGTTTCAAATAAAACTATTAGCGGTTATCCAGACGGAACCTTTAAGCCGACAAATAAACTAAAGAGATGTGAATTTGTAACCATGATTTCAAATATACCAAATTTTACAAAATAAAGGGGGAACACCCCTTTTATTTTTTTTGCAAAATATATAGACTCATGAGAAGTGTTAACTGTATTGAAGATGAATATCTTTAGATGGTATAATTAAGGCAAATACAATTATGGAGAGTTAAATGGTAAAATTTGCAATCATTGCAGACGATCTTACTGGATCTAACGCCACCTGTTCACTACTGAAAAAGGTGGGGCTAAATGCTCTTAGTATGATTGATTTTGCAGAAGAAGTAAATGAAGACATAGATGTGGTAAGTTATAGTACACTTTCAAGGGCTATTCATCCTGAAGAAGCATACCAATGTGTAAAAGAAGCTCTAAAGTATATGAAAAGTTTAAATCCTATGTTTTATTCGAAGAGAATAGACTCTACTATGAGGGGCAATATTTCCTACGAAATAAATGCTTTTTTTGAAGAGCTTCCAGGATATATGGGGATTTGTGTCCCTGCATTTCCAAGCAGTAAAAGAATTGTTATAAATGGAACTATGCTTGTAGAAGGAAATCTTTTGACCAATACGGATGCGGGAAGAGATCCGAAGATGCCAGTATCAAGCGACAATGTGGAGGAGATTTTAAAGGATGGACTAAATGGAAAGATTAAGTCCATAAATCTTTCGGACATTGAAAAAGGAGCTACACATCTATCCCAACTTATTAAAAAATACTACGACGAAGGAATAAGTCTGTTGGTATTTGATGCGGTTTTAGATAGTCATTTGGAGATAATCGGAAAAGCAGTGTTTGAATCTCATATCAAATTCTTCTCTGTGGATCCGGGACCATTTTCAATGCATATTGCAAGATCTATTTTGGATAAGGAAAATCTACTTAGCAAGGTGCTTATGATCTGCGGTTCTGTCACAGATATAACTATTAAACAGATTAGAGATCTACTAAATAATCAGGATGTAAAAGTCATAAAAGTCTCTGCAAAAAACCTCATTGACGAAGACAAGAGGGATTTGGAGATAAAGAGTGTGACGAGTAAAGCTGATTTAATTTTAGAGGACAACAATCTTCTTCTAGTGACGACAACACCTTTTGAAGAAGGAGATAAGAGGCTTGACCTGGTAGAAATATCTAAAGAGAGAAATATTACCATAGATGAGATTTCCATTTTAATCTCAAGTGGACTTGGAGAAATTGGCAAGGAAATTTTAAATAGCAAACATTCTTTCGCAGGAGTCTACACCAGCGGAGGAGATATTACGGTGGAACTTGTGAAACTTTTAAATTCTGCCGGAATTACAATTAGAGAAGAACTAGAGCCACTGGTTGCCTATGGAAGGTTAACCGGCGGAGCGTTTGATGATTTGAGAATAGTAACTAAAGGTGGAATGGTTGGAGACGCAAAGACTATGGAAGTCTGCCTAAATAAACTTTCCACTGAAGTAGAAGAAAATTAGGAGGAATTATGGAAAGACCTATTATTGGAATACCACTAGGAGATCCGGCTGGAATTGGACCGGAAATAACCGTTAAGACATTTGAAGAAAAGAAAGTTTGGGAAGTATCTAGACCATTTTTAGTGGGAGATCTTTTCGTTATAAATCGTGCGATTGAAATCACAAACTCAAAACTAAAGGTAAATGTAGTTTCTTCAGTTGAAGAAGCTAAGTTTGAAGAAGGAACCATCGATATGCTCGATCTAGATATTGTAAATTCAGACTATGAATTTGGAAAAGTAGATGCGAGATGCGGCCTTGCTTCATTTAAATATGTTGAGAAGACCGCTCAACTTTGCATGGAGAAAAAACTAGATGCAATGGCAACCACTCCAATTAACAAGGAATCACTAAGAGCGGCAGAAGTTCCATACATCGGGCACACTGAAATGCTCGAAGAAGTATCAGGAGTTCATGATCCTCTTACCATGTTTGAAGTGAACAATTTAAGAGTGTTCTTCCTTTCAAGACACGTAAGTCTAAGTAAGGCAATCGAAATGGTTAAGTACGACAGAGTCCTTGACTACATCATAAGATGTTCTGAAGCTATGAAGAAACTTGGCGTAGAAGGAACTATGGCTGTTGCAGGACTTAACCCTCACTGCGGTGAACACGGACTATTTGGATACGAAGAAGTAAATGAAATCGAACCTGCAATTAAAGAAGCTAGGAAGCTTGGATATGATGTAGTGGGACCTATTGGAGCGGACTCAGTATTTCACATGGCACTTGAAGGAACATTCTCATCAGTTCTTTCTCTATACCATGACCAAGGTCATATAGCTACGAAGACATACGACTTCTACAGAACTATTGCAATCACAAACTCAATGCCATTTTTAAGAACTTCTGTAGACCACGGAACGGCTTATCCAGTTGCAGGTAAGAATATTGCGTCTGCCGTTTCAATGATTGAAGCAGTAATCCTTGCGGCGAAGTACGCCCCAAAATTTAACCATAAATAAAATATAAAATAAGTGAGGACCATATGGAGAATTTCGTTTTAGACGGTACGAGAATGCTAATCGCTCTTGGAGTTGGAATAGTATTTCTGATGATTATGATCTTAAAGACCAAGATACACACATTCTTGGCGCTAATAATAACTGCTGTATTCGTAGGAATTGCAGGTGGGATGCCACAAGAAATGGTAATCTCTGCAATCAGTTCCGGATTTGGTTCAACCCTAGGTTCCATAGGAATCATAATTGGATTTGGAGTTATGATGGGACAGATCTTTGAAGCTACTGGAGCTGCAAAGACCATGGCGAATACATTTATTAAAAAACTTGGAGTCAATAAAGAGGAAGAAGCACTAGCAATCACAGGATTTTTAGTTTCAATTCCAATCTATTGTGACTCAGGATTCGTAATCCTTGCATCACTTATAAAAGCTCTTTCAAAGGCTAGCAAAAAATCCATAGTAAGTCTTGCAGTTTGTTTGGCAGGAGGATTAGTAATTACCCACTCACTTGTGCCACCTACACCAGGACCAGTTGGAGCAGCGGGAATCTTCGGAGCAAATGTCGGCCTTGTAATCATCTATGGAATGATTATAGCAGTGCCTATGCTTTTAGCAGTATTGGCATATGGAAAATGGCTTGGAAATAAGATTTACCAAATTCCAGGAGAAGATGGTGAATGGATAAGACCTGCAGGAGGAGAAAATTTAGGAGCAGCAGAAGTAAAACTCGATGAAGAACTTCCTTCAGCTACAAAATCTTTTATGCCTATAATAATTCCAATTATTTTGATACTTCTATCTACAGTTTCAAAAGCTTTGGGAGTGACAGGACAAGCAAGCGTATTTTTCCAATTCTTCGGCACGCCGATAGTTGCAGTTGCCATTGGACTACTTCTTGCAATCTTTACCCTTGCATCTCATATGGAAAGAAGAGAAGTTATAAAGGTAATGGAAGTTGGGATAGAATCTGCAGGAATAATCATCCTTATCACTGGAGCAGGTGGAGCCCTAGGACAAGTGCTAAGAGATAGTGGAGTAGGTAACCACATTGCAGAAATCATAAAAGATTTAAACGTACCACATATACTACTTCCATTTATAATTGCAACCATAATAAGATTTATTCAAGGATCCGGAACGGTAGCAATGCTAACAGCGGCATCTATAACCGCACCTATAATGGCAAGTCTAAATGTAAATCCAGTTATGGCGACCCTATCAGCCTGCGTTGGATCACTATTCTTCAGTTACTTCAACGATAGTTTCTTCAACGTTGTAAATAGAACCATCGGAATAGAAGATCCAAAAGAACAGATAAGAGTCTGGTCAATCACAACAACTATCGCCTGGGTGGTAGGACTTGTGGCGCTACTAATATTAAATATGATTATTGGATAAAATTAAAATAAAAGACGAGGATTTATTTTCCTCGTCTTTTGTGATTTAGTAATAAAAATAATCTTTTAATTTGCTAATTTTCTATTTACATCATCAATAGTTTTCTTTGCTAAAATATAGTAGATAAAAGTAATTACTAAGTAAACTATTACAAAGATTATTAGTGAGTAGATTAGGGCTCTTGTACCATCGAACCATTTTAGATAATGTGCGGCACATAAAAAGTAGATAGTTAGCACTGCAAAATGGATAATTTGTTTAGGTACAGTATGATTTTCTTTAAGCTTTAAAATTATTGAAAAAAGTTCAGGCACCAATCCAAAACCACCATAGACCATGCATTGAACAATCTTTGCACTTCCTGGTTTTAAACTTTCTACAAACTCAGGAACTCCCACTATATTTTCTCCGATACCTAGGGATATAAATGCTTCTATCAGAGCTCCGACACCAATCCCAATCATAAATGATTTAATAATTCTTTCTATATTTTTCATGACATCCTCCTATAATCCCAAAACCCTTTTAAATTCTTTTAGATTTCTACGGGAGACATAGCTTATATCTCCATTCTTAAGCTCCACGGCTATGGTACCTGTAAAAGATAGATCTAGTCTCTTTACATAATCAAGATTTACTATTTCAGATCTTGATATTCTTATAAATTTGTTTTTATCAAGCCTTGCATCAAATTCAGAAACATTTAACCTTGATTTATAAATTCCGCTCTTAGTCTTTACGAATACATTTTTATCTTCTGCGTAGATTCTAATTATTTCATCAAAGGATAGGATGAACACCTCTTCATCGCGAAAAGCTACTACTTTATCAATTGGGTTTTCGTCTAGCATATTTCTTAAATTTTCAATCTCTTTAGAATATTCCTTGGCGAAGATCTTGACGGAAGTTTCGTCTAGGGATTCATCGATAATTATTTCAACCTTCATAGCCACCTCCTAATGATTATTATAGACTGCTAGTAAATCAGTTTCATCTGTTTTGCGATAAGTGGTAGAAATATTGGGATAAGCGGTAAAAAAAGACTGTTAAACTATAAATCATTTAAAAACTTCAAGTCCATAAAATTTCATAGTAAAACAGTCAATAGTTTTTATTCAAGTTTACTTGCCACGGATTTAAAGAATAGTCCTACAATTTGAGAGAATCTACTCATCTTTGTAATGTAGGCGAAGTCATTGCCATAGATTATCTTTTCGCTATTTAGATCCTCTAGCTCTCCTGTGAATACTCCGAGGACATTGATGCCGATGTTTCTTGCATTCATAACTTCCATGGCTGTGTCATAAATTGCCATATTTCCCAAATAGTCTTCTGCATCCAGCTTCTTCTTGCCGAAGCTTGCTATATTTACTTCGTCATTTGGTTTACCATCTGAGAGTACGATAAGTATCTTTCTCTCTGCAGAAGATTTCTTCATCAGGTGAATCATGGTCTTTATTGCGAGTCCGTCTCTGTTTGAGCCGGAAGGATAATATTTAAAAATTTCTGAGTTTTTGTATTGTGAGTCTTCATAATCTCTAAACACATTTAAAACCATGTAGTTGAAGAGATTGTTAAATCCGACCACCCGAGTCTTTACATTTAATTCAGAAAGCGCCTGGGCAATTATATACCCTTGGGTTGCAACTTCAGATGCCCTTTCGTGTTGAGATGCGGACGAATCGAGGAGTATATCCACACGAAGCTCCCCATAGTCATTTAAAAATTCTTTCTTGAACACGCGATTGTCGCTAGTTCTATCTATCTTCCAAAGTTTCGATGGAACCACTTCTCCAGAGCTTGAAATTATCTTATAATGTTCAGACTCTTTTAAAAGGGAATTTTTAATAGTCTCTTTTAGACTGGTGATTCCTCTCTTGTAGGTGAGATTATTTAGTTCGAAGAATTCTCTATTAGAAGATTTCTGGTCATCGATTAGACTCTTGTAGTAGCTTTCACTTGGAAAATCGCCCTTAGTCATGTGGATTTTGATTCCTCTGTGGATGCCTGTGCATACTTGGCTTTCCAAAATATGCTCGTCCGTAATGGACAAAATATTTTTGCCAAAATGTTTTTCTACAGTCTTTTGAAAGTCGCTTTCTCCGGTTTCTCCTTCCACAGTCTCCATGACCACCTTTAGATTTTCGTAGGATTCTTCAAAGAACTCGGAACTCATAATATTATATTTTTCCAGTTGGAAATCTTCCAAATAATTCTTCGATGTCGGTTTGGATTTTAAAATTTCTGGATTTTTCTTCGCTTCTTTTAAAGTCTTTTCCATTTTTTCAATGGAAGTAGAATTTTCAACGTGGAAGTAGGATTTAAAAATACTAAGAAGCATATCTATTAAATCCATAATACTTTTAATTTTTACACCGCGAATCTTCTTTAAGATCTCTACAATATTTTCGTGAATCCTTGGATAGGATCCGTCTTCCGTTTCGTAGTACCATTTTAGAATTTCATCTGCGAAACTCTTGGGATTTTTACGAATAGCAGAAGATTTAAAATCCTCTCTATAAGATTTAAGACCGGGTCTTTTTATTAGAAGCTCATCCTTTAAATTTTCTTCTAGAATTAGAAAGGCGATGGTCATGATATCAAATCTATTGGTGAGATTTAAAATATTTTCCTTTGCAAAATTTATAAAAGCTTTAAAGTCGTAGACTTTGTAGGCATAGGCGATGAGGGAAACCTCGTAGAAACTATTTCTCTCGAAAATTTCAAAACCTTCTGCCAGATAGTCCTCCGACACGGTCCACACCAGGTTCTGTCTTCTTATCTTATCTAACAAATATATCACCAGGATTTATAGTGCTGCTAAACAATGTGCGGAACACATCCATTACAATTTCTTTTTCGTAGGAGTCGAAGGATTTATCCATAAGACCCATTTCGAGAGAATTCTTGATGCTAAGTCCACGCTTCATAAGTTCCAATGCGGAGATAAGTCCCCTTAGGTCAATTGACTTGGAACTGATTTCAGAATTTAGAGACTTTTCTTGCAAATCTTCGAAGAATTGAGAGAATAATTCTACATATTCGTCTTTAAGTCCACCTTCAACCTTTAGAATCTTTTTCAAATATTTCTTTTCGATAGTCGGCATATTAATAACTAGAAATCTTGAAACCAATGCTTCGTTTAGATCTCTAGTACCGATGTAGCCGTGGTTCATAGTTGCGATAAATCTCGTAGCTTCGTGAAGCTTCAAACGATTATATCCAGGCACATCGATGACCCTTCTATAGTCTAGGGCAGAGTGAATAACGGAAAGAGTTTCGTTCTTCGCCATATTTATTTCGTCAAGAATTCCAAATCCACCGAACTCTGCGCATTCATAGACAGGACCCTTCTTAAGAGTAACCTCACCAGACTTAAAAGTATCTGAACCGATTAAACTTTCCGCATCAGTATTAACATTTAATGACACAGTCCACATAGGTCTATTAAAAAGTAGACTCAAATTTTCAGATAGTACGTTTTTCCCAGTAGCCTTTGGTCCGGATAAGAGAATGTGAAATCCTGAGAGAATAGCGGTGATTGCCTTGTTCCAAACGTCACTGCCGTAGTAGATAAACCTTGGGCTAGCCACACGGTCCATTACAGAATCATCTAGTTTATAAAATTTTCTAAAATCGTCGATTTCTTTAAGAAGTCTTTCGTCGATTTCTTCTTCCTTTAAAATATCTATTAAATCATTTCTATTTATATTCATTTAAAATTCCTCCAATGGTATTATACTAGAAATATTTGAGATAACAAAATATTTTGAAAAATATTATTAGTTATTTTATAAAAATAAATCGATTAAGAAAAGATTAAATTTATAAGCTTAAAAACTATTGCCGATCAATTTATTCTTGAAAAAGCATTGGATATGAAGTCTAAAATGTTGAAAACATTGTCATAAATTTATAAAAATGTGATTTGGATCATATTTTTAATAAGAATTATTTGATAAACACAAAAGATTTTTGAACGGGTAAACTTCCGCGTAAAGAAAAACCTTTTCAAAAAAATTATTAAATTGCTAAAAACACTTTTATTTTGTCTTTAACTTCTGTATAATGATAGTAGTTTATATTGAGGTGTTATATGAGTTTTTCTATGAGTGTTAAAAATGAAGCTGCAAAGGTAAGCGTAAAAGAGGACTACCTAGTCGACGCTGAGCTTTGTGGACTACTAAGTACCTGTGGATCCATCTCCATTGCACAAGGAAGACTCGTGGTAAGTTTGAGCACCGAAAATGCACCGGTGGCGAGGAGAATTTTTACTCATCTTAAGAGTTTTTATTCCGACGATGTAAATGCCAGTGCAAGGAAGAATGTTAAACTTAAAAGAAACATTTACACAATTAGTTTAAGTGATGATGCTGCCATTAGAAAACTGTTGAATTTCTGTTACGGCGAGGGAGATTTCTCAATTTATAACGAAATTTCTCCGGACCTTTCGGATTCAAAATCTAAGCAGGCGTTTGTGAGGGGTTGTTTTCTTGGGGCAGGCTCGGTTACTAATCCGAGGAGAGGTTACCATTTTGAAGTGGTGTTTGCCAATAGGGACGCTGCGGATATTTTAAAGAATATTCTTAATGAATACCAAATTTCAGGAAATATTATTGAGAGATCTGACAAATTTATCTTCTACATAAAGGGGGCAGAGATGATCTCGGATACGCTGACGGTCATCGGTGCCAATGGCAGTGTGCTGGAATTTGAAAATGTGCGGGCGATGAAGGAAACTCGTAACAATGTAAATAGAATGGTAAATTGCGAAACTGCAAATTTAGAAAAAATAGTAAATTCATCTATTGAACAGGTAAATGACATTATGTATATTGATTCTATGATTGGCCTTGAGTCTCTTCCAGATTCTCTTTATGAGCTTGCTAAACTAAGACTCGTAAATAGAAATGCTTCTCTTAAGGATTTAGGTGAGCTTCTAAATCCAAAGGTTGGGAAGAGCGGTGTCAACCATCGGATGAAAAAGATACGAAACATAGCTGATGATTTAAGGAGGGAATATGATGGTGACTAAGAATTTGGTACTTACAAATGAAGAGGGACTTCACGCTAGAGCGGCGGCACTTTTTGTGAGGACTGCAAATAGATTTCAATCTGAGATTACACTTTCTTTAGATGGAGAAGAGGTAAACGGCAAGAGCATCATAGGGATTATGTCGCTTGGAGCATTTGAAGGTGAAGAGATCACAATCAAGGTGGACGGTCCAGATGAAGATGAAGCGATAAGTAGTCTTGCAAATTTAATAGAAAATAAATTTATAATTTCTTAAGAGCTTTTTATAAGCTCTTTTGTTTTTTTAGCGAGATTTAAATTTTGCGGCTATATAATTTTATAAAGAAGGTTTAATAAAACTTTGTCTTTATATACTTGTTTTTATATAATAGAAGAAAGATAAAAGATATAGAGTAAGAGGGAGTTTATGTTTACACATTTACACGTGCATACTGAATATAGTTTGCTCGATGGTTCTACTAGGATCAAGGAATTGCCGAAGAAGGTAAAAGAACTCGGCATGGATTCTATTGCCATAACTGACCACGGAAATATGTTCGGGGCGATACAATTTTATAAAGCTTGCAAGGATGAAGGGGTGAAACCTATCATGGGATGCGAGGTCTATGTTTCGTCCACGAATTTAAATGTGAAAGACAGGACTTCCAAGAGGTACCACTTGATTCTCCTTGCGGAAAACAATAAGGGCTACGAAAATCTTATGAAGATTGTCTCTAAGGGTTGGGTAGATGGATTCTACTACAAACCTCGCGTGGACAAGAAGGTTTTGAGAGAATACAGCGAGGGAATCATCGCCCTTTCTGCATGTCTTCAAGGGGAAGTGCAAAGAAAGATTTTGGATAGGGACTTCGAAGCTGCAAGGAAAGCTGCTCTAGAATATCAAGATATTTTTGGAAAGGACAATTTCTTTTTAGAGGTTCAAAACCATGGTATTAGGGAGCAACTTGAAGCGAATATTCACCTTAGAAATTTAAGTGGAGAACTTGGGATACCTCTTGCTGCGACAAACGATGTGCATTACTTAGAAAAATCAGATGCAAAAGCCCACGATGTGCTTCTTTGTATCCAAACTGGAACTATTCTATCCGATGGAAAGAGGATGAAGTTTCCTTCTGATGAATTCTATTTAAAGAGCGAAGATGAAATGAAAGAGGCTCTGCCGGATTTTGTAGATGCAATAGAAAATACTTACGAAATAGCAAAAAGATGCAATGTGACCATCGAGTTTCACAACTATCATCTACCTAAGTTCGACGTGCCAGATGGATACACAAACGACGAATATCTAAAAGAACTTGCTCTAAAAGGGCTTAGAGAAAAATACGAAAACCTAGACGAAAAGATTATGGAGAGGTTTAATTTTGAACTTAACACCATCATCTCCATGGGTTACACAGACTACTTCTTAATTGTTTGGGACTTTATAAATTACGCAAAAGAAAATGGAATTATGGTCGGTCCTGGTAGAGGCTCTGCAGCTGGCTCAATCATTTCCTACGGACTGGGAATTATAGACGTGGATCCGTTGAGATTTGATCTTCTCTTTGAAAGATTTTTAAATCCAGAGAGGGTTTCCATGCCTGATATAGATATCGACTTCTGCTACGAAAGACGTGAAGAAGTAATCGAGTATGTAAATAGAAAGTATGGCAAGGATCACGTGGCACAGATAGCCACATTTGGAACCATGGCGGCGAGGGGAGCCATAAGAGACGTAGGTCGTGTAATGGATATTTCCTACTCAAAGGTGGACCAAGTTGCCAAGATGATTCCTCAAGAATTAAATATAACCATAAATAAAGCGATTGAAATGTCTGAGGATCTTAGAAATGCAATGAGAGACGATCCGCAGGTGAAGGGGATAATAGATACGGCGCTAAAAGTCGAAGGACTTCCAAGACATATGTCCACCCACGCAGCTGGTGTGGTAATTTCAAACAGAGATGTAACGGATTACGTGCCTCTTGCGAGAACCGACGAGCAGCTTTTAACCCAATTCAATATGACGGAGCTAGAAGAACTCGGTCTACTTAAGATGGACTTCTTGGGACTTAGAACTTTAACTGTTATCCGTGATGCTGTGAACATGGTCAAGGAAAATTATGGAATAGAAATAGATTTTAAAGACCAAGGTTTTGATGACAAAGAAGTTATAGATCTCTTTAAACATGCGAACACATTGGGAATATTCCAATTTGAATCCTCTGGAATGAGGGCGTTTCTTAAGGAACTAAAGGCGGATGCCTTTGAAGACCTGGTAGCGGCGAACGCATTATTTAGACCGGGTCCTATGTCTCAAATTCCTAGATTCATAGAATCAAAACACGATCCGTCCAAAATTTCCTACATTCATCCGTCCCTTGAACCGATACTAAACGTAACCTACGGATGTATCGTCTACCAAGAACAGGTTATGCAGATCGTGCAACAGATAGGTGGATACAGTCTAGGTCGTGCGGACCTTGTAAGGCGTGCCATGAGTAAAAAGAAGATGTCCGTCATGGAAGAGGAGAGAAATAATTTCATCTACGGACTTAAAGATGAAGAGGGAAATGTGCTTATAAAGGGAGCACTTGCAAATGGTGTCGACGAAAAGAGCGCCAACGAAATCTACGACTTGATGATAGATTTTGCTAACTACGCATTCAACAAATCTCACTCAGTTGCATATTCTGTGGTTGCATATAGAACTGCGTTTTTAAAGAGGTACTATCCAAAGGAATTTATGGCTTCACAAATCAGTTCCTTTATGAGTTCTCCAAAACAGGTTGCACTCTATGCAGAAGAGCTAAAGAGGTTAAATATAAAACTTCTTCCACCTTCAGTAAACGAATCTAGAAATAAATTTACCGTTGAAGAAGATGCGGTGAGATTCGGATTAAAAGCGGTTAAAAATGTGGGAGACAACTTCATCGATGCAATCGTAGAAGCAAGAAAGGAAAAGAAGTTTACCTCCATGACAGACTTCATAAGACGGGTGGTGGAAGTAAATTCATCTGCAATAAACAAGAGAGCTTTGGAATCTCTTATAAAGGCTGGAGCATTTGACTTTCTACCGGGAAATCGTGCGAAGTACCTGGCTGTTTATGAGAGAATTTTGGAATCTGTTCAATCTGGAATCAAAAACAATGTAAAGGGACAGTTCTCCATGTTTAATGAAAAGACAGACGAAGATGATCTGCCTAACTTAAAAGATTTTGATGAAAAGACGAAGCTTAACATGGAATACGAAATGCTCGGCATCTACGCCAGCGGTCACCCGTTAAATCCATATAGAAATGCAATAGAAAACAACAGCAGCACTAACACTTCAAAGATTTTTGAAAACCCTGTAAACGGACAGAATGTAAAGATTTCTGGAATCATAAAGCAAAAGAGAAATCTCATTACAAAGAACAACAAGATGATGTGTTTTGCCACATTGGAAGATTTCTTCGGCACTATTGAGCTCATCGTCTTTCCAAATGTATTTCAAAACTATGGATATCTAGTAGAAGAGGAAGAGGTCATCTCTGTAACAGGAACAGTCAGTGCTTCTGATGTTGAGGAGCCAAAGATCTTGGTGAACACCATCGAGCCTTTGAAAGAATCGGACAACAGAACTCTCTACATCGCAGTTAAAAGTTTTGACGAAGGAATCAATCGTGCCCTCACAGGCATATTTAGAAAGTATAGGGGAAATAATCCAATCATCATCTATGATGAAAATAAGAAGACCCCATTTAAGATAATAAAAGATTTGTATATAGATTTGGACAAGGTTGAGGAGCTAAAGTACGAAGTGCTACCTCTAATCGACAATGATCCAAACAAGTTTGTAGTAAAGTAGGTGTGTTATGAATATAGCAGTTATGACCTCCGGTGGAGATGCGCCTGGAATGAACGCAGCCATTCGTGCGGTGGTGAGGACTTCTATTTATAAAGGGATGGAAGTCTACGGAATCTACGGTGGATTCGAAGGACTGATTGACGGTAAGATTGAAAAGCTAAATCTGTCCTCTGTTGCGGATATCATTCAAAAGGGCGGAACCATCCTAGGGACTTCTCGCTCCAAGAGATTTCAGACAGAAGAAGGTCAAGAGAGCGCGGTAAGTAAATTAAAAATTTATAATATAGATAAACTCGTAGTTCTAGGTGGAGATGGAAGTGCTAAGGGAGCCTTGGCTCTTGAGAAAAAAGGAATAAAGACTGCAGTCATACCTTGCACCATTGACAACGACATGGGATATACGGAATCGACTATTGGATTTTATACCGCCGTTGAAACGGTTACAGATGCAATTTCAAAAATAAGGGACACCACAGAAGCTCATGGCAGAGCAAATGTGGTGGAAGTCATGGGGAGAAGCTGTGGCGACATTGCCCTCTATGCAGGTATATCCGGCGGAGCGGAATCCATTATCGTACCAGAAATGGAAACGAACATGGATGAAATCGCAAAGAAGATGCTCGAAGGAAAGAATCGTGGCAAGAGACACCACATCATTCTCGTTGCAGAAGGTGCGGGAGAAGCTCACGAAGTTGCAAGAGAACTTCAAAAGCTTACGGGAATCGAAACTAGAGTGACAATTCTTGGATACATTCAAAGGGGAGGAAGTCCTGGTCCTGCAGATAGAATCATGGCTACATCCATGGGAGTTGTCGCTGTGGAGAGCCTACTAGAAAATAAATCGGCAGCGATAGGAATAAGAGGTGGCAGAATCTTTTCTGAACCTATTGGCACCGCCCTAAGAACGAAGAATAAATTTAACAGAAAACTTTACGAGACGATGAAGATGGTTTCAATATGATTTTAATAAGAAATATAAAAGTAAATATCGGTGAAGATTTAAGAGAAGTACTTGAAAAGAAACTGAAATCGAAAAACTTCACCTACAAAATATATAAACATTCAATAGATGCAAGGCGCGAAGTCTACCACAACTACCAAGTCCTTGTAGAGGGAGACAGAATCAAACTAAAGGGTCTTGATTGGGAAGATTTTGAAGAAGAAAACTTCGAGACATCATCCAACGGAAATGGTAAGACTGTCACAGTGGTGGGAGCAGGCCCTTCTGGACTATTTGCAGCCTACTTCCTTGCGGAACACGGAGCGAAGGTAAATGTAATCGAAAGAGGAAGCTCCATTGAAGTTAGATCAGAAGAAGTGGAAAGGCTAATGGAAGATGGAATTTTAAATGTCGACTCCAACATCCAATTTGGAGAGGGAGGAGCAGGTACATTTTCCGATGGTAAACTCACTTCTCGCTCCAAGGACAAGAGGAGCCACTATGTCTTCGATGTGCTAGTTAAACATGGTGCTCCGGAAGATATTCTCTACGAAAAGATGCCCCATGCAGGTACCGATGTCCTAAGACAAGTCATAATAAATATGAGAAAGTACATGGAGTCCATCGGAGTTAAGTTTTTCTACAACGAAAAGTTTGAAGAATTTATTTACGAAAAAAATTCTAAAGGCGAAAGAAATGTAGTTGGAATAAAAACTACGAAGAACAGCTACCTAAGTGACTACATCGTACTTGCCCTTGGAAATTCTGCGAGAGATACTTTCGAATATTTAAATAAAGAGATGGAGATGAAATCAAAACCATTTGCAGTGGGATTTAGAATCGAGCATCTCCAAGAATATATAGATAAAACCCAGTACAAAGAACACTACAAAGATCTACCGAGAGCGTCCTACACTCTGAGAGCAAAATCTGGCGAGAGATCCATCTACACATTCTGTATGTGCCCCGGTGGAGTGGTAGTTCCAGGAATGAGCGAAGAAAACACCGTGGTGGTAAATGGAATGAGCTACCACGCGAGAGATCTTGAAAATGGAAACTCTGCAGTGGTTGTAACTGTGGACGAAGGAGACTTTGGCGATGGAAATCTTGGCGGCATGTATTTTCAAAGAGAGATTGAAAAGAAGACCTATGACCTTGGCGGAGGGCAATACCATGCACCAGTCATGCTTGCAAGAGACTTTGTAGAGAAGAGAGAGACGAAAGAATTTGAAAATGTAAAACCAAGTTACAGACCTGGATTTAAAATAGAAAATCTTTGGAAAATATATCCAAAAGAAATATCAGAAGCCCTTCGAGAAGGACTTATTGAAATGGATAGGAAGATGGAAGGATTCTTAGACGGTGCGGTTCTGACAGGATGCGAAACGAGAACATCATCACCAGTTAGAATCATAAGAGACGAGAACATGAAATCCTCAATAGAAAATGTATATCCAATCGGAGAAGGAGCAGGATATGCAGGAGGAATTATAAGTTCCGCCATCGACGGAGTGAAATGCGCAATTGAAATATTGGAGGAAAAATGTCACTAAACATTGTACTATATGAACCAGAAATCCACTGGAACACAGGAGCCATAGCTAGATCATGTGGACTAACCCACACTAGGCTCCATCTTATAGAGCCATTTGGATTTGAAATAGACGACAAACATTTAAAGAGAGCGGGCCTCGACTATTGGGACCTAGTAGATATAAATATATATAAAAATGTAGAGGAGCTATACGCTAAGTATCCAGAAGGCAGATTTTTCATGGCGACGACTAAGGCGAAGAAACTCTACACAGAAGTTGAATTTCAAGATGAAGACTTCATAATGTTTGGACCGGAGACGAGAGGATTGCCAGAGGATATGATCTTTGGAAATTACGATATGGCGATAAAGATCCCGATGCTGAAAGACTTTGGAAGGAGTCTAAACCTTGCAAACTCTGCTAATATAATCTTGTTTGAAGCGCTAAGACAACTTAATTTTTTAGATTTAGGATAAGGAGATAAATGAAAAAAGGAACTATATTTTTTGATTTCGACGGAACTATTCACGAAACCATGTACATCTACGGACCAGCACTAGATATGGCAAAGGTGTACTTAGATGAACACAAGATACCTTACCAAGGATTGGAAGAGAACCTCTACCACACCTATCTCGGTTACAACGCAGACGATATGTGGAAGATGGTCATGGGTGGCAATGACAAGGAGACCATTCACTTCGTTTCAAGCATTGTAGGAAGAGAGATGAATTCCAACTTGGATAAAGGTCTTGGAAGACTCTATCCAAAGACGGAAGAAACTCTAATGGAGCTTAAAGAACGTGGCTACACCTTGGTATATATTTCCAATGCAAGAAACGCCTACTATGAAAAGGTAAAAGAAAATTATAAATTGGACAGATTTTTCGATGGATTTTTGACCTCACAGATGTACAATGAACTTCCAAAGGAAGAAATTTTAAAATCTGTGAAGCACAAGTATCCTGCGCCATACTACATAGTTGGGGACAGATTCTTCGACATGGTTGGCGGACAGAAAAACAACATGACCACCATCTTTTGCAACTATGGATACGGAAAGCCGGAGGAAGGAAGAGATGCAAGCTATAGAATTGATAGCATAGACGAACTTTTAGAAGTGATGAGATTGGAGGAGAAATGTTAGGAGCAATCATTGGGGATATAGTAGGTTCAATCTACGAATTTGACAATATAAATACCAAGAATTTTGAATTTTTCCAAGACAATATGGGACTAACCGATGATTCCGTCATGACCTTGGCAGTTGCAAGAGCTCTAATGGATACATTGGAAACGGGAAATGAAAGTGGATTTAAAAATCTATCTAGAGAAATCTCAGAAGAAAAATTAAAATTAATAAGAGAAAAATTTAATGCAGACGATTTAAATCCTAAGACAGAACTGGAAGCAAATGCAATTCTTAGAATGGTTGAAATCGGAAATAAATATCCGTACATGAGCTACGGAACTAGGTTTAGATACTGGTTAGAAGAACCTGTTCCATACAATTCATTTGGAAACGGCTCCGCCATGAGAGTAAGCCCTGTTGCATATGTAGCTAATAATTTAGAAGAAGTCAAATTTCTTTCAAAGGAAGTGACCAAAGTTTCCCACAACCACGAAGAAGGTATAAAGGGAGCGGAGGCTACAGCAGTTGCAATATTTATGGCGAGAAATAAATGTAGCAAAGAAGAAATAAAAACAGAGATGGAAAAATATTATAGCCTGGACTTTAAATACGAAGACCTGGTAAGAAACTACGGCTTTGACGAAACCTGCCAAGGCACAGTGCCAGAAGCTCTATATATATTCTTAGAATCGAAAGACTTCGAAGACGCAATAAGGACAGCCATCTCAATAGGAGGAGACTCGGACACATTGGCGGCGATAGTGGGCTCCATAGCAGAAGCGTACTATGGAGTACCAGAAGAACTAGCAAAAAAGGCGCTTGGCTACATGGATAGTTACGAAAGAAAAATCTATGATGATTTTGAAAAATTAATAAATAAAGAGGAAAAATAAATGAAAAAGATAAAGATATTTGCGCTTGTAGCACTGATGTTATTAGTGGCAGGATGCGGAAAAATAACAGGCTCAGCAAAACCAACAGAAGTAAAGACAGAAAAAGCGACCCAAACATTTGACAAAGCTATAAAGACACCAGAAAAAATGGGCTTTAAAAAGGAAGAAGTAAAAGTTGCAGAAAAAGACATGGACAAAATCTTGGTAATAAAGTATTTGGAAGATAAAAATGTACTAGCAACTAAGGATAACGAGATATTCTACCTTAACTTAGAAACCGGAGAAAAAGAAAAAGTAGACCTAGGAGGTGCGGACTTACTAAACAAATCACAAAGCTATGCAGTCTTTGCAAATGTGAAGAAACCGCAAGATGGATTTAAAATCCTAAATGTAAAGGATAAAACAGTGACAGAAGTTCCACTAACAGAAGAACTAAAGAAATTTATAAAAGAAAAAAATCTCTTCATCGGAAGAATCATGATCACAGATCAAAATGTGGCACTAGAACTACCAACCAAGGACGGAAATGGCACCTATACAAGCGTCTACAATATAGAAAAGAAAGAATTTTCAAAACCGATAAATGGTGGATTCTACCAAGAAATCGGCGGCAAATCATACACATTTGCAAAAGAAGAAGGCAAATATACGCTGCTAGATGAAAATGGACAAACTAAGATAACTGTAGAAGGATTAATGATTTTGGATTCAGAACCAACAGGATTTATCATGGCATACGCACCAGGAGAAGATAAGACAATACTTTATAGAATAACAGAAGATTTAAAACTTGAAGAAATCTATTCAGCAGTACCAAAGGATAAGGAAGACATCTACGACTATGCAATCTACGCCCAAGACGTGACAGAAGATTACATGGTACCAACCATAATGAATAGAGAAATAGGAGAACAATTTATATACAATAGAAAAGAAGACTGTTTCATAAAAATCGCAAACGAAAAGAAGAATATGATCTCCGACATATGCAAGGGAGAAAATGACGAGCTTCTATTAATAAAGTATGAATATTCCGACGGCGAAGGAACCACAAAAGATCCTTATAAGAGCTCTAAATTTGTCGGAGCAGAAATATATAGTAAGTAAGAATGGATTAATTTATAAGAAGTATATAGAAAAGGGGGTGGTATTGTGAGAATTTATATTGTTGCGACATATGAAGCTATGGTAAATCCAATTAAAAAGCTGATGAAGAAATACGGAAATATTGACATTGATTATGGAGTAGGGATGCTTGATGATGGACTTAAACTTGCCACAGAAGCTAAAAAGAGAGGATACGAAGCTATAATATCCAGAGGTGGAACAGCTAGATTAATAAGAAAACATTTGGATATTCCTATAATAGATGCGAAGCCATCAGGAAACGACCTATTAAAAAGTATTTTAATTGCAAAGAACAATGATTTAAAAACATCTGTAATCGCATATTCAAATATAACAGATGGAGCTCTAGAAATAATAGAACTTTTAAATTTAAATTTTAAAGTACACTATATAAATGACAAAGTTGGGCTAAGTTCACTTCTCATTGATTTGAAAAATGAAGGGTATCAACAAATTTTGGGAGACTCCCTTGCAATAAAGCTTGCTAAAGATCTAAATTTCAACACTGTTTTATTTCAGACTAGCTATGAAACTTTAGAAAATTTCTTGGGATATGCGATTATGATTTTGAAACAAACCAAGAAGATCAATGAAATGGATGTGATCAGATCTAGGTTTTTAACAAATACCATAAGTAATTATTGCGTAATTTTAAACAATAAAATATTCTTTTCAAAACTAGAAAATTTTGAAAAAATACCAGTTTCCTATGAAAAATGTATAAACCTAATATATGAATATGAAGAAATAAGAAATCACAAAAGTGAAATTAAAACTAAAATTGATGACATTAATATAAGAGTAACTTCAATCAATATTTCGAATGACAAATACTATCTATTTGAATTTAAAAAAATTGAAGAAGAGGATAACCTTCCTATAGGGGTGTACGAATTTGAAATTGGCAATAATTTTATTCCAGTTGAAAAGTCTAAGGCTATGAAGAATTTATACCTGAAATTGCAGAAGTTGGTTGAAAAAAATGAAGCTATATTTATAGAAAAAGACAATGAATACACTCTTAATGAGGTGCTAAATTATATACTAAGTCTTAATAAATCGGAAACCATTCTAATAGATGGAGACAAAATAGAAATTGAAAACTACTTTGAATCAATAAAAAATGATACAAAAAATATAATCTTAAAAAACATTAAAAGCTATGAAGTAATAGAAGGAATTTCTAATAAAAATAAAAATTATGACGGAATACTTATAATTGTTTTAGATAAGAACTCTAATCTTTTAGAAAGTGTTGATCCTAGCAAAACTATTATGATACCTAGGACCATAAAGAGAAAAGATGATCTAATAAATATATTTAACAACTATATAACTGGATATAGGGAAAAATATGGAACAGCAGCTTTAAAAATCCAAGATGACATGTTTGAAAATGATGAAAGTTTATTAGAAGAAGATTTAGACGACCTATTGATGGTTTTAAGACGATGCATTTTGGAAGAAGATGAGCTTTTGATAACAAAGGAGATCTATCTAGAACATCTATATAAAATTAAAAATGAAGATACCAAGCCTTGTAGAGATGTTAGTCTAGATCAGATGGAGAAAGAAGCAATTCTATATCAACTACAAAAAGAAAACTATAACCAGAGTAGAGTAAGCGAGATATTGGGGATTAGTAGATCTACATTATGGAGAAAAATGAAGAAATATAATATTTAACCGTTTCAAAATGAAACGGTTTTTTTATTTTAAATAAATGGTGTTGCATAATGAAAAAATAAATGGCAAAATATAATTAAATCGTTTTCAAAACGAAAAAATCTTTTAAGAAGGGAGAGAATAGTTTTGGTAAGTGTTTCTACAACGGGCGCTCTTATTGCGTTGGCAATAGCTATTATAGTAATTGTTATGGGAGCTCCACCAGCATACGGTATGATCCTCGGTGCATTAATCGGAGGAATAGTTGGAGGAGTAAACGCTAAAGAAGTAGTTGCGCTCATGTTTGGCGGAGCTGGAGGAATGTCACCAACTCTACTTAGAATTATGGCAGCGGGAGTCTTGGCAGGAGCTTTGATAAATTCCGGATCGGCGGATGTAATAGCGGAAAACATTGTCGAGAAACTAGGAGAAGCAAATTCTCTAATAGCAATAATCGCATCTATATTTATTTTGACAGCAATTGGAGTTTTCGCAGATGTAGCTTGTTTAACTGTTGCACCGATTGCGATGCTAATAGCGCAAAAAACAAATTGCTCTAAGTCAGTGATAATGATGGCTATGTGTGGAGGAACACACGCTGGTAATGTAATGTCACCAAATCCACAAGCAATAGCTCTATCAGATTATTTTCAAGTTCCTCTTACAACCGTAATGCTAGGAGGAATAATTCCAGCAGTATTCGGTTTTATAGCTACAATACTTCTTACAAAATTGGTACATAAACTAGGAATTGGAAGTGAAGTTGTTATTGTAGAAGAAGAAGGAGCGGTAGAATTAGGAAGACCTAGTCTATTTGCGGCAATAACAGGTCCAATAGTAGCTATTCTATTATTGGCACTTAGACCAATTGCAGGAATTGAAATAGATCCTTTAATAGCTCTACCTATAGGAGGATTAATCACTTGTATTCTTACTGGAGATTCTAAGAAGTTCGTTGAGTTTTCTTCAAAGGGATTAACTATGATGTCAGGTGTTATTCTACTTCTTTTAGGAACAGGAGCATTATCAGGAATAATTGCAAACTCAGGATTAAAAGAGTCATTAATACACATAGTTGAAGTGTTAGGGCTATCAGGATTTTTATTAGCACCGATTACTGGTTTAGTTATGGGGGCGGCAACCGCATCTGCAACAGCAGGAAGTACAGTTGGATCTCAAGTATTTGGAGAAACAATACTATCCTTTGGTGTAAAACCACTACAAGCAGCGGTTATGATACATGCAGGAAGTAATACTTTAGACGGACTACCACACGGAAGTTTCTTCCACACAAGTGCAGGTAGTATAAGAATGGATATAAAAGAAAAACTTAGACTATTACCATTCGAATTTTGTGTAGGTTTAGTCATGACAATAGTTGCTACTATTGTATATGGATTAATAGGTTTAAATTTTTAGTTAGAAATTAAAAGGTTTAAAATTTTGGAGGTTAATATGAAAAAACAAATGAACAGTCAAAAGGTTTATCAAGGACCAGAAAGAATCGAAGCGAGATCACTACTATATGCAACAGGAAAATTAGAAAAAGATATCGGAAGAAAGCCATTAATAGGAGTTGTAAACTCATTTAACGAAATCGTTCCAGGACATTTCCACTTAAGAAGCATTGCAGATGCTGCAAAACTTGGAGTAGCAGCAGGTGGCGGAATTCCAGTAGAGTTCCCAGCAATAGCTATGTGTGACGGAATAACAATGAGCCACGAAGGAATGCACTATCCTCTAGCATCAAGAGAACTAATAGCGGACAGCATTGAAGCGATGGCTAAAGGACACGGACTAGATGGATTAGTTTTAATTCCTAACTGTGACAAAATAGTGCCAGGAATGATCATGGCAGCACTTAGACTAAACATACCATCAATAGTTGTAAGTGGTGGACCAATGGCAACAGGATATTATAAAGATAAAACAGCTGACTATTCAACTTGTATAGAACAAATAGCCGCATATAAACTTGGAGAAAAGAACGAAGAAGAAATGGAAGCATACGCACACGCAGCGTGTCCATCATGCGGATCATGTGCAGGAATGTTTACAGCAAACAGTATGAACTGTCTATCAGAAGTACTAGGACTAGCACTACCATACAACGGAACTATCCCTTCATACTATGGAGATCGTATCGCTCTAGCTAAGATGGCAGGAGAAAGATCAGTAGAACTAGTAAAAGAAGATATCAGACCAAGAGATATCGTAACAGAAGAAGCATTTAAAAATGCAATAGTAGTAGACATGGCTATAGCAGGTTCAACTAACACAACTCTACACTTACCAGCAATTGCACACGAATGCGGATTAGAATTATCGCTAGAAAAATTCGATGAGATATCCAAGAAGACACCTAACCTATGTCACATCAGTCCATCTGGAGACAAATTTATGTTTGACCTTCACATGGCTGGCGGAATCCCTGCAGTAATGCACGAGCTTGACAAAAAAGGCCTACTAAACAACACACTTAAAAATATTAATGGTAAGACAATAAAAGAAAACATAGAAGGCAAAGCAACAAGAGATCCTGAAGTAATAAGACCAATAGAAACACCGTTTAACGACGAAGGTGGAATCGCAGTGCTAAAAGGAAATATAGCACCTGGCGGATGTGTAGTTAAATCAGCAGCAGTAAGACCAGAAATGATGAAACACAAAGGAGCAGCAGTAGTATTTAACAGCATGGAATCAGCGACAGAAGGAATCTTCTCTGGAAAAGTTAAAAAGGGAAATGTAGTAGTAATCAAGTACGAAGGACCTAAAGGCGGACCAGGAATGAGAGAAATGCTAACACCAACATCTGCAATCGTAGGAATGCACCTAGCCAATGATGTAGCGCTTATAACAGATGGAAGATTCTCAGGAGCAACTAGAGGAGCAGCAATAGGACACGTATCACCAGAAGCAATGGAAGGTGGACCATTCGCGATTATAGAAGATGGAGACATCATCGATATCGATATACCAAACAGAACAGTAAATATAGAACTAAGTGATGAAGAAATCAAGAAGAGATTAGACAATCTAGTTAAGCCTGAACCAAAAGTAAAAGAAGGATACCTAGTAAGATACGCAAGAATGGTATCATCAGCAAACAGAGGAGCAGTACTAGAATAATAAAAAGCTTATAAAACTCCTAACAATTTGAAACGATAAGCGAAAATATAAAAGACCGGTAAGAGGAATCTTATTTGGTCTTTTTATTATCCATAATTATTTACATCATTAAGAGAGTTTAAAAATTATTTCTTGTAGATAGTATGAGTAACGAAATTTTACAAAAAAAATTATTATTAAGCTATATTGAAAATTAAGCCTGAATGATTAGAAAAATCTAATCTATTATAGAAGAAAAATATTTTTCGAGATAGATTTGCTAAAATTTTTATTTTTCACAAAAATTTCATCTTAATTGTTTTACTTTTTGCAAATCATATGGTATTATATCTAAAGCTTAGGTGTTCCTAGGCTTTTTTATGCGGGAAAATTTCTGATTATTTTGATTTTAAAATCATTAATTACTTGAAATTTTAGCCGTTTTATTGTATAATATTTAAGTATTTGTTTAATGAAAAAATTGCGATGATGTCATAGGTTGCCTAAGATTTTCGGGAAAAGGACCTTGGGGTAATTATGACGGAGAAGTCCGAAGAATCGGGCTGGGTTATTTTCCTACGCACTGGATACACCAGGATGCGTTTATCCATAACCCCCTTCGCAAAGAGGAGGTAAAAATGTCAAACAAACAAAAGATTAGAATCAGGCTTAAAGCTTATGATCACGAATTACTTGATAATTCAGCTAAGAGAATTGTAGAAGCTGCTAAGGCTACTGGAGCTAAGGTTTCAGGACCTATTCCTCTTCCTACTGAAAAGGAAGTTGTAACTATTCTTAGAGCTGTTCATAAGTACAAAGATTCTAGAGAACAATTTGAGCAAAGAACTCATAAAAGACTTATCGATATTCTTGGTCCAAACCAAAAGACCGTTGACGCTCTTATGAAGTTAAATCTTCCTGCAGGCGTTGATATAGAAATTAAGCTTTAATAATTGTTCTTTATAAGATTACGATGTAATCCGCTGTAAAATTTAGGAGGTGTAGAAATTTGAAATTTCTAATTGGTAAAAAAGTCGGCATGACTCAACTTTTTGACGAAAATGGTACAGTTACTCCTGTAACAGTTATTCAAGCTATGCCTAATGTCGTTGTTCAAAAGAAGAGCGTTGAAACTGATGGTTATAATGCAGTTCAAGTTGCTTCTGGCGATGTTAAGCTAAACAGGGTAAACAAACCAACTAAAGGACATTTCGAAAAGGCTAATGTTGAGCCTAAGAAATATCTTAACGAATTTAAAACTGATGATTTAGATAGCTATGAAATCGGAAAAGAATTAAATGTTACTATCTTTTCTGAAGGAGATTTCGTAGATGTTGTAGGAACTTCTAAAGGTAAGGGAACTCAAGGGGTTGTAACTCGTCACGGTTTCGGACGTGGTCGTGAAACTCACGGTTCTAAGTTCCACAGAATGCCTGGTGGTATGGGAGCTGCAACTTATCCTGGAAAAGTTTGGAAGAACCACAGAATGGCTGGAAAGACTGGTAACGAAAGAGTTACTGTTCAAAACCTACTAGTTGTAAGAGTTGACGAAGAAAGAAACTTAATCTTCGTTAAAGGATCTATTCCAGGACCTAAACGTGGAAAAGTCACTGTTAAAGAAACAGTTAAACAAGGTAAGTAAGGAGGGTTTTCATGACAAAAGTTAAAGTATTCGATATGACTGGAGCTGAGGTTTCAGAAATTGAACTAGATGAAAACATCTTTGGTTTAAAAGAAGAGCTAACTGAAGAAGAAATCGAAAAGTTAGTTGAAGAAGGAAACTTCGATACTGAAAATAGAATTAATAGACACGCAGTTTACCTAGTTGTTAAAAACCAACTTGCAAACAAGAGACAAGGTACTCACGCTTGCAAAACTCGTGCAGAAGTAAGAGGTGGAGGTAGAAAACCTTGGAGACAAAAGGGTACAGGACGTGCTCGTCAAGGTAGTATCCGTTCACCACAATGGAGAAAAGGTGGTATCGTATTTGCGAAAAAACCTCGTGATTACTCATACACTACTCCTAAGAAAGTTAGAAGACTTGCTCTTAAGTCTGTGCTTACTTCTAAAGTAAACTTAAACGAAATTATCGTAATTGACGACATTAAGATGGATAACATTAAGACTAAGGACTTCAAGAATTTCTTAAATGCTGTTGGCGTTAAGAAGAGTGCTTACGTTGTTACTGCAGAACATGACAGAAATGTTAATCTATCAGCTAGAAATATCGCTGGAGTTAAAGCTTCTGAAGCAAGACTTATAAATGTTTATGATCTTTTAAAACATGAAAATCTTGTTATTTCTAAGGCTGCTCTAGGAACAGTTAGTGAGGTGTTTAAATAATGAGTAAGTTTGATATTATTATAGAACCAATTATAACTGAAAAATCAATGGCTGACATGGAACATAATAAGTACACTTTCAAAGTTAAAAAGACTGCTACTAAGCCTGAAATTAAAAGTGCTCTAGAAAGCATCTTCGGAGTAGAAATTGAAAGAGTAAATACTATGCATGTTAGAGGTAAATTAAAGAGACAAGGAGCTACTAGTGGATACAGAGCTTCTTGGAAGAAAGCAATTATAACCCTTAAAGATTCATCTAAACCGATTGAATTCTTTGAAGGTTTGAACTAATAAAGGGGGATTAAGTAATGGCAATTAGAGGATATAAACCCACAACTCCTTCTAGACGTCAAATGACAGTAGCTACATTTGAAGAAGTTACAAGGAGCATTCCTGAAAAGTCACTTACTGTAAATCTTAATACTACTGCCGGAAGAAACGCTCACGGAAGAATCACTTCTAGACACAGAGGCGGCGGAGTTAAGAGAAAATACAGAATCATCGATTTCAAAAGAAATAAAGATAATATACCAGCTAAAGTACAAACTATAGAATACGATCCATACAGAACTGCATACATTGCACTTGTTGCATATGCAGACGGTGAAAAGAGATACATCTTAGCACCTAATGGACTAAAGGTTGGAGATGTTGTTGAATCTGGAGAACACGCTGATATCAAAATCGGTAACGCTCTAGAACTTAAGAACATCCCAGTTGGTACAACTGTTCATAACGTTGAATTACTACCTGGTAAGGGTGGACAACTTGCAAGATCTGCAGGCGCTGAAGTTCAACTTATGGCAAAAGAAGGAAAATACGCAACTCTAAGATTACCTTCTACAGAAATGAGAATGGTACCAATCAATTGTAAAGCAACAATTGGTCAAGTAAGTAACATCTCTCACGAACTTATAACTCTAGGTAAAGCAGGTAAGAGCAGATATCTTGGAAGAAGACCTCACGTAAGAGGTTCAGCGATGAACCCAGTAGATCACCCTCACGGTGGTGGTGAAGGACGTGCTCCAATTGGTCGTCCATCTCCAATGTCTCCATGGGGTAAGAAGACTCTAGGACTTAAGACTAGAAAGAAAAACAAGAAATCTAACCAATTTATTATAAGAAGAAGAACTAAGTAGGAGGGGAAAAATGAGTAGATCACTTAAAAAAGGACCTTTCGCTGATGAGCATCTTCTAAAGAAAGTAGATGCACTTAACGAAAAGAATGAAAAACAAGTAATTAAAACATGGTCACGTCGTTCAACAATTTTCCCAGAAATGGTAACACACACTATAGCAGTTCACGACGGAAGAAAACATGTTCCAATATATATAACAGAAGATATGGTAGGACACAAGTTAGGTGAATTTGTACCTACTAGAACTTACAAGGGTCATGCTGGAAAAACCGAAAAGACCATTGGTGGAAAATAAGGAGGTTTTTAAATGGAAGCAAGAGCAATTGCAAAATATATAAGAATTTCACCTCTAAAAGTTCACTATATATGTGATGAAATTCGTGGCAAAAGCGTTGAAGAAGCAAAAGCTATACTTATGTTTACACCAAAACGTGGAGCAAAAGAGCTTTTAAAAGTATTAAATTCAGCAGTAGCCAATGCAGAAAATAATTTGAATTTAGATGCTGACGATCTTTATGTTAAAGAAGCTTACGCAAATGACGGACCAACTATGAAGAGATTCCGTCCTAAAGCAAAAGGTATGGCTTATCCAATCTTAAAGAGATCAAGTCATATCGGCGTAGTCGTAGCAGAAAGAGAGTAAGGAGGTAAAAATGGGCCAAAAAGTTAACCCACACGGTCTTCGCGTTGGCATTATAAAAGACTGGGATTCAAAATGGTATGCTAACAAAAAAGATTTTAGCGATCTTCTAATCGAAGACAACAAAATTCGTGAGTATATAAAGACTAAACTATATGCAGCAGGAATCGCAAAAGTAGAAATCGAAAGAGCTGCAAATAGAGTAAAAGTTTCAATCTCTACCGGTAAACCAGGAATGGTAATAGGCCGTGGAGGAGTTGGAGTAGAAGAACTAAGAGCAGAACTAGAAAAATTAACTGGTAAAAGCGTAGTAGTAAATGTTGAAGAAATTAAGAACCTAGACATGGATGCAGTGCTAGTAGCTGAATCAATAGCAGAAGCACTTGAAAGAAGAATTTCATTCAGACGTGCTATGAAACAAGCAATCCAAAGAACCATGAGAGCTGGAGCAAAAGGAATTAAAACAGCAGTATCTGGAAGACTTGGCGGAGCAGACATGGCAAGAACTGAAGGATATTCAGAAGGAACCATTCCTCTACAAACACTAAGAGCAGACATCGACTACGGATTTGCAGAAGCAGATACAACCTACGGAAAACTAGGAGTAAAAGTTTGGCTATACAAGGGAGAAGTTCTTCCTCAAGCAAGAAACGGACAACCTCGCGAAAGAGATAATAGAAAAAAAAGAAGAAACGATCGTGACGGTAGAAATAGAAGAGGAAAAGGAAATTTCCAAAACCGTAGAAAAGACAACACTAACAAGGAAGCTTAGTAAGAAGGGAGGAACACAATATGTTAATGCCTAAAAGAGTTAAATACCGTAGAGTACACAGAGGCAGAATGAAGGGTAAAGCACAAAAAGGTAACACACTTACCTATGGTGAATACGGCCTTCAAGCTTTAGATCCAGCATGGATAACAGCAAACCAAATAGAAGCAGCAAGACGTGCGATGACAAGATATATCCGCCGTGGTGGTAATATTTGGATCAAAATCTTCCCAGATAAACCAGTAACAGAAAAACCAGCTGAAACAAGAATGGGTTCTGGTAAAGGTGCACCATCTTACTGGGTATCAGTAGTTAAACCAGGAAGAGTATTGTTTGAAATGAGTGGAGTATCAGAAGAAATTGCAAGAGAAGCAATGAGACTTGCAGCAATGAAACTACCAATCAAAACTAAATTTGTTATGAAAGATAAGGATGGTGAATCAATTGAAGACTAAAGAGATTCGAAGCCTTTCAAGTGAACAACTTGTAAATAAAGTAGAAGAATTAAAAAACGAACTATTTAATCTAAGATTTAGACTCGCTACAGGTCAACTTGATAATCCATCAAGTATAAAGCTAGTTAAGACAGACATTGCAAGATGCAAGACTATCTTAAGAGAAAGAGAACTAAACTTAGGAAGGGAGGCATAATCCATGGAAAGAAACCATAGAAAGACAATAATCGGAACAGTTGTAAGTGACAAAATGGACAAAACTATAACTGTTGCTATAGAAACATTTGTTGCACATCCCATCTATAAAAAGAGATTTAAAAAGACTAGTAAGTTTAAAGCTCATGACGAAAACAATGAGTGCCAAGTAGGCGATAAAGTAAAACTAATGGAAACTAGACCACTATCAAAAGATAAGAGATGGAGACTAGTGGAAATTCTAGAAAGAGCAAAATAAGGAAGGAGGATTTCTTTAATGATTCAACAAGAAAGCAGAATGCGTGTTGCAGACAACAGCGGTGCTAAAGAACTTTTAGTAATCAAAGTACTAGGAGGAACAAACAGAAAGATCGCCAATATTGGAGATATCGTAGTTTGTTCAGTTAAAAATGCAACACCTGGTGGCGTTGTTAAAAAAGGCAGTGTTGTAAAAGCAGTTATCGTAAGAACATCTAAAGGAATTAGCCGTCCTGATGGAAGCTATATAAAATTCGATGACAATGCAGCAGTAATAATCAAAGATGACAAGTCTCCAGTAGGAACTCGTATCTTTGGACCAGTAACGAGAGAATTAAGATACAAAGACTTTATGAAGATAATCTCTCTTGCACCGGAAGTACTTTAATTAGGAGGAAACTATGAGAATAAAAAAAGGTGACACAGTTAAAGTAATAGCCGGTAAATACAAAGGAAGTACCGGTAAAGTTTTAAGGACTTTTCCAAAGGAAGATAAAGTAGTAGTTGAAAAGGTAAACATGGTTAAGAAACATCAAAAACCAAAGGGACCTCAACATCCAGGCGGAATCGTGGAAATGGAAGCACCAATTCACGTATCTAACGTAATGTACTTTGATTCAAAGACAGGAAAAGGAACAAAACTTGGATATAGAATAGAAGACGGTAAAAAAGTTAGATTTAAAAAATCCGACGGAAATACCATTAAATAAGGAGGTAGAGGATGACTTCCAGACTAAAGGAAAAATATCAAGAAGAAGTAATAAGCTATCTTATGGATAAATTTGGATACAAAAATGTAATGCAAGTACCAAAACTTGAAAAAGTAATAGTAAACATTGGACTTGGAGAAGCAAAAGACAATCCAAAAGCTTTAGAATCAGCAGTAAATGATTTAACAATCATCACAGGACAAAAGCCAATAATAACAAAAGCTAAAAAATCTATCGCAAACTTCAAACTTCGTGAAGGACACGCTATAGGTACAAAAGTAACCCTAAGAGGCGAAAAAATGTATGACTTCCTAGATAAGCTAATGAACGTTGCTCTACCTAGAGTAAGAGACTTTAGAGGAGTAAAACCTACTGCATTTGACGGTAGAGGAAATTACGCTTTAGGATTAAAAGAACAATTAATATTCCCAGAAATTGAATACGATAAAGTAGATGCAATAAGAGGAATGGACATTGTAATAGTAACTACAGCAAATACTGACGAAGAAGCCAAAGCTTTCCTTGAAAAAATGGGAATGCCTTTTGCCAGATAAGGGAGGTAGAAAATGGCAAAGAAATCAATGATTGCTAAACAAAAGAGAAAACCGAAATTTTCTACACGTGCATACACAAGATGTAAAATTTGTGGAAGACCACACTCAGTTCTTAAAAAGTATGGTATTTGTAGAATATGTTTTAGAGAACTTGCTTACAAGGGACAAATCCCAGGCGTGAAAAAAGCTAGTTGGTAAGTTTAGCGAAGGAGGAAAACTATATGATGACAGATCCTATTGCAGATATGCTTACTAGAATTAGAAACAGCAATAATGCAAAACATAAAACAGTTGACGTACCTGCGTCAAACATCAAAAAAGAAATCGCACAAATTCTACTTGACGAAGGATACATCAAATCCTTTGACTTCATCGAAGACAACAAGCAAGGAATGCTAAAAGTAGAACTTAAATATACACAAGACGGAGACAGAGTAATCTCAGGACTAAAGAGAATCTCTAAACCAGGACTAAGAGTATATGCAAATTCACAAGAACTTCCAAAAGTACTAGGAGGACTAGGAATTGCAATAATCTCAACATCAAAAGGAATAATAACAGACAAAACAGCGAGAGAACTTAACGTTGGTGGCGAAGTTATTTGCTACGTTTGGTAATAGGAGGCTATAAATGTCAAGAATTGGAAAAAAACCTATAGAGATCCCATCAAACGTAACAGTAACCATTGACGGACATACAGTTACAGTTAAGGGACCAAAAGGTGAACTTAAAGAAACATTCAATGAAAATTTAACAATCTCACTAGAAGACGGAGTACTTGAAGTAACAAGACCAAATGATGAAAAGAAAATCCGTGCACTACACGGACTAACAAGAACTCTAATCTACAACATGGTAGTGGGAGTAACAGAAGGATATACAAAAGAACTTGAAATAGTAGGTACAGGATACAGAGCAGCTAAACAAGGAAAGAAACTAGCTCTAACACTAGGATTCTCACATCCACTAGAACTAGAAGATCCAAAGGGAATAGAAGTAGAAGTTCCAGCACCAAACAAAATTATAATTTCAGGTTCAGATAAGCAACAAGTTGGACAATACGCAGCACACATCAGAGGATACAGAAGACCAGAACCTTACAAAGGAAAAGGAATTAAGTACTCAGATGAAATCATAAGACGTAAAGTCGGAAAAACTGGTAAGTAATAGGAGGACGCTTTGATAAATAAAATCGATAAAAAGTCTACAAGAGTAAAAAGACATAAGAGAATAAGAAACAAGATCTCTGGCACCTCATCTTGCCCAAGACTATGTGTATTTAGATCAAATGCCCATATTTACGCACAAATTATCGACGACACTAAGGGAGTTACACTAGCAAGTGCATCAACTCTAGATAAAGATCTAGGCCTAGATCACACTCACAACAAAGATGCAGCAGCAGCAGTTGGAGCAGCTATTGCAAAAAGAGCAGTAGAAAAAGGAATAGAAGAAGTAGTATTCGATAGATCTGGATACCTATATCATGGACGCGTAAAATCCCTTGCAGAAGCTGCAAGAGAAAACGGACTTAAGTTCTAGTAAGGAGGCAAAAGATTGGAACACAAACTAATTAATCCTGATGAGCTTCAACTAGAAGAAAGAGTTGTAGCAATAAACAGAGTAGCAAAAGTAGTTAAAGGTGGTAGAAACTTCAGATTCACAGCACTAGTGGTAGTTGGAGACAGAAACGGATACGTTGGAGTAGGAACAGGAAAAGCACTAGAAGTACCTGAAGCAATCAGAAAAGGAATCCAAGACGCAAGAAAACACCTTGTAAAAGTAGATCTAGTAGGAACCACAATCCCACACGAAATCACTGGAGTTGCAGGAGCAGGAAAAGTATTCTTAAAGCCAGCTAAACCAGGTACAGGAGTTATCGCGGGAGAAGCAGTGCGTGCAGTACTAGAACTAGTTGGAGTATCTGATATCAGAACTAAAAACATCGGATCAAACAACCGTAGAAATATAGTAAACGCAACAATGAACGCATTAACAAGCTTAATGACAGTAGAAAAAGTTGCAAGACTAAGAAATAAATCTGTAGATGAAATACTAGGATAAGGGGGATAAAATGCTTAAAATAAAATTAGTAAAAAGCCCTATCGGTAAAATTGAGTCCCACAAGAGAACAGTAAGAGCTCTAGGACTTAGAAAAATCGGACAGGTTGTAGAAAAAGAAGATACCCCTGAAATCAGAGGTATGATAAGAACAGTAGATTATATGCTAGAGGTTACAGAGTAATAAGGAGGTGCAAACCATGAAGCTACATGACTTAAGACCAGCAGAAGGCGGCGGAGTTAAAGCTAAGAAGAGACTAGGAAGAGGTATAGGCTCAGGACTAGGTAAGACTTCAGGTCGTGGACACAAAGGTCAAAATGCAAGATCTGGCGGAGGAGTTAGACCAGGATTTGAAGGTGGACAAATGCCACTATTCAGACGTCTTCCAAAGAGAGGTTTCACCAACATCTTTGCTAAAGACTTTGCAGAAATAAACGTTGGAGTACTAGCAGATTACTTTAATGACGGAGACGTAGTAACTCCAGAAGTATTATTAGAAAAGAAATTAGTTAAAAAGGCTAAGGACGGCGTTAGAATCTTAGGAAATGGAGAAATAAACGTTAAGCTTGAAGTAAAAGCACAACACTTCACCAAATCTGCAGCTGAAAAAATCGAAGCAGCAGGAGGAAAGGCTGAGGTGATTTAATGCTAACGACATTTAAAAATGCTTGGAAACTACCTGAAATTAGACGCAAAATGTTATTTACACTATTTATGCTTCTAATATACAGATTAGGATCCCATATAGCAGTGCCTTTCATGAACAAAGAGGCAATATCACAACTATTCTCAGGCCAAAATGCAGGAGTATTAACATTCCTTGACTTAATGGCAGGAGGAAACTTCAGCAACTATACAATATTTGCTGCAAATATAACACCATATATTACAGCATCAATTGTACTTCAACTTCTAACAATAGCTATCCCTTCACTAGAACAACTAGCAAAAGAAGGAGATACAGGAAGAAAAGCAATAGCTAAGTATACAAGATATTTAGCAATCGCAATCGCATTTGTTCAAGCAATCGGATTCACATTCGGAATCTTTAGAAAAGCAGTAGAAGCACACACATTCTTACAAAAATCAGTAGTAATAATGTCAATCGTAGCAGGAACAGCTTTCTTAATTTGGATAGGTGAACAAATCACAGAAAAAGGTATCGGAAACGGTATTTCAATCATAATCTTTGCAGGAATCATCGTAAGAATGCCAAGAGACTTATATCAATCATTCCTACTAGTAAGAGCAGGACAAGCACACTGGGCATTTTTAATCCTATACATTGTACTAGCAATAGCAATAGTATTCTTTGTAGTAACCTTAAATGAAGGAGAAAGAAGAATTCCAGTACAATACGCAAAGAGAGTAGTAGGAAGAAAGATGTATGGAGGACAATCAACTCACATACCAATCAAAGTACTAATGACAGGAGTAATGCCAATAATCTTTGCAAACTCAATCCTTGCAATCCCATCAACAATAATCATGTTTACAGGAGAAGGAAAGTTCAAAGACTTTGTAATCAAATGGCTAACACCACAAGGTGGACCAGGACTTGTGATCTACGTACTATTATCAATACTAATGATAATATTCTTTACTTTCTTCTACACACAAATTCAATTTAACACAGTTGAATATTCCAAGAGTTTACAACAAAACGGTGGATTTATCCCAGGAATAAGACCAGGAAAACCAACCAGTGACTACCTTGGAAGAGTAGTAAATAGACTAGTTCTACCAGGAGCTATTGCTCTAGCAATCTTAACAGTATTGCCAACAATTCTAACAAGAGTAGCAAAACTAAGATTTAACTACGGTGGAACATCAATAATAATCGTAGTCGGAGTAATATTGGAAACAGCAAGAGTCCTAGAACAACAACTACTAATGAGACACTACAAAGGATTCTTAAAATAAGGAGAATATATGAGACTCGTAATATTAGGACCTCCTGGAGCAGGTAAGGGAACACAAGCAGACTTCATAGTTGAAAACTTCAAAACCCCACACATCTCAACAGGAGATATATTTAGAGAAAATATAAAAAACGGAACCGACCTAGGAAAAAAAGCTAAGTCCTACATGGACAAAGGCCTACTAGTACCAGACGAATTAGTAATAGAAATCGTAAAAGATAGACTATCAAAAGACGACGTACAAGAAGGATTTTTACTAGACGGATTCCCAAGAACAGTAGCACAAGCAGTATCCTTAGACGCATTTCTAGAAGAAAGAGGTCAAAGCCTAGACTCAGTACTAAATATAGACGTAGATACAGACATATTAGTAGAAAGAGCAGTAGGCAGAAGGGTATGTAAAACCTGTGGAGCAAGCTACCACGTAAAATACAACCCACCAAAAGAAGACGGCGTGTGCGACAAAGACCAAGGTCCTTTAATCCAAAGAGACGACGACACTGAAGCCACAGTAAAGACCAGAATCAAAGTTTACTTCGAACAAACAGCACCACTAATAGATTACTACAAAGCACAAGGACTACTAGATAACATAGACGGCAAAGAAGACATAGACACAATAAGAAAAGAAATCGTAGAAGTACTAGATGGAAAAAACAACTAGACTAACCTTAGGGCAAATAGTAAAAGCTACAAGAGGTCGAGATGAAGGAAAAGTCTTTGTCATAAAAGAGATAGTAGACGATAAAATGGTAAAAATAGTAGACGGCAAGACCAGAAAACTAGAAAAACCAAAACTAAAAAAAGTATCACATCTAATAATATCAAAAGAAAAGATAGACTTAGAAGAAGTAACATCAGATAAGAACTTAAGACAAAGACTAAAAGAAACGGAGGTATTTCGTGGCTAAAGAAGATGTAATAGAAGTAGAGGGCGTCGTAGTCGAAGCCCTACCTAATACAAACTTTAAAGTAGAACTTGAAAATGGGCATATAATACTAGCACATATTTCAGGAAAATTGAGAATGAACTATATTAGGATTTTACCAGGAGATAAAGTAACTGTTGAACTATCACCATATGATTTAACAAGAGGTAGAATCACTTGGAGAAAGAAATAAGTCCTATAAAATAGGAGGGATTATATGAAAGTAAGACCATCTGTAAAGAAGATGTGCGAAAAATGCAAAATCATTAAACGTAAAGGAAGAATAATGGTAATTTGCGAAAATCCTAAGCACAAACAAAGACAAGGCTAACGGAGGTAAATAATGGCAAGAATTGCAGGAATTGACTTACCAAGAGAAAAACGTGTTGAAATAGGCCTAACTTACATCTTTGGAATAGGAAGATCAAGATCAAACGAAATTCTAAAGAATGCAGAAGTTAATCCAGACACAAGAGTCAAAGACCTAACAGAAGCAGAAGTAGCTCGCATAAGAAGCGAAATAGACAAATACCATGTAGAAGGAGATTTAAGAAGAGATGTAGCAATGAACATCAAGAGACTTCGTGAAATCAAATGCTACAGAGGAATTCGTCATATGAGAGGACTTCCAGTACGTGGTCAAAATACGAAGAACAACGCTAGAACCAGAAAAGGTCCTAAGAAGTTAGTATCTAAGAAGAAATAATAAGGAGGAGTCATGGCTAAAAAACAAAAAGTAACAAAAGTTAGAAGACGTGAGCGTAAAAACATAGAAAAAGGACAAGCTCACATAGCATCATCTTTTAACAACACAATGGTTACTCTAACAGACATGAGCGGCAATGTAATCTCCTGGGCAAGTGCAGGTCAACTTGGATTTAGAGGATCAAGAAAATCTACACCATTTGCAGCACAAGAAGCAGCACAAACAGCAGCAGAAAAAGCAAAAGAACATGGATTAAAATCAGTAGAAGTATATGTAAAAGGACCAGGTTCAGGAAGAGAAGCAGCAATAAGATCACTTCAAGCAACAGGACTTGAAGTAACAATGATAAAGGACGTAACACCAATCCCACATAATGGATGTAGACCACCTAAACGTAGAAGAGTTTAATCATCTAATTACCCAAGAAGGAGGGTACCATGATAGAAATTGAAAAGCCTAGCATAGAAATACAAGAACTAAGCGAAGATGGCAAAAAAGGAATATTTGTAGTGGAGCCTCTTGAAAGTGGATATGGCATAACAATAGGCAACTCACTCCGTAGAGTACTATTATCATCACTGCCGGGAGCGTCAGTATCATTTGTAAATATAAGAGGTGCAGAACACGAATTTGCAACCATACCAGGAGTATTAGAAGACGTACCAGAAATAATCTTAAACATTAAAAGTGTAGTTATACAAATGACAGAAATAGACGAAGCACTAGTAACAATCGAGAAAAAAGGACCAGGCGAAATAACCGCAGAAGATATAAACTGTCCACTAGGAGTAACAATAGTAAACCCAGAAGAACACATAGCAACACTAAATGAAGACGCAGACGTCTATATAGAAATGAAAATAGAAAGAGGTCGCGGATACGTTCCTTCAGAACTCAAAAAAGATGAAGTAAGCACAATCGGAGTAATACCAATCGATTCAAACTTCACACCAGTAAGACACGTAAACTGGAAAGTTGAAAACACAAGAGTAGGACAAAGAACAGACTACGACAGACTAGTACTCGACGTGACAACCGACGGATCAATGAAAGCAGATGAAGCAACATCACTAGCAGCTAAGATCCTAACAGAACATCTAAAACTATTTATAGGCTTAACAGAACATGTAAGCGACGTAAATATAATGGTGGAAAAAGAAGAAGATCGTAAGGAAAAAGTGCTTGAAATGACGGTGGAAGAGTTAGACCTTTCAGTAAGAAGTTTCAACTGTCTAAAAAGAGCAAACATAAACACAGTAGAAGAACTAGTAGACAAGTCAGAAGCAGAAATGATGAAAGTTCGTAATCTCGGTAAAAAATCACTTGAAGAAGTGCAAAATAAACTTGCAGAACTAGGATTAGGTTTAAAGCAAGAAGAAGAGTAAGGAGGATTATATGGCACAGCTTAGAAAGCTTGGAAGACCTACAGATCATAGACTAGCAATGCTAAGAAATCTTGTAACATCTCTACTAAGAGAAGGAAGAATAGAAACAACTCTAACAAGAGCAAAAGAAACAAGAAGAATGGCAGAGCGTATGATAACACTAGGAAAAAGAGGCGACCTTCACTCAAGAAGACTCGCACTAGCATATATATACGACGAAGACGTAGTAACCAAACTATTTAACGAAATAGCTCCAAAATACGCAGACAGAAATGGTGGATACACAAGAATCATCAAAGTAGGACCACGTAGAGGAGACGCAGCAGAAAAAGCAATAATAGAATTGGTATAAAAAGAATAGGAAGCATAAGTTAAAACAATCCACTGGTTTTAATTTATGCTTTTTTCTATGCCCTATAGAAAGACTATAGGTTTTTTTTATTTTTGGGATATGTAGCGGAAGCAACCATATTTCATAAACCTTGATACTAAACTTTCTTTACTTAGCCGTAAGGCGTATAAAAAACCAAATTAATACATACCCGTAGCGGAAGCATTTTGCTTCCACAGCCAAAGGCTATAAGACTTCTCAACTGCAGTCATAACAAAAATAAAAGATCCAAGACGATTCCGATTACAGAAACTCAAAAATTCTAAACCACGTCGACCTGCAAATAGAGGCTCGCTTCTCTCAAACAGTGCGATTTGCAGCCGGTCTCCTTAGGTTTGAATTTTACGAGTTTCTTCCAGACGGAATCTCTTTTGGAGCTTTTTATTTTATGTAAATGTAATTATTATTTTAATGCAGAAAAATATATTATTGCCATAGCGGAAGCATTTTGCTTCTACAGTCGAAGACGTGAAGTCTTAAAACTATACAAGTAATTGATGCAAATCTAGGGGCAACCCTTTCACTTGGTCATCCTGAGCGAGGAAATTTATTTCCGAGTCGAAGGATCTGACCTATATTTAACCAGCCTTTGCAATTGGTTTTTTTAAGAGATCCTTCGACTAATACTCGCTCATGGTGACTACCTTCCTTAAGGTTTACGCGAAGTATAACCTCATTTAATAAAATTTATTTAAAATTCCATTTAACCCAAAATCAAACCATATAAATTTAATTCCATCTCAAATAAATATATTACAAATACACTTGGGTATATATTAAAAGATAACAAGCTTTTGCCGATATTGTAATATTTAACGATAATTTATGATATAATTTATATAGCTCTTGTGAGCTTTTTTAATGTTGAAATTATATTAGGAGATATATATGGAAAGAATTTATGTAAAAAAATCAGGACCTTTAAATGGTACTGTAAAAGTATCTGGAGCGAAGAATGCTGCTCTTCCTATTCTTGCGGCGACTATTCTTGGAACGACAGAGACCATTCTAGAAGGTGTTCCTGATTTAAAGGATATAAGTATAATGATCGAGGTTATTAAGAGCCTCGGAGTTGAGGTTGAACACCTTGGCAAACATACTCTTAAAATCAATGCGAAAAATTTAAATGCTTATGAAACTAGCTACGAGCTTATGAGCAAAATGAGAGCTTCTTCTGTGGTTATGGGACCACTTCTTGCTCGCATGAGAAAGGTTATTAATCCTCTTCCTGGTGGTTGTAATATCGGTGCTAGACCAATAGACCTTCACCTAAAGGGTTTTAGAGCTCTAGGGGTGGATATTGTGGAAGAACCTGGGAAGATTACCGCTTCTGCTGAAAAATTAATAGGTTCAACTATTTACTTAGACTTTCCTTCTGTTGGTGCTACTCAAAACATTATGATGGCTGCAACTATGGCGGAAGGTGAAACTATAATAGAAAATGCGGCTATGGAGCCTGAAATTGTAGATCTTGCATCTTTTTTAAACAAGATGGGTGCGAGAATTATGGGTGCAGGTACTTCTAGCATAAGAATTAAAGGTGTTAAAAGTCTAAGCGGTGCAACTCACCAAATTATTCCTGATAGAATCGAAGCGGGTACATTTATGGTGGCAGCTGCTATGACCGGTGGAGATGTGCTAGTAGAAAATTGCATTCCTTCCCATATGAAACCTATTATTGCAAAGCTTATCGAAGCTGGTGCTGAGGTGGAAGTTGACGATGATTCTGTAAGGGTAAAAGGAAATAAAATCGTAAATCCTTTCGACATCAAGACCCTTCCTTATCCAGGTTTTCCAACTGATATGCAGGCACAGTTCATGGCTCTTATGACTATTTCAAACGGAACCTGCGTTATGAAGGAAACTGTGTTTGAAAATAGATTTATGCACGCTGCAGAGCTTGCTAAAATGGGTGCAAATATTAATGTTATAGATAGAGAAGCTATTGTAAAAGGTACTAGAAGTCTGGTAGGCACTGAAGTAGAAGCTACGGACCTTAGAGCTGGAGCAGCGCTTATTATAGCTGGTCTAGTTGCAGATGGAACGACTACTATTTCAAATATTTATCATATCGACAGAGGATATGAAAATATTGAGGAAAAATTCACTGCTCTTGGTGCAATTATCAGTCGTAAATAGGAGGTAAAAATTGAAAAAGAGGTTATTAATCGTTGTTTTTGGATTGTTATTGTTTATGACGGGTTGCGGAAATAAAGAGGCGGATCTAAATACTTTTAGGGTTGCAGTTTCTGCTGATGGTACATCCCTTGACCCAATTGATTACAACGATGTTTTCTCAGAAAATATTTTGAAGCAAATCTTTGATACTCTTTTGGATAAGGCTCCAAATGGAGATCTTGTAAATGGACTTGCTGAATCTTTGGAAAGACCGGACAATAAGACTTTAGTTATAAAGATTAGAGAAGGTGTTAAGTTTTCTAATGGAGATCCTTTAACTGTTGAAAATGTAATATTTTCACTTAAGAGGGTAGCTGAATGTGATCAATTTGGATATATTTTCAAAAATATTGATACAGACAATTTAAGAAAGATTGACGATACAACTTTAGAAATTAAATTAAAAGAACCGGATGCTACAATCCTTGAAGCTCTTGCCCATCCAGCAAGCAGCATAATTTCACAAAAAGATTTGGAAGAAAAAGGCGAAAATTTCCGTGAAAATCCTATTGGAACAGGACCTTTTGTACTAGATAAATGGACTAAACTAGATTCAGTTACTTTTAAGAGAAACGAAAATTACTGGGGTGACAAACCAAGCATAGAAAACTTAGTGTTTAAAGTTATTCCAGAGGCTTCTCAAAGAATAATTGAACTTGAAAGTGGTGGAGTAGATATGGCTTTCCAAATCGCTCCTAACGACATTAAAAAAGTTGAAGAAAATCCAGATCTTAAACTTGATAGAAAGTTAGACAACTCTGTTCACTTCGTGTCATTTAACACAGTTAAGCCTCCGTTTGACAATATAAATGCGAGACTTGCAATGACCAAGGCTATCGACATGGATACCATCTTTAAAACTGTGTACCAAGGCGTTGGTAAGCGTGCAACATCAAACGTAAACCCTAACTTCAAATATTCAATTGCAGACTCTATAGAGCCTACTAAGGTTGATAAAGAAGAAGCTAAGAGATTATTTGCAGAAGCTGGTATGACAGAAGGCACAACTATAAAGATCTATGTAAATGATAATCAACAGAGAAATGACGTTGCTCAAATGATGAAAGAGCAACTTACAGAATACGGAATCAATCTTGAAATTGTAAAACTAGAATGGGGTGCTCTTGTTGAGGCTCTTAAAAACAAAGAAGATGATATGTTCATCATGAGCTGGACTCCTGCAGAGGATACCCATTACGAATTTTATCAACCATTCCACAGTGATGGTAAGGGCAACGGACCTAACTTCAACGATTTCGGAAATGCTGCACTTGATGTACTAATCGATGCAGGTGCTCGTGAATTTGACGACGCAAAACGTGGAGCTATCTACAAAGAAGCTCAAGAACTTGTAAATAAAGAACTACCATGGATGTACATCTGCTATGGTGAAACAGTGGTAGGCATGAAAAAGAATGTAACTGGCTTTGATATTGCACCAACCTATGCACAAAAATTTGGAAAAGTTGGATTCGAAGCTGTAGAAAAATAATAAAAAGAGGGGACTTCCCCTCTTTTCTTTAAATAAAGGTGAATTATGACTAAACGTGTGCTTAAAAGAATACTGATGCTTATTCCCACAGTCATAGGAGTAAGTTTCATAGTTTTTCTTCTCTTTTACTTGAGTCCAGGAGACGCTGCCCTTGCTAAGGCGGGACCAAATGCCCCAAAGGAAGTAATCGAAGCTCTAAGGGAGAAGATGGGTCTAAACGATCCATTCCTCGCTCAATATCTTAGATTTTTAAAAGGACTTATATTTAAATTTGATCTTGGAACTTCATATATTTCTGGTTCAAGTGTAACTAAAACTCTTCTTGCAGTATTTCCAAACACTTTGAAACTCACAGGATTTTCTCTACTAATCGCAGTATTTTTTGGAATTTTACTGGGAGTTTTATCCGCTGTGAATAGGGGAACATTTGTAGATAAATTTGTAATGATATTCTCAATGGCTGGGATTGCCATGCCTATATTTTGGACGGGAATTCTACTTATTTTACTTTTCTCTGTAAAACTCAGATGGCTTCCTCCATCAGGATTTTCAAGCTTCAAGGCGATGATCATGCCTGCATTTGCACTGGGACTTCAATCATCAGCAATCATAATGAGGATGACGAGATCATCTATGCTAGAAGTTTTAAATCAAGACTATATAGAAACCGCCACTGCAAAGGGACTAAAGAAACAAAAGATTATCTTTATTCACGCCCTTAAAAACGCGATGATTCCAATTATAACGACCATTGGACTTCAAGCAGGAGGTCTTCTTGGAGGATCTGTTCTAACTGAGACCGTATTTTCAATTCCAGGAATCGGAAGACTTATGGTTGAATCCATAAAGACGAGGGATCTTCCAGTGGTCTTAGGTGGAGTTATTTTGATTTCAATCTGTTATAGTTTAATCAGCATCATCGTAGATATTTTGTACGGATTTATAGATCCAAGGATAGGTAGGGATTAATATGGAAACTTTAAAACAATTTAGAAAATCAAGGGTTTCAAGGATTGCTATGGATCTTTTAATAGTTATCATTCTTCTTGCAATCTTTGCAGACTATGTAGCTCCATATACTTTTTCTGAACAACATCCAGAAGCTGCCTTTACCTCTCCAAATATCAAAAATTTAATGGGAACAGATAATTTTGGAAGAGATATATTTTCAAGGATTATCTTCGGTGCGAGAATTTCTCTTAAGATTGGATTTATTTCTGTAATCATAGCTGGAGCAATAGGTACACTCATCGGAGCATTTGCAGGATATTTCGGAAATACCTTCGACAGAATCGTCATGAGAATTATGGATATCGTACTCTCTATTCCATCTCTAGTTCTTGCAATTGCAATAGCTGCATCTCTTGGCAATGGAATGAAAAATTTAATCATAGCTGTCAGTCTTTCATCAGTTCCAAGGTACGCTCGTATAGTAAGATCAACGGTTATGTCCTTAAAAGAAAAAGAATTTATCGAATCTGCGAGGGTTTCTGGTGCGAGCCACATGAGAATCCTCTTTGTGCACATATTGCCAAACTGTATAGCACCGATAATAGTTGAGGCGACCATCGGAGTAGGGACTTCTATCCTATCAGCGGCGTCCCTTTCATTTATCGGTATGGGAGTCTTACCTCCTAATCCTGAATGGGGCTCCATGCTTTCTGAATCTCGTATGTACTTTAGAGACTATCCATATATGTCCATGTTTCCAGGGCTTGCAATCGCAATTACCATTCTACTTTTAAATATTGTAGGAGATGGATTAAGAGACGCAATGGATCCAAAACTAAGGAGGGCAAAATGATTTTATCTGTACAAGACTTAAGCATAAGTTTCAAAACTGACTCTTCTTGGTTAAAAGTGGTGGATCAGGTGAACTTTGAAATTCCTGAGAAGAAGACTGTTGCACTTGTTGGAGAATCTGGTTGCGGCAAATCTGTAACCGCCAAGTCGATTCTTAGACTTATGGACAGAAGAAACTCGAAGATCGAAGGAAGAATAGAATTTTTAGGCGAAAATTTACTTAATAAATCGGAAGAAGATTTAAGGAAGATCCGTGGTAGAGAAATCTCAATGATCTTTCAAGAGCCGATGACATCTCTAAATCCTGCCCTTAGGATTGGATATCAAATGGATGAAGTCTTCAAAACCCATTTCAATATGAATAAAGAAGAAGCAAAGAAAAAATCCATAGAGATGATAGAAAAAGTAGAAATTAGAAATCCAGAGACTGTGTACAAAAGCTATCCATTCCAGCTTTCCGGTGGGATGAGGCAGAGAATAATGATTGCCATGGCGCTATCTGCAAATCCAAAACTTCTTATAGCAGATGAGCCTACAACTGCACTTGATGTGACTATTCAAGCGGAAGTTTTAAAGCTTATGGTGGATCTAAAGAGAGACTATAACACCTCAATCCTATTTATAACCCACGACCTTGGTGTGGTTGCGGAGATTGCAGATTATGTGGTTGTAATGTATGCGGGTAAAGTTATCGAGTCTGGACCAGTAGAAGAGATATTTAGAAATCCAAAACATCCATACACCATTGGACTTATGAAATCTCGTCCAGTTATTGGTGCGGATCAAAAGACTCTTTACAATATACCTGGATCTGTACCGAGTCCAAAAGAGTTTAGCGACAACTGTAGATTCCATTCCAGATGTCCGAAGGAGATGGATATTTGTAAATGGCAAATGCCTAGAGAAGTCGGTGGCGAACACAAAGTAAGCTGTTTTTTATATGGTGATTATGATGAGTAATATTTTAGAAGTAAGAGATTTGACAATGGTATTTAAATCCAAGGGGAGAGAAGTCCGCGCAGTGGACGGGGTATCCTTCGATTTAAAAGAAAATGAAACCTTGGCAATAGTAGGAGAGAGTGGCTCTGGCAAAAGTACTGTGGCTAGATGCATCATGAACCTCTACGAAGGAGTAGAAGGCAAGGCATTCTACATGGATAAAAATATTTTCGACATGACCAACATAGAACTGGTAGAATATAGAAAACAGGTTCAAATGATTTTCCAAGATCCATATTCATCTCTAAATCCTAGAATGAAGACGGGGCAGATAATAGCAGAAGGTGCGAGAAATATAAGCGGATTAAGAGGAAAAGAACTGAGAGAAAGAGTCCTTGAGACCATGGAACTATCTGGACTTAGTAGTTTCACCTACGATAGATATCCCCACGAATTTTCCGGTGGACAGAGACAGAGAATTGCAATAGCAAGAGCGCTGGCACCTCATCCAAGACTAATAATTGCAGACGAACCTACATCAGCACTAGATGTCTCAATCCAGGCGCATATAATAAATCTTTTAAATGAACTTAAAGAAAAGATGAATCTCTCCATGATATTTATCTCTCACGACCTTGCAGTGGTAGAACATATCGCTGACAGAGTGGTGGTTATGTACCATGGAAAGGTAGTAGAGATGGCGAAGACGGAAAAAATATTTAACAATCCAGTCCATCCATACACGAGGAGACTTCTTTCAGCTATACCGAAACAGAATCCTTGGGATAAAAAAATCGAACTCGAGGATAATTCAAAAGAGCTTATAAAATTAAAAGAAAATTGTAAACATAGAGTTAACTGCAGTGGAAAGAATAGCAAAAACTGCCTAGTAGAAGTGGAGGAAGGCCACTTTGTAATGTGCAATGAAGGATAGATTAGAAGATACACTTCCAATGGATGAAGTGGCAAGGAAATTAAACGAAGAGCTGCAACTGGAAAATATGAGAACTGAATCAGAAGAGGAATCCTTTGAAGAAGATTTAGACGACTACGAAGAAAGACCAAAATCTCCAAAAAAGAATAAAAATAAAAATAAAAAGAAGTTCATTGGATTTAGTAGAGGCGACAGGGATGAATCTCATATAGATGATTTAGTCAGAGACTCTGACGATGAATATGATTACTACGATGACGATGATGAATACGAATACTATAGAAAGCCAAAACGCAAAAGAGGATTTAGACCGTTTAGAGCGTTGGCGGACTTATTTGCATTCGTATCTAATGGAATAAGACTATTCTTTTTATTAATAAAACTTTCAATCCTCGTATTTCTACTATATTGCGGTTATAGTTACTACACCACGAAGACCATTCCATTTGTAACCGACTATATAAACGAAAAGAAACTGAAGACCGAAGAATATATAAAGGAAAAAGTTGCAGAGACTATTGAAGTGCCCAAAGAATTCTTTAAGATAAAATCTGTAAAGAAGGTGGACGGAGGATTGGAAGTCATATACGTCTACCAGGGCAAGGAAAGTAAAATAAGATTGGCGAAGTGATACTATGTTAGAGATAGAAGCAATCGTAGAGCGTATCATCTTTAGAAACGAAGAGAATGGATGGTGCGTTCTTCGAACCATAAGTGAAGATACTGATCTAGTTGTAACTGGAAATGGCATGACCATCAAGGAAGGTCTGCGCTACAAATTCAGCGGCAACATGGTCTTTCACAACAAATATGGAGAACAATTTAAATTTGAACATTTTGAAGAGATACTTCCCGACACCAAGTCCGGAGTCATAGCATACCTATCCTCTGGACTCATTCCCTATATAGGAGAGAAGACCGCAAAATCTATCTATGACAAGTTCGGCATGGAAACATTTAAGATTTTGGAAGAAACTCCAGAGAGATTAAAAGAAGTGGAAGGTATCGGGCCTGTTAAATTTGGAAAGATGATGGAAGCTCTCCAAGAGACCAAGGAAGCAAAATCTGTAATCATGTTCTTCGGAAAATTAAACATGACTTCAAACCTCGCCATGAGGGTCTACCAAGTTTTTAAAGACGATAGCGAAAAGATAGTGAGAGAAAATCCATACATCTTGGCAGAAGAAGTAAAGGGCATCGGGTTTAAAACTGCCGACGAAATCGCCATGAGTCTCGGCTTTGAAAAGGACGATCCATTTAGAATCAAATCCGGCATAAAGTACACCCTCTCCCAAGGAAACTTGGAAGGTCATACCTATCTTCCAAGGGAAATCCTCGTGAAGAAATCTGCCCAAGTTTTGGGAGTCACCATTGAGCAGGTGGAAAGTCAGATAAATAGTCTCGCCTTCGATAGATTTTTTTACATAGAGAGAATCGATGATGTGGACAGCTGTTACTTCACCAACTACTACAAAGCAGAGAATTTCGTGGCGGGAGTGCTTACAAAACTCGCATCGAAGAAGTATCCGATAAAATTAAATATCGAAGAAGAAATCGAAGAAATAGAAGATAGAAAGGGTATCCATCTTGCGACGAATCAGAAAAAAGCTGTGGAAGAAGCGCTCCAAAATGGAGTCACAGTCATCACAGGAGGTCCAGGAACAGGTAAGACCACAACCCTTACAACCATCATCGATCTCTGTGAAAAAGAAGGACTAAAGGTGAGCCTCGCAGCACCGACGGGGAGAGCGGCGAAAAGAATGGAAGAAGCCACCAAGAGACCGGCGTCAACCCTCCACAAACTTTTGGAAATAAAACCGGGAGTAAGCATTCAGGAGATGGAAGAACTGAATTGCGACGTGCTCATAGTCGACGAGTGCTCCATGGTGGATCTATTTCTTATGCACAATATCTTAAAAGCTATACCAGAAAAGATAAGGCTCGTCCTCGTGGGAGACAAGGATCAGCTTCCGTCTGTCGGCGCAGGAAATGTTTTAAAAGACATCATCGAATCAAAAATAATTCATGTGGTCTACTTAAATGAAATCTTCAGACAGGAAGAAGGCTCGCTTATAATCGAGAACGCCCACAGAATAAATAAAGGAATAAGACCGATTTTGGACAACAAATCCAAAGACTTTTTCTTTATAGAAAGTCCAGATCCTACAGAAACTTTAAACACCATCGTAGATCTTGTAAAAGATAGGCTTCCAGCATTTAAAAATCTCGATTCCATAAGAGATATCCAGGTGCTAAGCCCGATGAAGAAGGGTATAGTCGGCGTGGACAACTTGAACAAGACCTTGCAGGAAGCGCTAAATCCAAAGTCAGGAGATGAAATCACATCCTTTGGCAGAACTTTTAGAGAAAATGACAAGGTAATGCAGATCAAAAACAATTATAATTTGGAATTTAGTTCCGAATCGGAAATCTACCAAGAAGAAGGAATGGGCGTCTTCAACGGTGAACTCGGCATGATTGAATCCATCGATAGAGAAAATCGTGAAATGTGGGTAGTATTTGACGAAATAAAAAGAGTTGAGTACCCTATGGAAAATCTATCGGAGCTCACACTAGCCTACGCAAGCACAATTCATAAATCCCAAGGTTCAGAGTTTCGCGCGGTGATAATTCCGCTACACTCAGCACCGATTATGCTCCTTTCAAGAAACTTACTCTACACCGCAATCACGAGGGCATCTGAAATGGTTGTGCTAGTTGGAGATAGAAAATATCTAGAAATCATGGTCAACAACAACCACGTCATGAGAAGGTACACAGGTCTCAAAGATAAAATCATCACCACCTGGGAGAAGAGGAAAATCTATGGATTTATCTAGATGTGAAAATTGTACAAATCCAAAATATAAAGCCGGTCTATGCAAAGATTGTTACTCAAACCTCGACTTTGATACTCCGAAGATAAAACTAGACGGAATAACAGATATAAATATCTGTTTAAATTACAATAGATTCCTAAGAGAAATCATAAAGAGGTACAAGTTCAACGACGAAACCCATTTCTACAAGACATTTGCAGAAATAATAATAGAAGAAATATTTAGAGAAAAACTATCTACAAAGATAGACTTCTTAACCTATATTCCAATGACGAGAGCCGCATATCTAAAAAGAGGATACAACCAACTGAAACTCATCGCAGAAGAAATAGAAAATATGACGGGCATCGAAGTAAGAGAAGTCCTAAGAAAGAAAAAACACACCAAGGATCAAATAGGACTTAGTTTTATAGAGAGAAAATTAAATTTAAAAGACGCATTTGAAAGCGAAAAACTACAAGGAGAAAAGGTGCTACTAATAGATGACGTCTTAACCACAGGAGCAACTGTGGAAGAAGCGGCGAAGGCACTAAAAGCAGCAGGAGCATCGGAAGTCTATGTGGTAGTCCTCGCTCACTAAAATTAATAAAGAGAAAAAGCAGTCGAGAGATTGCTTTTTTTGTTGGATTTTTGTAAGTAAAGGGATTTTATTATAAAATTTGCAAATAAAGATTCGGAGTTAAAAATTTATTTCCGTTGATATATAATTTAGATAGAGAAATGAGGACAAAATGGATTTAAGAGAATTAGAAAATAAAATTGGGCTAGATGAAGAACTTGTAAAAGAACTTGAGTCATATAATTTTAAAGAAAAAACTTTAGAAGATTTGAAGAAGTCTTACTACGAGGACTTTTCTCGCTTCAAATCAATAATTAGAAATAAAAAAGACGGGCCGTTTTTGGCGCTGAAGGTGTACTTGGAACTTGCACTAAATACTTATAATGAATATATGAATAGAAAAATACCGGAAAAAATATACGTGGACTCAATGAAGGACATTAGAATTTGGGCGAATGATTATAAGAAAAAGCATGGAGTATGGGGAATCGATGAACACGATTGGCTCGCAGAAAGTTTAGATTTAAAAGTCATAAGGCTCGGCAGACTTCAGTACGAGAAAACTAGGGCGAAGAAAAATCTCGGTCCCATTGGAGAAGGGGAAGAGTTTTTATCTGTTCACATTCCAGAAGACGGCAAACTAGATCCAAAAGATGTGGAAAAATCTCTGGATTTGGCAAGAGAATTTTACAAGGACCAAGGGATTAAATATTTTTATTGCAAGTCTTGGCTTCTTTCTTTAAATTTAGATCGAGTGCTTAATAAAGATTCAAACATAGTAAAATTTAGGGATAAGTTTACCAACATAGAAATGAGCTTCAACATACCTCAAGCGGAAGAAAGGATTTTTTCAAAAGTTCTAGAAGACAAATCCTTCTATCCGGAAGAGACAAGCCTACAAAAGAACGCAAAAAAAGCGATATTAGAAGGTCTTGATATAGGAGTTGGTTCTGGATATATAAAGTTTTGAACGAAAACAATCACTGAAAAATTAAAAATTCGCAAAAAAAACGACTATTACTAGTCGTTTAATTTTTTGTTTTAATTTCTCACAAGCTCTAAAATCTTTTTGATAACTTGGGAAGCTTCGGCTCTATTTAGAGATTTGTCCGGCAAGAAATTACCAGAATCATCTCCAGTTATAATATTTGCAGCAGCCAAATTCTTTACATATTGGATGTAATCCTTGTCGATATCCTTTTCGTCAGTGAAAGAGACAGAACCAGAGCTAAACTCATATCCAACTACCTTTTCTAAGATAAGAGAAGTAAATCTCGCCATCTCTGCCCTTGAAATAGGCATATCCGCCTTAGCTTCATCGGCAGGAACACCGCTGTGGTTAAGGAAGTTAAAAGTATTTAAGTACCACTTTCTTTGTACGATGGTAAAAGGTTCTTGAGAATGACCAGTCGCATTGGTCATAAGAGTGAAAAATTCAGCATAAGTCACTTCTTTATAAGGCTTAAAAGTACCATCGTCATAGCCTTTTACAATCCTTCTGTCGGTGAGTTCTGAAACGGTGGAATAGAACCAGTCGTTTTCAGCTACATCGCTAAAAGAGCGGGCATCTACATTTATAAATGTAGAAGTAAGTACAATAACAGATAAAATAAAAATATATAATCTCTTCATAAATCTCCTCATAAAATAAAATTCTAAAGTATATTTTATAATAATAATGGAATTTAGGCAAATGGATGGGGAAAAATAGATATGAATTATTTCTGTAGCGGAAGCTACCAGCTTCCATCAGCCTTGACACTAAATTTTCCTAACTTAGCCGTAAGGCGTAAGTGTAACTGTACTTATTATCCACACCCGTAGCGGAAGCATTTTGCTTCCACAGCCGAGAGGCTACTATAAATCTCACAACTACAGTCACCCTGAGCGAACGCAGTGAGTCGAACGGGTATAACCTTGGTGAGGTCGAACAGTGATGAATTAAAAATATTATAATAAATGTAAATAAATATCCTACACTTCTTTAAAATATAATCTTTCTTCTTCAAATCTTTTTTTTACGAGGGGGCGGGAGGAAATTAACGTCTCGTCGACAAAACCTAC
>NZ_GL397071.1:139585-154985 GCF_000146345.1 Peptoniphilus duerdenii ATCC BAA-1640 | reverse complement strand
TATAGGTTGGTCGTAGTAAGGTTTAAAGATTATACTTACGTCATTTGTATTGTGCTTTATCTGTAGAGAGACTTTTAATTTTGCGTAGAGAAAATTAAAATCAGGCGAAGCCGTAAAACGACATAAATTAAGATTTATCTTTGTAGCGGAAGCAACATGCTTCCATGAACCCTGACACTAAATACTTCTCCCTCAGCCTTCAGGCGTGTTATAACTAAACCTTAAATTTATCCCCGTAGCGGAAGCATTTTGCTTCCATGGCCGAAGGATCTACACGGAATAAATCAAGGAATTATTTTAACTGTGGTGAGGGCAGGTACGGATGATTTCATTTTCAAAGACTTTACCTTCGGAAGTTATACCCATTCGACTTCAGAGCCTTCGGCTCTTTTCGCTCAGGGTGACTGTAGTTGGGAGGAAAATTTTTATATTTTTTTGGCAGAGACGGGTTAAATATAGGTAAGATCCTTCGACTCCAAAGGCTAACGCCTTTTCCGCTCAGGATGACCGTGTAGATGGGTTTACCCCACTAGGGTTATACCCGTTGGACTACAGGTGTCGGAAAACCTCCACTCCCTTCTTAGGATGACTGCTTCCTTAGACTTTCAAAACCCTACAGAAAAATACACTTAAAGCAACAAAAAACAAAAAAACAAAAATATTTTTAAAATTTTTTAAAAAACATGTTTAAATTTATTACAGCAGGGTATTAATATACTACCAAGAAATTGGTAAGGGCATCCATCCTATTGAGAGCTCAAATTTAATTCAAAAGAACGACAGGTTCACATTTAAAATCATTTGCTAAAAGAAATCTTGACGTTTAATTAAATATTAAAGTAGATTTATTATTGAAATAGAAGCAGATGTTTAAATATATTGAAGGATTTGATTAAAACTTAATAGGAAGTTAGAGGATTGTTTGAAATATATGGATTTTAAATGCTACAAGTTCTTAGAGTTGAGAGATTGAGAAATGGTTATTTAAATGAAATATACTAAAACTTTCTGGTAAACAATGCGGAAGAAGATATAACTCGTAATAATTAATTTAATTAATTATGAATAAGTGTAAGAAAATGAACAATAATAATTTAATACGAAAAGAGGAATAACGTGATAGAACCTAAAACAGAACGGATGGATGCCCAATAAAAAAGGAACAGAGTTTAAATAAATAATCTGTTCCTTTTTTATTGCAAATTTATATATCCACTATCCCGAAGCTCTATCGCTCTTTTTTTACTTAATAGTTCTTCGTCTCTTTTCATTTCTTCTCCTTAAAAATATGTATAAAAAAACTCGCAAGCTAGTTGCAAGTATGGAAAGGAAATCATATATTGATAGAAGTTCAGCATATGGGTGCAAATTCAAGATCGTGGGTGCAAATCAAAGGGTATGGTCGCAGCTAAATTTTCTACATTTTGATAACAGCATTTACATGATTTAGATAAACAATCCGAAAACTTATTTTCCTAAAACCCGATAATCAAAGCTTGAATTGCTGCTACAAACGGTATGATCAAAAATGGAGTGACTGCAAAATGTTCCCTGATTGTCAAACCAAGAAATCCAATTATTATTTCTTTTGAGATACTCACGAAAACATCCCTACCATGATTAAATTATTCTTCTATTTTTACTATTGTTCAAAAGTATTCAAATGCATCAATATTCCCGTATGAGGCAGATATTTTATGCCAGCCGATACCGTTTCATTATTTTTCCACTTTTCTTTTTCTTTATCGTAGGTTTCAGAATTGATCTCAAACACCTTGGTTTCATTATTTGCCGTGTAACCAGTAAGTTTATAAAAAACTGCATATTCATGATTATTATCATTTTCAAAAGTCACATAATTAAGATTCATAGACGCAGGTCTGTTTATATAAGGCAAATCAAGGATTGGAGCTCTTAACAGATAAAAACTTACAACACACGCAATTACTGCACAAATACACCAAATTACAGTGTGTTGCCATTTTTCCTTAAAAATATAACCAAATGTCAGTAAGGTGCCGATTATATAAATTACAAAAATACGAGAAGCGATGTCGGCTATAAATCCAATCTTATCCTCCTGATAATATCAGATCGAATGAGGAATAATGATAAATATCAAAATTGCCATAAAAAAAATGAACGATAGAACAACAATCCCGAGTGCAATTCTCTTTCCGACGGACATTTTTATTTTATTATTCATAATATTCTCCTGCTGATTATATTTTCAAACTTTTCGTTTTTTCAATAGTCACTTATATATTTGACTTTTCCATCGAAAGTTTCAATAAATATGGACAATAAATTACTGCAACAAATATTGTAGCAATTATATATACCCATTGAAAAATTGAGTTCTCAATACCAAACTTGGAAAAAGCGTCAATCAATCCATGAGAAAAAATACACGGTAAAAGACTTTTACTCTTATAGAAAATAATCGTCAAAATAAATCCCCAAGCAATAGCGAAAAACACTTGAGCAATGGTTTGTAAATCAGTTTGACCGGTAAATAAGTTTATAATGTGCCCAAGCCCAAAAGTAATGGCAACGATGATTATAGATTTTGCAATTCCGTCTTTTGGTAACATTCCCTTAAAAAGAAATCCTCGAAAAAGCACTTCTTCAATATAGCCGATTAAAAGCATTGACAAAACTGCTAAAACTTGAGAAAGTCCGGAATAAGACAGCTTTAATCCGCCCCATAAATTGCCTGTTACGAGAATCCAAACAGGTATGAAAAATAAATATCTTTTTGTGTTCTTTGGATATTTATCAAGTCCATATTTTTCTTTAAGATTATTTTTATGTATAAACACCGTTATACAGATAGCAATCAACAAAAGAGCTATCAGCATAAAAATGCTTTCATCTCCAAATTTACCTCGAATCGGGATAGACACTGCACAATATATTATGATCCAAACAACTGCAAATAATACCTCGTTTTTTTTATATAAACTATACACGCTTCTCCTCCGTTGATGAGTTTATTACGAAAATAGCAAAATGATTATATCTGTTTTATTCATATAATAAAAGTTTACAATTTAACTTGTCTTTCACTTTTCTCATTTTAATTAAAGCAATTTATTCATAACAATTCAAGCAAAATTATGTAATGTGAAAGTTAGATTTATGTAAACAAATATTTTAATTCTCATGATGCCGAAAACGCGAAAAATCCGTCCCGGAATCAACTCCGGGGCGGGCTGCTTTATGCCTTAAAATGCTTAAATCTCTTGAAATCAAGGCTTTTCGGCAATGAAAAAAAAGCATATTTTCTATCAAAATATGCTTCCTTATATGGTGGAGGCGGCGGGAGTCGAACCCGCGTCCAAAAGTAAATCCGAATCAGTCTCTCCGAGCGCAGTCAGTTCTTATAGACCATAGCAGTTAGCTACTGACAGCTGCTGCAAGGCGCGGTTCTTAATACCCACTTCGTTAGAACCATTGCGAAGTTTCGTGTCCCACTTAATTTGACACCCTTAGTAGACCGTGGGCCTTCTACCTCGGATGACGCTATTATGCTGCGTAAGCTAAATTATTGTTTTCGTTTATTTTTGTTTAGGCTTTTTAAGTTGTTCCTAACAACTGCTCGCTACTAAAAGTTCATTACCCCTGTCGAAACCAATTTCGCCCCCTTATCTTCCTAGGATAGATTTCATCCTATCTCCAGTAAAATAAAAGATTGTATACCCAATTATACCCCCTACAAAGTTCAAAATCAAATCGTCTATGTCGCAGCTTCTGCCGACGAAGAACTGAATAAACTCGATAAATAGGGAGATGGCAATGGAAAGCACCGCCATGGTTTTTATACTTCTATATCTCTTTAAAATCATCGGGAAAATATATCCTATGGGAATAAACAGCACCACATTGCCAAGAATATTTAATAGTGCGTGAAATATTCCACTGTACTTTATATAGGATCTCATGGTTGCAAATGGGATTAGATTTATGCCCCAGTACCCGGTATTTATTCTATCTTTAAAATTGCCGACGAAGTCAAAATTCTCTGATGTTAAGTCTATGCCGGAGCCGCTTATGATATAGTTCGGTGTAAACATAAATACCATTAGCATTATGATGTATCCACTTAGCACTGATATCAAAAGCTCTCTATCGCTGTTTGATTCATTTACTAAATCTTTAAATAGGGTGAGCCTTACTATTCTACATAGAAAAAATCCTATTAAGAATGAAATAAGTCCTCTTGGAAGGAAAAATAATAATATTTTCATAGAAATATCTTCTTTAAAACTTTTAAATCAGAGATGAACATATGAGATGAAAGTGTAAGCTCTCTTAGCATATTGTCGTTTGCTTCGTCGTACATACAAATGGTTGTAAGTCCTGCTTCTTTTGCAGCAACTATTGCGAAGTATGCATCGTCAACTAACACCGTTTCCTTTGGATCAAAGCCTGCCATTTCGCAACAGGTTAAGAAAAATTTAGGATTGTCCTTCTTTAGATTTAATCCGTCGCAGGTTGCAATAGCCTCAAAATACTTGAACATATTTTCTCTCTTTAAGAATGGATCGAAAAATTCTTCAGGAGTTCCAGTGCCAAGCATCATAGGTATATTAGCTTCGTGGAAAGCTTCTAGAACATCAAGTGCTCCATCTTTAAGTTTGCATTCCTTGGCATAAAAATCCTCTGCAATATGTCTCATATCGTCATATATCTCTTCTGGAGTTAAGGGAAGTTTAAATTTTTCTTTCATGTATGTGGAACTCATCTTTAAGCTCATGGTGGTCATCTCTTGGGCATCGGTTGAGGTTATTTCTACGCCGTGACTCTTTAAATAATCGATTCCTAGGCTTCTCCACATCGCCATTGAATCCGCAAGTGTGCCATCCATATCAAATATAATTGACTTCATAAACTTCCTCCTTGTACTAAAAATTTGGATAAAAAAAAGCTTGCCTTTGAGGCAAGCAAATTAAAATGGTCGGGGTGAGAAGATTCGAACTCCCGGCCCCATGGTCCCAAACCACGTGCGCTACCAAACTGCGCTACACCCCGACGTCACTTATTAAGTATAACAGCATTCAAAAATTTATGCAAGTCTTTTTTCTGATATTTTTTAAATTTCTATCTAAATTAATTGGGTATGAATAAGTAGGAGTGATTAAATGATTAAAAAATTTTTAAACTATATAAACGACTACGAAGTGATTACAAATCTAGAAGAATATATCGACAGGACATATCCAGGAGCAGAGGTGGTGGAGATTAAATCCCTTGAGCTTCCGGAGTTTGTCCAAAGTGAATTTGGCGACGGCAAGAACAACTGTACCTTGGCATCCATACTTAGAGTGTTCATGTACCACAAAGATAAATTTAAAATCCTTCCTGAATCGGAGGAGAGTCTCTACTCAACCATAAAAGATGCGCCGGACATTTATTTTTTCAATGTGTTTAATGGAACACTTCCTATGACTATTTCAAGAATTATAAAAAGATCCGCAGAAGAGTACGAGCTTGATATCAAAACCAGAGGTCATTACAATGGCAACTTCTACAATCCAATAAAAAGAGAAATCGACCATAGAAGACCACTGCTTATGAATATCGGCTTTGGAAAGTACAAACGTCACACAGTAACCATAAGCGGATATATCTCATTAAAATATCGTGGAATGAACGTATATATCTTAGAAGTCTACGACAATTGGAGTAGGTACAAGAGATTCATCGACTACTCATACCTATCCCATTCTCTAAAATCTCTAAACGCCTACACCTTTAACACCATAGAAATTAAATAAATAAATCTGAGAGATAAGAATGAAACTTATCTCTTTTTTTGTCTAAAATATTAAAAATAAAATCTTGACAAGTTGGTCTACAAATAGTAAACTAAAATAAAAAATGGTTTACATAATGTAGAGTAAGGAGATGACAAAATGAATTTTGAAAAATTAAGTCAAGCAGAAGAAAATTTAGGAGAGTTAATATGGGACAATGAACCGATCAAATCCTCTTCACTTGTCGATCTGTGTAAAGAAAAATATTCTTGGTCCAAGTCCACCACCTACACCTTACTTAGAAGAATTGAGAAAAAAGGAGTCTTTGAAAATAAAAACTCTCTTGTAAGATCTAAGATGAGTCGCGAAGACTACGAAACTAGAATCAGTAACGATTTTATAGAAGAAAACTACGGCGGCTCTCTACCTAAGTTTTTGGCTGCATTTACTAGGAAAAATAGATTGACAGAGGAAGAGATAGCTCAGTTAGAAGAGTTAATAGAAAATCACAAGGAGGAATGAAATGGCTGTATTTATAAACACACTTTTAAGACTTTCTCTAAAAGGATCTCTCGTAATTGGAATAATCATCTTAGTGAGATTTTTACTTAAAAAAGCTCCAAAAGTATTTTCTTATAGCCTTTGGACGGTGGCATTTGTAAGTTTAATCTTTCCATTTTCTATAAAGAGCTCAATTTCTTTTGCAAATTTGATTCCAAGGGAAATCACAATAAATAGTCAAGCTAACAATAAAAGTAACTTTACTATTTATGAGGAGCATCAAGGAGAAAATAATTTTATAGAAAAGATTGAAGAAAATCAAAATGAAAAGCAGAGCATAAATCCAAATGAAAATACCAAAGAATTAAAGAGGAACTTTACGGAATCTAACACATTAAGCAAAGAAAAAATTTACTTTTATACTTGGTTAAGTGGTGTAATTATTCTAATTATTTGTAGCATCGTCTCAACAATTAAGCTTAAGAAAAGATTAAAAGGCTCAAGACAAGTTGGTGAAAATGTCTATGAAAATAAGAGTCTTCAAACGGCATTTGTCTTTGGACTTATAAGACCAAATATATATTTACCATCTGGACTAGCGCCTGAAGAAGAAAAATACATAAGAAAACACGAAGAAGTTCACATAGAAAGATTAGATCACTTGTGGAAGTTCTTGGCGTTTATAGTAACGATAATTCACTTTTTCAATCCATTAGCATGGCTTGCCTATTACTTAATGGGTTTAGACATGGAGCTTTCTTGTGATGAAAAAGTAGTTAAAGACTTAGGAAATAGTATAAAGAAAGACTACTCCAAGTCTCTTTTATCATTTTCAACGGGCAGGAAAATTTTAACAGCTTCCCCTTTAGCCTTTGGAGAAAACAACACCAAGACCAGGATAAAAAACATTTTGGCATACAAGAAGCCGAAGAAATTTGTGCTGGCGTTATGCTTTATATTATTGGCTGTGGTTGCGGTTGGATGTTTGACGGATAAAAATGATAAAGAATCGAAAAAAAATTCTAAGGATCAAGCAGAAACCCAAGAAGAAAACTTAGATTCTACAAGAACCTATCCAAACCCTGAAGAATTTTTAAAAGGCCAAATAGAAAATCAAATAAAATCTTTATTTTCATCTTTAGGTTATGAAATTTCTGACTATAGAATTGACGACTTAGAAAAAGTTTCTAAGGATTTAAATATTGATGGCAAAAAAATCGAAGTTTATAAGTACGCTTACAGTTTAAAAACTAAACAAGCAGAAGAGTTGGCAAAGACCTTAGATGGAAAAGTGTTAGACCAGTCTTGGGTAAGTGGTTTTAATAGAACTCCATATTTGATTTTTGAAAAAGTTTCTGATGGATATAGGCACAAGGGTTATATTGAAGAAGACAAGTTTTCAGCTGACCTACCTAGCTACTACCAAGAGTTTATGGTAAGAGCCGCCTTAGTTTCCCAAGACGAAAATGCCAGTGTAGAAGACTTTGCTAAAAGTTATATTGGCGAAACTATTTTAAGTCTATATTCAGCTGGAGCTTCAGTCTCTGACTATAAAATTGACAAGTTAGAAAAGTTTTTAAGCTATGATGATATTTATGGCAAGGCATATGAAGTTTATAAACTAAACTACAGCCTGCAATTTAACGATGAGAAATCCTATGATAACTATGATGGATTTATTGGTAAAGGGAAAGGTGACAGGTGGATTGGAGAATGTTATGGAGATAATTATATGATCTTCCAACATAGGTCAAGTGGCAAAGTTTATATAACTACAGCAAGCGGTGTTGAGGGCTTTTTAGACGATAACTCCAAGGAAGCAAATGAAAATATTTTAAGAGAAATTCTAGAGAGAAACAATATTATTACCAGAGAGACTTATACTTCAGAACACTATGTTGCTTCATATAAAGACTTCCTAGGTAGAGCAGGGAAGGCTCTTCTTTCTCAACCTGTAGAAAAGGGGAAAGATGGAATTTGGATAGTGGAAAGATGGATTGATGAAAATGGAAATGTCTACTATGAAGATACTCCGAATTCATCTGATTTAAAGGCTTTGCAAGATAAGGTAAAAAGTGGAGAACAAACTTGGAGAAAGGATCCTAAAGAAGTGACACAGGATTTTATAAGTTCAATGGATACCTTCAAAATCTTTCCGAACAAAGTAGAAGTAGAGAAGCTAAAATACTTGGAAGACTTTTATAGGACGCCTATATCAGAATATACTGGCTATATAGAAGAAATAAATTTAGATCAAAAAGACATAGGCGATAACATTCACGTAATTCTGGCGGAATGGATAACTTTGGAAGATAAAGAAAGAATCAAGGAACTAGGTCTTAATGTCAATATAGATATGCCAGGAGGTTTCTATGTTAAAAAAACTAAGACATTGGAAACATTTTTCTTAGATAAGGATACTAAATACTTTAATCTTGACACATTATTATCTTCCCAATCTAATGCGAGTCTTACGAAGGAAGAATTTATAGAGTACTTTAAATCTCACAAAGACTCACTATTTAGCATATCTACAAAAAATGGAAAGGCAATCGAAATTTCAGAGGTTTACCTTCCATAAATTAAATACTTCCAACTAAAAAAATCCCTAGCGATAGGGATTTTTATTTATTTATTTTATTTTGATTCGCATCCGCAGAGAAGATCTTGCAATTTTCCTGTGATTAAATATTTGGATTCTTTTAGTTCTTCTATATTTTTCGCTCCAGTTAAGGTCATGACGATCTTGGTCTTGTAGATTAGACCTGCCAGGTACTGCATGGTGTATTCATATCCGCCATGAACTAAGTAGGAGAGAATTTCTCCAGAGATTGCAACCATATCAGCTCCGATGACGATGGATTTAACTACGTCTAGAGAATTTTTAACTCCGCCGGAACTTATGATTTGAAGATCATCAAGTCCAAGTGATTTTGCTCCGATTACGCTCATCGCCGTTGGTATTCCCCAAGAATATAGTTCTGAGAGATCATTTTCTGGATTTCTTAGATTTTCTACTTCCATGAAATTGGTTCCGCCGTAGCCGGACACATCGACGATTCTAACTCCGATGTCATATAATTTTTTAACCACATCCTTGCTCATGCCGAAGCCCACTTCTTTTACGATGACAGGAACGTCCAGTGAAGATACAATCTTTTCTATATTTGTAAGTATTCCTCTGAAGGTTCTATCTCCTTCTTCCATGGCTAGTTCTTGGGCAGGGTTTAGATGTATTTGAAGTCCATCTGCGCCGATCATTTCCACTGCGAACTTAGCTTCGTCAATGGTTGCTCGCCCAGATAGATTACCTAGAACGATGCCGTCCTTCATATTATCTCTTACAATCTTAAAACTTTTAATAGCGTCCTTATCTTCTAGGGCGATGGTTTGTGAACCGACTGCCATAGGAAGATTGAATTCTTTTGCAATTTTGGAAAGGTCCCTATTTATATCCTCTGTGAAGTCAGATCCGCCTGTCATGGCGTTGATCATAAGTGGGAAGTTGATCTTTTTGTTTAAAAACATAGTAGAAGTATCCACTTCGTAGAAATCACATTCTGGAAGGGAATTGTGCATAAGCATAACATCGTCGAAAAGTGGACTTCCCGTATAACTAGATCTTAAATAATTTTCTATATGCTCTCTTTTTCTATATTTTCTCATATTATTCTCCTAGTAGTAGTAATAATTATCTGTACTTTATAGAGCCGCCGGTGGATGAACCGGTGGTAGCTATATTGAAAGCTTCGTTAAATAATTTGTAATCGTCCTCAGAGGATAGAAGTTCGTAGGTAAAGCTGTAGAATGGATAGTCCACCCTGTATGTCATGAGGTTATCGTAGTCAAAGCCAAATGCCATTCCGTAGAAGAACATTCCGTTACAATTTTCTGAGTCGCTGTTTTCTTTTAAATCATTTTCTATTTTTTTATATTTTTTTGAAGACATAATCTCCCTTTGGAGTGAGTCTAAACATGACAGCTAGACCTACTACCAAAATTCCGATAAGTGCAAGGGTTGCAATAAGTATGATGATCGGATTTAAAGTAAAGGCAGAGGATACGAGGAAGAGGGCAGAGATTGCTCCTGCCTGTGAAAATAACTTCACGTCCTTTAACCTTTGGTACTTAAGTCCAAGCTCTATTAGCCTTTCCTTCAAAATATTTCCGATGTCTTCGAAGTTTCTGAAGAATCTAACTTCATTTTCTGTTCTTATATCTCTAATTTCTTTAAAAGAGATTTCGTCACTATTATTTAATTCAAACAATTTGTCGAAGAAATATCTTTGATAAGATGTCTTAATCTTGGACTCATCCTCTTTAGAAACTATATAGTCCGCTCTAGTCTTGCCTCTTTTTGTAGTGTAGTTGGTCCTAGTGATGGACACTGCACCAGCTTCTTCCAGTTCCAGAAGGGTTACTTCCATAAGCCTTGTTAAGACTTGGTTGCCCTTTAAAAAGAATCCGGCTTCAACTGCAGTTAAAAAGACTAAGTTTTCTTCATCATCTGTAGAGAGCACGAGTTTCAATAGTTTGTATCCAAATGGAATGAGGAGAATTCCAAATCCAATTGCGATAAATGTATATATAATTGGTCTTTCTGTTGTCGGATTTTCCTTTGCAGAAGAAAGAAGACTCTTGTAAGTGTCTTCGGTTCTATTTTTGGCAAACTCTGTAAAGTCCATATCGTAGAGAACCTTTAGATTTACAGAATTATTTTTAGAAACATTACTTCCGTTTAAAAGGATCTTGCCATCCTTAACCTCTGACTTAATATCGGAACTTGAACTTATGAAGATATCTTTTCCAGCAAATGGACCGTACTCAAAAGTAATTGTGCTTTTGAAATTTCCGATGCCATCCTTTAAGTCTTTGAAATAATCGTAGGAAAAATATCCAATATCTTGACCCAATGAAGTCATATCATTTAACTCGTAACTAAAGTCGATGGTCTTATTAGTTGTAAATGAAGTGTAGACCTTGATCTCAACGGAGTTGTTGTTTTCAAGAATATTAAACACGTCTTTTGAACCGTTTGACGCTTTGGTATCCTGAGTTAAGGATTTGTCATTTATATAAACTTTTATATTATCTATCTTAGAAGTATTCTTCTTATCAATCGTTCTAGTGACTACATTTCTGGAACTATCCGCACTCCACGTTATCGATTCTCTTACCTGGGCATCTCCATTTTTAGTAATCAAAATATTGGAGTTAAACTTATCGATTTCGGAATTTGTCTTTCCATAAACATTTATATTAAAAATCAACAAAAATATAAAAAATAAATTTGCGATTAATCTTTTTTTCATAGTATCACCAACTTAATTATATCAAATAATTGACTCTTCTGGGGGAAGTTGTAAAATTATATTATGATAAAATTAACATATAGGGTAAAATACTAGGTAAGGTTAAGAAAAATGAGAAAAGGGTGATAAAATGTATGATATCTTGATACTAGGAGCTGGTCCTGCAGGATTAACGGCAGGTCTATACGCATCCCGTGCAAAATTAAAAGTAGGAATAATAGAAAAAGCTATTGAAGGAGGACAGATCTCCGGTACTAGTTCCGTTGAAAACTATCCAGGAATAATCGAAATCTCTGGAATGGATCTAGGATTAAATATGAGAGAGCAAGCGGAAAACTTCGGTTGTGAATTTATAAATGACGAAGTATTATCTGTAGATTTAAAAGGACAAGAAAAGAAAGTAAAAGGAAAGTACGGAGAATACGAAGCTAGATCTATAATCATAACCACTGGAGCAAGCCATAGAAAGATTGGCGTTGAAGGTGAGGATGAGTTCACAGGAAGAGGAGTTAGCTACTGTGCAACCTGTGACGCAGCATTCTACGAAGATTTAGATGTGTATGTTGTCGGAGGTGGAGACAGTGCCGTTGAAGAAGCACTCTTCATAACTAAATTTGCAAAGACTGTAACCATCATCCATAGAAGAGATAGCCTAAGAGCTTCAAAGAGCCTTCAAGAAAAAGCATTTAATAATGACAAGATAAAATTCATCTGGGACAGCGAAGTTGTAAAGATCGAAGGAGAAAATATCGTTGAGGCACTTACTTTGAAAAATACCAAGACTGGTGAAATTACAAAGATTGAAAGCGAAGAACCATTTGGAATATTCGTATTTATAGGACTTGTACCAACGACGAAACTCTTCGAATCACAACTATCCCTTGAAGATGGATACATCCTAGCAGACGAAGATATGAAGACTAGCATAGACGGAGTATACGCCGCAGGAGATGTGAGAAAGAAAAAGGTAAGACAGGTTGCAACCGCTGTTGGAGACGGATGTATAGCAGCCATTAGCGCAGAAAAATATTTAAATGAATTAGACGGGACACTTTATGAAGGTTTTAAAAAGTAATGTAAAAGACGTAGCACTAATCTTAGAAGGCGGTGGCATGAGAAATTCATACTCCGCCGGAATTCTAAACGTACTACTTGAAAAAGAAATATATTTTAACTATGTAATCGGAATCTCTGCCGGTTCAGTCCATGGAGTCAACTACCTACTTAGGGATGAAGAAAGAATAAAGAGAAACTTCGTCGACGTGGTTAGAGATGAAAATGTGGGAGGGGTAAGCTCACTTATAAAAGGTAAAGGCTACTTCAATTCAGAATATCTCTACACAGAATATGAACCTATGAAGGAAAAGAGAGACGTGTACCATAGATTTTATGAAAATGAAGCACAGATGACCATAGGCGCATTCGATGTGGACAAGGCAGAAATGAAGTACTTCACAAAGGAAGACATGAAGACGGTGGAAGATATCAAGCTTATCACGAGAGCATCATGCTCACTGCCAATCCTTATGAAAGAAACTGTAATAGATGGAGTAACCTACTATGATGGCGGAGTTGGAAGAGGAATTCCAATTAGAAAAGCCATAGAAGATGGATATGAAAAATTCTTCGTGGTGCTTACGAGACCAGAAGGTTATAGAAAGACTGCACCAGCAAAGGGACTTTTAACTAAGGGTGCACTAAAAGATAAACCAAAACTTATAGATGCTATAATAACGAGACACCTAAGGTACAACGAAGACTTGGAACTACTTGAAAAACTAAAAGCAGAAGGCAAAGCCTACATAGTCTATGCAGAGAACCAAGCAGTAGAAAATACTGAAATGGATCTACACAAACTACAAAACAATTATGAACAAGGCTACTTCCAAGGACTTAGTCAATATAAAGAGTATTTAGAATTTTTGGGACTTTGAGAAAAATAGGAACAATTACACATTTCGTGATATAATACTAAAAGAATAAAAAGGAGTGATTAGATGAATAGAGTAAGAGTCCGTTTCGCACCGAGCCCAACGGGATTTTTGCACATAGGTGGACTTAGAACAGCCCTATACAATTATCTATACGCAAAGAAAAATGGTGGAGACTTCATACTTAGAATAGAAGATACAGATAGAACCAGGTACGTAGAAGGAGCAATCGAAAACCTTATCCATGCCCTTGACTGGTCAGGAGTCCATGTGGACGAAGGAGTAGTCCTAGATGAAAATGGAAACATCACAGAAAAAGGAGACTGCGGTCCATATATCCAATCTAGTAGACTAGACATTTACAAAAAATACGTAGACGAATTAATCGAAAAAGGATACGCATACTACTGCTTCTGTAGCGTAGAAAGACTAGAAGCCCTAAGAGAAGAACAAAGAATCAAGGGCAAAGTTCCAAAATACGATGGACTATGTAGATCCGTAAGCATAGAAGAAGCTAAGAAGAGAATCGCAGCAGGAGAAGAATACGTAGTAAGATTAAAACTACCACACGACAGAAACATCAGATTCCACGACCTAGTACGTGGCGATGTAGTAATAAACTCAGACGAAATAGATGACCAAGTGCTTATGAAATCAGACGGATTCCCAACCTACCATATGGCGGTAGTAGTAGACGACCATCTAATGGGCATCACCCACATCGTACGTGGAGAAGAATGGCTATCTTCAACTCCAAAGCACGTATACCTATACGAAGCATTGGGCTGGGACGTACCAGAATTTGTTCACCTACCAACCGTACTAAACAAAGACCACAAAAAACTATCCAAGAGACAAGGAGACGTATCAGTAGAAGACTTCAGAGGAAGGGGTTACCTACCAGAAGGACTTATAAACTACCTAGCACTAGTAGGATGGTCACCAGACGGAGAAGAAGAAATCCTATCCATGGATGAACTAATCGAACAATTCTCCTTTGAAAAAGTAGTTAAGAGCGGCGGAGTATTCGACGTAGACAAACTAAACTGGGTAAACGCTCACTACATGAAATCCTATGACCTAGATAAAATCGTAGAATTATCAATCCCATTCGTAGTAGAAAAGGGACTAATGACAGAAGAAGAAATAAGAGCTAACTACGACTGGTACAAAAAACTAGTAGAAATAGTAAGAGACGGCGCATCAAAACTAGATGAAATCCCAGACCTAATCTCATTTATGTTTGGAGAATTAAAAATCGAAGAAGAAAGCGCCCTAGAACAAATTAAGCTAGAACACGTACCACAACTACTAGATGCATTCCTAGAAGAATTAGAAAAAGTAGAAGAAGTGGACGAAGAATTCGCAGGATCAATAATGAAGACGATCCAAAAGAAGACAGGAATAAAGGGCAAGAATCTATTCATGCCAGTAAGAGTAGCCATAAGTAGCACAGTACACGGACCAGATTTAAAATCTATCATCTACCTACTAGGCAAAGAAAAATTGGTAGAAAGATTAAACACAGCGAAAAAATATACAAAATAAAAATAAAATAATTAAAGATTTAAAACGGCACCCAGGTGTCGTTTTTTTTTGTTGGGAATATTTCTAGCGGAAGATTTTTAGCGGAAGCAACCTGCTTCCATCAACTTTTACACTAAACTCTTTTCCCTCAGGCGGAGCCGTACAAAAATATATGCTTTTATTTATCCCCGTAGCGGAAGCATCTTGCTTCCAAAGCCGAGAGGATCTGCACGGAAAGCTCAAAGGAAGGCAGTCACCCTGAGCGGAAGAGCCGAAGGCTCTGTAGTCGAATGGGTATAACCTTGGTGAGGTCAAACAGTTATGAATTAAAAATATTATAATAAATGTAAATAAATATCATACACTTCTT
>NZ_GL397071.1:97218-139045 GCF_000146345.1 Peptoniphilus duerdenii ATCC BAA-1640 | reverse complement strand
ACTTGTGGTGGCAATGGCTTTCTCTGGTATAAGGCTTGTGATTAAGGATTCTATGTGATAGGTCGGAGGAATGTTCTGAATTTGGAATTAAAGATATCTTATAAATGATTTACATTTGTAGCGGAAGCTACTAGCTTCCATAAGCTTTGATACTAAATTCTTTTCCCTCAGGCAAAGCCGTAAAAAATATATGCTTTTATTTATCCCCGTAGCGGAAGCATCTTGCTTCCACAGCCGAGAGGCTCTGCGTAGAAAAAATTAATTGATTATAAAAATGTGGTGATGTCTATCCTTCTATACGGTCATCCTGAGCGAGGAAATTTATTTCCGAGTCGAAGGATCTGACCTATATTTGACCTAGTATAAACAAATTAGTTATCCCAAAAATAAAAGCCCAAAGTCGATTCCGATTACAGAAACTCAAAAATTCTAAGCCACGTCGACCTACAAATCTAGGCTCGCTACGCTCAAACAGTGCGATTTATAGCCGGTCTCCTTAGGCTTGAATTTTAAAGAGTTTCTTTCAGACGGAATCTCCTTTTGGGCATTTTATTTTATATAAAGAGTAGTTTATTAAAAAAATAAAATCTAAACTTGACTCAAATTACAAAAAACAAATTAAAACATCAAAAAAATAAAAAATAAAAAATTTTTTAAAAAACACGTTTAAATTTATCACAGCAGGGTATTAATATACTACCAAGAAATTGGGTGGCACTCATCCTATTGATAACATAAATTTAATTTCAACAGAATTTTAAATTCATAAGTCCATTTGCAATAGGAAATCACGACTTGAGATGTCAAGCGGGTTTTATGTAATCCATGCAAATGTTCATATAAAATCAATAGTGAGATTACAGCTAATAGAAAGCTTAGAGGACACCTTGGTCACAAGCTACAGATGTAAAAAGTTTGAGCATTTTAAAACCTAAGTTGTCTGGCAGTAAGATAAAATATTAAACTCATCGCAAAATTTATTTTAAAAATAAATTTAATTCACAAATTGAAAAGAGGAAAACAGTGATAGAACCTAAAACAGAACGGATGGGTGCCTATTAAAAGGAACAGAAATTTATTTATAAAATCTGTTCCTTTTTTTATGCTTATTTTATAATTCCAAAAATTTATGAAATGGTTGTCATTTAAAGTGCTTTTGTTATAATTTTATATAAGAAGAAAATTTAAATTTTTAAAAAGGGGAGGATTATTTTGAAAAAATCGGCTATTATTCTAGCAGCAATAATGCTACTATCATCATTTGAACCTGTGGTAGCTACAGAAAAACCTACCACAGAAAACAAGAAGATTAACTGGTTACTAGAAAACGATTTCGTAGCAGGAAGAGGCAAGACGAAAGATTTAAAACTAGAAGACACCATAACTAGAGCAGAATTTACGAGGATGATTCTCGTTATAAAAGGCGAAGAAAATCTTGCAAAAGATTCGACATCGAAGGTGGACTTCAAAGATGTTCCTAATACTCATTGGGCAGAAAAATTCATCGTCTACGCCAAACAAAAGGGATATATTAGCGGTTATCCAGATGGTAACTTCAGGCCGGAAGGCGAGATTACATACGAAGAAATGATTTCTATTTTGTCGAGAATTCATCCAAACTATAGAAAAATTGAAGCAAAATCTACAAACTGGGCAGAAGGTTTTATAAACTTTGCAAAGGATAATGGAATCCTCGATGATATAAGTATCGATGGAAGCTACAAAAGCCCTGCAATTAGAGAAAAAACTTTTGAAATGACCTACAATTTTATAAAATTTGTGGAAAATCAAACTAAGTCTGAAAAAGTTTCAAAAATAAAAGAAGAAAAAGATGTTAAAAGGGAAAACTCCACCTGGAATGGGTTCTATCCTTATTGGCTTGGTTATGGATTTAGACCAATTGTAGAGGAAAAACCAGAGGTTAAACCGAATCCTGATGTAAAACCTGTTCCGGATAAACATGAAGAACCAGGAACACCAGAAAAAGAAAATCCATCAGAACCCGGGACACAACCAGAAACACCAGGAGAAGAAAACCCAACAGAACCAGGGAAAGAAAATCCGTCAGAGCCAGGAACAGAACCAGAAAACCCAACAGAACCGGGGAAAGAAAATCCGTCAGACCCAGGAACAGAACCGGAATCACCATCTGAACCAGAAACGCCAAAAGAATTCGACAAAACAAAGATAGATAAAATAGAAATAGTAAGTCAACCTTCAAAACGAGAATATACCGAAGGAGAAAAGCTAGATCTATCCGGCATAAAATTGAAGTTAACAGACACACAAGGAATAGTAAAAGAAGCAGGCTTAGAAGATTTTAGTGAATACGGAATCGCAACAGACCCAGCAAATGAAACAGGATTATCCGTAAATGAAAATGGCACAACCATAAAAATCAAACTAAATGGTGTGGAAAAAGTAGAAACTGCTCCATTAAAAGTAAATGCAAAAGTATTTGACCCAGCTCATGTAGAAAAAATGGTAGTAAAAGAACAACCAAAAAAATTAGTTTATACTGACGGAGAAAAACTAAATCTAGCAGGACTAGAAGTAACATTAACAGACAACCAAGGACTAACCAAAGACGTAGCATTTAAAGACTTTGCAGATAATGGAATTACAGCAACACCAGCAAATGATACAGCATTAACAGTAGCTGCAAACAATGGAAAAGCTGTAGAATTAACAAAAGGTTCATTAACAGCGCAAACAAATGCCTTAACAGTAAATGCAAAAGTGTTTGATCCAGCTCATGTAGAAAAAATGGTAGTAAAAACACAACCAACAAACTTAACCTACACAGAAGGAGAAAAACTAGCACTAGCAGGACTAGAAGTAACCTTAACAGACAACCAAGGTTTAACAAAAGACGTAGCATTTGCAGACTTTGAAGCAAATGGAATCACAGCAGAACCAGCAAATGATACAGAACTAAAATTAGCAGACAATGGAAGCAAAGTTAAGCTTACAAAAGGAAACCTAACAGCAGAAACAGAAGCCTTAACAGTAAGTGCAAAAGTATTTGATCCAGCTCATGTAGAAAAAATGGTAGTAAAAACACAACCAACAAACTTAATCTACACAGAAGGAGAAAAACTAAACCTAGCAGGACTAGAAGTAACATTAACAGACAACCAAGGACTAACCAAAGACGTAGCATTTGCAGACTTTGAAGCAAACGGAATAGAAGCAGCACCAGCAAATGAAACAGCATTAACAGTAGCTGCAAACAATGGAAGAGCTGTAGAATTAACAAAAGGTTCATTAACAGCGCAAACAAATCAATTAACAGTAAAGGCAAAAGTATTTGACCCAGACCATGTAGAAAAAATGGTAGTAAAAACACAACCAACAAACTTAAGCTACACAGAAGGAGAAAAACTAAACCTAGCAGGACTAGAAGTAACCTTAACAGACAACCAAGGCTTGACGAAAAACGTAGCATTTAAAGACTTTGCAGCAAATGGAATTACAACAGAACCAAAAAATAATAAACAACTCACAGAATCAGAAAACAATACAAAAATAAAAATCAAAAGAGGTGACAAAGAAGCAATAACTGGAAATATTTCTCTTACACTAAAGGTTATTTCAAAAGCAGATTTTGAAAAAGAAAATAAAATCAAGACAAGTATTAAAAACTCATTGGTAGAAGTTTATAAGAGCTTAGGGTATATAAAACTTGGCATAGATAACCTACACAACAAATATTATCTTCTATTTACCAAGGAATCAAATAAAATAGCGATTGAGAAAGATAATTTAAAAACTTCTATTCTTAATACAATTAAAAATAACAAAATAAAAAGTTATACCATTGGAGAAACAAATAGAGAGCTATTGGATGGAAAAAATTATAAGTCAGATGAAACAATCTTAGGCTTTATAAGAGAAGATATCCTTAAAATTGCAGGGCTTAAAGAAAATCACGATTTAACAGATGCACAAATTTTAGAAAAATTAGAAGTCACAAAACCAAACTCTAATATTAAATTAGTAGTTGGAGATGAACATATTGAACTTAACTATGAAATAATATTCTTAAGCCAAATGGCAGAAGAAAAATTAAATCAAATAGAAACTGATTTTGTAAATAATATGAAGGATACTTCTAAAATTGTAGAAAACGAAAATAAGGTATATAGAGTTTCGTATAATAATAAATACTATTTGGTAGAACATAAATTTGCAATTAGAAATTATAATATATCTTATCTCGCAAAAGGCTACGGGTATGACATAGTTCTTACAAATTTCCTAACAGGGGGAAAGCTTGGAGAATCTAAATCATTAAAAGAATTGAAAAGTTTTATGGTTCACACAATAAGGAATAGTAAATATATAGATAATAGAGGAATCATGGATAGTATGGAGCTGCAATCCTTGCTTGGTGGTGGTGATAATTATAGAGAAATTACAGAGTCCTATCATGGAACATTCAGAAGACCAAATAAATATTCAACAATAATTGCAGAGAATTTAGAAAGTAGTAAAATTTCTTTGGAATATTTCTATACAGATGAAGCAAGTGAAACAGGAGGCATAATAACGAGGAATATTTATTACAGATACTATTAATGAGAAGAAGACGGGAAGCCGTCTTTTTTATTTGAACTTTGTTAATTATAGGTGTTCCTTATACTTCCTACAATTCATAGAAACTACTTACGGACATAAATAATGGGAAAAAATTAATGAATACAGTCACCCTGAGCGAAAATGGCGAAGCCAAAGGCTGAGTCATTGGAGTCGAACGGGTATAACCTTGGTGAGGCTAGGTTTGGATGATTTCACTTGACAAGACTTGACCTTCGGAGGTTATACCCGTTCGACTCACTTCGTTCGCTCAGGGTGACTGTAGTTGGGAAGATTTTGTAGCCTATCAGGGTGACTATCTTCCTTAAGATTTTCTAAGTAGAGCCTTCGGCTGTGGAAACTCCTTGCTTCCGCTACGAAATAAATTGTAGGAATTATTGCTGTACGCCTTACGGCTGAATAAAGATAATGTAGTACCAAGTTTAATGGAAGCTGGTAGCTTCCGCTACAAAAGTAAACCGTAATTTATTTTATTTTACAGCTTCGCCTGAAGGTAGAGAATTTAATGCCTAAGTTAATGAAAGCAGATTGTTTCCGCTACAAATCCCGCACAAAAACAAAAAAATCCCCAAGACAATGGTCCTGGGGACATGGAGCTAACGGCGGGAATTGAACCCGCGACCTCTACATTACCAATGTAGTGCTCTACCGACTGAGCTACGATAGCATACAAATATATTATAGGGACTTACAATATATTTGTCAATGTTTTTAATTTTTACTTGGTTCAGTGGTTAAGATTTCAATCATCTTAGATACTCTAAGTGGAAGATTGATTTCATATTTTCCCGGTTTAAAATCTTCCAATTTACCCATCTTATCTGCTGCGTCTACGAATGCATCGGTATCTTGTATTACTTCTCTTTCTTTTAATAGATCCGCAACGTCTCTTGCGCCCATCGCTTCTGTTACTGTGATTTCACATGTCTTAGGGCTTATCCCAACTATTTCAAGTAGAGTTTCTCTAACGGTTTCTCTCTTTTCAATTTTGTAAGATCCGGCTTTGAAACTATTTTCGATAGCCATATCATAACAGATTTTCTTAAATGCATTTACATCTTTTATAAGATCTAGATTTTTAAGAGTCTCTCCTATTTCATCGAGATTTTCTCCGTCTTTTATCTCTACAGTGATGGTGTTATCTAGTGGATCTTCTGTAAGTTCCACCTTTGGAAGTTCTAGCTTAACTCCTTCTTTTTCTGTTAGAGACATATATTGTTTCTTAAGTATATTTATTTCGTCCTTTATTGATAGAGAAACATTGACATTTTTCTTAGCCGCTTGGTTAATATTGTCGATTCTCCATTTAATTATAAATGCAACCACAAGTAGAAATATTACTAGTAGGATGTATTTAAGTACAGTTAAAATACTGTCTTGCATTTTGTGAAATATATTCATCAAATCAACTCCTAGTTGCTAGTATACCAGAATTGGAAAGATTTTTAAACAATGGTATAATTAAATAGATGAAAGAAATTATTATTAATTCAAATGACAAAGATCAAAGACTGGACAGATTCATGGGAAAATACTTGCAAAATGCCAAAAAATCCCTGATCATGAAGTCTATTAGAAAAAAGAATATAACCGTAAATAACAAAAAATCTGCACCTGAATATATTTTAAAAGAAAATGATAGGGTAGAGATTTATTTCAGTGATGAGACCATCGAAAAATTTACGAAGATTAAAAATCATGTGAAGAGGGACTTCCCTGATATTATTTACGAAGACGAAAACATAGCTCTCGTAAAGAAACCGAGGGGACTTCTCACCCACAACGACAAGAAGGATTACGAAAAGAACGCCCTCGATATGTTCGTAAGCTACATGATTCACAAAGGTGAATATGTGCCGAGGGTTGAGAAATCTTTTAGACCTTCTTTTTGCAACCGCCTAGACAGAAATACTTCTGGAATTTTAATCGGATGCAAGAATGCTCAGGCTCTAAGGGAGATTAACGATGCAATCAAGCGAAGGGAAATCGAAAAACATTACATGGCGCTTGTTGACGGAAGCATTGACGAAGAGATCCACGACATAAGCTACTTGGAAAAGGACAGAGAAAAGAACAAGGTAAGTTTAAATGAGAGAGGAGACGGAAAAGAAATCGAAACTATCATCCGCCCGATGGAGAAATTAGGCGAGTATACCTTGGTGGACATAAACCTCATAACCGGCAGGACTCACCAAATTCGTGCGACTTTAAAAAAATACAACAGAAGCATCGTTGGAGATTTAAAGTACAAGGGCAGGAGAAGTTTTGGCCTTAACAGTCAATTCCTCCACAATTACAAGATTATTTTCGGCGGACTTAAGAATCTCGATTACCTAAATGGCAAAGAGTTTACTCTAGAAATGGAAGACGAACTAAACGATATCTTAAAGGAGCTTAGAAAAGAAAAATAAATTTGATGATTGCAGCCTTTGCAATGAGCATGAGCTCCATCTTTGTAGTAATGAACGCACTAAGGCTTACAGATTTAAAGAAAAATTAAAGACCGACAAAAAAATAACTATAGAAGAAAATCAAGATGTTACAGTTATAAAGTTGAAATCTAGGGTATAATAGAAAATGTAAATGTTTTCAAAATAGGAGGAATTATGGATTACACAAAATCTTATAAGGAAAAATTAATCACCGCAGCTAAAGCAGCATCATTAGTAAAAAGCGGTGACTACGTAGATTATGCATGGTGTACCAACACCCCGGTATCAATCGATAGAGAACTAGCAAAACGTGCAAAAGAATTAAAGGACGTAAAAGTACGTGGCGGAGTACTACTATGGGTACCAGAAATATTTAAAGCAGACCCAGAAGGAGAAACATTCATCTGGACATCATGGCACTCAGGCGGACCGGACAGAGGCAGAATCAATTCAACAGATGCAGCATTCTACGGACCTATTAGATATTCAGAACTACCAAGATACTACAGAGAAAACTGTGAAGTAGACATCGCCTACATCACATGCTCACCAATGGATAAACACGGATACTTCAACTTCGGACTAAGCGCATCCCACTTAATGGCAGTAATCGAAAAAGCTAAGACAGTAGTAATCGAAGTAAACGAAAAGATGCCAATAGCACTAGGCGGAGTAGAAAACGTAGTACACATCGACCAAGTAGACTATGTAGTAGAAGGAGACAATCCAGCACTAGCAACCCTACCAAAGGGATCATTCGGAGACGTAGACAGAAAAGTAGCCAAATTAATCGTAGAAGAAATACCAAACGGAGCATGTCTACAACTAGGAATCGGTGGCATGCCTAACGCAGTAGGATCATTAATAGCAGAATCAGACCTAAAAGACCTAGGCGTTCATACAGAAATGTTCGTAGACGGATTCGTAGACATGTATAAAAATGGAAAGATCACCGGAGCAAAGAAGAGCATCGACAGATTTAGACAAGTATATGCCTTCGCAGCAGGATCACAAGAAATGTACGACTTCATCGACAACAACCCACAATGTATGGCAACACCAGTAGACTATACCAACGATGCAAGGATCATCTCACAACTAGATAACTTCATCTCCATCAACAACGCAGTAAACGTAGACCTATGGGGACAAGTATCATCAGAATCAGCAGGTCTAAGACATATCTCAGGAGCAGGCGGACAACTAGACTTCGTACTAGGCGCATACCTATCAAAGGGTGGCAAGAGCTTCATCTGTCTATCCTCAACATACACAGACAAAGCTGGTGAAGTACACTCAAGAATCCTACCAAACTTCGATGCAGGATCAGCAATCACAGCAGCAAGACCAAACACCCACTGGATCGTAACAGAACATGGTAAGTTCAACGTAAAAGGAAAATCAACCTGGGAAAGAGCAGAAGGAATCATAAACCTAGCAGCACCAGAATTTAGAGACGAACTAATAAAAGAAGCAGAAAAAATGAATATATGGAGAAGATCCAACAGATAAAAATAAGTGTCGCAGAAGCGGCACTTTTTTAAATGAATAAATTAAAAAAGCATTAGAAAAATATAAAAAATAATCGTAGAAATATAAAAAATAGACAAAATCTTCTACAAGCCAAGTGGAAATTTTAATCCATATACATTACAATAGAGATATAACAAGGAGGTAATCATGAAAAAGAAATTATCACTACTACTAGCACTAGTAATGATGCTTACAACAGTATTCGCATCATTTCCAGTAGCAGCAGAAGAAAAAGCAGCACCAAAGAAGCATGAAATCATCGTACTACACACAAACGACGTGCATGCGAGAGTAAGAGCAGACGAAAGAGAAAAAGCAATGGGCTATGGAAAGATCAAAGCCTATAAGGACGAACTAGTAAAAGAAGGCAAAACAGTCCTAATGCTAGACGCAGGAGACACATTCCACGGAACCACATTTGCAACCATCTCTAGAGGCGACAGCATAGTAAAACTACTAAACGAAGTAGGATATGACTACATGGCACCAGGAAACCACGACTTCAACTATGGATACCAAAGACTAGTAGAACTAACTAAACAAGGTAAATTCAAAACACTAGCATCAAACGTAGTAACAGAACAAGGCAAGAGAGACTTCTTAGAAAATGATATCAAAGAAGTAGACGGAGTAAAGATTGGATTCTTCGGACTAAGCACACCAGAAACATACTACAAATCACACCCATCAAACACAAAAGGAATAGTAATAGCAGAACCAATCGAAGTAGCAAAACAAGAAGTAGCAGCCCTAAAAGCAAAAGGAGCAGACTTCATAATAGGAATCGGACACCTAGGAATCGATGAATCAACCAAAGAATCAGAAAGATCAGAAGGCGTACTAAAAGCAGTACCAGGAATCGACCTATTCATCGACGGACACTCACACACAGCAATCCCAACAGGCAAAATAGTAGGATCATCACTACTAGTACAAACAGGAGCACACTCAAACAACCTAGGAAAAGTAACCCTAACCTTTGACGGAAACAAAATCGAAGACAAAAAAGCAGAACTAATCTCATACGAAGCAATGAGCCTAGTAAAACCAGATGAAAAAATCGAAGCAATCGAAAAAGAAGTAGACGAAACTAACAAACCATTCCTAGAAAAAATCGTCGGCAAAACACTAGTAGAACTAGAAGGAAGAAGAGAATTCAACAGAAAACAAGAAACCAACCTAGGAAACCTAGTAACAGACGCAATGAGAGAAGTAAGTAAAGCAGACATCGCCATCACAAACGGTGGAGGAATCAGAGAAACCATCGCAAAAGGCGACGTAACCATGGGAGAAGTACTAACCTCATTCCCATTCACAAACTTCACAGTAACAGTAGACCTAACAGGAAAAGAAGTAATAGCAGCACTAGAAAACGGAGTAAAAGCAGCCCCAGAACTAGCAGGAGCATTCTGCCAAGTATCAGGACTAACATTTAAATACGACGACACACAAAAAGCAGGCGAAAGAGTATTCGACGTAATGGTAGCAGGAAAACCAATCGACCTAGAAAAAACATACAAAGTAGCAACCAACGACTTCATCGCAGGCGGCGGAGACCAATACGATGTATTCAAAGGCAAAACAGTAACAGGACAATACGAACTACTATCAGAAACACTAGCAAAATATATCGCAGCTAAAAAAGAAGTAAACGCACAAGTAGAAGGAAGAATCACAGTAGCTAAAAAAGACGCAAAAGCAGAAGAAGCAAAAGGATTCGAAGACATCAAAGGAATGTGGGCAGAAGAATTCATAAAATACGCAGTAGAAAAAGGATACTTCTCAGGACTAACCATGACCAAATTTGGACCAAATAACTCAGTAACAAGAGCAATGGTAGTAGCAGTACTAGGAAGATATGAAAAAGTAGAAAAAACAGAAGAAAAAGTAGAATTCACAGACGTAACAGGCACAGAATACTACGCACAATATCTAAAATGGGCAAAAGATAACAAAATCGTAGCAGGATACGAAGACGGAAGCTTCAAACCAAACAAAGAAATCACAAGAGCAGAACTAGCATCCATCATGACAAGATACCTAAGAGACTACAAGAAGATGGAAGTAAAAGGCGAAGCACAAGCATTCTCAGACGAAGCAAAACTACCAGCATGGGCAAAAACAGACATCTATGACTGCGTAAAACTAGGAATCATAAAAGGATTCAAAGACAAAGATAAAAACGACGGCACAATGTTCTATGACCCAACAGGATACGCATCAAGAGCCCAACTAGCAACCATATTCTACAACATAGACCACGCAAAATAGAATAAAATTAATGAAAAAGGAGCACACGCTCCTTTTTTTAATGCGATTATTTTTGTAGCGGAAGCATCTTGCTTCCACAGCCGAAGGCTACAAAATCTTCCCAATTACAGTCACCCTGAGCGAAAGAGCCGAAGGCTCTGGAGTCGAACGGGTATAACCATGGTGGGGCATACACTTATAAATTTCCTGTAGCGAAATCCCTCCCACCTGGTCATCCTGAGCGAACGAAGTGAGTCGAAGGATCTGACCTATATTTAACCCATCTATTCCAAAAAATATAAAAATTCTTTTCCCAACTACAGTCACCCTGAGAGGTAGCCGAATTCTGCAAATCAGCCTTCATTTCATTCGGCTTCTTTGGAACTATGCACGAGACCTGCTACGAAATCAGAGATTTCGGCTAGGGCTTCGAACGGGTATAAGCGATATTTAACCCATCTCTGCAACTACATTGTAGCGGAAGCAATCTGCTTCCATCAACTCTGACACTAAACTCTTTTCCCTCAGGCGAAGCCGTACGACAATTATTCTTACTATGTAACTCCGTAGCGGAACCTTCTAGGTTCCACAGCCGAAGGCTCTACTGAGAAAATCTTAAGGAAGATAGTCACCCTGAGCGGAGACGGCTTTGCCGTCGTAGTCGAACGGGTATAAGCGATATTTAACCAAGTCAAGACAAGTGAAAAATTTCAAAGATTTTAAAAAATAAATATAAATAAATATCCTACGCTTCTTTGGAACACTTTGCATAAGACCTGCGACGAAATCAAAGATTTCGGCTAGGGCTTTAACGCAATTAACGTCTCTCGAAAAAACCTACGGTTTTCTCTTCGAGACTCGCAGTTTCCTCCCTTCTCCCTCGAGCTCCTTCTACCCACCTCGCATTGGGGAGGTTTTGGTAGTGATTTTCTTATTCGGCTAAAATTTTCCAAACTCGCTTCGCTCAGACAGTGGAAAATTTCTTAATGCCGAAAGCAAAAATCACTTGTGGAGGCTTAGGTTGTGTCTATACCAGGATAGTGATTAAGGATTCTATGGAATAGGTAGACGGAAGGTTCTAAATTTATTTTTAGAGAAAACTTATAAAAGATTTGTTTTTGTAGCGGAAGCTATCAGCTTCCATAAACCCTGACACTAAACTCTTTTCCCTCAGCCGTCAGGCGTGTTATAACTAAACCTTTAATTTATTCCCGTAGCGGAACCTTCTAGGTTCCACAGCCGAAGGCTACAAAATCTTCCCAACTACAGTCACCCTGAGCGAACGAAGTGAGTCGAAGGATCTGACCTATATTTAACCCATCTATTCCAAAAAATATAAAAATTCTTTTCCCAACTACAGTCACCCTGAGCGAACGAAGTGAGTCGAACGGGTATAACCTCCGATGGTCAAGTCTATGCAAATTAAATAATTTCAAAAAAATAAAAAAATCCCTCCCCAAAAAACAAAAAAATAAAAAAACAAAAAAATAAAAACAAAAAATAAATTTCACCCAATATTCATAAAAAAATAAAAAAACACCAAAGTATCTTTATACAAAAATAATGCAATATCACGAAAAAGGATATAGGTAAATCAATTGTTTCAGCCGATGTAAAATAGAAAACATTATCAATTAGCATAGAAAAATATTTATGATAAAATAATAACTATTTTCCCCTCCAAAAAAACACAAGCAATATCAGATAATTGACTTAATCTTTACTGAAAAGGTATTGATATTAGATAGCTAAAGGTTTATAATAGCAATAAGAATAAAAAATCAAAAATAATACACGAAAAATTCACTTTAAAATAAAAAAATACATAAAGAAATTAGGAGAGAAAAAATGAAAAGTTTATCGAAAAGAGCCATCAGTTTAATATTGGCAGTATTAATGATCATGGACGTATTTGCACCAGTAGCGGTAGTAGCAAGTTCAAATTCACCACAGAACAATGTAAAAGTATTGGACGAAGAACCAGATTCGGAAACTAACTCTCAAAATAATGAAATCTTAATTCCGGCAACACCACAGACAAATCCCGAAGAGGATACTCTCGTGCCTGTGCAAGACCCGGCTTCAAAACCATCACAAAACTCATCTCAAAAACCAGCCCAAAACAAAACAACACCAAACCAATTATATAAATCATGGACATTGGTAAACCCTGGTAAGACCACCTACTCAAAAGGTGACATACTAGACCTATCCAAACTATCAGTAAGAGTTACTAAGACAGACGGATCAGTAGCTACTTTTTCCTATGTTCAATTATTAAAAGATACAAATTTCGACGTAATCGAAAACGTAGGCAATAAGATCAACCTACAACCTGGTAAGGGATCTGTCACATTAGTAGGACCAAACCTAAACCCAATCACTGTAAACATCGTAGTAAATGATTCCGCTGACCAGCTACAAGGAGCGAACTCAAATGATGAACTTGTGCCAGCAATAGACCCACAAGCAAATGAAGAAAACGACGAACTTGTAGTAGCAGAAAATCCAAACGATAAAAAGACCAATATAATAGAAGGAAACGAACAAAACTCTCCAGAAAAAGAAATAGATAAACAAAAGAAAGAAGAAGACGACGAACTTAAAGGAAATATACTAGACCAAGTAGCAGGAAAAGAAACAGAAGGAAATCAATCAGGACTACCAGCATTCGACCCACTAAAAGCACTTGGACTAAATAAAGAAGATAGAGAACTAACAGAAGAAGAACTAGAAGCAGGACTTACAAAAGTAGAACTTCCTACTTTAAACGAAGCACCTGTAAGCCCAGTGTTCGCAAGATCAGCATATCAATCAACAGGACTAATAGGAGATGAAAATCTTAAAGAAGACCTAGGACTAGACATGTCTGATGAATTTGCACCACAAGCAGTAGGAGCAGGAAATAATGAAGGCCCACAAAATGTTTTACAATTAGATGGAAAGAAGTTCAACATAAGGACCAACTTCCAAACAAAAGTAGCAAATGGACCAATTAGGGCAGGTCAATACTTCAAGATCAAGCTAGATGACAAACTTACTTTAAAAGATCAGTTTAGCCTACAACCACTTAGACATAACGGACAAGTAATCGCTACAGCTAAATATAATGCAGCTGATAATACTATCACTTACAAATTAATCACAGATATCAACGAAGATATCAGCGTACCTGTAAATATTCCAGTAGATTATAACCCTCAAAATATTACACCAGACGAAAATGGAAACTTTGTAGTAACCAATAAGGTAAGTGGTCTAGGAGTAATAAATCCAAAAGACTTTAACCCTAAAAAAGTAAATAAATTCGGAAACGTAACAAACCAAATTACAGAACCAGGAAGAAAAGAAGTTACAGAAATAATAGAATCAGGTGACAAAGAACACAAAGTCTACCTAGAAGAATGGTCAACACCAGTAATCGAAGATAAGAATCTAGTAGGATTTAATTGGACCTTTACAGTTACATCTGACACAGATCTTAACTCACTAGGTTACAGAGCAAACTTCACAACAGTAAAAGGCTCTGGACTTGGAGAAATAAAAAATGTCAAGATAAACGGACAAGACGCAGAACTTACTGACCAACTTGAAAACGCACTTGGTATAGTAGACTCTAAACATCACGCCCTTGAATCAGAAGCACAAGGCATTACCTACACCTTCTACACAGAAGTAACAGATAAACAATCAGCATACATGGTTGACTTCTCACTAGCACTTACCGCACAAAATAAAGTCGGAGCTAAGAGATGCATAGCAGACGAAGGCTACAACCTAGATGATATTGCTGTTGCAACTACAAGTAGAGTAGGTATGAACAACAGAACTACAATCCTAGGCGAATTCCCTATAATAGATGGAGCTAAATGGACGGTAACAGACGCAGTATCAACAGGCGACAACAATGAAATTCTACCATTAGAACAAAGAACTATCGGTGGCGACCAAGTACAAACAGGTACTCAAATAGCAGTATACAAATTAAACTCTGATGGTCAAATGGTAGAAGATAAAGCTGCAGAAGAAACTATAAGAGCAACCGAAGCTCAAGAAACATACCAAGTAGCAGACCAACCAGTAGGAACCATTGCAGCATACATTTATGACACTGCGATTAATAAAGATGAAAATCAACCGGAAGCTAAAAAAGAATTAACCCTAGGCGGAGTAGAAATTGCAATTAATGCAGAACCTCTAGCGGACGATAGCTGGCACATGGAAGAAAGCCTAGACTTTTCTGAAGAAAAAGATCCACAAGCAGTAGGAGCAGAAAAACCAGTAGGCGCAAGTCCTTTAAATCTTGATAATAAGAAATTTACAATCAGAACTAGACTTGATACCTCAACTATAACTGGACCAATACAATCAGGACAATTCTTTGAAATCAAGTTGGACCCAAGACTTATTGTAAAGCAAGGAACAACTCTTCCAAATATAGTAAACGACGGAGCAGTTTTAGCAACACCAGAATATATTGAAGGCACAAATTCAATTAAATATACAGTTAAAAATCCAATAGCTAAAAACCTACAAATTCCTTTAGCTATAGACGTTGATTACAACACTGCTAAGATACAAGAATTAGATGGAAATAAAAATACTCATCCAATTAACAACTCTATTTCTGGACTAGGCGTCGTAAGACCTGTAAAACTTCCAGAAGTAATAGTTAATAATAATGGAGACGTTGTAAATGGAATAACAGAGCCAGACGGCCACCAAGTTCTACAAATAGTTGAACCAGGTAGCGACTACAAGGTTTACATGGATGCTCATGGAACTCCAGTTGTAAAAGATGGAAAACTTGTAGCAGTAAAATGGTCAGTTACATTTACATCAACCAAAGACTTATTAGCTTTAGGCCTATCTTCTAACGCTACTACCGTAAAGGGATCTGGTCTAGGAGAGCTTAGCAACCTACTTTTAAATGGTAAAGAAATTACAACGGGTTTATCAACAAATGAAATTGAAGGCCAGTTTGGCATAGTAGCCTCCAAAAACCATACAATAAAAGAATCTACAAAAGAGGTTCGTTATACATTTGAAACAAAAATAACCAATCCTCAAGAAAAATATGCCCTAGACCTATCTGTTGCTCTTAATAATAAGAAGAAAACAGGAGCAGTAAGATTAATCTTTGACGCAAAAGACAACAAGTCATATATGGAAGATACAACTTCTAAACGCGCTGGTATAAACAACAGGACAACAATCCTAGGTGAATTTTCATCAGATACAACAGCTAGATGGACTGTAACAGACCAAGTGTCCACAGGAGACAAAAACAACGGTCTTCCAATTGCTAAGAGAGAATTAACAGGGGACCAAGAACTAACATCAGCAAAGATGGCAGTTTATGGTCTAAACGAAGCAGACGGTAAGATGGTTATAAAACAATCTGTTGATGCACAAGAGTCTAAAATAACATCAATTCCAAAAAAGGAAGCTAATCCATCAGGTCAACAACTTCCAGGTAGAATTGCAGTTTATGAATTCAATACAGATATAACTGACTCAGAAGCAGGCTATTCACTTTCTGGCGTAAACATCAGCAAATATCAACCAATAAAAATAAAACAAACATGGTCTGGTATAGATGGCAATGGAAAGATGCCAGAGCAAAAAATAGAAGTTAAAGATGCTAATGGAAATGCTCTAGCACATCCAATTGCAGTTAGCGAAGGAACAAAAGGCCAAGCTAGTAGAGAATTCGACCTTCCAGCTGTTAAGAAATGGGAAATAATAAAAGAAATAAACCCAGAAACGCAAAAGGAAGAAATAAAAGAAGTTAAAATAACTCCAAATATAGTACAAACCTTCCCTAAAGGACCAACTATTGGTGGAAAGACTTACTCCTATAAGGAAAAGTACAACTATTATTCACTACAAGATGGGGCTTATCACATCTATAACGTAATGACAGAATCTACAGATGAAAAGGATGCTGACTTTACAATTATAAAAACTGATAGCAAGGACCCTACAAAGAAACTTTCTGGAGCGAAATTCACACTCCAAAGTCCAAAGGAAACTATCACTTTACAAACAGATGCAAGTGGAAAAGCAAGTTTTAAAAACATAAGTCCAGGCACTTACACCCTTATAGAAAACGAAGCGCCTAAAGGATACAAATTAGATCAAACTGCAAAACAAATCACTGTATCCTCAGATGGTAAAGTGTCAGTAGAAGGAAATAACATTTCTATGCAAGGTGGTAAAGTTGCAACCGTTCTAGCCAGACACAACTACTACCCATCATATCCATCTTATATGAATGCAATGCACTATGGTAGCATTGACCAAAATGGAAATGTAGAATTTTATATCTACCTAAAACCAGAAGCAAATAGATCTGATGGAAGCACAAATAAAGATACAAGATTAGACCTTAACCTAGCAGGTGGAGGGAAAATTACATCTGTAGAAGTTATAGACGTAGCTCCAAATTCTAATTATAAAAATTACAATCTAAGAGCGAATGTAGTTACTGCTATGCAAAACCAAACTGCAAGTAGTATATCAGGCTCAGATGTACAAAATAAAAATGTAACTAATGATATTACAGGTAAAGCCGATGTAACAGATCCATTCACAGGCAAAACTGGCTACCAAGTTAAATTTCCAACAGCAAGATTTAATAATGACTGGGGATTCCTAGTAAAAGTTAAGGCAACAGGTGGAACTAACACAAGTACAGTTTCCTATGACTGGTTGACAGATAACCAAAGCGTTGCAAACGAAGCAAAAATTCAAGAAACAATTGGCTTATCAACAAAGTCATCAGATCCTGCATCAACAAATCCTACAAATGATGGAGTAACTTTAAATATTAGCAACGAAGAATTCGAAAAAGCAGATATTGAAGTTACAAAAGTTGATGAAAATGGAATAGATGGACTATCTGGAGCTACATTTACCCTAAAGGATGCCGACAATAATCCTATAATAGATGTTCATGCTTCTAATGAAGAAGGTAAAAAAGGTCTTGCGTCCTTTGGAAAGCAAGCACCAGGCAAGTATATTATAGAAGAAAAGAAAGCCCCTCAAGGTTACAAGAGGTCCAATGTTATATTTGAAGCAACTGTAACAGATGATGGCAAGGTAACTTATAAGGCTAAATTTAAAGATGGCAATGGTACACCTATAAATGGTGTGGACTATATCTTAGAAGATGTGGAAATTGGACAAGACCAGGATAAAGCACAAACTACAGTTGTTAACCAATCCATGACCCTCCAAGAAAAACAAAGTCAACCAGACGATGGCCGTATTGGTTGGCAAGAAGGCATTTGGGAAGCCTATGGTATAGAATCCTATAGGTATAGCGGTACTTATAATATCCAAAACGCCGTCAAGGGTGGAAAGTTTAAAATTCAATTTGACCGTAACCTTGACTTCAAGAGATATGTATATGAAATACCTGACCTAAAAGATGGATATGGAAATTTAATAGCAAAACCATACTTTAACTATGACACCAATCTTTTAACTTATGTTTTTGAAGATAATTACTCTAACGTAAACGCTTCAATTAATATAGTAGGTATTATTCCAGACAAGTACTATGCTACTCAAACAAACAAGACTAATGGTTATGACTTTAAGATAGTAGTAGACCCAGATGCTTCAGATGCTAGTACTACAAATAAGACATTAAAATTCAATGTAAAGACTGACTATTATGCTTACGACTCCCAAGGTGGATCTGGACCACTAACAAGTGAATATATTACAGACATTTACAAGGGCGATGATGGAAACATCTACCTAAGGGCTGTTTCTTATTACAACCCAACCAATATGTCTAGCGGTCAAAGAACAATTAGACTAGATTGGCTTTCAATGAAAAAGCCAAGACCAGGTTTGGAATACTACAAAGCAGATGGATATCCAGCCTTTGGATTTGAAGACTTAAAAGTCTACAAGGTATATGGAGACCAAGCAAGAAAACAAGAACTAATGCCATTATCCTACGGTATTAGACCAGAGCAAGACACTTCAAACTACTCTAGAGTTTATTCAAAATCAAATGTAAATCCTGCTATGGGATTCTCAGAGTCTGGCGGAGATGTAAGGGTTACCTATAGACCAGAATACTTAAAATCCCACGAAGGACTTATGGACTATGGTCATGAAAGACACCCTCTAGAAATTCAAGTACCTAGAGTATCAGGTAAAGAAGGCTATGTAATAGTTCAAACCTTTAAAGTTACTGATGAACAGAGATTTAAAGACTTATGGTCTGGTTACTACCTATCCAATGGAAGTAGACACACAGGTTCTTACCAAAAGGGTAACTACAACTGGGCCCTAGGTTCAGAAACAGGAAAAGAAATTCCTACTTTCTACTCTCAAAAGATTAAACTTATAAATAAAAAGTACAAACCAGGCTCATTTAAAATCAATAAAACAAATGAAGCAGATAACAAACCTTTAGCAGATGCTATTTTTGAACTAAGGGACACAGATGGCACAGCGACCATTAAAAGATATAGTGGTGCTGATGGGATAGTTGAATTTAACAACTTGGAGCCAGGCATATATACCCTTGAAGAAATCCAAGCTCCAAAAAATTTCACCAAATCAAATAGAAGGTGGCAAGTTGCTGTCTATGACGATGGAAATGTAGTTATAAGAGAAATTGGTGGATCTGGTGCTGAGCTTTCGGGCAAAAACACAATAATAATACCTGTAACTAACAAGCCAATTGGAGAAGAATTCAAAGTATATAAGAAAAAATCTGACGGTACACCACTTCAAGGTGCTAAGTTTAAAATTACAAAACAAGTTAAAGAGGGCGAACAAGGATATACCGATGAAAAAGTGTCCGACCCAAAAGGTGTTGTAAACTTTGATAAGAGTCTTACAGAAGGAACCTATGTTATAGAAGAAACTGAAGCACCAACAGGTTATAGGAAACTTGATAAAGAGTGGGTTCTAGTTATTTCTAAAGATAAAGATGGTAACCTTGTTAAAAAAGTTTATAACCATAGAGATCCATCTAGTTCAACTACTACAATTAATTCAATCCTAGAAAAAAATAATGTTAACTGGGTTAACGTAAGAGACAGAAGCCTAGAAGGTTGGAACCTATATGACAATAGACGAACAGACTGGACAGGCAACTTCCCAACACCATTTAAAATGGGAACAAGAATAGTTGGTATCAACACAAGTGAAAAATACGTCATTCAAAGATATGTCCTAAACCCAGAAGCTAATAGTATTGATTCTACTAATGGAACAATCCACAGAGAAAAAACAGAATACCAAAACATGGATTGGTACAAGGGAAATGCCGTAGCAGGAACAGACTACCAAGTATTTAAACTTAACAAAGCTGTCACAGGCGAAATCTCTGATATCAGACTTGCTGAATACGGAGCAGTAGACATAACAGATTCTGTTAAAGACTCTGCAAAATCAGTAGCAGGTAGATACGGTGAACCAAATAGATTAAGCCTAGACTTCCCAGCTACAGAAACTCCAATAGTAGTGGATGTTAAAATTCAATACACAGATTCCACTGGTGGAGTAGGTACAGGAATGGACTGGACTGAAAATGGTGTAACTTATTGGAAGTCCGACTACTACGAAAGAGTTAATATTATAAAAGAAGCTGGTCCTGTACTAGATCAAGCTACAGGTATCCAAGGAGCTTATATATCAGATAACTCCCTAGACGTAACCAACGAAGAAAAAACTTTTGGTTTCAAATTAAAGAAAGTCAAAGAAGATAATATTGGACAAGCTATCAAAGGAGCAGAATTTAAACTAACAGGACCTAAAAAAAGCGATGGTAGTAAACAAGAAGAAAGATTTATGACAACAGGTTCTGACGGAATGATATCTTTCGACAAACTAAAGCCAGGTACCTATAAGTTAGAAGAAACAAATGCAGCTCCAGGCTATGAAATAGCTAACAAGGATTGGGAAGTTAGAATAACAGACAAAGGTAAAGTTTTCATCAAAGTAGTAGCTAAACCTACTAATACAAATAACGAAGAAGGAACAGCTTCAAGATCTGCTGAACCTGAAAGCGTAGAAGCAAATACGAAACTATCCATAGTAAAAGATAGTAGTGTTGCAATGGTAAGTTCAATAGAAGAATTAAATACCAATTTATACAACAATTTATCTTCTAGTCAATTGAAACGAAGCTTAGCAGAAACAGTACTAGGTAAAGATAGTCCTGAAAACCTAGAAATAGGAAATGAAATAGTAGGCGCACCAGTAAGAGCTGGCGGTTGGGAAGATGTTGATCCTGCAAGATCAAATTCTCCGACAAATTACGAAGAAAGATTTAATTATTCCGACAACAAACAAATATCTCAAACAAAGATAATATCTATAGACAAAACTAACCATAAGTTTATACAGAGATTTTTGATTAACGTAAACCCAGATGTTACTACTAAACAGGTTTTAAAATTCCATTCATACCCTGGAAAATCAAGCCTAGTAAAAGGTGATTTTAGCTATTTAAGAGTTCAAGCAGTAGGAAATGGATCTACTATTGATAATATTGTAGGTACTCCTAGAAATTTGAAATATAGTGATGCTTCAAATAATTATAATGGTGGTAAGATCATCAATATGATCATCCAAAACAACGGAACTATTACTACACCTATTGTAGTAGAAATAGAAAAATCTTATACTCCTGGTTCACTTGTAGGTATAGGAGCAACTATCTTCCCATTAGGAGACGGCGGGACATATCCTAAGAATATGAAGATAGGCCAAACCTATAACAGTGACGCTGACATTAACTACAAAAACCTAAATCAAACCTACACAATAACTACATCTACTACTGACAACAATGGTAATCTTAAAGTAGAAGTTGGAGGCCAAGTTGGCAAAACTAAAGGTATAAAAGCTGGAGAACAAGTTGCAATATATCCTCAACCAAATGATGGTTATGAATTAGCTGATATTAAATTTAATGATATAAGCAAGTATAATCCTAGCTATCCAAGTTATCACTTTACTATGCCAGAAGGAAATGTAAATATAGTTGCGACATTTAAGAAAATTCCATCTTACAATATAAACATTGATCCTAATATCAAAAATGGTAAGGTTACAAGTGTTAAAAAACAAGCAAAAGAAAATGAAGCATTTACTTTAGAAATAGAACCAGACCTAGGCTATAAGTTACAGAACATCTATGTAAACAATGGTTGGTGGAACAATTATGTTCAAAATGGAAAGTTAACTTTAACCATGGGTAGGTCCGATGCCAATGTAACGGCTACATTTGAAAGGGATCCAAACAAAGCCATAGTAAGCTTTGATGAGTGGGGCGGATCAGGAGCCATGGGACCTTTTGAAGCTGATCTACGTTATTACAACAACTTCAAGTTGCCACAAAACGAATTTAAAGCTCCAGCAGGCAAAATATTTAGAGCTTGGTGGTACATTGATAACTATTACGATCCTGGTGACACAATAACAGTAAGAGGGGATTCAATAGTTTATGCAACTTGGAAGGATAAACCTGTTGAAACTGTAATAGTTTCCTTTGACAAGAACGGCGGAACTGGAAACATGGCAGACCAACCTGTTGAAAAGGGCAAGGCTTATGTATTGCCTGCTTGCGGATTTACAGCTCCAGCCAACAAGGAATTTAAAGCTTGGGAAGTAAATGGAACAGAATATCAACCAGAATCATCTATTACTGTTAATGCAAATACTACAGTTAAAGCAATCTGGAAAGATAAAACATTTAGTATAAACGTTGTTCCTAACTCAGATCATGGCTCTATAACAGCATCTGCTTCTTCTGCAAAAACAGGAGATAAGGTAACAATAACAGTAAATCCTGATAGTAGATATGAACTTGAAAAAATTGAAGTTCAAAATAGAACTGGAACTCCACTAGCAACTCTTTATAAAGACAACCCTAGCTTTACAATGCCAGACCAAGATGTTTACCTAAAAGCATTCTTTAAGGTTAAAACTTCACAAACTGACGAATTTAATGTTTATATTGAGGATAATAAACCGGAAAGATCTGTCAAAGTGGAACCTTCAAAAGCTAAGGCTGGCGAAAGAGTCGAAGTAAGTGTAACAATGGAAAACTCTTCCTATGCTCTAGAGAGAATTGGGGTAAGGAATTCTAGTGAACAAGAAGTTGACTTTGTAAAGACTGGGCCAAGAACTGGCTACTTCATAATGCCAGGATCAGATGTTAAAGTCTACACTACAACTAAAGAAGTTCAATCAGGATCCTATGAAGTAAAAATAGCCGATACAAAATATGGTTATGTAGAGACAGATAAGGTAGTTGCACAACCAGGAGATACTGTTAATCTTACACCTGTAGCTAATGATGGATTTAAATTAGGCTCATACACAGTTACTAATGTAGAAACAAATGAATCTATTACAATTACAGACAACAAGTTTACAATGCCAAACTCTGCAGTTACTGTATCTGCAAGCTTTACTTCTGACGGAACATCAATTCCTACTGATGGAGAAGTTGAAATACCATCTGGAAAATTTGCACAAATCACTAATAAGCAAACTGGTATTGAACTTAAGATCTTTAAGAAGAGCTCAGATGATTCACCTCTTATAGGTGCAGTCTTTGAACTTAAAAAGACAAACGAAGACTACACTAAAGACGACGAAACTTTTACAAAAGTATACGCAGAATCTGATGCAGAAGGTAATGTAAGATTCTTTGAAGATAAAGAAAAAAAGAAACCTGTAAGACTAAAACCTGGCAAATACTTGTTGACAGAAACTAAATCTCCAGCAGGTTACAAGAAGCCAGCAGCTCCTTGGAGGCTTGAAGTAAAAGAAAAAGGCGGACAACTTGTCATTACACAAAATAGTCCTAAGTACACTGCTACTTCATTCCTATCATCTGATGGAGTAAAGGCAGGAGATAATACTACTTCAAATGATAAAATTAAATACAAGTCAATAATTAAGAATATTGACCCTATCAATAAGACCTTCGTCCAAAGGATCTATATAGATACTAGAGGATGCGATGGTAAGGTCAACGTACAAATAACTCCTACAACTAAGAGAGAAGAAAGGGATACACCTTCAGCACCTCCAAAAACAATCAGTGGTGGTGTAAAGACTGCCTACAGGACAACTTATAAGGTTACAAATCCAGGAGCAAATCCACATGTAGATGAAATCCTAAAAGATTACGACTTAAGAAAAACAAATGTATCAGTAGTTAACACAGCAAGGTGGAGACCATTTGACTGGGGATTTGACGAAGACCAAATCAACCTATCTAATGATGGAGTTTATTTCATCGATATAGAAGGCTTCTACGATGACAACATCAAAGACCCTGGTGATATTGAATTAAAGCTAGACTTCTATGGAGGCGAAAGAATCTTTGCTCAAAGGACTTATGAAAATGGCCAACTAGGCTGGAAGTATGACAGTGATATTGGTGTGGATAAAGATGGTAACCAAGTTAAGAGAGACGCAGCCTACCAACAAGGTATGGAAGCTCTTTATAAGTATTATGAAAGTATATATGGAGCAGATAAAGCAAAGACATGGTTCTATAGTAATCCTGACAATGGGAAGTATGATATTTGGTTAAGAAAGGGTGCAATAATTTCTGGCAAAGACTACGATGCAGGTAGAATTGTATTAGCAACTGACAAAGAAAATCCAAACAATCCTAAAAATACTACTCCAATTCAAACTTCAAAAACCAAGGCAAATATCAGTGAATTGTATTCTTCAGATGTAATCAAGACAGTGCCTCAAGAAGGAATGACAATTACCAACGAAGATGAAACTTACAACATCACCTTCTCTAAGCACGCCAAGTTAAAAACTGACGGGTCACAAGAAGATTTCAACAAAAATAGGCTTGAAGGTGCAGTATTTAAACTACAAAAGAAGGAAGGTTCCTTCTGGTATGACCGTGATGAGTCCTATGTAGCATCAGCCTTCAACGGTTACTTTGGTTTTAGAAGACTAGAACCAGGTCGTTATAGACTGCTAGAAGTTACACCTCCTCAAGGTTATAAACCTATAGAGGGCCCATTACTAGAGTTTACAATCAAACAAATTGACACAAGGTCTGGAAAGATTATCAATCCAAACACTAAAAAAGAAGTTAATTTGGTAGACTTAACAATAGTAGACCCTAATAATGAAAAGGAAATAGCTCTTAATACAGCAAAAGCTAAGATAAAAGGCGATAAAACTAACACGGTCTATAATTTTAGCGACTTAGTTAAAACTGAAAAGTTTGACATTGAAACTTGCCTAATCTTAAGTACGGTTAATGATGATAAGGGAAATCCAAAAGAAATCCCACTAAAAGAAGCCAACTATCTTGACCCCGAAACCAAAAAACCAATGGGTAGAATTATTTCAGGAGCCCAAGGTTATATCTCACTTGAATACAAGCCAGGCGGATATGTAGCAGAATATGGTAATGCCAGCTCATCAGGTGGAGCTCTAGTGGACTATGTAACTTCAGCAACTGCTAAGAACATGGGTAAGATTCTAAATGAAACTCCTGGTAAAGGTAAAGTTACTATTAAGAAGCTTGACGAAAATGGAAAGGCTTTGGGAGAAACTACAGATAAAGAAGGAAAATTAATTCCTGGAGCAAAATTCGAAGCTATTAGAACAAGTGGTAAGAAAGACAAAGATGGTAATCCTCTAGCTGAAGCTAAATATGATGGAACTGTAGATAAAGACGGTATCCTTGTAATTGATGGCCTACCAATTGGTAACTACGAGCTAAAAGAAATCGAAAACCCATCTGGTCACATAAATACTGGACAAGTATGGCACTTCACAGTCGGCGGTAAAGACCTAGACCCTTATGCTGGCGACATAGCAAGGACAGGTCAAGACTTGACAAGCAAAATTAGTATAGAAAAATCTGAACTAAAAGTTGTAAGACCAAATGCTGATGATGAAAAAGCCACAGGTTATGAAAGAAATCAGGTAATCAGACCTCACGTTGGACAAAGTTTAGAATTTGACAATGAATTTAAACTCGATCCAAGTATCGAGATAAAACCTGGAGACTACTTTGTACTAAAACTATCTGAAAACATGGACCTAGAAGGTGTTAGAACAGATGGCGCTTCTAACCTAGACCTATTTGCCGATGGAGTTGGTACTATTGCCAAGGCAGACTATAACAAAGAAGCAGGAACAATAACTTACACATTCACAAAATATGCTGAACAATATAAGTTATTGAACTTCGAAAACAAACTAGCGGCTCATATTAGCCTAGCAAAAGTAAGAAACTCTGATCCAAATGCTCAAGTTGGATTAAGTGTTGGAAACTCTGCAAAAAATCACAACATAAATATAAAATATGTTGTTGATACAATTGAAGAATCCTACGATAACGCTACAGTCAGCCTAGCATCAAAGATTACACAATATAACACAAAAACAGGCGAGTTTGTTCACTACTTCTATGTAAATAGAGATAGACAATACAATAACAAAGACCAGTATTTCACATACACTCCAAATGTAGCTGTTGATGATTTACAATTGACTTACTACAAGTTAAGGTATAACTCTGAGTATTATATCAACCAATCTATGCCAGAGTCCTTTGCTGTAAATGAATCTGATTCTAATCTAGTAAGGAGTGGTGGTACATCTCCTGAAGATGTTGCAGCAAATAAAAAGGTAACTTACAATATAGGTAATCTTGGACCTAAAGGTTCAATGATAATAAAAGTTACTGGTCGAATGAAAGCAACTGGAACTGAAAAACAAGTTCTATCCTATAAAGGAGTATCTGGCCTATATAGTAAGTATTACTATTATTACGACTATTGGGGAAATTACATTGGAGAACATGTATCTAATTATCCAATTGTATACAGATGGGATGCGATTTATGCCTTTGACAATACAAATACAGCATCTGCTGATTTAACAATAAGTGCAATTAACCCATCTAACAAGATTCAGTTCAAGAAGGTTGACCCATATGGCAATGTAATTAAACCAGCATTAAACGAACAAGGCGAAGTAATAAAGGATACTAAGGGTATCGTAAAAGATGCCGCTTACTTCTCACTTTTCAAAAATGGTGGTACAGCAAAAAATCCAAACACAACATGGAATCCAATTGGAAATGCAAAAGCTGTTGACAAAGATGGCCTTGTTGCCTACGAAAAACTTGAAAAAGGCTACTACAAGGTCGTTGAAACTACAAGTCCTCCAGGATATATAAAACCGACAGAAGCAGTTACCTACTTCAAGGTTGACGAATCTGGAAAGATATACAGAAAAATCACTGTATCTAATACTGGAAGCTCAGTAACAACTGGCGATATCTGGGAAGAAGTTGACGGAACAGTTCCAATTGAGATTGTAAACAACAAGCCAATTGAGTTTGAAAAAATTGATGCTGATGATAATATTAAGAAGCTAGAGGGTGCAGTCTTTGAAGTTGAATACAAAGAGAAAGAAGATGGCACATACGAAACCATTAAGGTCAAGAAAACTGTAAACGATAAAGAAACAGAAGTTCCGATGACTGTAACTTCTGGCAAAAATGGTAAGTTCAAATTAGAAGTTACAAAAGACGGATACTACGCTCTTAAAGAAACTAAGGCGCCAAAAGACTATGGTAAATTCCCTGGTTATATCAAAGAGTTCAAACTTGAAAAAGGAAAAGTTCAAGTACTTGAAAAAGATCCATCTAAGGCATCCTTAACAAAGGGCGCAAAGGGATTAATAACAAGTCAAGTCCTAGAAGTTGATAAGACAAAGAAGACATTTAAGCAAAGACTAATAATAAACCCTGGACATAAATTCAATATGGATCCTTATGGTACTCAATTTTATATAAGATCAGTAAATGATCCATTTAATAAAAATGTGACAATAAATAGTGTAAAGACAGCTGTTGTAAAACAAAATGAATCTATAGATTCATTAACAGGTCAAAGCTATAAAGAATTTGATTCAACAAATAATTCAGGTAATATCTTATATAAACAAAACTTAATAGAATTATATAAAATACCATATCAAAACTGGTCTACAAATATTGATGTAACAGATGCCTTAGTAATTGAAGTTACTGGTACCTTCACTGATGAAAAACCTGCTAACTTTAAGGTTGAAATGATAAGTGATCAAACCACATATGATGAAATAACTTATACTGTAGATTTAAATAATTTCTCAGCAGGCAAGGGAGCATATGTAGACGCAAAAACTCCAATAGTTGTTGAAAATAAGAAGGCGGAATATCCAAGTACTGGTGGTATGGGTACATTCATATTTACTAGTATAGGGATGTCACTTATTGGTCTTGCTTATCTAAGCTACAGGAGAAGAAGGGGGCTGGTTTTCGATGAATGATTACAAAGATAACCAGAGGTACCCTCCATAGTGAAAGAGCATTCGATGAAGAGAATTCCGTAGCGGAAGCAAATTCAATGAAGACAGTCACCCTGAGCGGAGACGGGGAAGCGAAGCGAAACCGTCGAAGTCGAATGGGTATAACCCTGGTGAGGTTAAGTACGGATGAATTCTCGTAACGGAAAATTCCTTCCCCTCGGTCATCCTGAGCGGAGACGGCATAGCCGTCGCAGTCGAAGGATCTCAAATAAGGTGAGGTTAAGTAAGGATGAATTATTTGTCTAGACTAGGTTAAATAGATTATACCCGTTCGACTCGCTGACGCTCGCTCAGGGTGACGGCAGTTGCAAGGGATAAACTCAAAAAAACGTAACGGAAAAACACACAACACAATAATAACAAGGGCGGTGGCGAAACATCGTCACTGCTCCTTGGATAAATGGAAAGAAAAATGGGGGATTCCCCGAGATGTAAGGAATATTTGGTCCTTAGGGATCATTTATATAAGGGTGCTGGGACCCTAACCCAGTTTAATTAAGACGATAGTCTTAGATGTAAAATGGGTACTGGGACCCAATCCCAGAAAAAATTATAAACAAGGAGTTTATTATGAACAAGAAAAAACTTATGTCACTAATTCTAGCATTAGTGATGATACTAGGTGCATTCGCTCCATTAACAGCACTAGCTGAAACTACAGTAACAGGAACCAACCTAACTATCCATAAATTAAAATTGGATGATTTTGAAGGTGTAACTGCTAAAGACCATGACGGTAAAGAATTAACTCAAGAAAAATTAAATGAGTATTTCAATGGTAAAAATCCAACAGGTCTACCAGGAGTTAAATTTACTTACTACAAAGTAAACACTGCTCAACTTGCTAAGATTGACGAAGCAAAACCTCAAACACCTGCTCAAGTAAAGGCTGTAATAGATGCTAATACCACTCTATTTAATGGTGTTCAAGGAGTAGAGACTGAAGCTACAGACAAAGATGGAAAAGTAACACTTAATAATTTAGCTGACGGAACATACTACTTCGTAGAATCTGAAGTTCCAGCAAACCACACAGGAGCTCTTGCTGTACCATTCAAGATTACATTACCAATCTATGATAAAGATGGTAAAAAAATGGATAATGTACACATCTATCCAAAGAACAAATTAACAGACAAAACAACAAGTAAGGAATTAGACGAAACAGCAAATACTGCAAACAAAACATCAGAATCACACAATGTAACAATTACAGATTCAACAGGCAAGAAAGTTTTAACACTAGACAAGGGTGCAAAGGTACCATACATTGTTAAAACTCCAATCCCAGCAGGATCTAAAGAAGTTATGCTAGCTTGGTCAGATAGAATGAGCGAAGGTTTAACTTACAATAAAGATTTAGCTGTAAGTGCAACTTATGGAGATCAAAAAACTGATCTAGGATTAGTAGCTGCTGATTATACAATAGAAAATTCTGACAACGGTTTTGTATTAAAACTAACAGACAATGGTATCAAAAAAGTATTAGAAAAAACACTAAACAATGGTGACGGTGTAAAACTTATTGATGGAACTACAGTATACAACAAGGTAGCTAAAGAAGCTGCACAAAAAGTAGAATTCACTTTAAAATATTCTGCAACTCTTAACGGACTTACAGGTCCAGTAGACCCAGAAACAAACACTGTTTCATTCCATTATGGAAATAAACCAGGATATACTCCACAACCAGGAGACAAAAACCCAATTCCAGAAAAAGGTAAAACTGAAATCAACGTAAACAAATCATTTGTTAGTGGAGATGGAACTGGAACAGAAACATGGCCAGCAGATATGACTATCACTCTTAAACTAGAAAAATGGGATCAAGCAACAAATACATGGTCTGAAGTATCAGGCAAGACTTTAACTTTAAATTCAACAACTACCTCAGGTAAATTTGATAAACTTAATAAAGATGAAAAATATAGAGTAGTAGAACAAGAAGTAAAGGGATGGGTTCCTAATTATTCTCATGATACTCAAGGAAACCTTGTTATAAAGAATAAGAAAAACCCTAACCCAAACCCAATCACACCTCCAGAAGTAACAGTAACATCAGGTGGTATTAGATTCGTAAAGACAGACGATAACACATCAGAATTCAAACGTCTAGTTGGTGGAAAGTTCTTAATCAAAAATGAAGCAGGAAAATACCTATACTATAAATCAGACGCTGATAAGAAAACAGATTTAGAAGCTCTAGCAACAGCTGAAAAGAATCTTCAAGACAAGGTTGACGCATACAACAAACTAACTCCAGAACAACAAAAGGATGCTGAAAACCAAACAGTAAAAGATATAAATGAATTAGCTGGAAAAGTAAAAGAAGCAAAACAAAAAGCAAACATTCAATACGAATGGAAAGACGGTTACGGAACAGTAGATAATCTAGCTGCAAACCTAGTAGTATTAGTTCCAAACACTGACGGTTATATGGAAATAACTGGACTAGATTTTGCTACCTACAAACTACACGAAATTGTAGCTCCACAAGGATACTCATTACCATCAGGTGGTAGAGAATATCCATTTACAGTAAATGCAAATTCTTACAATAATTTAAATTTAACAGGAGAAAATGAAATGATCGATTCTTCAAAAACTGACACTACTAAAGCTCAAAGAATCGAAAATAAACTTGTTACTATCCCACAAACTGGTGGTATCGGTACTGTTATTTTCACTGTTGTTGGTATTTCTCTAATGGCTGGTGCTTTCATCGCTATGAGAAAGAGAACTGCTGAAGAAAACTAATTAAGAAAGAGGGTTAGCCGTGCTAAAATTGAATAATAGAATATTTAAGCTACTTCTTGGCTGTGTAATTTTTAGCATGGTTATTATCTCAGGTGCTGTTTATGCTAAGAGCCTTACTATTGATTTAACTGGCAATAATCGCAAGGTCGATGAGGTGGCTAATAGAGAGATCGTCATCTGGAAGATTAAGGATGAGATCGTAACTTCTGATGACGCTAAGGAAAAGTTGGTGAAGGACTTAAATAAAAAGTCCGTCGATGAACTAAATAAGATCGATAAGAAGCCTTATACTGTTACTACCGATGCTAATGGCGTTGCGAGCCTTGTGGGTTTAAAATCTGGGACCTACTATGCTAGGGTTGCCGACAATGGTAAGGTTGAGATTTTTCCTTTTGTCTTTTATGTTGACGAAAATAGTCCGAACGACGTGACCATCATGCCGAAGGGTCGCCACGAGGTTCCGCCTCCTGATAATCATGTAGAACTTATAAAGGTTTCTGCTGATGATGTGCCTCTTGCTGGGGCTGTGTTCAACCTCTACAAGGTGGTAAATGGCGAGGAGACTTTGGTGAAGTCGAACCTTATTACTGATTCCAATGGTAAGATTTCGATTAAAGGTATCGAGCTCGGCGAGTATCTTTTCGAAGAGGTGCAAGCGCCGGAGGGTTACAGGATTAAAAATGCAAGGACTCGTTTCGTCGTCAATGGTGGCACTACCAAGGTTGTGGTGGTGAACTACAAGGATTCTGACGGTGGCAAGAGGTTTAGAAAGATTGATTCTGATTCGAAGGAGCCTATTGAGGGCGTGCGTTTCATCGTTACGAAGAGGGTGAACGGCTACGACGAGAGGGTGAAGATTAATGGAAAGGATTTGGTGCTTGTTTCTGACAAGGACGGATACTTCTCTGTGGACAATCTTCCTTTTGGTACCTACTTTGTGTGGGAAGTGAAGCCGGCTGGGGGCTATGAGCCTCTTGGCGAACTCCAATCTTTTGTTATTGATGAGAATTCTCTTGTGAATGATTTGGTGATTAAGAATACGCCAATTCCACCTCCTCCGGAAAAGGACAAGCCGAAACCTCCTCCTGAAGGTGGACAGAAACCAAAGAAGCCTCCGAGAGATAAGGATAAGCCAAAGAAACCGAGAAGGATTCCGAAGACTGGTGACATTAGTTTGATATTGATGTCGATTTTCGGGGTTATATGCTCTATTTGGGGCGGTGTTTTGGTTAAGGAAAATAAATAGTAAATATGGGTTATGATTGTGAATTACGATTGTGATTGTGATTTTTGGTTATGATTATGATTGCGGTTGCGATTTGTGATTGTGATTTATGTTTATGTTTTGGAAAATTAAATAGCACAGGATTTTAATCAATATGTTATTTGCCCCCTATGTACTGGTGTATGTAGGGGGTTGTTATTTTTTTGGTTTTTGAAGAAGGGATTTGTTGAACTCGACTGCTGTTTTTTGGTTTTTGGGGTAACCGCCAAACCAGTCATCCTGAGCGGAGACGGCATAGCCGTCGTAGTCGAAGGATCTCGAGTATGGGTGGGGTTATGTTTGGGATGAATTATTTGCGAAGACTTGGTTAAATATAGCTTATACCCGTTCGACTCGGAATAAATTCCTCGCTCAGGGTGACGACCACCTAATTACATTGTTTCACAAAAATTCTCAAGGAAAACAGTCACCCTGAGCGAAAATGACGAAGCATTGGCTGAGTCATTGGAGTCGAACGGGTATAACCCTGGTGGGGTCAAGTTTGGATGATTTTTTTGGCAGAGATGGGTTAAATATGTGTCAGATCCTTCGACTTCAGAGCCTTGCGGCTCTTTCGCTCAGGATGACCAAGTGGGAGGGTTGACGCTTTTGCAGGATGACCGCAGTTGGGAAGTTCATTGTAGCGTCGAAGCCCTAGCCGAAATCTTTGATTTCGCAGCAGGTCTTGTGCAAAGAGTTCCAAAGAGGATGAGCATAGCGAAGTCTGATTTGTAGAACTCGACTGCTCGGCTGTGGAACCTGGAAGGTTCCGCTACGGTTGTAGTTGCCAATGTTAGGTCCTCGAAGGTTATACCCGTTCGACTCGGAATAAATTCCTCGCTCAGGGTGACGACCACCTACTTACATTGTTTCATAAAAATTCTAAAGGAAGACAGTCACCCTGAGCGAAAATGACGAAGCTTAGGCTGAGTCATTGTAGTCGAATGGGTATAACCCTGGTGGGGTCAAGTTTGGATGATTTTTTTGGCTAAGATGGGTTAAATATGTGTCAGATCCTTCGACTTCAGAGCCTTGCGGCTCTTTCGCTCAGGGTGACCAAGTGGGAAGAAGTACGCTCTTGAAGGATGACCGCAGTTGGGAAGTTCATTGTAGCCTTAGGCTGTGGAACCTGGAAGGTTCCGCTACGGTTGTAGTTGCCAATGTTAGGTCTTCGGAGGTTATACCCGTTCGACTCACTTCGTTCGCTCAGGGTGACGACCACCTAATTACATTGTTTCACAAAAATTCTAAAGGAAGACAGTCACCCTGAGCGGAAATGACGAAGCCTGGGCTGAGTCATTGTAGTCGAATGGGTATAACCCTGGTGGGGTCAGAAATGTATGATTAGATTAGTTAGATGTTTTTTTTAATATTTTTTTGGCTAAGATGGGTTAAATATGTGTCAGATCCTTCGACTTCAGATCCTTCGACTTCAGAGCCTTGCGGCTCTTTCGCTCAGGATGACCAAGTGGGAGGGTTGACGCTTTTGCAGGATGACCAAGTGGGAGGGTGTTTTAAATAAAACATCGCAATCTACGACAAAATCCTTTTTTTATTTCACCATGTTGGTTTTATTGTGGACCTTTATGGTAAAATATGTATAGTTAATTATTTTTATTTTGTATAGATTTTAGGAGGATTATGGCTAAGAGTAAGAGAAAAAGGACTTGGCCTTTTAAGTTAATTTTTATTTTAGGTTTTTTAGTTTTGATGTATCCGACGGTTTCTAGGCTCTATTATCGTGTGGAGTCTACGCAACAGGTATCTAACTTCGATAGTGAAAAGAGTAAACTGTCTGATGAAGAGGTTAAGAGAAGGATTGATCTGGCTCAGGCTTTTAATGATTCTTTGGTGAATAGTGTGTCTGAGGATCCTTATGCCAAGGAGCGCCACAACCAGGGTCGTGCTGAGTACGCCCGCATGCTTGAGCTTCATGAGCAGATTGGTCATATTCAGATCCCTTCTATTGATGTGGATATTCCTATTCGTGCTGGTACTTCTGAGGATGTGCTTCAGGTGGCGGCTGGTCACTTGGAGGGTACGAGTCTGCCTATTGGTGGCAATTCTACCCATACGGTTATCACTGCTCATTCTGGGCTTCCTACGGCGAAGCTTTTTTCTGATCTTAAGAATGTAAAGCTCGGTGAAAGGTTCTACATTCACAATTTGAAGGAGACTATTGCCTACGAGGTGGACCAGATTCTTGTGGTTGAGCCTAGTAATTTCAGTGATCTTTTGATCGTGCCTGGTCATGATTATGCGACGCTTCTTACTTGTACGCCGATTATGATCAATACTCACAGGCTTCTTGTGAGGGGTCATAGGGTTCCTTATGATGAGGCTATTGACGATACGTTTATTCTAAGCAACAAGACTCACTTCAGGTATAAGTATATGTTTATGGGCGATATAGCGTTTATCGTGCTTATGCTTTTGATGATTTACAATTACAAGAGGAAGACGAAGAGGTATGTGTTGATTCTTAAGAATCACGAGGACAAGAGAGGTGATGGCAATGAGTAAGTCTACTGGTAAGAAGAAGATCTGGCCACTTGTTATTCTTTTCATCGCTGGTTTTGTCATCATGATGTACCCTTTGGTTTCCAATTATTATTATAGAATTGAGGCGAATAACCAGATTCTCGAGTTCACTGAGAATGCGAAGTCCCTCGATCAGAATGAGATTTTAAGAAGGATTGAACTTGCTGAAGCTTACAATAGGGTTTTGGACCCTTCTAGGCTCGCTGACCCTTATACTGAAAAGGAAAAGGAAGGGATTGCCGAGTATGCTCGTATGCTTGAGGTCAAGGAGAAGCTCGGATTTGTGGAAATTCCTAAGATTGACACGAATCTTCCGATTTATGCCGGTACTAGTTTTGACGTGCTTAACAAGGGCGTTGGTCACTTGGAAGGAACGAGTCTTCCTATTGGTGGTAAGTCCACTCATACTGTCTTAACTGCACACAGGGGGCTTCCTTCTGCGAGACTTTTTAGAGATCTGGACAAACTTCAAAAGGGTGATATTTTCTATGTCCACAATATTCAGACTGTGCTTGCCTACGAGGTGGACCAGATTTTGACGGTGGAGCCTTCCAATTTTGATCCGGTGCTAGTGGTGGATGACAAGGATTATGCGACACTACTAACCTGTACGCCTTACATGATTAACTCTCACAGACTTCTTGTGAGGGGACATCGCGTGCCTTATGTGGCTCCTGTGAAGGAAGATTCGCGTGCGCTTATTTCCCTAGGTTTGGAATATAGGGACATGCTTGCGTTTACGATTCCGTTCTCTGTGGTGCTATTCGTGCTTATGCTTTACTCTAGATCTGATTATAGAAAGGCGCTTAGAAGGTACAGGGAATACATGGATTCGATTGAGGAGAAGAAAGATGAATAAGAGAAACAAGGTTATTCTTGGGTATCTTTTGATAATTTTGGGGATTTCGATTCCACTTTATGGTTTTTTTAAACTTTCCAAGGACATCATCGCCGGGTCTAGTGGCTACAAGAAATTTATGAGTAGCGGCATGGAGCTAGATAATCATACCTTAGGCGAGATTGAAAAATATAATAAATCTTTAAATGGTGAAGTAAATATCGTGGATCCATTCGCTACAGACGACTACGCTTCAGATTATTCTTTTTTAGAGGACAAGGACCAGGTGTTTGCGTATCTAAGCATACCGAAGATTGATGTGACTGAGCCTGTGTACCTGGATGCTTCCAAGAAGCACCTCGCCATGGGAGTTGCCCATATTGAGGGAACGGATTTGCCAAGCGAAAAGCCTGGAACTAGGGCTGTTATCGCGGGACACAGAGGATACTACCAAGCGATTATGTTTTGGAATCTGGACAAACTAACCGCAGGAGATTCTGTGTATTTAAGTTGGCCGAATAAGACCTTGGAATACAAGGTGGAGGACAAAGAAATCATCGAGGCTTGGGAATGGGAGAAACTGGATTCTGTTCCAGGGAAGAAGATACTCACTCTACTAACTTGTGATCCGCTTACACCACCAAGAAAACAGAGACTACTCGTCAACTGCAAATTGGTAGAGGACGTGGCGAAAGCAGATGTGACGGATGATAATGTGGAAGCCGCACCAGGTGTGAAGGGACTCAAAAATGGAATCCTCGCAGTTACCGCTGTGCTTATAGTACTTTTGATAGTTTTTGTTTTGAAACTAGTAAGGTTTGTCGGCGGTAATAGTGGGAGAAGAAAGAGAAGACGAAGAAAATAGAATATGATTTTGCCCCTAATTTTTGTAATAATTAGGGGTATTTTTTATTTTTAGGAGAAAGGGTGGGTGATTTTTGTAGCGAAGCAACCTGCTTCCATTTACAGGAAAAGTCTAAAGGACGACAGTCACCCTGAGCGGAAATGGCGAAGCGAAGGCTGAGTCATTGGAGTCGAACGGGTATAACCCTGGTGTGGTTATGTATTAATGATTGATGTAATGGGATATGGGATGAATATGAAACCATGATCATCATACAAGATACCATTTTATTGACAGAAAAACATATCTATGGTATATTTTAATTGTAATAAAAGCGGTGTACGCAGCCATAAAATGCGAAATTAAAAAAGCGGTGTACGCAGCCATTAAATGCGAACTAAAAAAGCGGTGTACGCAGCCATAAAATGCGAACTAAAAAAGGAAAAGTGGTTTGCTAATTGCAAGCCGCTTTTTTTATAAAGGGGATAGAATGTTAAATTTATTTACAGTAGATAGTAAATTTTTAAACTATTTAAGAACTTTTGATGATAAAGTTCTATTTAACCATGGTATTGATAGACCATATGTGGGCATTATTTTGAGCTTATCAACTGCTGATAGTTCTATTAATTATTTTGCGCCTCTATCTTCGCCTAAAAGAAAGCATATCACTATGAAGAATAATATTGATTTTATAAAAATTGATTCTGGAAATCTGGGAGCTATTAATTTAAATAATATGATACCTTTAGTTAATAATACTTATTTTAAAATAGATATTAATTCCGTAAAAGATAAGAATTACCAGATTTTATTAAGTAAACAAATTAGGTGGATCAGATCGAATAAATTAAATATTACAAGCAAAGCGTATTCACTTTATAGAAAAATGACGCAAGATGACAGCTCTTTAAACTCTTTTGAGTTGAAGGTAAAAAGTCGTTGTTGTGATTTTTCTTTACTTGAAGATGTTGCCAATAGATATATGAAATAGTTTAAGAAGAATTATATTAATAAAAACACAAATCAAGTATAGGTTTGTTTTTTTTGTTTGGATAAAAGGTTGGAGATTTATGTAGTTGGAATGTTGTAGTACGGCTACGGCTGAGTTGAGCTAATGTAGTATCGATGTTGATGGAAGCTAATAGCTTCCGCTACAAAGTTTGAATCGAAATTTATGTGGTTGCACGGCTACGCCTGAGGGGGTGTTTCTGGATTGATGACAAGCATCGCGTGATTACTTCTAATAACAATACCCATCTTTTTCTTGAATTTAGCTGCCATTATCTATATAATCTACTTGGTGATTATATGAGACTTAGAAAGAAACATTTTGCCATTCCGGAGATGAAGGAGAACCCGTATGTGTTTTTCGAAACTGAGGGTTTGAAGGACCGTTGGCAAGAGATTTTTGGTAATAATAATGAAATCAGGGTGGAACTTGGCGCTGGCAAGGGCGAGTTTTTAAGACAGATGGCGCTTAGGCATCCTGATGTGAATTTTGTGGCTTTTGATAAGGAGACCAATGCGTTTATCTATGCTGCAAGAAAGATAAAGGACAATGAACTTAACAATGTCAGGGCGGTTGCCATTGATATTGAAAAGATTGACGAAGTTTTCAACGAGGATGCGGTGAGCACGATCTATATTAATTTCTGCAATCCGTGGCCGAAGCCTCGTCAACAGAAGAGAAGGCTTACCTATCCGCTTTTTCTTGAGAGGTACAAGAAGTTTTTAAAAGTTGGTGGCAAGATTTACCTAAAGGTGGACGACAGGGACCTCTTCGAAGCGAGTCTTGATTATTTTGACGAATGCGGTTTTAAATGCGTGTTCAAGACTTTTGATATGAAGCTTGAGGATTTTCCAGACAATATTGTGACGGAGTATGAGAGCAAGTGGAGAAGTATTGAGAAACCAATTTTATATGGGATTTTCGAGAGGATAAATTAGCACTTTTAAAGTGCTTTTTTGTTTTTTGGGGGAGAAAAGATAAGTTAAAAGAAAAATTTACAGTTTTTTTGGAGAAGATTGGTCAAATATGTGTCAGATCCTTCGACTGCATAGCCTTACGGCTCTTTCGCTCAGGATGACTATACATAGAGACAGACCTTTAGAAATTCTGTCAATCAAAAGAGTTTCCCTTTGTAGAGCCTCTCGGCTGTGGAAGCAAAATGCTTCCGCTACAAGTGAAACAATCCGCATATAACCTAATTAGGATGACTGTCTTCCTTGAGACTTCTATGTAGATGTTCCTCCCAACTGCCGTCACCCTGAGCGAACGAAGTGAGTCGAACGGGTATAACCTCAGAAGGTCAAGTAAATACAAGTGAGATAATCCAAACATTCCACCACATAACAAAAAAACTAGCTTTTTAACCGACCATATTATACACTTATAGTTGGAGGTTTTATGGTTTTTAATTCAATTTCTTATGCAATTTTCTTCCCGATTGTGGTTATTTTATACTTTGCACTTCCAAAGAAATTCAAGAACATCCATCTGCTTCTAGCGTCATATTTTTTCTACGGTTGCTGGAACGTTAAGTACGCTGCTCTTATGCTTCTATCCACTGTGATTACATACTTTGCGGCGATTCTCATGGATTCTTATGGAAAGAAAAAACTCTTCCTTTCTATTTCTTTTGTGCTAAACCTCGGGATTTTATTTGTTTTTAAATATTATGGATTTTTTATAGATATTTTCAATCGCATCTCTGGTGGGAGTACGTCTACAGAGGCGCTATTTATACTACCAGTTGGGATTTCTTTCTACACTTTCCAAGCTCTGGGATATACAATGGACGTGTATCGCGGCGATTTAAGGGCAGAGAGAAATTTCATAACATACGCGCTTTTCGTGTCATTTTTTCCGCAACTTGTGGCTGGTCCTATCGAGAGGTCGAAGAATCTCTTGCCGCAGATCAGAAATCATGGAGAGTACTGCGTTTGTAACTTGGTAGAAGGTCTTCTTCTAATCTTTTACGGACTTTTTTTAAAACTTGTAATCGCTGATCGTGCTGCCATATTCGTAAACACGGTCTTCGGCTCAATGGATTTCACTGGTACGGTTATGATGCTCGGAGCCCTACTATTTTCTATTCAAATCTACTGCGATTTCTACAGTTATTCGATTATGGCGAAGGGTTCTGCAAAGGTGATGGGAATCGAACTTATGGATAATTTCCGCGAGCCATTTCTAGCAGTGTCCATAGTGGATTTTTGGCGCAGATGGCACATATCTCTTTCCACTTGGTTTAAGGATTATCTCTATATTCCGCTAGGCGGCAGCAGAAGGGGCAGCTTCAGGCACTACGTAAATATAATGATCGTATTCCTTGTGAGCGGTCTGTGGCATGGGGCGAACTACACTTTTCTTATGTGGGGTTTGATTCACGGGATTTTAAATGTATGCAGCCATTTCATTTCGCGTTTTAAAAACAAGGAAGGGACAATTTCTAGGAATATTTCTAGACTTGTGACCTTTGTCCTCGTGGTGCTTGCGTTTGTATTTTTCCGTGCAAAGACCATTTCCGACGCATTTACATTTATCGGAAGGATGTTTTCTGCAAATGGTGCAACAATCACGGACGCTGGGCTTAATATAGCCAATCTCTATGCACTTTTGGTGGCGGTTTTGATCCTCCTTGTGGTGGATATTTTAAAATATAATTCTGTGGACGTGAAGGATCGTTTTATGCACGCTCCGACAATCTTTAAAGGTGCCATATTCTTCGCACTGATAATGATTGTGGTGATTTTTGGAATCTACGGCGTAGGTTTTTCTGAGTCCATGTTTATCTATTTTCAATTTTAGGAATGATTTTATGAAAAGATTGCGTAATTTCATATGTTTTTTAATATTTATCTGTGTCCTTGGAGCATCTCTTAGTTTTGCAAATAGGGTTCTTATGAGAAAGTCCTTGGACAAACCTTGGGATATGGGAAATAAAATCGGCGGATACTTCAATGAAAAGAAGGATTACGACATCATGTTTTTCGGCACATCCCACGCATATTGCTCCGTAATGCCTAGCATGCTAAAGGAAAAGGGCATAACGAGTTACATTCTCGCATCCCAAAAGCAACCGCTTGAGGCGAACTATTTCTACATCGATTCGGCGCTTTCCATCTCTCATCCAAAGGTGGTGTACCTGGATATTTTCGACGCCCTTTCCAAGACGGAAACCGACGAGGCAACGGTGCATTCCTATACGGATTATTTTCCATTTGGACTTCGCAAGATCCGCATGATTACCGAAGCGGTGCCAAAAGAAATGAAGCTGCACACCTTGTTTCCACTTCTCATGTACCATTCCAGATGGGACGAGCTAAAGGATGAGGACTGGCATTTTAAATACAGCATGTACCACGACGATTTGAATGGATACGTGAAGCTCACCGGGCAGTCGCCATCATTTTCTAAGGACAAAACCATGAAGAAAGAAAATCTAGAGGCGATTAAACTTGCTTCTGGAAAATTCATGGAGGATAAAGTAGCTACGATTGTAAAAATTTCCGAACTTTGTAAGAAAAATGGAGCTAAGCTGAGACTAATAAAGACGCCAGTCTACGATGAAACAGTGTATAGCGAAAATTTAAAAGAGTTTTCGAAATTGTGTGCGGAAAAAGGACTGGAATTTTACGACTTTAACGGCGACAAAGATAAGATTGGATTGGTCGAGAGTGATTTCTATGATCCAGGGCATTTGAATGTAGAAGGTACGGAGAAGTTTAGTAAGTTTTTTGTAGAGTGGATGGATAAGAATTAGATATTGGATAATGAATAAAGAAATTTAAGGAAGATGCATGTCTTCCTTTTTTGTTTTGTGGTAAGGTGTAACAATCATCAATGTTTAGCCTCACCAGGGTTATACCCGTTTGACTACAGAACCTTTGCCTCTTCCGCTAAGGATGACTGTCTTCCACTGGAATTTTAAAGAGAATATCCACCCAACTACCGTCACCCTGAGCGAGCGTAGCGAGTCGAATGGGTATAACCTCCGAAGGTCAAGTCTATGCAAATAATTTAATAAAAAACTGACCTCACTAAAATCAAATCATTCCTTAACTAATTCCATGCAGAGCCTCGAAGCCCTAGCCGAAATCTTAGATTTCGTAGCAGGTCTCGTGCAAAAAGTTCCAAAGAAGACGAACAAAGTGAAGGCTGATTTGCAGAACTCGACTGCTCGGCTATGGAAGCAGATTGCTTCCGCTACAAAAATAAATCTTTCCTAAATTTTCTTTAATAATAAATTCAATACCTTCCTCCGACCTACCCATAGAATCCTTAATCACAATCCTCCTACAGAGAGAGCCATTGCCACCACAAGTGATTTTTGCTTTCGGCGTTAAGAAATTTTCCGCTGTCT
>NZ_GL397071.1:77729-96342 GCF_000146345.1 Peptoniphilus duerdenii ATCC BAA-1640 | reverse complement strand
AAAGAATTAATTTATACAAAGGAGTTTTTATGATACTTAACAATATTAGAGAACTTATGGAAAAGGAAGGCTTGGATCTATACCTTGTGCCTACCTTCGACCCACATGGTTCAGAATACTTACCTAATCACTACAACGAAAGACAATTCGTTTCAGGTTTTACTGGTTCTGCTGGAACCGCACTTATTACAAAGGACGCAGCTCTTCTTTGGGCTGATGGAAGATACTTCATCCAAGCGGAAAAGCAAATGTTCCCTGGATACAAACTTATGAAGATGGCTACTCCTGGTTACGACACCATCGAAGAATACATCTCTCATAATTTCAAATCTGGAACCCTTGGTCTAGATTTTGAACTTTATCCTGAAGCTAATTTCAAGAGACTTCGCGACAATATCCCATCTGATATAAAGATCGTAGACGCAAATCTTACAAAAGAGCTTTGGGAGGACAGACCAGATCTTCCTAAGTCAAAGGTGTTCACCCACGATGTTAAATACGCTGGCAAGTCTGCTTGCGACAAATTATCTGACCTTAGAGCTGATATGAAGGACAGAGGTGCTGATGTTTTCGTGCTTTCTAAGCTTGACGACATCGCTTGGCTTTACAATTTAAGAGGCGCCGACATCAACTGTTGCCCTGTTTTCATCTCTTACACAATTGTAACTGATGATTCTGCGACTATCTATGTGGATCTTGACCAAGTTAAGGATCTAAAAGATTTCAAGGATGCTAATTTCAAAGATTATAGAGAATTCTTCACTGATCTTGAAAAGATAAATGGCAAAAAGGTGCTAGTTGACACTGGATACACAAACCACAAGGCTTATGCAATCCTATATTCTAAAAATGAAATTATAAATCGTGCAAACCCAACTGATTACAGAAAAGCAATTAAAAACAAGGTTGAACTGGACAATCAAAAGAGAGTCTATGTTATAGATGCTGTTGCGATTACCAAGTTTATCAAATGGGCAAAGGAAAACCACACAGACGAAGTGACCGCTACCAAGAAACTTCTTGAATTTAGAAAAGAATCAGACGAATTTTTCTATGATAGTTTCGACACCATCTGTGCCTATGGTCCAAACGCTGCAATGATGCACTATCATGCAACTGAAGCCGACCACGCAAAGATCGAAAATCATGGATTCCTCCTTGTGGATTCCGGTGGACAATACCTCGGTGGTACCACAGATATCACTAGAACCATCGCCGTTGGTGAACTAACTGAAGAAGAAATCCGCGACTACACACTTACTCTTAAATGCCATCTTGCACTTCTAAACGCTGTATTCCTAGAAGGCACTTCAACTATCGCCCTTGATGGAATAACTAGAATAAATGTTTGGAAGTACCACATGGATTACAAATGCGGAACAGGCCACGGGGTTGGTCACTTCCTAAATGTTCACGAAGGTCCTCACGGAATCAGCCCAAGAGCTGGCAGAAATGTGCCTATGGAACCTGGCATGATCGTATCCAACGAACCGGGCGTTTACAAAGAAAACAAACACGGCATCAGAATCGAAAATATCATGGAATGTGTGGACGATGGAAAGTATCCAGACGGCAGATTCTTCAAATTTGAATCACTTTCATATATTCCATTTGACCTAAGTGCAATCGACAAAGATCTTTTAACTAAGGAAGAAATCGAAACTTTAAATAGTTATCACAAAAAAACATATGAGCTACTAGCACCACATTTTGACGGGGAAATGCTAGAGTTCTTGAAACACGAAACTAGAGAAATATGAACTTAAGAGAAAAATTAGCCATGCTCCCGGAAAACCCGGGAGTTTATCTTATGAAGGATAAGACCGATGCGGTGATCTACGTCGGAAAGGCTAAGAATCTTAGAAATAGAGTTAGACAATATTTCGGATCCTATGGCAAGTCCACTAGAAAAGTGGAATCCATGGTAAAAAATATCAGCGATTTCGAATATATAATAGTAGGAAACGAAGTGGAGTCCCTTATACTCGAGTCCAACCTCATAAAGGAACTCTCTCCCAAGTACAACATACTTCTTCGAGACGACAAACAGTATCCCTACATCAAAGTAACGGTGAAAGACAGATTTCCAAAGGTGGAGAAGACGAGGAGAATCATAAAGGACGGAGCCAAGTACTTCGGACCATATCCAAATGTCATGGCGGTAAACGACGCCATCACAGTCTTTGAAAAACGCTACATGATTAGAGACTGCAAACTAAATTTAAATAAGAAACCACTAAGTTTCAAGCCGTGCTTAAACTTCTTCATCAAGAAGTGCATGGGACCCTGCAAAGGGGACGTGACGGAAGAAGAATACGCACCGATGATCGATGAAATCCTAAACTTCCTCGCAGGAGACGACACACTTATAAATTCATTGGAAAAAGAGATGATGGACGCATCGAAGGAGCTTAACTTTGAAAAAGCTGCGGAGCTAAGGGACATGATGAACTCCCTTATAGCACTGCAAGAAAAACAACTTATGGATAGCGCCAACACAGACAATCGTGACATCATCGCATTTGCAAGAGGCATGGACTCGGTGGTGGTGCAAATATTCTTTATCAGGCTCGGCAAAATCGTCGGCAGGGAACATTTCTTAATCGAAGACCCTTACGGAGCATCGGATGAAGAAATCATCTCCGACTTTATGAAACAGTTCTACATGGGAGCGGCATTTGTGCCGAAGGAGATCCTCACAGAATCAATGCCAGAGGACAGCGAAATCCTAGAAGAATTCCTTTCAGAAAAAGCAGGCAAAAAGGTGAAGATCAGCGTCCCACAAAAAGGAGAAAAATCTCATCTTATGAGCCTTGTCCGGAAAAATGCACTGGACATGGTCTCAAAATATCAGGATTCCTACGAATCAAAGATGAAATCCAACCTAATCGCCTTGGAAAAATTGCAAGAAGCCTTAAATTTAAAGAAAATACCAAAGAGAATCGAATGTTACGATATCTCAAACATCTCTGGAGTAGAATCGGTAGGCTCCATGGTGGTCTTTGAAAATGGCGACGCAAAAAAATCTGACTACAGAAAATTCAGAATAAAGACCGTAGTGGGACCAGACGACTACGCATCACTAAAAGAAGTCCTAGAGAGAAGATTCAAAAGAGCAAAAGAAGACCAAAAAGGCTCCTTCACACTACTACCGGATCTAATCCTCATGGACGGAGGCAAAGGACAAGTGGGAATAGCCAAGCAGGTCATGGAAGATATGGGCATAGAAATAGAAGTGGCAGGCCTAGTGAAAGACGACTTCCACACCACCAGGGCAATCATCTACGAAAACAGAGAAATCCCACTAGAAATAAGAGGAGGGCTCTACAGACTTCTCTACAAAATACAAGAAGAAGCCCACAGATTTGCCATAGGCTACCACAGAAGTCTCCACTCCAAGACCGCATTCAAATCAGAACTGGACGACATAGAAGGCATCGGCAAAATCAGAAAACAAAACCTGATGAAACATTTCAAAACCATAGACAAAATAAAAGAAGCAACCATAGAAGAATTGATGGAAGTGCCGTCGATGAATAGAACCTCGGCGGAAGAACTCTACAATCATTGGAGGAAAAAATGAGTTACTACACCCTCATGGATTTAAAAGCAGAACTGAACTTCAACCTGGTATACCAAGCCAAAAGATACTTCACAGTAAGCATCACAGAACCAGAAGTCAACAGACCAGGACTACAACTAGCAGGCTACTTCAGAAAATTTAAAAACAAAAGACTACAAATGATCGGTAACCAAGAATGGTACTACCTATCCGAAATGGAACCGGCCAAGAGAAGAGAAAGCCTGGACAAACTCTTTGAACAAGACGTGCCGGCAATCATCTTTGCCGCAGGCAATGAAGTCTTCAAAGAAGCCTTGGAATCAGCAGAAAAATACGACATCACCATCTTTAAAATCGACAAAAAGACCAACATCGTCCTAGAAGAACTTAAAAACTTCATAGACGAAGCATTGGCACCAACCACGAGGATCCATGGCGTACTTCTAGACGTGTACGGTGTAGGAGTAATACTAACCGGGGACTCAGGAGTCGGCAAATCAGAAACCGCCCTAGACCTCATCGCCAAAGGATCAAAACTCATCTCCGACGATTCAGTCATAATAAAGAAGATGGACGACAGACTAATCGGTACCAGCCCAGAAATCACAAAACACTTCATGGAAGTAAGAGGAGTAGGAATAATAGATATCCAAAGATTCTTCGGAGTCGGCTCCGTCATGGAAAAGAGAGAAGTCGAAATGATCGCCCACCTAGAACTTTGGGACGACGAAAAAGAATACGTAAGACTCGGACTAGAAGACACCTACCAAGAAATCCTAGGAGTAGACGTAGTCAAGTACACCATACCGGTAAAACCAGGACGACACACCGCCATGATTATAGAAGTCGCAACCAATAACTTCAAACAGAAACAACTGGGCTACAACCCAGCAGTAGCACTAAACGAAAGAATCATGTCATCCATAAGAAAGAGAAAAGAAAATCAAAGAAGGGATTAACCCTTCTTTTTTTGTTGGAGAGGAAAGGTCGTGGGTTAGATTCCCACTATCCACCCCTTTGGTAGTAGCGGAAGCAATCATTATAAAAATCGTCACTAAATTATCTTCCCTCAGCCGTCAGGCGTACGAAAATCATCCCTATATAATATAAACAGAAACCCTCCCAACTGCCGTCACCCTGAGCGAACGCAGTGAGTCGAATGGGTATAACCTCCGAAGGTCAAGTCTTTGCAACTGCACCGTAGCGGAAGCAATCTGCTTCCATAAACCTAGATACTAAATTTTCTTTACTTAGCCGAAGGCGTACAACAACCCGCTCACTTGGTCATCCTGAGCGAAGGCGGTTTCAACCGCCGAAGTCGAAGGATCTGACCTATATTTAACCCATCTCTGCCAAAAAATCATCCGTACATAACCCCACCGGGGTTATACCCATTCGACTACGATGGTTCCACGTTGTTCCACCATCTTCGCTCAGGGTGACTGTCTTCCTCGAGGGTACTTTTATAGAGAATACTCTCCCAACTACCGTCACCCTGAGCGAACGAAGTGAGTCGAATGGGTATAACCTCCGACGGTCAAGTCTAGGCAAGTGAAATCATCTTTACATAACCACACCAGAGGAGAGATCCTTCGACTCCAAAGGCTACCGCCTTTTCCGCTCAGGATGACCATGTGGAAGAGTGGACCTCACTATGGTGACAGGGTTCCTTAAGGTTTTCTCAATAGAGCCTCTCGGCTATGGAAGCAAAATGCTTCCGCTACAAAATTAAATAATCATCTGAACATAACCCCACCATCTCCACTCAGGGTGACTGCCTTCCTCGAGGGTACTTTTATAGAGAATACTCTCCCAACTACCGTCACCCTGAGCGAACGAAGTGAGTCGAACGGGTATAACCTCCGACGGTCAAGTCTAGGCAAGTGAAATCATCTTTACATGACCTCACCAGAGGAGAGATCCTTCGACTCCAAAGGCTACCGCCTTTTCCGCTCAGGATGACCATGTGGAAGAGTGGACCTCTCTAAAATCAAATCATTCCTTAACTAATTCCATGCAGAGCGTCGAAGCCCTAGCCGAAATCTTTGATTTCGTAGCAGGTCTCGTGCAAAGAGTTCCAAAGAAGCCGAATGAAATGAAGGCTGATTTGTAGAACTCGACTGCTCGGCTATGGAAGCAAAATGCTTCCGCTACAAAATTAAATAATCATCTGAACATAACCCCACCATCTCCACTCAGGGTGACTGCCTTCCTCAAGGTTTTCCATGTTTATATATTTAATCCATCCCCGTACAACCAAAAAAATAAAAACAAAAAACAAATAAATATTATCAAAAACCTCCCAAAACCCCTTGCAAAAAATCCACAACCCTTGTATAATTTATTTAAGGTCAAATAAGGTCAAAAACATTTAAGCACATGGAGGACATATGGAATATAAAGATTATTATAAAATATTAGGCGTTGAGAAAGACGCAACTGAACAAAAAATCAAATCCCAATACAGAAAATTGGCGAAGAAATACCATCCGGACCTAAATCCAGATGACAAAGTTGCACAGGAAAAATTCAAAGAAATCAACGAAGCCTACGAAGTACTAGGGGACAAGGAAAAGAGAAAGAGATACGACACTTTTGGCTCCAACTACGACTTTGCAGGGGGACAAAATTTCGACCCTTCTCAATATGGCTACACATATACTTCCAGCGGCAACGGCGGTGGCTTTTCAGACTTTTTTGATTTAATATTTGGTCGTGACGCAAAATCTGACCAAGGAGGTTTCGGCGGATTCTCCATGGGAGACATCTTCTCCGACTTCGGAGGAGCAGGCAAGAAGAGAACTGCCAGAGCTCAAAGACCAACCTACAACACAGAACTAGAAATCACACTGAAAGAAGCCTACCTAGGCAAGACTGAAAAAGTGAGCCTTAATATAGAAGGAAAAAATATTGAAATTGAACTCAAAATCCCAGCAGGGATCACCGAAAATAAAAAGATCAAAGTAAAAGCAGATAAGTACGGCATAACCGCCGACATCATGTTTAAAATAAAGATAAAACCAAACAGAAAATTCAAACTAGAAGGACTAAACCTAGAATCAACCCAAGATATCTACCCATGGCAAGCAGCTTTGGGAGATGACGTGACGGTAGAGTCCCTCTCAAATAAAATAAAAGTAAAAATCCCACCAAAATTCAAGGGAGGCTCAAAAATGAGGATCCCAGGCAGAGGATTCAAAGACTTAAAAGGCAAGACCGGAGACCTTTATATAACATTTAATATAGTAAATCCAGTAGAAATAACACCGGAAATGGAAGAACTCTACAGGAAACTAAAAAATGTAAAGGAGTGATACTATGAACTTAGAAAAATGGACACAAAAGAGCATAGAAGCAATACAAAATACAGAAAATATAGCAAGAGAATACGGCAACCCAGAGATCACAGACAAACACCTACTCGCATCATTATTAATGGATAAAAACGGACTCATCCCAAGAGTTCTATCCTACATGGGAGTAAATTCAGATGATCTTTTAAGGGAAACCAAAGCGGAAATCGAAAGACTACCTAAGATGAGGGGTGGCTCAATACACCCATCCACAGACTTTTCCGTAGCCATAAGAGACGCAGACAAAATCAGAGATGAATTCAAAGACCTCTACACATCAGTAGAACACATCTTCTTAGCAATTCTACAAAATAAAAATGGCACAGTAGGCGAACTACTAAAGAAATTTAACATCACCAAAGAAACATTTCTAGAAAACCTAAGAAAGATAAGAGGCAACCAACACGTCACCACAGACAACCCAGAAGACACCTTTGAAGCATTACTAAAATACGGCAGAGACCTAACCGCCGAAGCAAAATCCGGCAAGATGGACCCAGTAATAGGAAAAGAAGAAGAAATTAGAAATGTCATCAGGATCCTCTCAAGAAGAACCAAGAACAACCCAGTATTAATCGGGGAACCGGGGGTAGGTAAGACCGCCATCGTAGAAGGACTCGCACAAAGAATCGTCTCCGGCGACGTACCAGAAGGACTAAAAGACAAGACCATCTTCTCACTAGACATGGGCTCACTGATAGCCGGCGCAAAATATAGAGGCGAATTCGAAGAAAGACTAAAAGCAGTCCTAAACGAAGTCTCATCCTCAGAAGGAAAAATCATCCTATTCATCGATGAAATACACAACATCGTAGGCGCAGGCAAGACAGACGGAGCAATGGACGCAGGCAACCTCTTAAAGCCAATGCTAGCAAGGGGAGAACTCCACACCATAGGCGCAACCACTCTAGACGAATATAGAAAATATATAGAAAAAGACTCCGCCCTAGAGAGAAGATTCCAAAAAGTCATGGTAACAGAACCAACAGTAGAAGAAACCATCACCATCCTAAGAGGACTAAAACACAAATTCGAAATCTACCACGGCATCAGGATCTCCGACGGAGCAGTAATAGCAGCAGCAACATTATCCAACAGGTACATCTCAGACAGATTCCTACCAGACAAAGCAATAGACCTAATGGACGAATCCTGCGCAATGCTAAGAACAGAAATCGACTCCATGCCAACGGAAATCGACGACGTAAGACGCGCAATACTATCACTAGAAATCGAAAGAGAAGCCTTGAAAAAAGAAACAGACGAAGCCTCAGCCAAGAGACTCGCATCAATAGAAAAAGAAATCAGTGAAAAGAAATCCGACTACGACCTACTAAAAGCCAAATGGGAACAAGAAAAGAAGGACCTAGACTCAGTCAAAGAAATAAAAGAAAAGATCGAAGACATAAAACATCAAATCGAAGAAGCAGAAAGATCCTATGACCTAGAAAAACTATCAGTCCTAAAATACGGCGAACTACCAAAACTAGAAGAAGAACTAAAAACCAAAGAAGAAAAGACCAAAGACGAAGACCAAATGGTAAAAGAAGTAGTAACCGAAGAAGAAATCAGAGAAGTAGTCTCAAGACTAACAGGAATCCCACTAGAAAGACTAAACGAAACTGAAAGAGACAAACTCTTAAAACTAGACGAAAGACTACACGAAAGAGTAATCGGACAAGACGAAGCAGTAAAAGCAGTCTCCGACGCAGTCCTAAGAGCAAGAGCAGGACTAAAATCAGAAAACAGACCAATCGGATCATTTATATTCCTAGGACCAACAGGAGTGGGCAAGACCGAAACCGCCAAAGCATTGACAGAAGACCTATTCGACGACGAAAAGAACCTAATCAGAATCGACATGAGTGAATACATGGAAAAATACTCCGTATCAAGACTCATCGGATCCCCACCAGGATATGTAGGCTACGAAGAAGGCGGCCAACTAACAGAAGCAGTAAGACGCCACCCATACTCAGTAATCCTATTTGACGAAATCGAAAAAGCCCATCCAGACGTGTTCAATATATTGCTACAAGTCCTAGACGACGGACGACTAACCGACAACCAAGGAAGAACCGTTGACTTCAAAAACACAGTCATCATCATGACATCTAACCTTGGATCAGCCGACCTACTAGAAGGAATAGACGCAGACGGCAAAATCCCAGAAGCAACCAAGGACATCGTCATGGAAGAACTCAAGAGATCATTTAGACCAGAATTTCTAAACAGAATAGACGAAATCGTCATGTTCACACCATTAACAAGAGACCAAATCTTTGAAATCATAAAACAAGCCATCAAAGAATTGGAAAAACGCCTAGAAGCAAGAGAAATCACAATCGAAGCCACAGAAAGCGCACTACAAAAGATCCTAGACGAATCCTACAACGTACAATACGGCGCAAGACCAGTCAAAAGATACATCCAATCAACACTAGAAACCAAACTATCAAGGATGATCATAGCAGGAGAAGTAGGAGAAAAAGACAAATTAGTAGTAGATACAGATGACAAAGGCGAAATAGTAATAAGAGTGAACAAATAAAAGTAATGAGAATAGAAGAAGGAAGCACCCCGCTTCCTTTTTTTATGTGGGAAAAACTGCATACAATTTGTAGCGGAAGCAACCTGGAGGAAGACAGTCACCCGAACGAACACTCTCCCAACTATCGTCACCATGAGAGGCAGTCGAGTTCTACAAATCAGCCTTCATTTCATTCGGCTTCTTTGGAACTCTTTGCACGAGACCTGCTGCGAAATCAGAGATTTCGGCTAGGGCTTCGAACGGGTATAAGCTGTATTTAACCTAACCTATGCAACTGTACCGTAGCGGAAGCAACCTGCTTCCATTAAACTATTACAAAACTATCACTCCTTAGCCGAAGGTGCACAACCAAACAACAACCTGAACTCACACCCAAAACTTGACTAACTCACAATTTCTGCTATATTATATAAACAGATGATAGGAGTGACTGTTCTGACTCCTCAAGAAAAAATAAAAATTGACAGAGTGATGATAGGTGTGACGGTACTGACACCTCAAGAAAAAATAAAAATTGACCGAGAGAAGAATGAGGGGGGGGTAACACCCCTAATTTTATTTTATAACATTTAATACTATGCAAAATTAACAATCATTTACAAAATCGCTTATTAAATATATAATAAAAGCAAAACAGTAACACGCTAGATTAATAAAATAGGCATTAAAAATTTATGCAATTATATCAAGTAGGTTTAAAATGGATTATAATAATTTAAATGAAGAATTGATCGAATACATAATGTTAATAAATAAGTTTTTTATTGACAACAATATTTCGTTGCAGAAAACATCTGAGGAATTTGTAATTGATTCAGATGATAAAAAGTGTCAGTTTATACTAAATACTCACAGAGGCGGAGAATACAGCAATAGAATTGTATTTAACCTAAGGTATAGAAAATCAGATGAAATGGTCTTTAGGTTAGAAATTGATGGAAAGCCACATGTAAATTCCGACGGGACATTAACAGATAGAGATCATGTACATATAAATCAATTTAAAGACGGCAAAATTTTGCAATATGGGATTAGTTTAAAAGATTTTAAGGGTATAATAATACAAAATACAAGTGATATTTGCGAAGTATTTGAAGAGTTTTGCAAATATAACAAAATACAAATACCAGAGTATCAACGAACAATGTAGGTGATCTTATGACAATGCAAGGATTAAAAACTCAATATTTAGATTTTTTAAATAATTTTACTTCCCTGTTAGAAATAAATAATACAACAACTAGAATAACTACACCATTTTTAGACTCAGATAATGATTTAATAGAAATATATATCGAGAAGAAAGAATCCGATACCTATTACTTGACAGATGATGGGATAACTTTAGCAGATTTAGCCATGAAAGGAGTTAGCTTTGATAGAGAATCAAAGCGTTTAGAAAGACTCAATAAGATAGCATCTGATTATGGAGTTACTGCAACCTCAAAAGAAATTTGCGCAACATCCAACATGAAAGACTTGCCACTAAAACTTTATTTTCTGTCACAAGCAATTCAAAAGGTTTCAGACTTATATGTGTTAAATAGACCATTTGTGCATAAAATTTTTTATGATGATGTGAAAACTTTCCTAGAAACAAATAACGTAAGATATGCAGAAAATGTAATTTTTATGGGGAAGAGTAATATAGCAACGAAATTTGATTTTGTTATACCTAAATCTAAGAATGCACCTGATAGACTGATTCAGACATGTAGTAGCATAGAATTAGGGACAACACGTTCATATCTTTTTGGCTGGATAGACATAATGGATAAAAGAAAAGATAATTCGAAGTTATATATCATATATGATGATACAGTAAAAAAACCTAGTACAGATGTAGAATCTGCCATAACCAGTTATGGTGGAAAAGCTATACCATGGAGTGAAATCAATAAAAAAGAAAATAAAATACTAATAACAAAATAGTAAAAAGGGAAGTTAAATAGACATTAATTTCCTTTTTTTGTGCTGAAAAAACCTCCGATCATATCCGTAGCGGAAGCAACCTGCTTCCATCAACCTAAATACTAAATTTTTATCCCTCAGCCGAAGGCGTGGTAAATCAAAAATTATTATATAACCTTTGTAGCGGAAGCATCCCGCTTCCTTTTTTTATGTGGGAAAAACCTCCGACGGTCAAGTCTATCCAAGTGAAACCATCCGTACATAACCCCACCAGGGTTATACCCATTCGACTACGGGTGTCGGTAAACCTCCACCCTCCGCTCAGGGTGACTGTCTTCCTTTAGGGGTTTCCTTATATAATGTCGGTAGGTGACTGTCTTCCTCTAGAACTTTTACAGAGAGAGTCTTCCCAATCAAAGTCATCCTGAGCGAACGAAGTGAGTCGAAGGATCTGACCTATATTTAACCCATCTCTGCCAAAAAATCATCCGTACATAACCCCACCAGGGTTATACCCATTCGACTACGGGTGTGTCGGTAAACCTCCACCCTTCGCTCAGGGCGACTGTCTTCCTCTGGGATTATATAGAGAACACCCTCCCAACTACGGTCACCCTGAGAGGCAGTCGAGTTCTGCAAATCAAGCTTCGCAATGCTCGCTTTCTTTGGAACTCTTTGCACGAGACCTGCAGCGAAATCAAAGATTTCGGCTAGGGCTTCGAACGGGTATAACCTCCGAAGGTCAAGTCTATGCAAGTGAAGTCATCCGTGTTTGTTCTCACCGGGGTTATACCCATTCGACTACGGGTGTCGGAAAACCTCCACCCTCCGCTCAGGGTGACTGTCTTCCTTTTGGTTTTTTCTTATATAATGTCAGTAGGTGACTGTCTTCCTCTGGGGTTTTCCTTATATAATGTCAGTAGGTGACTGTCTTCCTCTGGGATTATATAGAGAACACCCTCCCAACTACGGTCACCCTGAGCGAACGAAGTGAGTCGAACGGGTATAACCTCCGAAGGTCAAGTCTTTGCAACTACAATTTCTTAAAATTATTAATCCTATCCCAAAGATCAATCCATTCCGGATTATCCTTTTCAATAAGAGAATTTTTCTTTTCCCTAGTCCATTTTTTTAATTGTTTTTCTCTTGCAATAGCATCGTAAGAAGTACTATAAACTTCAAAGTATACGAGCTTGTGAGTATGGAACTTTTTAGAAAAACCGTCGACCAATTCATTCCTATGTTCATAAACCCTTCTAAGTAAATCATTTGTAAAACCGATATAAATAATTGTATTACTACTGTTGCTCATGATGTAAATATAATAATTCATAAAGTTTCCTTTTTTATTTTATTATATCAGAATGGAATAATAAGGTTATTTAATCATCTATGTTGGACCTCACCAGGGTTATACCCGTTCGACTACGGGTGTCGGAAAACCTCCACCCTCCGCTCAGGGTGACTGTCTTCCTCTGGGATTATATAGAGAACACCCTCCCAACTACGGTCACCCTGAGCGAACAAAGTGAGTCGAACGGGTATAACCTCCGAAGGTCAAGTCTTTGCAAGTGAAACCATCCGTACATAACCTCACCAGGGTTATACCCATTCGACTACGGGTGTCGGTAAACCTCCACCCTCCGCTCAGGGTGACTGTCTTCCTCTGGGATTATATAGAGAACACCCTCCCAACTACGGTCACCCTGAGCGAGGAAATTTATTTCCGAGTCGAACGGGTATAACCTAAGAATGTCAAGTCCATGCAAATGAAACCATCCGTACATAACCCCACCAGGGTTATACCCATTCGACTACGACGACAACGCTACGCCTTGCCGTCTCCGCTCAGGGTGACTGTATTCCTTTGGGCTTTTCCTTAAATAATGTCGGTAGGTGGCTGTCTTCCTCTGGGATTATATAGAGAACACCCTCCCAACTACGGTCACCCTGAGCGAACGAAGTGAGTCGAACGGGTATAACCTCCGATGGTCAAGTCTAGGCAAGTGAAACCATCCGTACATAACCTCACCAGGGTTATACCCATTCGACTACGGGTGTGTCGGTAAACCTCCACCCTCCGCTCAGGGTGACTGCCTTCCTCTGGGATTATATAGAGAACACCCTCCCAACTACGGTCACCCTGAGCGAACGAAGTGAGTCGAACGGGTATAACCTCAGAAGGTAAAGTCTTTGCAAGTGAAACCATCCGTACATAACCCCACCAGGGTTATACCCATTCGACTACGACGGTTCCGCCTTGTTCCACCATCTCCGCTCAGGGTGACTGCCTTCCTTCATTCCACCCCACACCACAACCCCCAACAATATATCACCAATATTACAAACCATCACGCCAAACCCCACCGGGTCATCCCGAGCGAAGTCGAGGGATCTCTTCCGCATCCCCCAACCCCCAACAATATATCACCAATATTACAAATCACCATACCACTGTAATATAAATGTAATTTTACTTTTACCGCCATTAGTGTATAATAATAATTACAAAGAGGAACAATGACAACTGAATAACTAAACAGATTGTCACCTCTTCATGCAATGTAGAAAGACATTGCGACAGAAGCTTAAAGCTTTTGTAGATTCTACAAAAATCTTAAGGAGGTCGAAAGACAATATGAACAAAAAATTTCTTTCACTAGTACTAGCATTAGTTATGGTACTAGGCACACTAACACCTGTCTTCGCTGAAGAAGCAGCAGCTCCAAAAGATAAGATCGAAAAAGCAGCTAAGACTGCACCATCAGCTAAAGTACAATGGCTAGTTGATGAAAAGATCGTATCAGGAAGAAAGCTTTTCAAAGACGGTGACGAAAAGACAGATTTATCTCTAGACAAAAATCTTCAAAGAGATGAAATCACTAGACTATTAGTATTAGGAAAAGGACTAGAAAACCTAGCTAACCTAGTACAAGGAACTATGAGACCATACGTTGACGTTGACAACTCAAACTGGGCAAACGGCGTTATCACAGTTGGATCATACCACTTAAAGAACACTCAAGGCGTACCAATGCTAGCTGGATACCCAGGAAACAAATTCCTTCCAACTAGAAACGTATCTTACGCAGAACTAGCTAAGATGCTTGTATGTCTAGTAGACAACACAATCACACCAAAAATGGTTGAAAACTTCCAATGGCCATCTGACTGGATGGTTAGAGCAGCTAACCTAGGAATCCTTGCAGGAGTTGAAGTTAAAGACTCAAAGGCATTCGTAACTAGACAAGCAGCTTTCGAAATGCTTTATAACGCACTATATCTATATGATACAGCTCACCACGTAGACTACGGTACTAAATACGGAGTTGTTTCAGGATATGCAAACGGCGAACTTAGACTTAACCAAGGAGACAAAGCATTCACAGTTAAATACAGCGGAAATACTGTATATGTAAACAACAGTGGATATGCAACTTACATGCCACTTGGCGAAAGATACGAAGGACTAGTTATTGGTTCTCTAGTAAGAGTAATCGCTGACAAAGACGGAAACGCAACTCACATCGTAGAACTTGGTAACCCAGTAAAAGGAGCTATCCCAGGAAGATGGTTTGGAGTAGCTGATAAAACAGCTCAAGGATATGCTGATTTCAAGGATGCATTTAATGTAAAATCTAATAACAAACTTACAGTATACGATGGAACTTGGATGAACTCAGAAAATTTAGCTAAGTTCAGAGCATTAAAACCAGAAATGCAAGCAAAACAAGCATATGATGGAACTCATGGAAAACCAGCTACAACTATCAACCTAACTTCTAACACAAGATACTTCGTAGCTGACCCTATGAACAACTATCTAACAGAAGTAGATAAAGCTACAGCTAGAAAAATAGTAGACAAAGCTAACTACACTCACAAAACAGATGCAAACCCTAACGTATATGTAGGATATGACGTACTTGCTGCTGGAAAAGCAGGAAGAGAAACTACTGAAGCAAGAGTAGTAGTATTCAACGTAGTTGAAGATTCTTTCCAAGATTGGGCAACAGTTAGAGTAACTAACCCATCTAACAGAAATTACAATTTCTTCGCTGAAAACACTAAAGGTGAAGTAACCGAATATAGCCTAGCTAAATATACAGGAGCTATGCCAGGATACGAAAGACCAAACGGAACTAACAATACTAACACTGCTGGATACAGAGGACAATTCGAAAAACTTAACGTACTTGCTCTAGATCTTAACAAAGACACTAAAGAAGTATTCAGAACTAAAACACTTATCGAATATGCAACAGCACCATCATTCAAAGTTCTAAAACTTAAAGTTGACCACGGTCAATATATCCTAATGGATCTAGAAGGATCTAACGGAGTAATGAATGATGTTAGAGTTGACCTTGGAAGAACAGATGTATTCCTAGAAGGACAATGGAATCCTAGAGACCTAGAAGGACAATATATCCAATTATCAGGAAACAACTTTGGTGAAAATGAAACTAAAGATACTGGATACAGCATTAACCATGTTGTAACAGGAGCTATCTCTATTCTTGATCACGCTAAGAACTTTGGTAAATTCAGAGAAGGATACGCACAAATTTCTGACAGAGTATATGTTGACATTAAAGAAAATGTAAGAAAAATTGACGGAAAATACTTCATCGAAAAAGATGATCTTGTATTCCGTGCAGAAATGGATTCAGCTCAAGAAATGAGCATACCAGGAAGCTTCAAAACTTACACTGTAGATGAACAAAGTAAAAACACCATCAACGATGCTCTTGCAGCTTACAAACCAGTTAGACCAGTTAGATTTATAGCTGAAGTTGTAGTTAAGAACGGTCCAGTTCCAGAAGCTATGCTTATCATCAAAGGAATTGCAACTCCAAACACATTTGAATTTGGAAACAAAGTTCCAGTTAACAACATCAAAGATCTATCAGCAGATGATCTTACTGCAATTGCTAATGAACTAAAAAGAGTTAATAACAATAGAACTTTCACAGTTACTAAGAAAGATGCAAACCATGTAATTATTTCTGAAGCTAACAAGAAAGATACAATTGTTGAAAATGAAAAAGTTGCAAGACAAAAAGCTACTTTAACAGTTAGATTATACAGCGATAGCAAAACTTTACTAACAACTAAAACAGTATTAGAAGGCGACAAGATAACAGATGCCCCAACAACAATTGGTGGCAAAAATGTTACAGGATGGTCAGTTTATAGTAATCCAAAAACTGTAATCGCTGATTTATCTACAAAAGAAATCACTGAAAATCTTGACCTAGTAGCAGTTGTTCAAAACTAATAAGATTAACATCTTAAAATAAAAAATCGAGGGAAACCTCGATTTTTTTATGCTCTTTTTTGGAAAATTCTTTTTTTAAATGGTGTGTTGACAACGAAAAAATATTTGCTATAATATAAATAGAACATATGTTCTTTTTAAGGTTCTACCTTTTAAGAACAAAATATTTTATATGGAAAGGAGTAATTATGATTACCAATTTTAAATCCTCTGTGGATGTTCATTCTTTAAACGATAACAATTCTGGCGTTGCCACTGATTCTATTTCAAAGGACCGCATTGCTGGTCTGATTTCTATGTATCCTCATATTTCTCGTGATGATCTTGGTGAGATTATCGAGGCTTATCGTCCTCTTATCATCTCTAGTATCAAGAGATTCTGCCCGATTTCTAAGGAATTTTCTGATCTGTTCAACGATGGCGTAGTGTACTTAATCGAGAGTCTTTCTAATTTCGACCCTAGTCGTGGGTTCACTTTCGGCGCTTATATTAAGTCCGGTCTTAGGATTTATTATTTGGATACTCTTAGATATTTGATGAGGTATGCTGATAGTCCTGATGTGGAGGATTATATGGCGGCTTCCGATTCTTTGGAAGATGATTTTTTTAAGGACAAGGACTACGCTTCTCTATACAATGCGATTGGGTCTTTGAAGTCTAGGGAGAGGGAAGTTATTTTTCTAAATTTTTACAAGGGTTTTAGTCTTTTAGAGATTGCTCGTGAGCTTGGGATATCTCTTAGGACTGTCAATCGGGTCAAACAGGTGGCTCTTGATAAGATGAAGGAGTTTTTGAAAGAGGCGTAGGGGTTATTTACCGTCAATCATTCCCCACTGTTGTCATCCTAGCGATATCCTCTCAACAGCCGTCATCCTTTTTAACCAAGTCTAGGCAAATGCACTGTAGCGTAAGCATGTAGGTGGTCGTCACCCTGAGCGAACGAAGTGAGTCGAACGGGTATAAGCTGTATTTAACAAGTCCTTGCAAAATAACATACATACATACATAATTATTCTTCTTTTAATCCGTTTTGGATTATTTTTTTTGTTTTTTGGGGTTTTGCGATCATCCATTCATAACCACACCAGGGTTATACCCGTTCGACTACGACGGTTCCGCCTTGCTCCACCGTCTCCGCTCAGGGTGACTGTCTTCCTTGGGGGTTTTCCATATATAATGTCGGTAGTCGACTGTGTTCCTCTGGAACTTTTTTAGAGAACACCCTATCAACTGCCGTCACCCTGAGCGAGGAAATTTATTTCCGAGTCGAACGGGTATAACTTCCGAAGGTCAAGTCTATACAATTGAAATCATCCGTGTTTGTTCTCACAAGGGTTATACCCATTCGACTACGACGGTTCCGCAATGCTCCACCGTCTCCGCTCAGGGTGACTGCCTTCCTTTGGTTTTTCTTTATAGAGTCCTCCCAACTACGGTCACCCTGAGCGAACGCAGTGAGTCGAACGGGTATAAGCTGTATTTAACCAAGTCCTTGCAAGTGAAACAATCCATGCATAACTCCACCAAGGGAGAGATCCTTCGACTTCAGAGTCTAATGGCTCTTTCGCTCAGGATGACCATGTGGAGGAGTGGACCCCACTATGGCGAATGTCTTCCTTAAGGTTTTCTAAACAGAGCGTCGAAGCCCTAGCCGAAGTCTCCCGTTTCGTAGCAGGTCTCGTGCAAAGAGTTCCAAAGAAGCCGAATGAAATGAAGGTTGATTTGTAGAACTCGACTGCTCGGCTATGGAAGCAGATTGCTTCCGCTACAAAAATACCTCGTTCCTAAAATTCCTTTAATAACAATTTCAGGACCTTCCTCCGAACTATCCCATAGGATCCTTAATCATTACACTCTTGAAGATATAACCTATGCCACTACAGGTGATTTTTGCTTTCGGCGTTAAGAAATTTTCCACTGTTTGAGCGAAGCGAGTTTGGAAAATTTTAGCCGGA
>NZ_GL397071.1:55307-76117 GCF_000146345.1 Peptoniphilus duerdenii ATCC BAA-1640 | reverse complement strand
AAGGTTATAATAATCATCAATTCTTGACCTCACCATGGTTATACCCATTCGACTACGACGGTTCCGCCTTGCTCCACCGTCTCCGCTCAGGGTGACTGCCTTCCTTTGAGGCTTTCCTTATATAATGTCAGCAGTCAACTGTGTTCCTCTGGATTTTTTTAGAGAACACCCTATCAACTGCCGTCACCCTGAGCGAGGAAATTTATTTCCGAGTCGAACGGGTATAAGCTATATTTAACCAAGTCCTTGCAAAATAACATACATACATACATAATTATTCTTCTTTTAATCCGTTTTGGATTAATTTTTTTATTTTTTGGGGGGTTAATGGTCATCTGTGTTTGACCCCACCAGGGTTATACCCATTCGACTACGACGGTTCCACCTTGCTCCACCGTCTCCGCTCAGGGTGACTGTCTTCCTTGGGGTTATTTGTGTAGAGATTCTTCGACTTAGACGGTAAACCGTCTTCACTCAGGGTGACTGTATTCCTTCGGGATAATATAAAGAATACCCTCCCAACTGCCGTCACCCTGAGCGAGGAAATTTATTTCCGAGTCGAACGGGTATAACCTCCGAAGGTCAAGTCCATGCAAGTGAAACTATCCGTCCATAACCCCGCCAAGGGAGAGATCCTTCGACTTCAGAGCCTAACGGCTCTTTCGCTCAGGGTGACTGTGTTCCTTAAGGTTTTCTAAGTAGAGCGTCGAAGCCCTAGCCGAAATCTCCCGTTTCGTAGCAGGTCTCGTGCAAAGAGTTCCAAAGAGGCCGAATGAAATGAAGGCTGATTTGCAGAACTCGACTGCCCGGCATGGAAGCAAAATGCTTCCGCTACAAAAATAAATAATCATCCGTACATAACCCCACCAGGGTTATACCCATTCGACTACGACGGTTCCGCCTTGCTCCACCGTCTCCGCTCAGGGTGACTGATATGGGGTACAAAACAATCCCTAAAAAATTCTTTAAAAAATATAAAAATTTTAAATATTTTTAGCACTCTCGCTTGACAACTGCTAAATATTTAGTTATACTATATATAGTTGTTAGCACTCGGAGAGTTTAAGTGCTAACAAAGAGGGTGACTATGGATACAAGAAAGATTGAAATTTTAAATGCGATAATTAAATCATATATTGATTCAGCGGTTCCCGTTGGTTCAAGGACTCTTTCCAAATGTTATGAATGGGGAATTAGTTCTGCTACTATTAGAAATGAGATGGCTGATCTTGAGGATCTCGGCTACTTAAATAAACCTCATTCTAGCGCTGGCAGGATCCCTTCTAACAAGGCTTACAGATTCTATGTTGATGAGATTTTAAATGCTATTAAGCTTGATCTTTTTGACAAAGATATCAGAAAAAGTCTTATGGATGCTGGTACTGGAACCGAATCTTTTTACAGAAGTATTGTAAAGAGCATGGCTAAGTCCACTGGTCTCTTTACTTTCCTCATTAGTCCCAAGAAAAATTGCACGCTTATTAAGCATATTGAACTTCTTAAGCTTGATGATAATATTTTACTTCTTCTTTTGATCGGTGATAATGGTCAGGTTGAGAGAAAGGTCATCAGCTACAAGGGTGACATCGATGATGCTGATATTTTAAAGATTAAGAATATCTTAAATAAGAAGCTTACTCTTGTGGAATTTGATGAGATTTCTGAGATTGAGGTGGAAATTTCTGGTGATCTCACTAGACATCGTCAGCTTATCTTCGATATTGTTAAGGAAGCTAGTGATTTCAATAGAAATATTAAGTCTGTTGATATTTATTATGATGGTCTTTCTAATATTCTTAGTATTTTAGAGTTTTCTGACATGAGTAAGGCTGTTAATTTTGTTAGTAGGCTTGAGGATGAGACTCTTTTCAAGGATATTATGAAGATTGATCTTCTTAATGACATAGATATTTCTATTGGCGATGAAAATGAAGATAATTCGCTTTCTGATTTTGCGGTGATAAGGGCGTATGTTAAGGGACTTTCTAAGGATATTGTCCTGGGAGTTTTGGGTCCTGTTAGGATGGACTACCAAAATGCACTGGAAAAAACTTTGATTTATAGAAATGTTTTAAAGAATATAGTGATGAGGTGAGATAATGTATAAGAATGAAGATATTGACAATTTGGAACAGTGGCAAGATTTAAATGAAGATTATGATGAAATAAATAAAGATAAAGATAGTAGTTCTGAGTCTGAGATCTTGGAGCCAGAAATCTTGGAGCCAGAAATCTTGGAGCCTGAAAGGGATTCAAGTTATGTAGAGCCTGAGGATCAGGATGATGAACTTGAAAATATGAAAGATCAGTTTATTCGTCTTCAAGCGGATTTCCAAAATTACAAGAGACGTGCTGAGAAGGACAGAATAAACTACATGAACATGGGCCTTGAAAAGCTGGCACAGGATATTTTGCCTGTGGTTGACAACTTTGAAAGGGCTATTGATTCTGCCGAAAACCACGATTCTTTCTACGACGGAATTGTGTTGATTGAGAGAAGCTTGGTTGAGGTTTTAAATAAATTTGAAATTAAAGAAATTGACTGTTTAAATAAACCTTTTGATCCAAACTTTGAGCATGCGGTGCTTCTAAGTGAGGAAGAAGGTGTTGAGTCAGGACTTGTAACTGAAGTTCTGCAAAAAGGATATACCATTGATGGCAAAGTTTTAAGACCTGCAATGGTTAAAGTTTCTAAATAATAGGAGGAAAATGAAATGAGTAAAATTATAGGAATTGACTTAGGTACAACTAATAGTGCAGTATCAGTAATGGAAGGTGGGGACGCTATAATCATCCCTAATATCGAAGGTAACAGAACTACACCTTCAGTAGTAGCTTTTACAAAAGATGGAGAAAGATTAGTAGGTGAAACTGCTAAACGTCAAGCTATTACAAACCCAGATAGAACTATCCAATCTATAAAGAGAGAAATGGGTCACGATTACACAGTAGATATCGATGGTAAGAAATATACTCCACAAGAAATCTCTGCTATGATTCTTCAAAAATTAAAATCAGATGCAGAAAGCTACCTTGGTGAAACTATCACAGACGCTGTTATCACAGTGCCTGCATACTTCACTGATGCTCAAAGACAAGCTACTAAGGACGCAGGAAGAATCGCTGGTCTTAACGTTAAGAGAATCGTTAACGAACCAACTGCAGCAGCTCTTGCATATGGCGAAGACAAATCAAAAGGATCTGAAACTGTAATGGTTTATGACCTTGGTGGTGGTACATTCGACGTATCTATCCTAGAACTTTCTGACGGAGTGTTCGAAGTACACGCAACTCGTGGTAACAACAGACTTGGTGGAGACGACTTCGACCAAAGAGTTATCGACTATATTGCAGAAGAATTCAAGAAGGAACATGGTGTGGACCTAAGAGCTGACAAGATGAGTTTACAAAGACTTAAAGAAGCAGCTGAAAAGGCTAAGAAGGAACTATCTTCAACTATGAGCACAAACATCAACCTTCCATTCATTACAGCTAACCAATCTGGACCACTTCATCTAAACATGGACTTAACTCGTGCAAAGTTCGAAGAACTTATTAGCGACTTAGTTAAGAAGACTGAAGGTCCTGTACTTGATGCTATGAAGGACGCAGGTCTTACTAAAGATCAAATAGATAAGGTACTTCTAGTAGGTGGATCTACAAGAGTGCCAGCAGTACAAGAATGTATCAAACGTCTAGTTGGTAAAGAACCACAAAAGGACATCAACCCAGATGAATGTGTATCCCTAGGAGCAGCAATCCAAGGTGGAGTACTTTCAGGAGATGTAAAAGACTTACTACTACTTGATGTAACACCACTTTCACTAGGAATTGAAACTATGGGTAATATCACAACTAGATTGATTGAAAGAAATACAACAATCCCAACTAAGAAGTCACAAATATTTACAACAGCAGCAGATAACCAAACATCAGTAGATATTCACGTACTTCAAGGTGAAAGACAAATGGCACAAGATAACATCACCCTTGGAAGATTCCAACTAGATGGAATCGCCCCAGCAAGACGTGGAGTGCCACAAATCGAAGTAACATTTGATATAGACGCAAACGGCATCGTAAACGTAACAGCAAAAGACCTTGGAACAGGCAAAGAACAACACATCACCATCACATCTTCAACCAACATGACAGACGAAGAAATCGACAAGAAGGTAAAAGAAGCTGAAATGTATGCACAAGAAGACCAAAAGAAGAAAGATCTAATCGAAGCTAAGAACAACGCAGACTCAATGATCTATCAATCAGAACAAACACTAAAAGACGTAGCAGACAAGATCAGCGCAGATGACAAAGCAAACATCGAAAAAGCTATAGAAGAATTAAAAGCTGTAAAAGATGGTGAAGATCTAGAAGGAATCAAAGCTAAGACAGAAAGCTTAACCCAAGCATTCTACAAGATTTCAGAAGAACTTTACAAAGCTCAAGCACAACAAGCAGGAGCAGAAGGCGCAGAACATCACGATGACGATGTAGTAGATGCTGATTACGAAGTAGTAGACGACGAAGAAAACAAATAAATAAAATAAATATGAGGGAGGTTAGACCTCCCTTTATATTACATAAAATAAAATGTGGAAAAACCTAGAGTTTTGTTGTAGAATAGTCTTTTGAAAGGTTGTGAAAGGTTGAGAGACTTTTATGAAATACTAGAGGTAAAAAGAGAAAGTACCCAAACAGAAATCAAATCTCAATATAGAAAATTAGCAAAAAAATATCATCCCGACCTGAATCCAGGAGACGAAGAAGCTGCGGAACACTTCAAAGAAGTAAACATAGCATACGAAGTCCTATCAGATGAAAAGAAGAGACAGATGTATGACGCCTATGGAGAAGATGGCATAAATGGAAACGCAGGTAGCTACGGCGGCGGATTCGGTGACATATTCGGAGATATATTTGACATGTTTGGCCAAGGATTCGGCGGATTCGGCGGATATTCTGAAGCAGAATATAGAAATAGACCGATAAAAGGCGACGACGTAAGAGTCGACATAATCATCGACTTCAAAGAATCCATCTTCGGAGCCAAAAAAGATATAAACGTAAAGAGAACAGAAACTTGCAAGACCTGTAATGGCGAAGGAACCGCACCGGGAACCCACAAGCACACCTGTGATAAATGTAATGGAACAGGTAAGATCAGGACCACCACATCATCACCATTTGGAAGATTTACCCAAGTGAGTGCCTGTGATAAATGCAAAGGAACTGGAGAGATCATAGACACACCATGTCCAGATTGTAAAGGTCACGGCACGAGAGTGGTAAATAAAAAGATAACAATAGACATACCAAAGGGAATCGATGACAAGATGATCTTGACCCTAAGGGAAGAAGGAGACGCAGGACTAAACGGCGGACCAGCAGGAGATCTCTACGTCTATGTAAGAGTGAAAGAAGATCAAATCTTCAAAAGAATGGGTAACGATTTGTACATGGAACTACCAATAACCTACACAGATGCAGTGCTAGGAGGAAGTATCAAAGTACCTACACTTACAAAACTCGTAGATTACGACATACCAGCAGGCACAAAATCTGGGGCAACATTTAGAATAAGAGGCGAAGGAGTGCCATACCTAAGAAAAGATGGAAAAGGCGACTTGGTGTTCAAAGTGGACATCCATGTACCGAAGAAAATCTCCGATGAAGAAAGAGAAATACTAGAAGAACTTAGGAAAAAAGAAGGAAAAGAAATAAAGAAGGAAAGAGAAACATTTTTAGATAAAGTGAAAAAGTTTTTTGAATAAAATATGGATTTATTATAAATTTAAATAGATGGGAGACCATCTATTTTTTTTGTTTTTATTTTTGGGGTTGTAGCGGAAGCAAATAATCATCCGTGTTGGACCTCACCAGGGTTATACCCATTCGACTACGACGGTTTCGCCTTGCTCCATCGTCTCCGCTCAGGGTGACTGTCTTCCTTTGGGTACTTTTATAGAGAATATTCTCCCAACTGCCGTCACCCTGAGTGAGAAATTTATTTCCGAGTCGAACGGGTATAACCTCCGAAGGTAAAATCCTTGCAACTGCATTGTAGCGGAAGCAATCTGCTTCCATAAACTTCGATACTAAATTCTATTAACTTAGGCGATAGCCGTAGGACAACCATTCTTACTATTCATCCTCGTAGCGGAACCTTCCAGGTTCCACAGCCGAACGGCGTAAATTCTTTAAATAATGCCGATGATTAATACCTATCGAGCGACAACATAAACAAGTGGCTAAATCATCCGAACATGACCCCACCAGGGTTATACCCATTCGACTACGGGTGTCGGTAAACCTCCACCCTCCGCTCAGGGTGACTGTCTTCCTTAGGTTTTCCATGTTAAAATAATCATCCGTACTTGACCCCACCAGGGTGACTGTCTTCCTTTGGGTACTTTTATAGAGAATATTCTCCCAACTGCCGTCACCCTGAGCGAGGAATTTATTTCCGAGTCGAACGGGTATAAGCTCAGAAGGTTAAGTCTTTGCAACTACAATTTCTCAAAATTATTAATCCTATCCCAAAGATCAATCCATTCCGGATTATCTTTTTCAATAAGAGAATTTTTCTTTTCCCTAGTCCATTTTTTTAATTGTTTTTCTCTTGCAATGGCATCATAAGCAGTACTAAAAACTTCAAAGTATACGAGCTTATGAGTATGAAACTTTTTAGAAAAACCATCAACCAATTCATTCATATGTTCATAAACCCTTCTAACTAAATCATTTGTAAAACCGATATAAATAATTGTATTACTACTGTTGCTCATGATGTAAATATAATAATTCATAAATTTTCCTTTTTTATTTTATTATACCAGAATGGAATAATAAGATTGTTTAATCATCTATGTTGGACCTCACCAGAGTTATACCCGTTCGACTACGACGGTTCCGCCTTGCTCCACCGTCTTCGCTCAGGGTGACTGTCTTCCTTTGGTTTTTCTTTATAGAGTCTTCCCAATTGCGGTCACCCTGAGCGAGGAAATTTATTTCCGAGTCGAACGGGTATAACCTCCGAAGGTCAAGTCTTTGCAAATGAAATCATCCGTGTTTGTTCTCACCAGGGTTGTACCCATTCGACTACAGGTGTCGGTAAACCTCCACCCTCCGCTCAGGGTGACTGTCTTCCACAAGGTTTTCTAAGTAGAGCCTTCGGCTGTGGAAGCAAAATGCTTCCGCTACAGATAATCATCCAGACTTGTTCACACCAGGGGATCTGTGTTCTTGGAGCCTTTTTAAAAAAAAGATAAAAATTAGTATTTTCTACAAAATTAAATTCCTACCTTTTTACTATGGTTATATAGTTTTTAAGTTATATTTATTTTTTTCTATCCTTAAGCTTTAAATGATAGCTAGTATTAAAAACTATTATAATTTACACATTTGTGATAAGTATGTTATTTTTTTATTATATTTGATTGAGGTCATTTTGCTAAAGTGTTATAATTAATTTTATAGAATAATATGAACTTATCTTTAAAGAGGTGAATTTATGAGTTCAAGAAATCTCACGTTTTCAGTTGGTGGGATTCACTTTGATGAGCATAAGGAACTCTCAGAGAAATGTCAGATAGAAACTATGCCGGAGGTTGAACTTGTAGCAATCCCTATGTCTCAACATATAGGTGCTGCAAACAAACCTATCGTTAAGGTTGGCGACCATGTTAAAATGGGCCAAAAGATCGGTGATTCTGAAGCGTTTATCTCTGCTCCTGTGCATGCGAGTGTATCCGGAACCGTGGAAGCTATCAAAATGATGTACACAGCAGATGGCAGATACTGTGAACATATTGTTATTAAGAATGACAAGCTCGGCGAAGAGGCTGAGCGCGTACCTATGCCAAATTATGAAGAAAAATCCCTAGATGATATGATTCCTTTCGTTAAAGAAAAGGGTATTGTCGGTATGGGTGGGGCAGGTTTTCCTCTTCATGCGAAGATTAAAAACGAAAATCCTGTTCTTGATGAGTGTGTTATCAATGGTGCGGAATGTGAACCTTTCCTTACTTGTGACCACAGAATCATGTTAGAAAAGACTGATGAAATACTTAAGGGTCTTGAAATCTTTGCAAACTACTACAACAAGGATGTTTCTTACATGGCTATCGAAGAGAATAAGCCTGATGCCATCGAAAAGATGGAAGAAAGAATTAAGAGCAATCCTGCGTGGAGCCATATTAAGGTAGTAGGTTGTAAGACCAAGTATCCTCAAGGGGATTCTAAGAGACTATCTGAAGCGGTAGTTGGCAGAATCGTCCCTCAAAATGGCGTTACCAACACTGTTGGGGTTTTCTTAACCAACGTTGGTACTACTCTTGCTTTTTATGAAGCTGTGATTGAAGGTAAGCCTTCTTACGAAAGAGTGATCACTGTTTCTGGTTCTGGTATCAATAAGCCTAAGAATATCTTGGTTAAGATCGGAACTTCTGTAAGAGACATATTAGATTTTTGTGGCGGTGTTAAGGATAATACTGTTGAGATCGTATGCGGCGGTCCTATGACTGGTAAGTCTGTTTTCGATTTAGACAGCCCTATTACCAAGACTACTTCTGGTATCCTTGTGTTTACTGATGAAGACATTGATACTTATGAAGAAAGCCCTTGTATTAGATGCTCTAGATGTATAGATCATTGTCCTGCTAGGATTAATCCTTCTGGAATCAATGGAGCTATCTTAAGAGGAAATGTTGACGCTTGTATCGGACTTCATGCTGACCAATGTATGGAATGTGGTATATGTTCTTTCGTTTGCCCTGCAAAGAGACATTTGACCCAATCTATAAAGCTTGCTAAGCGTGAAATCAGAATGAAATCAGTGAGGTAAGTATGGAAAAAGAAAATTTAAACGCTAATTATTTTGTATCTCTTGCCCCACATATTAGAAGTAAGGATACTGTTCAAAAGATAATGCTTGACGTAATTATCGCACTTATTCCAGCCCTACTAGGTGCTATCTATTTCTTCGGAATTAGAGCCCTATTTTTGACTATAGTTTGTGCTTTTTCATGTCTAGCATCTGAATATTGTTATCAAAAGTTAGCTAAAAAACCTACTCAAGTACACGACCTTTCTGCGATTGTAACTGGTATTTTAATCGCATTTAACCTTCCTTATGATTTTCCATATTGGATGGCTATTTTCGGATGTGTATTTTCAATTATCGTTGTTAAAGAGTGTTTCGGTGGTATCGGATTTAACTTCATGAACCCAGCTCTTGCTGCAAGAATCGTGCTTATGGCATCCTGGGCAAAGGAAATGACCGCATACATCAACTATGACACTATTGCACAAGCAACTGTGGATGGAATGGTAGAAGCTACTCCACTTCAAGTTATAAAAGCTGGAAATTTTGAGAGTCTTCCACCACTTATGGATATGTTCACCGGAAAAATCTACGGTGTAATCGGAGAAACCTCAGCGGCTCTTCTATTACTTGGTGGACTTTATCTAATTGTTAGAAATGTAATTAACTGGAGAATCCCAGTTTTCTATATACTTACAACCGCAGTATTTTTACCAATACTTGGAGTACCTTTTAATATAATCCCATATGAAATCCTAGGTGGAGGACTTTTCCTAGGAGCATTCTTCATGGCTACAGATTATACAACTTCTCCTGGTAACAACAGAGGTAAGATTATATTTGCAATAGGTTGTGGTATTATAACCGCAGTCATAAGAACCAAGGCTTCACTACCAGAAGGTGTATCTTATTCAATATGCCTAATGAACGTAGCAACTCCATTAATTGACAGATTAACTAAGACAGAAGCTTACGGGGAGGTGCAAAATAAATGAAAGAACCAATTAAATTCGGAGTAATTCTTTTAATATTCTGTGCAATATCAGCAGGACTTCTTGCATATGTAAACGGAATAACCGAACCGAAGATTAAACAAATGGAATTCGAACAAACTATGAAGTCTTATCAAGCTATATTTGGAGAAGCAGCAGATGACTTTGAAGAATATGACAAGGCAAAACTAGAAGAAATACAAGCAAACTATCCTGACATTCAAAATGTATTCGTTGCTAAAAAAGGTGGCGAAGTAGTAGGATACGGTATAAATGTAAACACCAACGGATTTGGTGGTTCAATGACAAATGCCATAGGAATCCTACTTGACGGAGATAAATTGGCAGGATTTAGAAACATTACAAACCAAGAAACAAAAGGATTTGGAACACATATAGAAGGTGAAGACTACACATCAAGCTATAATGGCAAATCTGCAGCAGGACCTGTTGAATATGCAAAGGATCCATCCGGTGAAAACCAAGTTATGTGGATCTCAGGTGCAACAGTTACATCAAAAGCAGTAGTAAAAGGCGACAACATAGCAATCGAAGTCTACAACCAAGTTCTAAAAGCTGATGGGGGTGCAAACTAATGAAATTAAGTAAAGTATTTACAAATTCAATGATTAAACACAACCCTATCTTTATGCAACTAATAGGTATGTGTTCAGTACTAGCGATTACAAACAGCCTTCAAAATGCAATAGCAATGGGGGCAGCAGTAACCTTCGTACTAATCATGAGTAACGCAGTAGTTTCAATATTTAGAAACATAATCCCTGACAAGATCAGAATCCCATGCTTCATAGTAGTAATAGCAACATTCGTAACATTAGTACAAATGATACTACACGCATTTTCACCAGCAATCTACGGCGCACTAGGAATATTCCTACCACTAATCGTAGTAAACTGCTGTATATTAGGGGAAGCAGAAGGATTTGCATATAAAAACAAACTAATCCCATCCATAGTAGACGGACTAGGAACAGGAATAGGATACTCTCTAGCAGTAATAATCATGGGCTTTATAAGAGAACTTGTGGGCTATGGAACATTACTAGACAAGAGAATTCTACCAGAATCATTCCCAGGAATAGGTCTAATGGGAGCACCAGCAGGAGCATTCATACTACTAGGATTTTTAATTGCAGGATACAGATCAATACTATCTAGGAGGGGAGAATAATGGCAGGTAAAATAATAACCATATTAATATCCACCATACTAGTAAACAACTACGTATTCGCACAATTCTTAGGAATCTGTCCATTCCTTGGAGTATCATCTAAGACAGAAACAGCAACAGGAATGGGAATCGCAGTAACATTCGTAGTAGTACTAGCATCAATAATCACATGGTGCATACAAAAGTTTATACTAGATGTATACCATCTTGAATACTTACAAACCATAGTATTTATACTAGTAATAGCATCACTAGTACAATTCGTAGAAATGGTAATCAAGAAGATCTCACCAGCGCTATACACAGCCATGGGGGTATTCTTACCACTTATTACCACCAACTGCGTAGTACTAGGAGTAACAGTACTAAACATCCAAAACGGATACGGAATAATAGAAACCATCTTCTCAGGACTAGGAGCATCACTTGGATTTGCAATGGCACTAATACTAATGAGTTCACTAAGAGAAAGACTTGCCCTAGGAGCTGTACCAAAGCCACTACAAGGAGTACCAATAGCACTAATAAGTGCAGGCTTAATGGCACTAGCGTTCTCCGGATTTGGCGGATTGGTATAAGGAGGAAAAGATGTCTACAATAATAACACCAATAATAATACTAGGTATAATAGGAGCACTATTCGGAATCATACTATCCATAGCATCTAAAGTATTCGCAGTAGAAGTAGATCCAAAAGTCATAGCAGTTAGAAACTCCCTACCAGGAGCAAACTGTGGAGCCTGTGGATTCCCAGGATGTGACGGACTAGCAGACGCAATAGCAAGAGGAGAAGCACCAGTAACAGGATGCGTAATCGGTGGAGCCCAAGTAGCAGCAAAAGTTGCAGAAGTAATGGGAGTAAACGCCGGCAACGTAGAAAGACAAGTAGCAGTAGTTAAATGTCAAGGAACCTGTGAAGCAGCAAAAGATAAATATGAATACAAAGGCTTAGTAGACTGTAGACTAATAGCAGACTTTCAAAAAGGTTCAAAAGCCTGCAGTTACGGCTGTTTAGGTGGCGGAACCTGTACAACAGTATGTGATTACGATGCAATCCATATCACAGACGGCAAAATCGCCGAAGTAGATAAGGAAAAATGCGTAGCATGTATGAAATGTATCAAAATCTGTCCAAAGAATATAATCGGACTAATGCCATACAAACAAAAGACAGAAGTAAAATGCTTCTCAAAAGATGCAGGTAAAGAAGTAAGAACATACTGCAGTAACGGATGTATCGGATGTGGAATCTGTGAAAAGAAATGTCCAAAAGATGCAATCCACGTAACAGACAACCTAGCAGCAATCGACTATACAAAATGTATCAACTGCGGAATCTGCGTAGCCAACTGTCCAACAGGCGCAATCTTCTGTGAATATCCAGAAAGAATCGCAAAAATAAAAGAAAACCAAAGACTACAAGCAGAAAAGAAGAGACAAGAAGCATTGGCAGCAAAAGCGAAGATGGAAGCAGAAAAAGAAGCAGCAAAAGAAGAAGCCACAGTATGATAAAGAAAATATTAAAATAAAGGAGCTTAGGCTCCTTTTTTTATGCTTGACTTTTTTTAGCAGGTTATGATTTACTTTTGTTAGCGGGTTTTAATATATATAATTAAGTCAGGTAAGTTTTAGTTAAGAGAGTAGGTTGTAAAGATATGGAAAACAAAAAGTGGAAGATTTTTTTGGTAGAAGATGACAAGGTAATTGCAGAAGGAATTGAAAGGCACCTCGAATTTTGGAACTATGAAATAAAAATTGCAGAGGACTTTCAAAATATTTTTGATGAATTTAAAAACTTCCATCCTGATTTAGTTTTAATGGATGTGACTCTTCCCTTTTACAATGGTTATCATTGGTGCAAAATTATTAGGAAAAATTCTAAAGTTCCAATTTTATTTATTTCAGCTGCGGATGAAAATTTAAATTTGATAATGGCAATGGATCTTGGAGCAGATGATTATTTGACTAAGCCATTTGAGTTAGAGCTGTTACAAATAAAAATAAGAGCATTGCTTAGAAGAGCTTACGAATATATTGAGACAAGAAATATTTTTTACAAAGACATAAGGCTTGACTGCGACAAGATGATTATATCAAGAGAAAATAAAGAAATAGAACTCACGAAAAATGAATTTAAAATTTTAGAAATTCTCTTGGAAAAGCCAGGTAAAGTTGTTAATAGAGATGAAATTATTGATAAAATTTGGCAAACTGACTCTTATATTGACGACAACACCTTAACAGTAAATGTAATGCGTCTAAGAAAAAAGCTAGAAGATATAAATATTTTTGAGTTAATAAAAACTAAGAAGGGAGTAGGCTATTATGTCCCACCTGCCAATTAAAAGTTTTTTAAAGAGAGAAAAGTTCACATTAATTCTTGGATTTTTTATATTTTTTTATATCTTGGGAACTTATTTAATTTTTGAATTTGATAGGGATAAGTCCATTTACATAGCTTTTTTATATCTATTTTTATTTTTTATTTATATGATTTTTCTTTACTCCATAAGAGACCGTGATTACAGAGAAGAAATAGATCTTTTAAATAGAAAAGACTACGAAAAAATATTAGAACTTTATGAGTCCCCATTATCAAAGGCTCTTTATAAAAGCCTAGAAGAAAATAAAAGAGTTAAAGAGATTGGAGAAAAGAAAAGGGCAGATGTAAAAAACTATTTAACTATTTGGACTCATCAAATCAAATCCCCAATATTTGCTTTAAAACTTTTACTCAAAAAAGATGAAATAAACAAAATAGATTGCGAAAAAGAGATTTTTGAAATCGAAGAGTATGTGGGAAATATTTTGGGCTATGCAAGGATGAATGCAAATAGCACGGATTATGTCTTTAGCAAGTACAGTTTAGATGAAATTATTAGGAGCGTAATTAGAAAATATTCAATTCAGTTTATTGGGAAAAATAATAGGGTAGACTTTTTCGAAACTAAGAAAATAATTTTAACTGATGCCAAGTGGTTTTCTTTTTTACTGGAGCAAATTATTTCTAATGCAATCAAGTACACGCATAATGGAAGTATTGCAATTTATTTAGAGAAAAATGAACTTGTAATTGAAGACAATGGAATTGGAATAATGCCAGAAGATTTGCCGCGGATTTTTGATGCAGGATACACGGGTTACAACGGTAGGTTGGAGAAAAAGTCAACGGGACTGGGACTTAACCTCTCAAAGAATATTGGGAAGTCTTTAAGAGTGACATTGAGGTGTGAGTCAGAACCAAAGGTTGGCACAAAGATTTATGTAAATTTAAAAAATATTTTGGATGAGAGTGCTTAGCACTCTTTTTTCATATCTTACAAAAATGTCACATTAAAGGTCTATTTGTTATGTAAATAAAAGGATTTATTTTTTTATATAATTTATAATGTAGTAAGAGGTGAGAAAATGATAAAAAAATTTTTCAAAGGAATTTTAATTTTTTTAGTATCCATTATTATTCTTATAGGGATTGGAGATTTTTTATGGATTAATCTTCCGAAGTTAAGTTCCAGAAAAAATATTTCTGATATAGAAGACTATGGTAAAGCTGTAAGTGAGATAAATTTAGATGGCAATATACAAGTTGTTGGACTTGGAGAAGCGACTCACGGAAATTCTGATTTTCAAGATTTAAAATTAGAAGTTTTAAAGACTTTAGTTGAAAAAAATAATTTAAAGAGCTTTGCTATTGAAGCTGATTTTGGCGAAGGAATGATAATCAACAATTACATTCACGGAAACAAGAGAGATGAAAATATTTCAAGAATTTTTTCTTTTAATATTTATCACACAAAGAACATGAATGATCTTATAAATTATATGTTTGACTACAATCAAAAAGCCAAGGATGAGGACAAACTTTCTTTTTACGGCTTTGACATGCAAAATCCAGAAAAATCTATTGATTTAATATTAGATTTTTGTAAGGAAAATAATATATTACAAGAAAAAGACTTGAAAAAGGAGCTTTCTTTTATAAAAGATGAAAAACTTAAGATTTCACAGATAAAAGATAAGGAAGCTTTGTTGTTAGAGATAAAAGCTTATGCAGACGCCCTATCCTCTTCATATGCAAAAATAGCTTCAAGAGCTCTTACAAATGTATTAAATAGCATAAAATATTACGAATTAGATTTTAATGATTATGTAAAAGTAAACACTTTGAGAGATGAGCTTATGGCTGAGAATGTTAAGTGGATAAGTGATTTTGAAAAATCAAAGGGAAATAAGATGCTTTTAATTTCTGGACACAACGGTCACATTGCAAAAAGTGAAAAATTTTATGAGCCAATGGGGTCTCACTTAAAGAAAATTTTTGGAGAAAAATATTTTATTATTGGAACAGACTTTTATAAGGGTATTGTAAACATAAATATGGCTGGTCCTGATAATAAGAGGTCAAATCATGTCTTTGTATCCGCTGATCCTTTAGCTTACAGTGCGAGAAAATTTAAAGGAAAATATTATTTAGATTTCACAAAAGTTAAAGATGGAGAAACTTTTGACCTTGTAAATAAAGAAATAAACATGGTAAATCTGGGTGAAGGATACTCTCCACTTATGAAATTCATGCCAAGGACTTATAGGGTAAAGGAAGTTCCAAAAGATTTGTATGATGCAATGATTTTTGTTTATTATGCAAAGCCCATTGCTGTTAATGATTAATATTATTTATGAAAGAGATGGAAGATGTTAGAAGTTCAAAATATAAAAAAGATATACCGAAGTCTCTTTGGGAAAAATGAGCTTGAAGCTCTAAAGTCAATTAATTTTACTGTTGAAGCAGGAGAGTATATTGCCATAATGGGAGAGTCTGGAAGTGGAAAGACAACTTTATTAAATATTTTGGCGTTACTTGATAGACCAACTTCTGGAAAAGTAATTTTAATGGGCAAAGATTTACAAGAGATAAAGGACAACGAAATGGCAAAATTTAGAAGAGAAAATTTGGGATTTGTGTTTCAAGATTTTAATCTTCTTGATAATTTCACTGTTAAAGAAAATATTTTATTGCCCCTAGTATTGTCCGATGAAAAAATTTCTGTTATGGAAGAGAAATTATCAAAAATTGCAAAAAAGCTAAGTGTTTCAGATCTATTAAATAAGTATCCCTACGAAATAAGTGGAGGGCAAAAACAGAGGACTGCAATTGCGAGAGCACTTATAAGTGATCCGAAAATTTTACTTGCTGATGAACCAACAGGAGCTCTCGATAGCAATAGTACAAGAGAACTTTTAAAGGTTTTTAAAGACTTAAACCAAGATGGGGAGACTATACTTATGGTAACTCACTCCATCATGGCTGCATCAGAGGCAAAGAGAGTTCTATTTATAAAGGACGGAGAAATTTACCATCAAATTTATAGGGGCGACAGGACTTCTCTTGATATGCAAAAGAAGATTGCAGACACAATGCAGATGTTACAAAGGAGTTGAGAAGATGAAATCACTTTACTCACGACTTGCCATTTCTGGAATTAAGAGAAATAAAAAAGTTTTTATGCCCTTTATTGGAACAATAATTTTTCTTATTGTACTAAGCTCAATTTGCTTTAGTCTTGTTTTAGATAAGTCTCTTGCAGGAGCAAAGGGAATGGAAACAATGAAAAGTATCCTGTTTTATGGAGTCATAGTTTTATCAATTTTTTCACTTATAATGCTTTCTTCTGTATATTCTTTTATTCAAAAGAGAAAATTAAAAGAGCAAGGACTTTATTTAATACTTGGACTTGAAAAAACACATCTGCGAATAATTTTATTTTGGGAAATAATTTATATTATTATTTTTTCGATAATAACAGCAAGTATTTTTAGCCTTGCCTTATACAAATTATCTCTTGGAATTTTTTTGATGCTGACAAATAATTCCATAAATATTTTTGAAGGTGGATTTTTTAATAATATTTTGGCAGTAGCTATTGTAGATTTAATATTTATTGCAATATTGATTTTTGTATTTGTAATTCAGATTATTAAGATGAGAAATTATTCTCCAATCGCTTTGGTAAATGAATCCAAGGCAGGAGATAGGAAAAATAAATTTACAAAATTAATTGCCTTGTTGGGAATAATTTTTATTGTAGGAGGTTATGCTATAAGTTTAACTACAAAAAATCCAGTACAAGCTTTTTTTAAATTTTTTATTGCAGCAACGTTAGTTGTAATTGGAACTTATTTTGCTTTTTCCACTATAGTGACTTTATTTCTTGAACTATTAAAAAACAATAAGGCCCTATATTACAAGAAAGGAAATTTTCTCGCTGTGTCCGGGCTTTTATATAGAGTAAATAATAATGCTAGATCTCTTGCAAATATTGCAATACTATCCACAGCTTTTACAATAGTTTTAACATCAGGCATAAGTCTATATGCAGGCATAGGAGACGTCACCAACAGAATATTTCCAGCACCATATGCCATAAGGACTGAGGAAGAGTCATTAAGTATAAAAAACTTAGATAAGTATAGAAATAATATCAGAAGCTTATTAGCTGACAATAAGATTAATGGAAAGGTCACTACAACTTATGAATGGGCCATCCCACTTATTAGAGACAAGAATAAGCTAAAGGTAATGACAAAAAGAGAATGGACTAATGCAAATTTAAAAAATGACATAATTTCACTGGACATAATTTATAGTCCGGACACGAAATTAGACTTTAAAGGCAAGGATTTAATTTATTTTAAAGAAGATAATAATGAAGAATTTATAAAAAAATTGGGATTTAGCGCAAGGCAAGTATCCAATGAAACAATAGATATTCCATTGGAAAGTGTGCAGATAATTTTTGAAAAAAATAAAATATTAGCAAAAGATTACGAAACTGCAAATAAAATTTGTGAGAAACTAAATTGCCAAGGGAACACCTCTAAAGTAACTCCAGAAATAACAACTTTGATAAAGGGAAACTTGCCAAAAAACTTTAATAATTTACTTAATGAACACAAGAATGACATTAAAGTAAATCCAAATCAAAAACTCACAATAATAGATAGACAGCAAACAAAGGAGGAGTTTTTAAGTGACTATGGAGTAATATTTTTCGTTGGTATAATTCTTTCCCTTGCATTTTTAATAACAATGGGGCTTGCCATATACTACAAATTTCTCACAGAAGCCTATGGAGACGTAGAAAGATTTAAAATTTTAAGAAAACTTGGACTGGATGAAGTTGATGGCAAGAAAATTATAAGAAAACAAATGGCGTGGCTTTTGTTTTTACCAATAGTTTTCTGTCTCATCCACACATCCTTTGCCCTTCCTGTTTTGAAAAAATTTTTGATGCTAATAGGACTTATGAATACAAAATTATTTATTAAATCAATGATTTTTGTATTCCTTATTTATATAATTTTTTATCTTGTAATTTACAAATTCACAGAAAAAAATTATACAAAAATAGTTTTAGAAAAATAAAGCTTTTTATTGATTTGTGTAACACAATGTAATACAATTGCCTTAGAGGTGATGGATATGAAAACTGTATCTGTAAGACTTAACGCTGAAGAGGAAAGGGCCTTTACTGCTTATGCTGATCTTATGGGCGAACCTCTTTCTACTCTTTTTAAGAGGTTGATGGAAGAGAAGCTTGAAGATGAGTTCGACATGAAGGTGGCTGAAGACTTTCTTGAAAGGGAAGCTAGGGGCGAAGTTGAAACTAGACCTATTGAAGATTTATTTAAAGAGCTTGACCTATGACTTACCAAGTAAGAACTACAAATAAGTTTGACAAGTCATTTAAAAGACTTGATAGGCAGTCACAAAAACTTATAAAAAATTGGATGGAGGGTAATCTTATTGATTGCCAAGACCCAAGATTTTATGGCAAGGCCCTCACTGGCAACTTCAAGGGGATATGGCGATATAGGATTGGTGCCTATAGGCTCCTAGCCAAAATTGACGACGACAAGTTAATAATATTCGCCATAGATGTGGGGCACCGAAAAAATATTTATTCATAAGACTTCCTTAGTGGAGTCTTTATTTTAATTGGAAATAACTTATACTACGTATTGGAAGCAACCTGCTTCCATTTACTTAAAGTAAATCAATAATTTTACTCAGGCGAGTAGTCGAGTTCAGCAAATCAGCCTTCGCAATGCTCCTTCTTTGGAACTCTTTGCACGAGACCTGCAGCGAAACGGGAGATTTCTGCTAGGGCTTCGACCCGTGCGAAAATTAAAAATAATATTCATTCACCGTAGCAGCAATCACAAATAAAAAAACAAAAAACTTCCACAACCCTTGACAAAACTAGCTCCATATTATAAACTAAATGAGTTAAATAATCCTTGCACGAGAGTGCCAAAGACCACAAGGAGGTGTAATATGAGAAAATATGAAGTAGTTCTAATGTTCTACCCAGATGTAGAAGAAGAAACAAGAGTTAAAACATTCGACAGACTAAAAAACATCATCGAAACACACGGTAAAATCGAATCAGTTGATGAATGGGGAATGAGAAAACTTGCATACGAAATTGAATACTATACAGAAGCATACTACGTACTAGTAAACTTCGAAGCAGAACCTGCAACAGTAAAAGAATTCGACAGAGTAGCTAAGATTCTAGACCCAGTTATGAGACATATGGTAGTAGCCATAGAAAAATAGGTGATAAAATGAATGTAGTAACATTGATAGGAAGACTAACCAGAGACCCTGAGCTTAGATATAGCCCATCAGGAATGGCAAATGTAAGAATAACAGTAGCAGTAGATAGAGGATACAACCAACAAAAACGTCAAGAAGCAGAATCACAAAATCAACCAACAGCTGATTTTATTTCTTGCGTAGCCTTTGGAAAAACTGCAGAACTAATAGCCAACTATTTCAACAAAGGCAATAGAATTGGACTAGAAGGAAGAATTCAAACTGGAAGCTATGACAAACCAGATGGTACAAGAGTGTACACCACAGACGTAGTAGTAAATAGAGTACACTTCATCGAATCTAGATCAGAATCTCAAACATATCAAAGAAGACCACAAGAAGGCGCAGGAGGATTCTCCGCACCATCTCAAAATCCTGGAGGATTCAACAAACCACCAGTAAACTCTTCTTATGATCAGTTTTCTACATCAGAGGACGAGGGAGAAGCATTTTTCCCAGTAGACAATGAAGATATTCCATTTTAAGGAGGTAGAACATGCAAAGAAGATTCAGAAGTAGAAGAAAAGTATGTGCTTTCTGCCAAGATCCAAATAAAGTAATAGATTACAAAGATTCACAATCACTTAGAAGATTCATATCAGAAAAAGGTAAGATTCTTCCAAGAAGAGTGACAGGATCATGTGCAAAACACCAAAGAGAAGTGACTTCTGCAATAAAAAGAGCAAGACAAATCGCTCTATTACCATATAGTGCAGACTAATTTCATAGAAAATCAACCCGCAGATGCGGGTTTTTTTATTTTTTGTGTTCCGTAGCGAAAGCAACCTGCTTCCATAAACCTTAACACTACACTATTATTAATCAGCCGAAGACTACAATGAACCACCCAATTACAGTCATCCGAACATTATTTCACCAGGGTTATACCCGTTCGACTCACTTCGTTCGCTCAGGGTGACTGTCTTCCTTTGGGTACTTTTATAGAGAATATTCTCCCAACTACCGTCACCCTGAGCGAGGAAATTTATTTCCGAGTCGAATGGGTATAAGCTGTATTAACCAAGTCCTTGCAAATGAAATCATCCGTACTTGACCTCATCACAGTTTAAATAATTCCTTGATTTATTCCGTGCAGAGCCTTCGCCTGTGGAAGCAAGATGCTTCCGCTACAAATGTAAATCA
>NZ_GL397071.1:0-54048 GCF_000146345.1 Peptoniphilus duerdenii ATCC BAA-1640 | reverse complement strand
TTTATTTATATTTATTATTTTACATTTTTGTCTTAATTAGGTTAAATATGGGTCAGATCCTTCGACTTCAAAGGCTAACGCCTTTTCCGCTCAGGATGACAAGTTGGGAGACTTGATGCCCAATATGTGTTAATTATTTGCAAGGTTTACTGTAGCCTCTCGGCTGTGGAAGCAAGATGCTTCCGCTACAAAGTTTATATAACAAATTTTGATGTATTATGCCTAATGGCTAAGGGAAGATAATTTAGTATCAGTGTTTATGGAAGCTGGTAGCTTCCGCTACAAAATAAGTCATCCATGTTTGACCTACAGAGGTTATACCCATTCGACTCACTTCGTTCGCTCAGGGTGACTGTCTTCCTTAAGGTTTTCTAAGTAGAGCGTCGAAGCCCTAGCCGAAATCTTCGATTTCGCAGCAGGTCTCGTGCAAAGAGTTCCAAAGAAGCCGAGCATTGCGAAGGCTGATTAGCAGAACTCGACTGCCCGGCTGATGGAAGCAGATTGCTTCCGATACAAAATAAAAAAGAGATCTAAATCTAAACTATTACTAATTTAAATTCAAATCTCTTTTAAATCTTTTATTTAAAAATTATTTATTTAAAATTTAAATATTTTACATATTTTCTACTATCGCATCTACTATTTTCTTCGCACTGGTGCCGTCGCCGTATGGATTTACTGCGTGTGCCATTTCCATGTAGATTTTTTCATCTGTCAACAGATCTTTCACTGCTTCATAGACTTTTTCATAGGATGTGCCTACGAGTTTCGCTGTTCCTGCTTCGACTCCTTCCATCCTTTCGGTTTCGTCCCTTACTACTACCACTGGTTTTCCTAATGCTGGGGCTTCTTCTTGTACTCCGCCTGAGTCTGTCACTACGAATGATACTTTGCTCATTAGTTTTGAGAATGGTAGGTACTGAAGTGGTTCGATGAGATGGATTCTTTCATCCTCTGCGAAGACTTCTCTTGCTATTTCTCTTACTTTTGGATTTAGATGTATAGGGAAGATTACCTGTGAATTTTCTTTTGAGTCCAGTGCATCTTTTATCCCTTTAAATATATTCCTCATCGGTTCTCCGATATTTTCTCTTCTGTGAGAAGTAAGGAGAATCACTGGACCTTTGTCGAAGTCGAAGTTTCTTAAAAATTCGTCTTCAAATTCGTAGTCGCTATTTACTGCGTATTTTAATGCGTCGATTACTGTGTTACCTGTGAGATATATATTGTCGCCTGTGTATCCTTCTTTTAGTAGGTTTTGTCTGTTTGAGTCGGTTGGGCAGAAGTTGAAGTCTGATATTACTGATACGAGTTTTCTATTTGCTTCTTCTGGCCATGGGCTTTGTAGGTTAAAGGATCTTAGTCCTGCTTCTACGTGACCAACTTTTACATGTTGGTAAAATGCTGCCAGTGCTCCTGAGAATACTGTGGTGGTATCTCCTTGGATTAGTAGTAGGTCTGGTTTGTAATCTTTGATTACTTCTTCTAGTCCTGTGATGGATCTGGTTGTGATTTCTGTTAATGTCTGTCCGTCTTTGAAGATATTTAAATCATAATCTGGCACGATTTTAAATATTTCTAATACTGAGTCGAGCATCTGTCTGTGTTGTGCTGTTACGCAAACTTTGCTGTCTATATTTCTAGCTTTAAGTTCATGGACGATTGGTGCCATTTTAATCGCTTCTGGTCTCGTTCCAAAAACTACTAATACTTTCATTTGTCCTCCTTTTTTACAGTCTTAAACATTCCGCTTAACCATCCTACTAGGAATATTAATATTATTATTAAAAGTGAAATTATTATTCCTATTACTGGATCGAAGTCTGAGATTACATTTGCTAGTATTCCAAATATAAGTGAGATTGCGTAGAGGATTAATACTGTCTGTCTTTGAGTCAGTCCTAGTGCCAAAAGCCTGTGGTGTAAGTGTCCTTTGTCTGCTGCGAAGATCTTCTTGCCTGAGATGTATCTTCTAATCATGGCAAATGCTGTGTCAAACACTGGGACTCCAAGTACCAACACTGGCACAAAAATCATAAGGGTTGTGGCATACTTCATGACGCCCTGGATGGATATATAGGAGAGCATAAATCCTAGGTACAATGCTCCTGTGTCTCCCATAAATATCTTGGCAGGGTTGAAATTATATGGCAAGAATCCCAAACATCCTCCACCTATTGCCGCTGCAATTATCGCTACTGCTAGTAGGTTCATCTTTAGGGCGATACACATTAAAGATACTGCTGAGATTAGTGAAATCCCTGCTGCTAGTCCGTCAAGTCCATCTATTAGGTTCACTGTGTTTGTGATTCCGCAGATCCAAAATAGTGTCACTGGGATGGATAGATATTTTAACCACACAACTTCCTTGGTGCTTATTATATTTGTAAAGAATTCTATCTGTGAGCCGGAGAGGGCGATGATTAGCCCTGCTGCTAGTTGGAAAAATATTTTGGCCTTTGGACTTATTGAAAATTTATCATCAAGCAGCCCGGAAATTAAAATTACCGTTGAGCCTATTAAAAGGCTTATGATATTTTTATTTAAGGGGATAAAGACCAAGATTGCAACCGTTGCGGCAAGATATATCGCTACTCCACCTGCAATAGGCATAGGACGCTTGTGCATCCGTCTATTGTCCTTTGGAATATCTAAGTAGCCAAACTTAGGTCCCACTTTAATAACTACTGGAGTTAGTATGAGGGAGATGGCAAAAGATATTAAAAAGGGAAGGCATATGGACTTCATCTATTTTGTACCGAAAATTCTGTCACCAGCATCCCCTAGTCCTGGTAAGATATATCCGTGATCGTTTAGTTTTTCGTCAATTGCTGCAAGGTATAGATCTACATCTGGATGAGCCTTTTGAAAAGCTTCTACTCCTTCTGGAGCGCCTAGGATGCAGACTGCCTTTATAGAAGTTGCGCCGGTAGCTTTTAGTTCGTTTACCGCTTCTATTAGTGAACCACCTGTTGCAAGCATAGGATCTAGTACGATCATAGTTCTTGAAGCAACGTCAGATGGCATCTTGTTGTAGTAGGTAACTGGTTTTAAAGTTTCCGGATCACGGTATAGACCGATGTATCCAACTCTAGCTACTGGAACTAGTGAAAGAAATCCGTCAACCATTCCAACTCCTGCTCTAAGGATAGGAACTATTCCAAGTTTTTTACCAGAGATTTCTTTGCCTGTGGTCTTCATAAGTGGAGTTTCGATTTCCACATCTTGTAGTTCTAAATCTCTTGTAACTTCGTATCCCATAAGGGTTGCAATTTCTGTAACTAGACTTCTAAAGTCAGAGCTTGAAGTTTCTTTCTTTCTCATAATAGTAAGTTTGTGTTGAATAAGTGGATGATCAGTAATAATTAATTTTCCCATTTTTTACCTCCTAAAACTGTAACATTTCCGCTTGAAGCTTTTGTAAGTCGGTTCATAATGCCTACGCCAAGACCAACCTGTTCAAAACCTTCGCAGAAAATAATATCTACATCATTATCATCAGCTACTCTCAAGTTGTAGAAAAGATTGTGAGACGCATCTAACAGATCTTCTCCAGAACCAAGGCTTAGCTTAAGTACATCTTCTTCTATCTCTTTAAGGACTCTGTCCGTTGCAATAACGCAGATTTTCTTGTCCTTATTTTTATTTATTTCTTCTTTTATCTTATCTCTTACGAGATTTACATCTCCCACATAGGTATAGCAATTTGCGCTTGGAGCGTAGTGTCTATACTTTTGTCCCGGGCTTTTCGGAACACTCTTGTCATCTTTGTCGATGGTTGTGTTGTCGTAGCACACATCTGGGATTACGCTCTTTAGATCCTCGTAGGTAATATAACCTGGGCGCAGAATCATCGGCGGATTAACTGTCATATCCACCACAGTGCTTTCTATGCCGACAAAGGACCTAGTTGAGTCCACAATATAGTCAACTCTGCCATCTAAATCTTCTATGACATGGGCAGTAGAAGTAGGACTTGGTTTACCAGATAGGTTTGCAGATGGAGCAGCAACAGGCACCTTGGCTTCTTTTAAAATAGCATGGGCAACCTTGTCTGAAGGCATCCTAATGGCAACCGTATCTAGCCCTCCAGTCGCTCTGTCAGGAACGATACTCTTCCTATTAAAAATAAGGGTCAGTGGTCCTGGCCAAAATTTATCTATAAGAAGTTTTGCGTCTTTTGGAATATCTCTAACCAAAGTATCTAGCATATCAAGATCTGCTATGTGAAGGATTAGTGGATTATCAGAAGGTCTGCCCTTAGCAACATAAATATTTTTAAGAGCATCTTCATTTAGTCCATTGCCTCCAAGACCGTACACTGTCTCTGTTGGAAACACGACGAGCTTGCCATCTCTAAGTGCAGATGCAACCTCTTTTATCTTTTCTCTTTCAAATTCATTTTCAATTTTTATAATTTTAGTAATCATATCATCACCATTCTTAAAAAATTATACCACAAAAAAATGTATAAAGTAGATGAACATAAGGTTAAAAGCATAAATTAATTAAATAAATGTAAATTAAAATAAAAATTAAAACAGATAAAATAAAAAATAAATATAATTGAAAATGAAATAAAAGATTGATATAATATAAACAAAGACATGTGCTAAAGTATTAAGAGAAAGAAGTTTTGAAAACGTTGTGTTTAAAACTTACTATATGGGTAAGATATAACTGGTAAACTATTTAAGTTTAATTGGAGGGTATCAATGAAAGGAAAAACGATAAAAGAATTGCACATAGGAGATAGCGCTGAATTTACTAAGACTGTAACAGAAGGCGATGTATATCTATATGCAGGAGTAACTGGAGATTTAAATCCGGCACATGTCAATCAGGTAGCTGCAGAAGCTAGCATGTTCAAAGGAAGAATTGCACATGGTATGCTAACTGCAGGATTTATTTCTGCGGTACTTGGTACACAACTACCTGGACCAGGCACCATCTATATGGGACAAGAACTTAGTTTCTTAAAACCTGTATACTTTGGTGATACAATCACAGCTAAATGTGAAGTGTCAGAAATAATAAAAGAAAAAATCGTTAAGTTAAAAACGACAGCAACCAATCAAAAAGGTGAATTGGTACTAGACGGAGTGGCAACAGTTATGCCACCGAGAGAATAAGAGAGTAATAGGAGGTATTATGAGAAAAGTAGTAATAGCGAGTGCTGCAAGAACAGCTGTAGGATCATTTGGTGGATCATTTAAAAACACACCAGCAGTAGAACTAGGAGTAGTAGCTGCAAAAGAAGCACTTAAACGTGCAAATGTAAAACCTGAAATGGTAGACGAAGCTTATATAGGTAACGTACTACAAGCAGGACAAGGACAAAACATAGCAAGACAAGTTGTACTTGGAGCAGGTATCCCTTACACAACTCCAGCAATGACTATAAACATCGTATGTGGATCAGGACTTAGAGCAGTATCTCTAGCAGCTCAAATTATTGGAAATGGCGATGCAGACATCATCCTTGCAGGTGGTACAGAAAACATGTCAATGGCACCATACCTACTTCCAAAACACAGATACGGAGCTAGAATGGGCAACGACGTAGCAGTTGATGAAATGATCAAAGATGGTCTTTGGGACGCATTCAACGATTACCACATGGGAATAACTGCAGAAAACGTAGCTGAAAAATATGGAATCACAAGAGAAATGCAAGACGAAATAGCTGCAACTTCTCAACAAAGAGCATCAAAAGCAAGAGCAGAAGGAAGATTCAAAGACGAAATCGTTCCAGTTGAAATAGTTACAAAGAAAGCAACTACTGTAGTAGATACAGATGAATATATAAGAGACGGCGTAACAGCTGAATCAATCTCTGGTATGAAACCAGCATTCAAAAAAGATGGTACAGTTACAGCAGCTAACGCTTCAGGTATCAACGACGGAGCAGCTATGCTAGTTATCATGAGCGAAGAAAAAGCTAAAGAACTAGGAGTAGAACCTCTAGCAACTATCGTTTCTTACGCAACTGAAGGGGTTGAACCAGACGTAATGGGTACTGGACCTATCCCAGCATCAAGATCAGCACTTAAAAAAGCAGGACTTGAAGTAAAAGATATGGATCTAATCGAAGCTAACGAAGCATTCGCAGCACAAGCAGGCGCAGTAGCAAAAGAACTTAACTTCGATATGGAAAAAGTAAACGTAAACGGTGGAGCAATAGCTATAGGACACCCAATAGGAGCATCTGGAGCAAGAATCCTTACTACACTTCTTTATGAAATGAAGAAACGTAATTCTAAGTACGGCCTAGCAACACTTTGCATCGGCGGTGGAATGGGAACTGCTCTAGTAGTAGAAAGATAAGAATATGGAATATAAATTTTTAATAGTTGAAGAAAAAGAAGATGGAATTCTTCTAGTAACAATAAATAAAGAAAGCAGTTTAAACGCACTTAACTCAGAAGTTTTAACTGAACTAAACACATTATTTACTCATATAGACCAATGTGAAAAGACAAAGGTAGTAGTTTTAACAGGTAAGGGCAAGGCATTTGTAGCAGGAGCTGACATCTCTGAAATGGCATCTCTAAACGCATCAGAAGGTGCAAAATTTGCTAAGCTTGGAATGGAAACTTTCATGAAGATTGAAAAGAATTCTAAACCTGTAATAGCTGCAGTAAATGGATTTGCTCTAGGCGGTGGATGCGAAATTTCACTAGCATGTGATATTAGAGTTGCATCTACAAAGGCAAAATTCGGTCAACCTGAAGTAGGTCTAGGAATCACACCAGGATTTGGTGGAACTCAAAGACTTATTAGAACAGTAGGACCGGGAGCAGCAAAAGAATTAATCTATACTGCAGACATTATAAACGCAGAAGAAGCACTTAGAATCGGACTTGTAAACCATGTTTATGAGCCAGAAGAACTAATCGACAAGGCATTAGAAATTGCTAAGAAGATCGCTTCAAAAGCTAAACTTGCAGTTGAATATTCTAAATGCGCAATAGTAAATGGTATCCAAACTGATATAGAAACAGGTATGGAAATCGAAAGACAAGCATTTGGACTATGCTTCGCAACAGAAGATCAAAAAGAAGGAATGAAAGCATTCCTTGAAAAGAGATCACCAGAATTTAAAGGACTATAGGAGGAAAATAAATTGAAAATAGCAGTAATCGGATCAGGTACAATGGGAGCAGGTATTGCTCAAGTACTAGCAACACATCACGAAGTAATCGTTAGAGATATAGTTCCAGAAGCATTGGAACAAGCAATGGCAAAAATCCAAAAAGGATATGCTAAAAACGTATCTAAAGAAAGAATGACTCAAGAAGAAATGGACGCAGCACTTGCTAGAATCAAAGTTTCTTCAGACATCAATGATATCAAAGATTGCGATTTAGTAATCGAAGCAGCTACTGAAAATCCAGTAGTTAAAAAAGCAATCTTCAAAGAACTTTGCGAAAAATGCGATGCTAAAACTATCCTAGCATCTAACACTTCATCACTATCTATAACAGATATCGGTGGAGCAACTAAGAGACCTGACAAAGTTATCGGAATGCACTTCTTCAACCCAGTTCCAATGATGAAACTTGTAGAAGTTATCTCTGGACAATTAACATCAGAAGAAACTAAGAAGACAATAATCGAACTTTCAAAAGAAATAGGCAAGACTCCAGTAGAAGTAGCTGAAGCTCCAGGATTCGTAGTAAATAGAATACTAATTCCTATGATCAACGAAGCAATTGGAATCTACGCAGATAACGTTGCAGCTCCAGAAGATATAGATACAGCTATGAAACTTGGTGCAAACCATCCAATGGGACCTCTTGAATTAGGGGACTTAATCGGACTAGATGTATGTCTAGCAATCATGGAAGTTCTTTACACTGAATATGGCGATCCAAAATACAGACCACATATTCTTCTAAAGAAGATGGTAAGAGCTGGTCAACTAGGAAGAAAGACTGGCAAAGGATTCTACGACTACAGCAAATAATTAAATTTTTTAGAAAGCAGAGAGAAATCTTTGCTTTCTTTTTTATTGCAAAACTAGTAAAACTTTTTAAAATTTAAAGATCTATGTAAATCAGGATAGCCATCGACTATAATTAATTTTAAAAATATGATATTCTATAATAAATAATATAAAATAAATGAAAAGGAAGTACCATTGCACAATAAATATATTTTACAAGAGAAGAACTTTATATTAACTGATAATGACGAAGATTATAACTGGCTTGAGATTATGAGTCCTACGGAAGAAGAACTAAAGAGTCTGCTTTCAAAATTTAATCTTCCTAGGGACTATGTTTTTGATGTCTCCGACCCTTACGAACTTCCAAGGACGGAAGGCTTAGAGGACGATATGCCCAATCTGTTTATTCTTTCATATCCGATTAAAATTTCTAACTACCAATATATTACAAGAGCTATTGCAATAATCATCGACAAGGAGAAGGTGATCACCATCTGCAGTGAAGATGCGGAGGTGTTTGATAATATAAAATCAAATAAATCACATAAGATGGATAATATTGAGGAGATAGAAAATTTTATTTTGGAGATTGCTTGGGAAATTTCAAAAGCCTATATAGATTACATCAAGGTTTTAAATATTGAGATTGACGAACTTCAAAATCAAACTAAGAGATCGACCCAGACGAAATATCTGGAAAAAATCATAGCAATTCAAAAGAGTCTCACCACTTTTCAAATGTCAACGAGGGAAAATGTCCCTGTAATAGAAAGTATTTTTGAGCTTGATTACCTATCTGAATCAGAAAATAGAGACGATCTTCTCCGCGATTTGCAGGTTGAAAATAAACAGGCGAGGGTCATGGTAGAGAGATCGACGCTGATGCTAGACAAACTATCCGACCTCTACACAAATGTCATAAACAACAATCTAAACGAAGTTATGAAGATCCTTACCTCTGTTACTATACTCATGACCATCCCAACCATTGTAGGAGGAATTTGGGGCATGAATGTAAGGCTTCCTTGGCAAGATTCCGAACATGGCTTTTGGATTTTGATGGCACTTAGTCTTTTAATCGGGATTATAACCCTTTGGATCTTGAAGAAAAATGATTATCTATAAAAAATAAAGGAAGGCTTGACCTTCCTTTTTGTGTGCGAATTATTTTTTTATTTTGTTGAAATTTTTGTTTAAATAAAAATTTATTTCCCTGATCAATTATTCCCGGACATCTTAATATTGTATTCTTCTTCCAAGTTGGAGAAAGTCTCCTTGTATCTTTCTACAAGATCCATTAGTTCTCCTACTTCCTCTTCTGAATAGTCGAGATTTTCGAGAGTTTCTAAAATATCTTTGATATCTTCCTTTATAATATTTAACTCTTCGTCACTTGGATATCGCTTATTTAAATCCAGATTTTCATTCTTAATTTGTTCAACATAGGTGGAAATATTTGTGTAATTTAGATTGCTGTAACTATCTAGGATTGAGTCGTAGATGGTCTTTTCGCTTTCGTCTAGTTCAAAAGCGATTGGATTAAATTCATCCGCCAAGAAGTATAGGTACTCCTTATAATTTTCATCTATGTTTAAATAATCTTTGGAATCTTCGATTAAAATTTCGTTTCTATGGATCTTATTTAGTTCATCTTTGAATTTTTCTTCCACTTCATCTTCAGAAATATCGAGATTCTTCATTTTAAATCTCATTATTGAGGATAGAATATTTAATTTTTCAATTTCAAATTCATAAAACTTAAGTCCTTGCAAGTATTCTGCGTAGATTTGCGGATATACATAGTACTTCAGTTCAAATTTTTTAAATAATAACTCGGATAATAAAAATCTATTGTATTCTTTGTCCATAACCTCACCTCTTATCCATTATACAATGGTATAATTAATTAGAGGTGGAAAATGTTTAATAATTTTGGAAAATTTTTCGAAAATAAAAAGATAGATGAATATACTTCTTTTGGAATAGGCGGAGTCTGTGACTACATACTTTTTCCAAATTCGGTAGAAGATTTAATAGATGCGATAAAACTTGCGAGAAAAAATAATATTCCCGTTCATATATTTGGAAATCTCACCAATGTATTGGTGCTAGATGGTGGGATTCGTGGACTTACAATAATTTTAAAAGATGGATCCTTAAGCGAGATAGATGTAGATGGAAATCTTATCACAGCTGGAGCAGGAGCCACACTTAAAGCTGTAAGTGAAGCAGCCTACGAAAATTCTCTTGGCGGCATGGAGTTTTCTCACGGCATCCCAGGTTCTGTGGGCGGAGCCATGGTGATGAACGCCGGTGCATATGGCGGTGAGATGAAGGATGTGGTTAAAAGTGTAAAACTTCTCACAGAGAATCTTAAAATCATTGACGTGGATGGAAAAGATATGGATTTTGTTTACAGAAATTCCAGAGTCATAAAAAATAATGAGATCGTCCTCTCTGCAACTTTTGAACTAAAGCCTAGGGAAAAATCAGAAATTTTAAACGATATGAATGACTTCGACGAGAGAAGAAGTTCCAAGCAACCACTGGATATGATGTCCTGCGGAAGTACATTTAAAAGACCGGAAGGTTACTTCGCAGGGAAATTGATTGAAGACAGTGGACTTCGAGGTTTTAGATATAAAAATTGCGGAGTGTCCTGGAAACATTGTGGATTTATAGTAAATTATGGAGATTCCAAGGCGGAAGATGTGCTCCACGCCATAGATGTAGTTAGAAAAGTTGTCTACGATAAATTCGGAGTAAGTCTAGAGACTGAACTTAAAACTGTAGGAGAAAAATAATGGAAGTTGTAATTATTTCTGGCTTAAGCGGCGCAGGGAAATCGGAAGTTTTAAATATTATGGAGGACATGGGATACTTTGCAATGGACAATCTTCCTCCAGAACTTTTGACGAAGTTTATGGAACTGAGCACAGCAAGCCCAATTGAAAAAGTTGCCTGTGTAGTGGACATTCGTTCCAGGGAATTCTTCAATGAGTACGATTCATCCATAAAGAGACTTAAAAGCATGGGCATAGATGTAAAGATTCTCTATGTGACTGCAAGCGAAAAGGCGATTATAAATAGATACAAGGAGCGCAGAAGACCTCATCCACTGGACAAATCCATAACAGAAGGAATTAAAAAAGAAAAGAAACTTCTGGAATTTTTGGAAAAGGCAAGCGACTTTAAGCTCGACACTTCAAACATGAAACTTTCAAACCTTCGTTACGAAGTGAAGAGACTCTTCCAAGGAGAGGGAGTGGATTTCCTGGTCTCCGTAGTATCCTTTGGATTTAAAAATGGGATTCTTCTCGATGGAGATCTCGTATTCGATGTAAGATTTATCGAAAATCCATTCTATATAGAAGAATTAAAAAATATCAGCGGCGAAAACCAAGAAGTCATCGACTTTGTAATGGGATTTGAAGAGACGAGGGAGTTTATAGATAAGACTGTGGACTTGCTCAGATTTTTGATTCCAAACTATAAAAAGGAAGGGAAAAATATATTGGTGGTAGGATTTGGTTGCACTGGAGGATTTCACAGATCCGTTGCGATTTCAAATGAAGTTGCAAAGAGACTGGAAGAAATCGGCTACAAGACCAACATCACCCATAGGGACAAACCATGAAAGTAGTAGTAATAGGAGGAGGAACTGGAACCAGCACCATTCTTCGTGGACTTAAACGAGTGACCAAGGATATCACTGCGATAATTTGCACCACAGATGACGGTGGAGGCTCTGGAATATTGAGAGAAGATTATGGAATGATTCCTCCAGGAGATTTTAGGAACTGTCTTCTCGCCCTTTCAAACTCGAGAAAAGAATTTGAAGATTTACTAAATTATAGATATAAATCCGGAACATATAGCGGACAGAGCTTCGGCAATCTATTTATAGCTGCCATCTCAGACATGTACCACGGATTCGAAAGCGCCATCGACTACATGGCAGAATTTTTAAATATAACAGGCAAGATCTACCCGGTGACACTTGAGCCATCGAACCTAGAAGCAATCTTAACAAACGGCACCAAAGTCTTTGGAGAGACGAGCATCAGAGAAGAGATGAAAAGGACCAAGGCGAAGATAGAAAATTTAAGACTATCGCCCCATGCGCCACAGGCTTTTTCAAAAGCGACTCTAGAAATAGAAGATGCGGATTTTATATTTTTAGGACCGGGTTCTCTATATAGCTCAACCATCGCAAACCTACTTGTGGATGGAGTTGCAGAAGCAATCTATAACACAAAGGCAAAAGTAATCTATATTGCAAATGCATTTTCAGAACTGGGAGAGAGCGAACACCTAAGCCTAAGCCACCATGTACTTGAAATAGAAAAATATTCCAAAGAAGGGCTAATAGATTACGTATTTGCCACGAGAAACGAATATCTACAAGAGATAACTCCAGAAGAATTAAAGGAGAGACTTGTTTTAACCTTCGACAAGGACAGAGAAATTCTAAAAGATTTAGATATAGAAATCATAGAAGGAGACTTTGTGGACATGGTGGACGGAAGACTCCGCCACAACGGAGAAAAAATAGGAAATATCGTAAAAGATTTAAAATAAAATGGAGATAAATAGAAAAGACCAGAGATGGTCTTTTTCTAGTTCCTAGAGTATCTTACATTTTACCCTTTAAAAATTTGGTATATTACAGTATAATTAATGTATTGAGTATAATTGCGAAGATATAAGAGAAGGTATCGGAAGAAATTTTAAAGAGAAGAGACATTTGGTGAGAGTCTCGAATTTCGAAGATGCAGATGCGCTTGTTAGCAATATTTATTAGAATTTGAGTGGATCGTCTCTTAGGAGGCGATTTTTTTTGGAGGTAACATGAAACTTTACAATACGTTAAGTAGGTCCCTTGAAGAATTTGTCCCTGTAAAAGAAGGACAGGTGAATATGTACAACTGTGGTCCTACAGTTTATAATTTCATTCACGTTGGAAATGCTAGACCCCTTGTAATTTTTGACACCTTGAGAAGATACTTTATCTACAAAGGTTACGACGTTAATTTCGTGGTTAACTTTACGGATATTGATGATAAAATAATTAATCGTGCCAATGAAGAACATGTTGATTTCACAGAAATAAGCGAAAGATATATCAAAGAGTTCAAAAAGGATGCCAATGGACTTCATCTCTACGACTACGAAACGATAAATCCTCGTGCAACTGAAATGATTAAAGAGATGATTGAATTTATAAAGATTTTGGAATCAAAAGACGCTGCCTATGTACTAGATGGGGACGTGTACTTCGACATCAATAAGGCGAAGGACTACGGCAAACTTTCTAAGAAGAATATCGACGAACTTATGGCTGGTGCGAGAATCGGAGTTGCTGAAGGCAAGAGAAATCCTGGAGACTTTGTCCTTTGGAAGAAGAAAAAAGAAGGAGAACCTTCCTGGGAAAGCCCATGGTCAGAAGGAAGACCTGGTTGGCACATCGAATGCTCTGTAATGGCTAAGACAATCCTAGGAGATACCATTGACATTCACTCCGGCGGAGAAGATTTACAATTTCCTCACCATGAAAATGAAATCGCCCAATCAGAAACTGCAAACGGCAAGACTTTTGCAAACTACTGGCTCCACAACGGTATGATCAACGTGGATAACGAAAAGATGAGTAAATCAAAGGGCAACTTCTTCACAATTAGAGAAGTTTCAAAGGAATATGATCTTGAAGTCCTTAGATATTTTCTTTTAACTTGCCATTACAGATCACCTATTAACTTCTCCCACGAAGTTATGGACCAATGTAAGGCGTCCCTTGAAAGGATGTACAATGCAAAGGAAAAATTGGAAAAACTAATTGAAAATGCAAATGCAGGAAGTCTTGATGAAGAAGTTAAAGAACTTGTAGATGCAGAAGTTAAATACTTCGAAGATGCAATGGAAGATGATATCAACACAGCCGATGCTCTAACTGCAATCTTTAATATCGTTAAGATCATAAATACAAAAGTTGATGACAGCTCAAAAGAAACTTTGGAATATGTAAGAGATAGTCTAAACAAATTATCCAAGGTGCTTGGAATTTTGGAAAGAAAAGAAGAAGGACTAAGCCCAGAAGAAGAAGCTCTATTTTACGAAAGACTTGAAGCTAGAAAGAACAAGGACTATGCAAAGTCTGACGAACTAAGGGACAAACTTCTTGCGATGGGAATAGAAGTTAAAGATAGTAGAGAAGGAACGACTTGGAAGAGAATTTAGGAGTATTTTTAAAGGTGGGTAAGGTTATGACCGAGCTTGAGGCGCGTAACTTGAACCCTCTTTCTCTTGCTTATATAGGAGATGCGGTGTACGAACTATTTATCAGGACCATGATATTTAGAAATCTGCCACCAAACCAACTAAACAGAGAAGCGAAGAAATATGTGGCTGCCTATGCTCAGGCGGATTTCGCCGAAAAGATTATGGATATCTTAAATGAAGACGAAATATATTTCTTAAAGAGAGGAAGAAATAAGAAACAAAACACCATGGCTAAGAACCAATCCGTTGGAGATTATAAAATAGCCACGGGAGTTGAGACCCTCTTCGGGTACCTATATATAACGGGCAAACACGAGAGGATGGTCGAACTATTGGAAAGGGGATTAAATGAAGGTTGAACTTTTAGCATATACAGAAAATCCAGAGCTGGTAGTGGCTCAATCTGCAAAACTGTGTTACTCACCAGTTGGAGTAGATGAAATCAGGGAAAAATTGGATGAAGAGTCCACAGCAAAATTCGTAAAGATGCTTATGGGATTTTCGCACGCATCTCCGCTAGAACATGTGAGCTTCACATTTGCGGTGGAAGGAGTATCGAGAACATTAACCCATCAACTAGTTAGACATAGAATAGCATCCTATTCACAACAATCCCAAAGATATGTAAGGCTTGATAATTTTGAGTACATCATTCCAAAATCCATAGAAAAGAACGAAGAAGCGAAAAAAGTCTTCATAGAAGCAATGGAAAATGATAGAAAGGCGTACTTAAAACTAACCGACCTACTAATAGAAGAGAACAAGAAAAAATACATGGCAGATGGAATAGAAGAAGAAAAGGCAAAGAAGATGGCGGAAAAAGAATCCATCGAAGATGCGAGATACGTCTTTCCAAACGCTTGTGAAACCAAAATCGTAGTTACCATGAACGCAAGGACACTGCTTCATTTCTTTGAACTTAGATGCTGCAATAGAGCCCAATGGGAAATAAGAGAAATGGCAGAAGAGATGCTAAAACTTGTAAAATCAGTAGCTCCAGTAATATTTAGTGAAGCAGGACCAAGCTGTGTAAGCGGACCTTGCAAAGAAGGCAAGATGAGCTGCGGACGTGCAAAAGAAGTAAGAGAATATTTTTTAAAATTAAGGTGAAAAATGTCATATATATACGGAAGAAACGCGATAATAGAAGCGCTAAAAAATAAAAAAGTGGACAAGATTTACGCTGCACCGGGACTAAAAGGTTCCATCGGCAAGATCTACGCAATGGCAAAAGAACAAAAGATTGTCATCGTTGAAGCAGACAAGAAAAAATTGAAGGACATGGTGGGAGAAGTAAATCACCAAGGAGTGGTGGCACTATCCTCATCATTTGAATACTCACAGGTAGAAGATATCATCGCCTATGCAAAGAGCAGAGGAGAAAATATCAAACTCATCATGCTGGATGAAATAGAAGACCCATACAATTTCGGAGCCATAGCAAGAAGTGCAGAAGCTTTTGGATTTCATGGAATAATAATACCGAAGAGAAGATCTGCACTAGTAAACGATGCAGTTTACAAATCTTCAGCAGGAGCGATAGAATCCATAAAAGTAGCAGTAGTAAATAATCTAAGTCAAACCATATCAGAACTAAAAGAAAATTCCATCTGGGTCTACGGAGCAACCATGGAAGGTGATCCAATCTGTGACCAAGATTTAGTGGGAAATATCTGCATAGTAATAGGTAACGAAGGAAAAGGACTCGGCCACGCAGTAGAAAAGAACTGCGACGAACTAATCTCAATACCAATGCTAGGCAGTATCAACTCACTAAACGCATCAGTAGCCTGCGGAATAATTCTTTACGAAGTAACCAGACAGACAAAATGATAAGAAGAAGGTACAAGAAGGGAGTCCACTACCTTTTTGTCGATGGATACAATATAATGAATCAGTTTTCCAACTTAAAAAATCTAATGGAGCTAGATTTGGAACAGGCAAGAGAAAAGACCATGGACATGATGGCAGAATTTGCAAGTTCCACCGGAGAATATGTAATCCTGGTTTTCGATGGCTACCTGGTCAAGAAATCGCCAGGGTCAAACTACATGCACAAGGGAATAGAAGTAGTCTTTACAAAAGAATTTGTAACAGCTGACCACTACATCGAAAGAGAACTGGATAAAATCGGCAGACTAAGAGATGTAAGAGTAGCGACCTCTGACAATATAGAACAGCAGATGATACTCTCAAGAGGAGGCATCCGTCTATCTGCAAGAGAACTAGAAGCAGAAATCATAAACGAAAGACTAAAGACAAAGAGACACCAAAAGATGTTGAAACAGGAAAAACTAAACTCCATGGGAGATAATTTGGAAATACTTAAAAAATTAAAAGAAGATTATTTAGAGCGTTAATTGCGCTCTTTTTTATTGTCGAAAAATATTATATATGTAGCGGAAGCAACCATGATGAAGATCGTCACCCTGAGAGGCAGTCGAGTTCTACAAATCAGACTTCGCAATGCTCGTCTTCTTTGGAACACTTTGCACGAGACCAACATCCCAACTGCAGTCACCCTGAGCGAACGCAGTGAGTCGAACGGGTATAACCTCCACAGACCTAGTCCTTGCAACTACAATGTAGCGAAAGCAACCTGCTTCCATAAGTCTTGACACTAAATTCTCTTTCCTCAGCCGTCGAGCGTGCCTCAACCATTCCTACTATTCACACCCGTAGCGGAACCTTCCAGGTTCCACAGCCGAGAGGCTACAATAAATCTTCCAACTAAAGTCATCCATACATAGCCCCACCATGGTTAGACCCATTCGACTACGGGTGTCGGTAAACCTCCACCCTCCGCTCAGGGTGACTGTCTTCCTTTGGGACTATTCACGAGAAAACCATCACAACTACAGTCACCCTGAGCGAACGCAGTGAGTCGAACGGGTATAACCTCCGAAGGTCGAGTCATTACAAATGAAATAATTTCAAAAATTATAATAAATGTAAATAAATATCCTATACAAAACCTAATCCCATTTTTTATCCTTCAAATTTTCTTTTACGAGGGAGAGGTAAGAAATTAACGTCTCGCCGATAAAACCTCCGGTTTTACGAACGAGACTCGCAGTTTCCTCCCTTCTCCCTCGAGCTCCCTCTACCCACCTCGCATTATCAGGGAAGTGATTTTCACATTTCGGCTAAAATTTGGGAACTCGCTACGCTCAGACACCCAAATTTTTTAACGCCTCATGGAAAATCACGTAAGTTGCATAGTTTGGTCGTAGTAAGGTTTAAAGATTATATTTACGAAATTTGCATTGTGTTTTATCTGTAGAGAGACTTTTAATTTTACATAGAGAAAAACAAAAATCAGGCGAAGCCGTACGACAAATTTAATTACTATTTATCCCCGTAGTGGAAGCAAAATGCTTCCGCTACGTGATATACAAATTAAATCAACAAAAAAGGTAGATGCTTCCTTTTGCACCTACCTTAGTTACATTCAAATATTTTAAATTTTATTAATATTTATACCTAAAATCTCCATCTCTTCTGGTGAATTTCTCTCTGTCTAGATATTCTAGGATTGCTATTGCATTCTTTCTTGAAAATCCTATGAGATCTCTAAATTCTGCTACTGTTACTTTTTCTTTTTCTTCCAAGTGTTTCATTAGTTTATCTATTATTTCTTGGAAAAATTCGTTTCGAATTACAAATCCATCTATTATCTTTACTTCTTCTGATAGAAGCGGGATGAGTTTTTTATTTTTAAATAGGGATTTTGCGTCCGGTTCTTTTAGTAGTCCTGGTTCTTCGTCTTTTATGATCTTCATTACTCTATCGAATTCTTGTTTTTCCATTCCTTTTAGTTCGGTCTTGGTTCCTTTTAATGACACCATGGTCTTGTCTACTTTTAGTATCTTGTCAATGATTTCTGTTGATGTGATGTCTGCGAAGAACTTGGTTGAGAGTGGATATTTTAATTTCGCCCTCAATACTTCTTTGTTGATTCCTTTTTCAAATGGATTTTCCTTGTGATATTCGGTCAAGGTTTCTTGAAGTTCATCTCTAAATTCTATTAGCATTTCTTTGTCTACATAGACTCCGCCGATGTAGAAAATTTCTTTGGATTCTATCATTTCTTCTAGAATTTTTTTAAGATAATTTTCTTCGTATCCGATGTAGGAGTAGATATCTTCGTAGCTTGCACCCTTGTATCCGTGTTCTTTTAAGTAGGAGATTATGATGTATTCCGGATCTAGTTCCTTCTTCTTCAACTCTTCTAAGTAGGTTTTATCTGAAAATGTGTGTCTCTTGGTAAATGTTTCTAGGATTATTCCTCCGCCTACTGTAACCATTGGTGAGAAGAGACGTATTACGAATGGATCGCCTATTTTTGCGTAGATTTCTTCTTCTAGTCGAAGTTGTACTACTTGTGTTTCTCCCGGGGCGATTTCTTTCTTATCCAGTGGGATGACCCTCGCCATTATTTCCTTGGTTCCGTGGAACAGTCTCACCCTTGTAAAATGTTTCAATGTTACATCTTGATGGGTGGAAGTGGAGAGTTTTACGTCTATCAATGAGGTCTTGGTAAGAGAGCCGGTCTTTGCGATTACCATTCCTCTTTCTATTTCGTCCTTTTTTAAATTTATAATATTAAGGGCGGTCCTTTGACCTTTTACTGCTTCTTCCGCTGGGGTGTCGTGGACTTCTATGGACCTTACCTTCACTTCTTTTTCTGAAGGGTATAGGGTAAGGGGAGTGTCCTTTGTGATTTTTCCTTCTATTAATGTACCAGTAACTATGGTTCCGATTCCCTTTAGTGAGAATGATCTATCTACATTAAGTCTAGCTGACTTATGGAGATCCACATCTGGAATATCTTTAACCATTTTATCTATTTCTTCTACTAGATTATCTATTCCATCTCTTGAAAGGGAATCTACGGGAATTATTTTAGAATCTTTGAAACGGGAATGTTTGAAATTTTCTCTTATATCTGCTATGACTAGGTTAAGCATATCCGGCTCAACCATTCCTGTCTTGGTTACGACAAATATTAGATTTTCAACTCCCATGAATTCGAGGATGTCCGCGTGTTCAATAGTCTGTGGCATGACACCATCGTCTGCTGCGATGATTAGAAGCACTAGATCCATGCCGACAACTCCAGAGAGCATGTTCTTTACGAATCTTTCGTGACCGGGCACGTCTATTATTCCTGCCCTTAGTCCGCTTGGAAGATCGAAGTAGGTAAAGCCTAGGTTTATAGAGATACCTCTTTGTTGTTCTTCCTTTAATTTATCTGTACTTGTGCCGGTTAGAGCCTTTATAAGCGTGGTCTTTCCGTGGTCAATGTGACCGGAAGTACCGATTATTATATGTCTCAATTTTTATACTCCTTAAGTATTTCTTCTATCATTGATATTTCATCGTCCTGTATGCATCTAAGATCCATGTAAAGTTTATTATCTCTTACGGTTGCGATGATGTGGTGTCTGGAAAGTCTAAGGTATGATTCAAATTTCATTATGTCATCAGTCTTAAAACTTACCGCATAGGAAGGAAGTGTATCCACAGGATAGGTTCCACCGCCAACTTTGGAGTTACACTCTTCAATTTCTATTTCAAAATTTGGTAAAGCGGCTTTAGCTACTTTTTTAAGTTCTTCAGCAGATTTTAAAATATCTTCCTTGGTCTTTGCAATCATACGAAGTGTCGGAATCTCTCTTATAGCCACATCTTCATCTAGGAATTTAATCATGGTAGCTTCAAGAGCCATGATGGTTAGCTTGCCAACTCTAAAGGCACGAAGAAGTTGGTTCTTTCTAATCTTTGCTATTAAGTCGCGTCTTCCAACGATGATTCCTCCTTGAACAGAGCCTAAGAGTTTGTCGCAGCTAAATGAAACGAGGTCCACTCCTTCTCTTATAGAATCTTTTACTGTTCTTTCATCGGATAGACCGAACTTGGACATATTAATCAGTGAACCGGAACCCAAGTCTTCTAATATAAGTAGGTCATTTTCTTTTGCCAGTCCTTTTAACTCAGAAGCGGTAACTTCCTTTGTAAACCCTACGACTTTGTAGTCAGAAGGGTGCACCTTCATAAGAGCCTTTGTATTTTCTGTGACTGCGTTTTCATAATCGTATAGGTGGGTCCTATTTGTAGAACCTACTTCTTTTAAAATAGCACCTGACCTACCCATGATTTCATTTATTCTAAATGACTCTCCGATCTCAACTAGTTCTCCGCGAGAAACTATTACTTCACTTCCTTGACAAAATGTATTTAGCATAAGAAATACTGCTGCAGCATTATTGTTTACAAGGAGAGCATCCTCTGCACCGGTAAGTTCACAGACAATCTTTCTTAAGTGGTCGTAACGGGATCCTCTTTCGCCTTTTTCAATATTATATTCCAGGTTCATATATCCTTTAGAAACCTGTTCGATTCTATCTAAGGCAAACTGCGGAACGATTGATCTACCTAGATTTGTGTGGATTATAACTCCAGATGCATTTATAGCTCTACGAAGGGAAAAGTACTCTTCGTTATTTAGATTTTTTTCTATGGAAGAAAACACATCTTCCATTTCGAAATCTACAAATCCAGATTTAATTTTTTCTCTATAATCTTCTAAAATATTTGTAGAAATATATTTAAGTAAATTTTTGGGATGGTCTTTAAACCTTTCTATGATTTCATCCATCTTTGGCAATTTTTTGTAGATATTTTGCATTTAAAACTTCCTTTTTTTCCTATTCTTATGTTTGATTTTTGTTTAGTTATATGTTAAGATAAAGCTGATGTAAATGTTTACTTTTATCATATAATAAAAAATATCTATATTCAAGAACTCAATGGGAAATTTTCGATTGTGAAAAACCGAAGGTACAAGTATTGGAGCGGCCGCTGCAATATGAATTTCTCAGGTAACAAGACTGTTGAGTTATGACTCTGAAGCTATGCGACAGGGAAGAGGCACAGTCTCTTTCCTGTTTTTTTATAGAACAAATGAGATTAAAAAAAAGGCTTGAATATGACATTTACATTGAATGAGAAGGTGAACTATGAAAGAACTTTTACTTTTGACGAACAATCCTAGATTCGATAATCAAAAATTTGACAAAGTTGAAGTTAAATTTTACAATGAAAGTGGATACTTGGAAATGTTCTACAAAGTTAGAGATTTGCTACATTTAAACTACAAGCTACTAACTCATCCGCTATATGGAAACTTCAGACCTAGAGATACTCTTTTTAGAAGTTTTATAGTAGAAAAACAAGATAAGATTGACCTTGATTCTATAGAACTTATAGAAGGAGCCATTAAAAGAGCAGAGCACGCTTTTAATGAACAATCTCCTAGACATATGACAGAATCCATAATAAGCGATTTGAGTGAAATAGATATGGAACTGATACTACCAGTTCTAAATAATTTATAAGGTGATAAGAATGTATGATTTAATTATAATTGGTGGAGGTCCTGGTGGATTAGCAGCAGGATTATACGCTGGCCGTGCTAGACTTAAAACACTAATCGTTGAAGAAAAAGTAACAGGCGGACAAATTGCGATTACTGCATCAATTGAAAACTATCCTGGTGGACTTACTGAAAATGAATCAGGAAGAACACTAACAGACAGAATGGAAGAACAAGCTAAAACTTTTGGATGCGAATTCAAAAAAGCTCACGTTAAAGATGTAGATCTTGACGGAAAAGTTAAAAAAGTGTACTTAGCTGGGGATGAAGTCCTTGAAGCAAAAGCTATAATCATAGCAACAGGTGCAGCTCCTAGAAAACTTAACGTTCCAGGAGAAAGAGAACTTACCGGTAAGGGAGTTTCTTACTGTGCAACTTGCGATGCAGACTTCTTTACAGACTTCGAAGTATTCGTAGTTGGTGCTCGTAACTCAGCAGTAGAAGAAGCTATTTATCTATGCGACTTCGCTAGAAAAGTAACTCTTCTTGTTAGACGTGAAAAGTTAAGATGTGATGAAATTGTAGCTAAGAGAGCAGAAAAGAAAGAAAATCTTGAAATCAAGTATCACACATCTATTAAAGAACTTAGATCTAACGATGGAATGCTAGACGAAATCTTATTTGTAAACAACGAAACTGGAGAAGAAACAGTTTTCCATGCAGATGAAGATGACGGACTAGTAGGTGTATTCGTATTTATCGGTGCAGACCCAGCATCACAAATGTTCGAAGGTAAAATCGACATGACAGATGATGGATATATCCTAACTGACGAATGCATGAGAACAAACAAAGAACTAGTTTATGCAATCGGAGATATTAGAAATACTCCACTTAGACAGGTAATAACAGCAGCATCCGATGGAGCGATCGCAGCTGTTACTATAGAAAAAGAACTAAAAGCACTTGATTATTAATAGGAGGTAAAAAAGTGATAGAACTAGACAAAACCAATTTTGACGATGAAGTACTAAATGCAGAAGGATATGTATTTGTAGACTTCTGGTCACAATCATGTGAACCATGTAAGGCACTTATGCCAGGAGTTCACGAACTTGCTGACAAATATGGAGATAAGATCAAATTCTGTTCTCTAGATATTGTAAAAGCAAGACGTCACGCTATTAAGCAAGGAGTTCTTGGACTTCCTACAATGCTTATGTTTAAAGATGGTCAAAAAGTAGATGAAATCAGAGAAGATACAGCAACTCTTGAAAACATCGAAGCAATGATCAAAAAATTTTATTAATTAATTAGAGGTGAGTTATGCGTCTTGAACTTGGCGAAATTAAAATTCAAGATATTCAGTTTGCAGACAAATCCGAAATCAAAAACGGAGTACTTTATGTAAGCAAAGCTGAACTTGAAGAAGTATCAGAGGTAGCTAACGATGATTATTTAAAATCAATTGAATTCTTCATCGCGCGCCCTGGTGATAGTACGAGAATAATTCCGGTAAAAGATGTTCTTGAGCCTAGAGTTAAGGTTGAAGGTGGAGAAATGTTCCCTGGAATCTTAAACAAAGTCGACACAGTAGGATCTGGAAAGACTATCGCTCTTAAGAATATGGCAGTAATTACAACCGGATCAATAGTTGGATTCCAAGAAGGAATCATAGACATGACTGGAGAAGGAGCTAAATACACTCCATTCTCAAAACTAGTAAACCTAGTTGTTAAGGTAGAACCTAAAGAAGGAATATCTAAAGCTAACCACGAACATTCAGTAAGAATGGTAGGACTTAAAATTACTGATTTCATCGGTCGTTTAGCTAAAGATCTTACTCCAGAAAACACAACTGTTTACGAAACAAAACCAATACTTGAACAAGTAGAAGAGTACAAAGATCTTAAGAAAGTTATCTACGTATGTATGCTTCAAACTCAAGGATTACTACATGACACATATGTATACGGCGTTGACGCAAAGAAAATTATCCCAACATTCCTATATCCAACAGAATTTATGGATGGAGCTGTTGTAAGTGGTAACTGTGTATCAGCATGCGACAAAAACCCAACATATGTTCACTTAAACAACGACGTTATCAAGAATCTTTACAAACAACATGGAAAGACTATAAACTTCCTTGGAGTTGTAATCACAAACGAAAACGTATATCTAATGGATAAACAAAGACATTCAGATATGACTGCTAAACTTGTAGAGTTCCTAGGAGCAGATGCAGCTATCGTATCTCAAGAAGGATTCGGTAACCCAGACACTGACCTTATCATGAACTGTACTAAGATTGAAAAGAAAGGCGTAGACACAGTAATTATTACTGACGAATACGCTGGCCGTGATGGTAAATCACAATCTCTAGCAGACGCTGATCCACTAGCTAATGCTGTAGTAACTGGTGGTAACGCAAACGAAGTAGTAAGACTTCCAAAACTAGACAACGTAATCGGAGACGAAAAAGCTGTACTTGTTATAGCAGGTGGATCTGATGAAGCTATTCTAGAAGACGGAACTCTTGAAGTAGAAATCCAAGTTATAACTGGAGCTACAAACGAAACAGGATTTAACTATCTATCAGCAAAAACTTTCTAAGGTTTCTATTTTTAGAAACTTTAGATTGTTAAATGTAACAACGATTAAAATTAATATTTAAATTAAGAAAGGAAAATCACATGACTAATTATTTAGAAAACAAAAAGATAATAATCATCGGTGACCGTGACGGTGTACCTGGTGAAGCTATCAAAGCATGTGTTGAAACTGTAGATAATACTGATGTAATTTTCTCAGCAACTGAATGCTTTGTCTGAACTGCCGCAGGCGCTATGGACCTAGAAAACCAACAAAGAGTTAAAAACTTCGCAGAAGAATACGGACCAGAAAACTTAGTTGTTATTCTAGGAGGAGCAGAAGCCGAAGCTGCAGGTCTTGCAGCAGAAACTGTAATGGCAGGGGACCCAACATTTGCAGGTCCATTAGCAGGAGTTGAACTAGGATTACTAGCATTCCACGTAGTTGAAGATGAAGTGAAAGAACTATTTGATCCAGACGTATATGATGAACAAGTAGGCATGATGGAAATGGTACTTGACGTTGATGAAATAGTTGAAGAAATGCAAGAAATCAGAAACGAAAACTGTAAATATCTATAATTAATATCTAACGAGGAGAATATAATGGATAAAATAAAAGTAGTTCATTATGTCAATCAGTTCTTTGCAGGAATAGGTGGAGAAGAAAAAGCTGATACAAAACCATTTGTAGCAGAACAACTACCACCAATTTCAGCTCAACTTCAAAAAAACCTTGGAGATGACTTCGAGATTGTAGCTACAATCGTATGTGGAGACTCTTACTTCAATGAAAACCTTGAAGAAGCTAAGGCTGAATTGATCGACATGATTGGAAAATTTAACCCTGACTATTTCATAGCAGGCCCAGCATTTAACGCTGGTAGATACGGTATGGCATCTGGAACTATCGCTAAAGAAGTTCAAGATAAACTTGGCATTAAGTCAATCACAGCAATGTATGACGAAAACCCAGGTAGAGATATGTTTGCTAAAGACGTTTACGTTATTAAAACAGCAGACTCAGCTGCCGGAATGAGAAAAGCTCTTAAAGCTATAACCGTATTTACTGAAAAATACGCTAAAGGCGAAGATGTAGGAACACCAGAAGAAGGCGGATACTTCCCACAAGGAAGACGTATCAACTACTTCTCTGACAAAACTGGATCAGCTCGTGCTGTTGAAATGCTACTAAAGAAAATAAGTGGCGAAGAATACGAAACTGAATATCCAATGCCAGCATTTGACAGAGTTGAACCTGCAAAAGCTATTAAAGATATAACCAAAGCTAGAATCGCTATCGTTACTTCAGGTGGTATCGTTCCAAAAGGAAACCCAGACCACATTGAATCATCATCAGCATCTAAATTTGGTAGATATGATTTCTCTAACATAACTGACTTAACTCCTGAAAATTCAGAAACAGCTCACGGTGGATATGACCCAGTGTATGCTAACGAAAACGCAGACAGAGTTATCCCAGTTGATGTTCTAAGAAACTTTGAAAAAGAAGGAAAGATTGGATCTCTTCACCACTACTGGTACTCAACAGTAGGTAACGGAACTGCAGTAGCAAGTGCTAAGAAGTTCTCAGAAAAGATCGCTGAATACCTAAAAGAAGACAAGGTTGACGCAGTTATACTAACAAGTACCTGAGGTACCTGTACACGTTGCGGCGCAACTATGGTAAAAGGTATTGAAGCTACAGGAATCCCTGTAGTACACATTTGTACAATTACACCTATTTCTCTAACAGTTGGAGCAAATAGAATTGTACCTGCAGTAGCTATTCCTCACCCACTTGGAGATCCTAACATGACTCACGAAGAGGAATACAAACTAAGAGAAAGACTAGTTGAAAGAGCACTTAAAGCTCTTGAAACAGAAGTAGACGATCAAACTATATTTGATAACTAGGAGGCTAAATGTATTCTGTAATTAAAGGTGCAGGATATGTATTGGTAAATACACCCCAGCTAGTAGAAACTGCTGGGGCTACATTTACCACTGAAAAAATACTTAATCCTGACTCAGATTTATTAAAAAATGTACAAGATCACTTAAGAAGCTTTGATGAAGTTGTAAATTATTTACCAAATCAAATCTATATTGGAAACGCTACCCCAGATGCACTAGCAGACAAAAAACTTCCATATACAGAAATTGAAAATAAAGGAACTAGAGAAGGTAAGTTTGGTATCATAGTTCCAGAAGAAGAGTTCATAGGACTTCTTAAGTACGCGGATGAATTTGATTTAGTATTCTTATCAGAAGATTATGTAAATGAATTTAAATCTGTATTAGAAGAAAGATATCCAGAATTTGAAAAGATGTTCCCTAAACTAAAAGGACAAGATATTTCAAAGGCTGAAGAATTAATCGCAAATGATAAAGCAGTTGCACTATACCATGATGGAAAACTTTATGGATATGTAAGAGCAGCTCATGATACAGATGTCAACCTTTCAGCACACACCATGCTTGAAAATCTTGTATCTAAAGCATCAGGAGCACTAGCTGCAATCGAAACTCTAAGAGTATCAGGCATCGATAGAAAAGAAATTAACTATGTAATCGAATGTTCAGAAGAAGCAGCAGGAGATATTAACCAAAGAGGTGGAGGAAACATAGCTAAGTCTATCGCAGAAATGTGTGGACTAGAAAACGCAAATGGTTCTGACGTAAGAGGATTCTGTGCAGCACCAGTACATGCACTAGTTACAGCAGCTTCACATGTAAGAGGCGGCACTTTTGAAAACGTACTAGTAGTAGCAGGTGGTTCAACAGCTAAACTTGGTATGAACGCAAGAGATCATATCAACAAAGGTCTACCAATTCTAGAAGACTGTGTAGGAGGATTCGGAGTTATAGTTTCTCAAAACGACGGAGTTTCTCCAATTATTAGAAACGACATCGTAGGAACTCACAAAGTATCTACTGGATCATCACCACAAGCTGTAATTTCATCACTAGTATACGATCCACTTCACGAACACGGACTTAAATTTACAGATGTAGACAAATATTCACCAGAAATGCAAAACCCAGATATCACTAAACCAGCAGGAGCAGGAAACGTTCCAGAAGCTAACTACAAGATGATAGCTGCACTTGCAGTAACAAAAGGTGAATTAGATAAAAAAGAACTTAAGAACTTCATCGAAAAACACGGACTACACGGATGGGCACCAACTCAAGGACATATTCCTTCAGCAGTACCATACGTAGGACACATGGTTCATGACTTAACAGATGGAGATCTAAATAGAGCAATGCTAATAGGTAAAGGATCACTATTCCTAGGAAGACTTACAAATCTATTCGATGGTATTTCAGTAGTAGTTGAAAGAAATACTGGAAAAGATGCAGAAGCTGAAACAGGACTAGATCAAGAAATGGTTAGAAAGCTATTGGCAGAAGCAATGAAGAAAGTAGCTTCAGATATTCTAGAAAGGGAGTAAGATGAGTAAATTACTAGCAGAATTCATTAATGACATTGCTGAAGAAATTGAAACTGGTAAATCTAAGTCATCTACTGTTAGAATAGCTGTAACTAATCTAGATTCAGAACTTGGTGCTGACAACGTAAATAAAGCTATGGAAAGCTTTAAAGACGTAGAATTCACAGTTGTAGGTACACCTTACAAGGATTATAACTGTGTAGAAGCAGCAAACGATGAAGAAGTTGCAGAAGCCCTTGAGCATCTATTTAACGAAGGTAAAATAGACGCTGCAGTTGCAATGCACTATCCATTCCCAATCGGAGTTTCTACAGTAGGTAGAACAGTAACTCCAGCTATGGGTAAAGAAGTTTACATTGCGACAACTACAGGAACAACCCATATGAAGAGAGACATTGCAATGGTTCTTAACACTATTAATGGAATCATCGCTGCAAAAGCCAATGGAATTGAACATCCAACAGTTGGTATTCTTAATATAGAAGCTGCAAGAATCGTTGAAAAGAAACTAAACGAACTAAAAAACAATGGTTTCGAAATCAACTTTGCAGAATCTAAGAGAGCTGACGGCGGCGCAGTGCTAAGAGGAAATGACCTAGTAGCAGGAACTTGTGATGTTGTAGTTATGGATTCACTTACAGGAAATGTTCTTATCAAGACATTTGCATCATTCACATCTGGCGGATTCTTCGAAACAGCTGGATTTGGATATGGACCTGGACTAGGTGAAGGATACCATACACCAGTGTTCATTGTCTCTAGAGCAAGTGGTACACCTGTAATTAGAAATGCTATTCAATATGCAGTAGAATCAGTAAGAGGAAAATTAGTAGAAGTTTCCAAGAAAGTATATGCAGATGCTAAAAAAGCTGGCCTTGAACAAATCTTAGCGTCAATGGACAAAAAAGAAGAAAAGGCAGAAGCAGCAGTAGCAGCTCCACCAAAAGAAGTCGTAACAGCTCAAATACCTGGAATAGATATTCTTGAAATGGACACTGCAGTACAAGCCCTTTGGAAAGAAGGCATCTACGCTGAATCAGCAATGGGATGTACAGGACCTATAGTTCTAATTTCTGAAGCAAACAAAGATAAAGCAGCAGAAATTTTAACTAATGCAGGTTTAATATCTTAACAATATAGAAAATTTATAGTATAATAAGATAGTCCCGCTTGGCCGGGACTTTTTATGGGGGAGAATGAGTGTCTGGTGTGCTCCGCGGTCTTCAAAACCGTTGTAAGAAAGTTTTTCTTTGGTAGGTTCGATTCCTACTCTTCCTCGCCATGGGAGAAGTTAGTCGCTTCTCCTTTATTTTTTAGCTAAAATTTATTATAATAAAATAAGATAGTAAATGATAAAGATGGGTAGCAATATGTTGGGAATAGATATAATAGAAATTTCGCGAGTTATAAAACTCTACGAAAAACATAAAGAAAAGTTTTTAAATCGTATATTTAACGACGATGAAATAGCATACATAAAAAGTAGACCAAACTTATATGAAAGCATCTCTGCATACTTTGCTGCCAAAGAAGCCATATCAAAAGCCAATGGAACAGGCATAGATGGAATTTCTTTTAAAGACATAAAACTAGAATTTGAACCATATATAGCAAAGATAGGGGAAAAAAGATTTACATATTCAGTCTCCCACGAAAGAAAATTTGCAGTAGCTATGGCAAAGGAAGTAAAATGTGGTATAAAAATAGAAGTACCTCATGAATTTAAAGGTGCATTAAAAAGAAAGGTCGACAGTCACAAAGGAGACTATGGTAGGGTAGGATTCATATGTGGCTCGAATAATATGCCTGGAGCTCTTATGCTATCCCTTATGGCGAGCCTTAGAACAGGATCTGGGCTAGTTTACTTCAACACAGATAGAGAAATTAAAAACTTGGTACTATCCAGATGTTTTGAAGCGATATATAGAGAAGATCTTGAATTTTTAAAAGAAATGGATGCCATATGTATTGGACCAGGTCTTGGAAATAAAGAAGAATTATTTTTAGAAGTCATAAGAGAAGAAGCACCAATGGTAGTAGATGCAGACGGACTAAATATTCTAAGTAGAAATTTAGAAAAAGTAAATTTAGAAAACAAAGTCCTCACCCCACATCTTGGAGAATTTTCAAGACTAACTAAACTATCCATAGAAGAAATAGAGAAAGATAAACTAGAAATAGCAAAAGATTTTGCAAAAAAATATAGAACTACTCTATTACTAAAGGGAAATAAGACAATAGTAACAGATGGAAATAGAGTATATATAAATAATACAGGCGGTCCAGAGCTAGCCACAGCGGGTTCGGGAGATGTGCTCTCAGGAATAATTACATCTCTTCTAGGTAGGAAGATAGAACCTTTTAAAGCGGCATCAATGGGCGCATACATCCATGGACTATCCGGCAGTATAGCCAAGGAAAAACTAGGAGAGAACTCAGTAATTGCACGAGATATAGTAGAAAATATACCATTTGCAATTAAAAATTTATAAGGTATTAAAGGTGCAAATATGATAGTAAAACGAGGAGACATATTCTACGCAGATCTAAGTCCTGTCATCGGATCAGAACAGGGAGGAGTTAGACCGGTAGTAGTACTTCAAAATAATATAGGAAATAAATATTCGCCAACGATAATTGTAGCGGCGATAACATCTAGACTTAACAAGGCACGGCTCCCGACCCATCTAAACGTCATGGCAGAAGGACTGGCACTTCCTAAAAATTCTGTGGTACTGCTAGAACAGATTAGAACCATAGATAAAAAAAGACTCAGAGAAAAAATCGGATCATTTCCAGATGACATAATGGAAAACATAGATAAGGCACTAAGAGTCAGTTTAGATTTATAGTACATATGCAGGCAGTAGCCTGCTTTTTTATTTAGGTATATAAATTCTTCTGGACACAAGTAAATTAATTTGAAAAATTTATAATACAAAGGGTTAAAAATTATTTACATTTTTAAAATCTTATAGAAATAATCAAACGCCTCTGCTAAACTTAAACATGGAGGTAGTGATGAAAGCTATAAAGACATCTTTTTTAATAATATTAGGAGTAATACTTCTTTTATATATAGGGGGAGTATTTTTATTTTCAAAATATTTCCTACCAAGCACCACAATAAACGGTCATGATTTCAGTTTGATGAGGATTGATGAGCTGGAGAAAAATTATAATGAAATCAGCGACAGTTACAAGATAGAGATTGTCGGCAGGGAAGATAAGGAGAAAATTCTGGGAAAAGATATAGATTATTCCGATAAATTAGAGAGCGATGATATATTTCAAAATCCTTTCTACTGGTTTATTTCTATGCTTGTTCCAAAAAATATTGAGGCGAAACACACCGTTTACTTTAATGAGCATCTCCTAAATGAAAAAATCCATGAGCTTAAACAAGTTAAAAATATGAAACCTCCAGTGGATGCAAGTATCGACTACGTTGGAGACAAGTTTATGATTGTAAAAGAAGACATGGGTACTACTTTTTCCATCGATGAGTTTGAAAAACTCTTAAATAAAAAAATTCTTGCAGGAGAAACAGAATTTAATATTGAGGAAAATAAACTATACATGGATCCAGAAATCTACGAAAATAACGAGGATCTTATAAAAGCTCGTGACAACTACAATAAGGTTGCTGGAAACGAAATAGTAGTAGAAATCGGAAGTAAAGAAGAAAAATTATCCGGCACAGAACTTGCTAATATGTATGACTTTAACGGTCAAGAGATAGTACCGGACCAAGATAAGGCACTTGAATTTGCAAGGATGCTCTCAAGAAAATACGACACTTATAAAACTGACAGAACATTCTACGCAACGGGTCTAGGACTCACAGTGGTAAAGGGAGGAATCTACGGTTGGTTAACGGATGTGGACAAGACAAAGGATCTAATCGTTGAGTCACTTTCTTCTATGGAACCTAAACATATAGAACCTGTATATAAACTCACAGCCATGTCTCGTGACGGTTCAGATCTTGGTAGAAGTTATATAGAAATAGATTTAGGTCGTCAACATATGTGGTACTACGAAGAAGGCAAGCTTGCAATAGAAACTGATGTTGTAACAGGAAATCCAAGTAAAGATAATGGAACTCCAACAGGTACAGGAAGAGTATGGTCTAGAGAAAAAGATAGATACTTGACTGGAGAAACATATCAGTCCCATGTGGATTATTGGATGCCATTTAACTGGTCTGGCTGCGGTGTCCACGACTCTAAATGGAGAACAGAATATGGTGGCAAGATATACCTCACGAGAGGTTCTCACGGATGTGTCAATACTCCACCGGAAATAATGAAAGATCTATTTGCAAAAGTAAAAGTTGGGACTCCTGTAATTGTATATGATTCCAGTGATCCAAATTTTACAACAATTAAATAAATAATATAAGTCGCAGAGATGCGGCTTTTTTATTGTTATAAAACCAAAATAAAAAACTCTGCATATTGCAGAGTTCTTAAAAAGTGAAATTTTTATTTAGTTATTATAGACAGAGTTTAACTTCTCCTACGACTTCGTCTCTATGATTTTTAATATCTTTGCTATATAGTTTATCGAAGTAGTCATAGTCTTCTTTTTGTATAACTTCTAGTTTTTTCAAAAGTTCTATTAAAACTAGATTTCTCTTTTCGCTGATTCCATCATAGGTTTTTATTGCTATGCCGAGTTTTCTATCTGGCAAGAATCCTCCGAAATATCCGTTTGCTCCTGATTTTACTATGATTTTTCCTGGATATTTTGAAATTAATTTATGGTCTATTCTGTCTGAACCTGATGTGTACTTAGAGTTGTTTGTGATGGCGTGGATGATATCTTTTGCTGCTTCTTCGTATCCTTCTAGGTTTTCGTAGTCAGATAATCTTGCCATTCCATGGGCAAATTCTCTCATGGTCATTGCATGTACTGGCACTCCGCATCCATCTACTGAGATGTGTTCTCTTGGTATTTTACACATACATATTTTTTCTATATTTTCTGTTATTTTTTGTTGTACTGGATGGTCTATTTTATAGTAGTCACCTAGACTCCAACCTTTGATTAAACAGGAAAGTAGCATACCTGTGTGCTTACCACTGCAGTTGTTGTGGATGTCTCTTGGCTTTATGCCTTCTTTTTTCATTCTTTCTGCTACATCTTCTTTGAAAGGATAGTGAGGACCACATTTTAAATAACTTTCATCTAGTCCCGCTTTTTCTAGGATGCCTCTTACAGTTTCTATATGGAAGTCTTCTCCTGAGTGAGAGGCACAGATTATTGCAATTTCTTTTTCTGTTAGATTAAATTTTTCTTTTGCTCCTAAACTAAGCGGTGTGATTGCTTGCATTAGTTTTGCAGATGATCTTGGATAGGCGATTTCTTCGCTGTTTCCTTTTTCGTATATGATATTGTTTTTTTCGTCTACAACTACTACAGTCCCGAAGGTGTACATATCTTCAAGACTGCCACGGGTTGTAATAGCTAATTTTTCCATTTTATACCTCTTGTAAGTCCATTTCTTTCATTTCTTCTTCTGTGTATCTTGCGATTCCGATGCCTGTTAAGCCGCATAATAGATTAAATACTGGGCATAGGAAGCAGAAGAATACGTATGGGAAGAATGTTCCAAAGTCTATTCCCAATGTGTCTACTATGAATAGGGCTGTTACTCCGTAAGGGATAAGTGTTACTCCTAGAGTTCCGCAGTCCTCTGTTATTCTTGATGCATTTTCTGGTTTTAATCCATTTTTCTTGTATAGATCTAACATGGTTGATTGAACCATTATTGCTGCAAACATATGAGAGCCTGTTAGAGCTATTGATAGATATGTTATGAATATTCCAGATGCTATAAGTGCAAATGTTGATTTTATTTTGTGTGATAGTGGATCGATTATTACTTTTAGTATGTCCATTTCTCTAAGCATACCGCCTAGTCCTGTGGTAAAGATAAGAGCTTGGATAGTTCTAGTCATTGAGTCCATACCTCCACGATTTAATAGTTTGTTGAAGAAGTCGTCATTAAATTCGTATTTAAATCCTGTAAGTCCACTGCCGATTACCATTTTTACATCAAAACCTTGGTAGAATATTGCGATTGCCATACCTAGTAGTGCTCCTATTAGAATTGATTGTGATGCAGGTCTTTGTTTGATTAGTAGTATGATTACTACGATTAATGGCACCAATGTTAGTAGATTTATTTTGAAAAATGTACTTAACTTTGATGTTATTTCTAGGATTACAGAATCATTAAATGATTGCACATTTCCTTTTCCTAGAATAAAGAATAACACTCCTGATACTATAAATGCTGGTACGGTTGTGTATAGCATATGTTTTACGTGAGTCATTAGAGGCACACCCATTACTCCTGATTGGAAGTTGGTGGTGTCTGATAATGGTGAAAGTTTGTCGCCAAACCATGATCCGGAAATCAATGCTCCTGCTATCATTCCTGGATGGATTCCTAAACTTATTCCTATTCCAAGTAGAGCTACCCCTACTGTTCCTATGGTTCCCCACGAAGTTCCTGTGAACATAGATACTATTGCGCAGATAACTAGAGTTGTAACTAGGTAGTAGTCTGGATTAATTATTTGTAGTCCATAATATATTATGGTTGGAACGGTTCCAGATGCTATCCATGATGAGATAAGCATACCTACCGCCAACATTATAACTACTGATTGTAGGGAGTGTCCTACTTGAGTGATTGCTATTTTTTCTAGCTCACTATATGTATATCCTAGTCTTATTGCAAATAAATTCACTACAAGCCACGAGATAAACATGATTACTGCTAGTGGTGCTTTGATTACGCTAAGCCCACACACGAGTATTGCTGCAAGAACGAGCAGTAATAGTACTGCATAACCAAACTCTGGTTTTTTCTTTGTCTTTACATTATTCATTTGATTCCTCCTTTTAATTTTATTTATATAGTAGTACCTCAATTATCATATGTCAATTAAAAATTTTACAGTAGTACTGTATTAATTTATTTAAAAAATTGTGCTATAATTACTTTTAAAAAAGGAGGAATTATGGGACTTAATATAAATATTGGACGATTTAAAAAAGGTAAAAAAAATAGTATTACCGATGTAGTTGGAGTGGAAGTTGGCCATGTGACTTTGACGGGAGAGGGTCAAAATACTGGTGTCACTGCAATCATTCCTAAAAAAAATATTTTTAAAGAAAAACTTGTTGCTGGTGTCCATGTCATAAATGGTTTTGCAAAACCTGCCGGACTTGTCCAAATAGAAGAACTAGGAACTCTAGAGGCTCCGATCATATTAACCAACACTCTTTCTGTAGGAACTGCTCTTACTGCTTCTGTGAAGTACATGCTTAGCAATAATCCTGAGATTGGAAGGACCACTGGTACTGTTAACTGTCCAGTGCTTGAGTGTAACGATATGAGGCTAAATGATATTCGCGCTCTTCATGTGAAGGAAGAGGATGTACTAAAAGCAATCGATTCTGCCGGTAGTGTTGTGGAAGAAGGTGCTGTCGGAGCTGGACGTGGCATGAGATGTCATGAGCTCAAAGGTGGAATAGGCACTGCATCTAGGATTGTAAATTTGGGGGAAGATTATACTGTCGGTGTCCTTGTACTTACAAACCATGCAAAGTATGACGAGCTCACCATCGAGGGAGTAAACATCAAAGACTATAGAGACAATTTAAATAATGAAAGAACTAATTGTTCCAATGAAAAGGAACAGGGCTCCATCATAGTTATCATTGCTACGGATATCCCTCTTTCTTCAAGACAACTTAAACGTGTGGCTAAGAGGGCAATGTCTGGAATCTCAAGAACTGGCGCCAACTCAGGAAATGGAAGTGGAGAGGTGGCTGTCGCTTTTTCAACACATAACAAGATTCTTCATGAAGGCGGAAATTTCACAGAAGTTAAATGTCTTCTCGATGACAAGATAGATCCTGTATTTAACGCAACCATTGATGCGGTTCATGAGGCAATTTTAAGTTCTATGCTTCATGCAGAAAGCATGGTGGGTTATAGCGGTTTTAAAGCTGAAAGTCTAAAAGACATTCTAAAAGAAATCTCTCTATTTGAAAATTATCTTCCATAAACATTCAGCATTTAATGTTTTTCTTAACTCAAAAACTTAACCCCGTTATCACATAACAAGGATACAATGGGTATAATAAAAATTGGAGGTAAGAAAATGGACGAATTTAACAACAATTTAGAAAATAAACCTTTAAATGAATATGAAATTAGAAGAGAAAATAAAAGGAGAAACAGAAAAAAATCCGGCAAGTCTGTGGTTTTCTTAGCAATCTGTTTCTCACTTATAGGTTCAATCCTAGGATCTGCTATCACATATAATTTTTTAATCAGAAGCAATATGAATTCTTCTGTGACAGAAACTGAAGGGGGCAGCACTACACCTGTTAAGATAAACGCCAGCGATTCAGAAAATGTGGGTAGCGCAGTCTTTAAAAAGGTAGTGCCATCTGTAGTTGGTATCACTACCAAGGGATATCAAAGAACAATCTTTGGTACACAAGCAATAACAGGTACTGGATCAGGAGTTATAATTTCCAAGGACGGATATATTTTGACCAACTCTCACGTAATTAGAATAGGCGAAAATATTGCCAAGGATGTGGAAGTTTTTCTAAATGACGGTCAAAAAGTGAAGGGCAAAGTCGTTTGGTCTGACAAGGCTGTAGATATCGCCATCGTAAAGATTGAAGGGGCGAACAACTTAGTGCCAGCTGAACTCGGAGATTCCGATGCACTTGAAGTTGGTCAAACTGCTATCGCTATCGGAAACCCAATTGACCTTGCATTCCAAAGATCTCTAAGCAAGGGAGTTATCTCTGGACTTAACAGATTTATCGGTCAAGTAGACGGCGGTGGATACATGGTTGGACTTATCCAAACAGACGCATCTATAAACGGAGGTAACTCTGGTGGACCGCTAGTAGACCAAAATGGTAAGATCATAGGAATAAACACCGTGAAACTCCAAAGTGCTGAAGGTATGGGATTTGCAATTCCAATAAATTCAATAAAACCAATCATAGAATCTGTTTTAAAGACTGGAGAATATCAACCAGTTGCCCTTGGAGCTACTATCATGCCTGTTCAATCAGTTCAAAGAATGGTAAATAAATCTCTTGGAACAAATTACGGACAATTCATTGCCAAAGTTGAAAGTGGAAGCCCTGCAGAAAAAGCTGGAATCAAAAAAGGCGATATTCTTATGGAAATCGACGGCACAAAAGTTGTAACCAACGAAGTATTAAGAGCATTACTCTACAAGTACAATCCAGGAGATGTTGCAAAGGCAACCATCTTGAGAAACGGAAAAGAAGTAAAAATTGAAATCACATTTACAGATTACAAGGTTCCAAAACAAAAAATTGAAGAAGGACTCCCAGGACAAAATGGAGTAGATCCAGGACAAGGAGACGGAAACCAAAATGATCAAGGTCAAGATGGTGGATTTAACGGCGGACAAGGAAATTCAGGTCAAGGTGACCAAGGCGGATATGGATACGGCGACATGGATGATTTCCTAGATTTCTTCAATGGATTATTTAATAATTAATAGACGTAAAAAACCTAATAAGAATAAAAGAACTCTGCTTCGGCAGAGTTTTTTTTCTTTTTTGTGTTTTTTTGGGTGGAGGATTGTCATCAGTGCTTGACTCCACCAGGGTTATACCCGTTCGACTACGACGGTTCCGCGTTGCTTCACCGTCTCCACTCAGGGTGACTGTCTTCCTTGAGATTTTTATTAAAACGGTGTCAGTAAATAGTTGTCTTTCTTTTTAAAATTTACAGAGAGAGTCCTATCAACTACTGTTACCCTGCGAGATTATTGTCATCCTGAGCGAACGAAGTGAGTCGAAGGATCTGACCTATATTTAACCCAGTCTTGGCAATGGATTTTATTTTTTAGAGATCCTTCGACTTCGATTACTTCGTAATCTCCGCTCAGGATGACCAGTTGGGAAAGTTTTTGCTCTATAATTATAAATTATTTGCATAGTTTAAAGACTTCACGCCTTCGGCTGTGGAAGCAAAATGCTTCCGCTACAAAAGTAAATAATTCATCAAGGTAAATATACTCTTAAACAAATACCCATCCAGACGAATAATCAAAATTCAGCCGTTAGGCGCACAACAACCTAAATTATTATACACACCCCGTAGCGGAACCTTCTAGGTTCCACAGCCGAAGGCTACAAAGTCCTCCCAACTACTGTCACCCTGAGCGAGGAAATTTATTTCCGAGTCGAACGGGCAGTGCTGTATTTAACCAGGTCTTTGCAACTGAAATCATCCGTACTTGACCCCACCAGGGGAGAGATCCTTCGACTACAAAGGCTACCGCCTTTTCCTCTCAGGATGACTGGTGGTGGGAGCAGACCCACTGAAGATGACTGCCTTCCTTTAGTTTTTCATAGAGATTCTTCGACTCCAGCTCCTTCGCCTTTTCCGCTCAGGGTGACTGGCTTCCTTAAAATTGCTTCCGCTACAAAATAAATATTCACCCATGTTTGAACAAATTATGCGACCATTATCTTCGTAATCATTTATTAAACTTTATATTCATTATATAAAACGGCTTTAAATAGCCATTTTCTATTGACAACTTAAAAGAAAAGTTATAATATTATTATGAAAGAAAAATTAAGTATCTTTTAAGGTTACCTTCGGGTAGTTTTTATCTGATGACAGTTCTTACGATAAAGAGCCTGGTTTATGTCTGATGTGACAGATTTATAGGCTAAAAAGTGGTTCTGGTTCAGAGTTTTTACAAGAAAAAATTAAGAAACAAAAAAGCATCTCACCTAAAAGACGTTTGGCCGTCTTTTTTTTGTTGCAAAATTTTATTGCGATAGATTTAAGATAGGTAAATTAAGAATAGGAGTGAAATAATGCTAAATAAAAAACTTAATTTTTTAGATTTATCCTTTAGATCATTTCTAAGGATTGTTTTAGGCAGCGGGATTCTCGCTTTTGCCGTGTTAAATGTGCATGACCAAAGTTTTGTCACTGAGGGTGGTATCCTTGGTCTTATGCTATTTTTTAAGAAGATGTTCGGGATTGACCCTTCGATTTCTTCTGTTGTGCTTGATATTTTGTGTTACATTTTGGGTTACAAAATCCTCGGTGGCGAATTTATCAAGAAGTCCATGGTGGCGACCATTTTATTTTCCGTTTTTTTAAGTATTTTTAAATTTACTGGAACTATTTTACCGCCTCTTTATGACAGCCCTCTTGTGGCTGCTGTACTTGGTGGGGTTTTAATCGGACTTGGTTGCGGTCTTGTGGTTACTGAAGGTGGTGCTACTGGCGGTGATGACGCTTTAGCTCTTGCCATTTCTGACAAGTTTAACCTAAGTCTTGCCATGGTATACATCATTTGTGATATAGTTGTGCTTGTCATGTCTATTAGCTATATTCCTGTTACTCAACTTGTGTTCTCTCTTATCACGACTACGATTAGTTCTGTGATTGTGGGACAGATTGAGCTTAAGGGAAGAGTGGCTATGGCTGCAAGTGCGTAACAATGATATTAAATTCTAAAATAAAAAAGTATTGGATAAGTTTTACTTATGTCCAATACTTTTTTTATTATTTTTCAAATATTCTTTTTAATTCGTCTTCGTTGTATCCGCCGTAGACTTCTCCGTCGTAAAACATTTGTGGAACGCTGTTAAATCCCATGGATATGAGTTCGTCTTTATTTTTTGGTTCTTCGGTGGATCTAAATTCATATTCAATTTTATTTTTATCCAAGTAGGCTTTTAGTTTTATGCAGGCTGGACAGCTGTCTCTGCCATAGATTATTGGTGTTTTGGATTTTTTTAGTTTCGTAACTAGATCTTCGTCTTCACTTTCTTTTTCTGTGATTATTTCCACTTTTTTATCTTCTGGATTATATTTTATTTCAAATCCTACTAGCACTGCCAGATCTCTTAATCTAAAGTAGTTGTATCCGTCAACATTTACAACTTCTATGTGGGAGAGAGTCTTATTTACTTCAATGGGAATTTCCACTGGATTTAGGTTTTCTCCAAGTTTTTCTGGATTTATTTTGTCACCAGTGTATTCTGTCTTTGTGTTAATTACCACGGACTTCCTATCTTTGTCGTAGCCTACTTCAAATTTAGATGGGGTTTCTTTTAGTACATATGCAATGTCTCTCAAACGAAAGTAGTTGAAGCCTTGGTGCTTTACTCCAGAGATTTCTACTTTGTTGTCGTTTATATAGATTCCTTGGTCTGAAGGGGTAATAGCCTTTGTAAAACCTGGAATCATAGCGATAATAAGTGAGCAAGTAATTATTTTTAAATTTTTCATAACTCCTCCTTTTTTATTATTGTACCACGAATGAGATTTCTTTGCTTTATTTTGTTAAAATATTTGACCATGAAAACTTAATCTTTTAATGATATACTTAGATTAGGAGGTTACGATGTTAAAAGATTTACTTAATATAGATGGGGGAGTAATCTCTGTGGTTGGCTCCGGTGGCAAGAAAACTTTTATTGAAAATTTCTCCAAGGAGTTAAAAGATGATTTAAAAATCGGAGAGAGTATCCTTATCACCACAACTATGGGGATGGCTATCCCAAGAGGGCTTCGCTGGGACGAGATCTTCATCCCGAACAAGATTTTTCTAAAGACTGCTCACACGAGAAAAATAGTCTACTACGGAAACGGAATCGATGGTAGAAAGATGGGTCCTATCGAAAGTTTGGATGGGCTTAGTAATTTTAAATATGTGATTATAAATGCTGATAATTCCGACAGCAAGCCGCTTAAAGCCAATGATGATTTCGAACCGAAGGTGCTTAAAGAAACGGATATGACCGTAGGTGTAATCCCTTGGGGTTATCTAGGGCGATTTGTAAATGGCGAAATAGTTCAAAATGAAAATCTTTTTAAAATGAGATTTGAAAAAGATGCCATAACAAAGAAGACTTACAAGGATATAATCACAAGTCCAGACGGACTTTTTAAAGGAGCGAAGGGTCGCAAGGTTCTACTTATCACCAATGTTTATAAAGAAAATGATGACTTCTTTGATTTTGCAAACTATATAAAAAAACATGTGGACATGGAAATTATCTATGGTAGTCAAAAAGAAGGAAAATACAATAAAATATAAGTTATTTACGAGCAATCCGATTGTTAAATGCGATTTATGTAGAAAATATTTATAAAAAATCTTAAAGCCCCTTGACAAATAAAGAGATACTAGTTATAATGAATGAGTTAGTTAACCACTCTTAGCTCAGGTGGTAGAGCAACTGACTCTTAATCAGTGGGTCCAGGGTTCGAGTCCCTGAGAGTGGACCAAGCCTGTTTTTACAGGCTTTTTTTTATACCAAAAATCAAAACAGGAAGAGTACGTGGTGATGAAATGGAAAATTTTTTAGAAAATGCTAGAGAAAAAATATTACTTTTAGACATATTGGATAAATCGAAAGATAAATTGACTGAGGAGACACTATCCACATTTGTGCTTAATTTGGAGCTTATGAATTACTTTGACTTCAGAAGCCATTTGGGATTTTTGCAAGAGTCAAACTTGGTCCATTCCTACGACGATGTGAGGATCACCGAAGAGGGTAGAAGAACCTTGGAAGTTTTAAGGGAAGAAGTGGATGGAAAACTTTTAAAAGATGTGGAAGAAAGACTTGAAGAATATTTAAAGGTCGTGAAGGAACCGCTAAAGATAGAGTACTTAGGAGATTTTGCGAGAATATGGGGAAGCGAATTTCAAATAACCATAGAAGGACAGCTTGAGAGGGAGAAATTCATGAATTCCTACGAAAAAATCTACAATTATATAAAGAAAGAAATAAAAGGCGAATAAATTTAAAATTTTTATAAAAATACAGTAAGTTTATGTTGCACACAGAGATTAATTGATATATACTATTAATTAGAGATTAACCTCATAAAATTTATACCTTTTACAAAAGAACTGTTTGGGATGACCAAGCGGTTTTTTGTTGTGTTTTTGTAACTGGACAGTATGGTTGTGGAAGTTGGTAGCTTCGGCTACGAAAGCGAATAATCATCAGTGTGATACCCCACCATGGTGACAGTCTTCCTCTGGAATTTTTATAGAGAATACCCCCCAACTGCCGTCACCCTGAGCGAGGAAAATTTTTTCCGAGTCGAACGGGTATAACTTCCGCATACCTAGTTTTTGCAACTGAAGTCATCCTTATATTACCCCACCAGGGTTATACCCATTCGACTCCAGAGCCTTGCGGCTCTTCCGCTCAGGGTGACTGTCTTCATGGGGGTTTTCCTTATATAATGTCGGTAGGTGACAGTCTTCCTCTGGAATTTTTAAAGAAAGAAATGAAAGGCGAATAAATTTAAAATTTTTATAAAAATACAGTAAATTTATGTTTCACACGAAGATTAATTGATATATACTATTAATTAGAGATTAACCTCATAAAATTTATACCTTTTACAAAAGAAACCGTTTGGGAGACCAAGCGGTTTTTTGTTGTGTTTTAATTTTTGTATTGGGAGTTTTAAAAATTAAGCTAATATTACATTTTAATTAAATAGAAACAACTCCACACATTATAATATGGTGATGTGATAAAATTAAGAAGAGAATAAGTTGAAGGGGGAGGTTTTAGATATGAAAAAGATGCACAAATTCTTATTATTTATCTTTGTGTTTTTAATTGCTTTAGGAGCCGATAGCTACTCTTACGCATTATCTCCAAAGTTAGAAAAAAAGATAAAGCTTAACAAAAGTTCATTTCTATCAGATATGGCAGTACATAAAGGCAAGCTATACTATACAGATGTAAAGATTACTAACCAGGAAAAAGATAGTAAGGGCAACCTTTATGGAGGAAACTGCTATGTTAAAGTATACGAAAGAGATTTAAAAACGGGCAAGAATACTTTAGTGAACTACTATGACTCTTATAATTTATCAGCAAAAGACATTTCATTTAAAGTATTAAGTGACGGGAACCTATACATGATCTACCATCTAGGTGGAGGTTTTATGGGAAGTGATTTTGTCTACGGTCTAACTGGACCTAATAAGGGCAAAAATATTTTGACATATAACTATGGGAATTTTCAATTTGATAGTGATAAAAAATCTATAATTATAACTCCTACAGGGGCATGGGACAATGGCAATATTGTAAGAGAGATGAATGGGAAGATATTTTCTCAAACTAAGGTGGAATCCTACAGTGGCGTATATTTCCTTGAGTCTTTAAAGGGGAAAGGCCAAGCATTTAGCTATGCTGATAAATATTCTGCCCTTAGAGGAAACACTCTCTATCTAAAAAAAGATTTAGACACAAAAGATAATTTTAATGCTTATGATTTGATATCTTTTGATCTTGAAACAGAAGATGAAGCTTGTCTAGCTGAGGGTATCCATTCCATATTTATGGGGAAAGATGAGATCTACTTCTTAAAGGATATACCTACTACCAAAGATATGGCTGAGCCTCAAAAGATGCTTTATAAATATGATTTAGCTTCAAAGAAAACGACTCTTTTAAGCAAGGGGAACAATCCTTACTATGATATTCTACCAATTGATGGAAATGTATTCTTTGTAGATGCTGGAGGATATTTTACGGATGGTAAAAATCCAAATCTATTTATGGCTAAGGGTGATGGAAGTGGAACGAAGAAATTATACTCAAATGTAAATGAGGTTGTATCTGATGGCGAAAAATTAGCTGTGGTCATCAGCAATAAAAAGGGAACAAATATAGATTTTATAGATGGCCATGGAAAGAAAATTGGTAAAATCAGTGTTCCACAAACTCACGTCAGTGTGCATTTGTCAGGAGATGAATGTATAGTATGGTCTTGGCAAAACCGCTGTGTAAATTATTATAAATTAAATAAATAATAATCTTTAGAGTTTATTTAGAATATAGAATATCAAAAAAAATGGCGGCAATTGTCGCCATTTTTATATTAAAAAAAGATGCAACTATTCATTGCATCCTCTCGTTGATATTACTATTAGTAGTATCGCTATTAAACATATTACATTTGATATTATTAGTGTGTTTAGTACTCCGGTGGATTCTATGAGCACGCCGCCTGCTACTGATCCGATGACTCCTCCCATGGTGATTGCCGATGCCAAGAATCCTTGTCCTGTGATCTTCTTTTCGTCGCTCATGATGTCATTTATAAAGTCTACTGAACATGGTGTAAACAGTGCGAATCCAAAGAGTTGTGTCACTTGAATTGCTATTAGTGTACTTGGTGATGTGGCTATATAGGTGAGTATTCCTTTTAATAGGAAGAATATTCCTGAAAAGATGAGCATGCTTCTTGACTTAAATTTTTCTTTTAGTCTATTGAACATGAACATGATTGGAAATTCGAAGAGTGCTGCTACTGCAAATGCTGTTCCCACAGTCTTTGCGTCTCCTCCGATTCTCTTTGCTATTTGTAGTAGGTAGACGTTTGTGACGTTGTAAAATGTAAAGAGCATGCCTACTGCTAGTAGAAAGATTACAAATTTTGAGTTTTGTATTTTTTGTTTTTGTGCTCTTCCGTCGAAGACTGTGACTACGTTGTTACCTGAGATTGGTTTCTGTGCTAGAAGTGAGAGTATTAATGCTCCTAGTAGCACTGCTGCCATGACCATTGAGAGGTCCTTGTTTATTTCTGATAGAATTCCTAGGACAAATGATGTTCCGGCAAATGTGATGGATCCGATGCCTCTACTGACTCCGTAGTTTATTTCTACTGATCTTGCTATATAGAAGTAGCCTAGTGAGTTTAGTAGTGGTTGCATCACTAGTACTAGTGCTATGGCTGCGACGATTTCTATCTTCATTGAGAGTCCTGCTTTTCTTTCTAGTGCCATGATTACTAGGGTCATTGCAAGCATGGAGATGAGGACTAGGAAGTCTCTTTCGTTCTTGTTGCTTCTGGAGCAGACTTTGGATACTATTGGTTGAAAGATGGCGGCTAGTCCGTTACCTACTGCGGTTAAAAATCCTATTTCTGCTGTGCCAAGTCCTCTTCCTGTAAGGAACACGTTTAGAAAACTTACGCAGGCGGCGATAACTGACCAGTAAAGTCCCATGGTTGTATAATATTTTATTTTACTATTCATGTTCTACCTCCACTAGTTCGTCTTTCTTGTACTTTAACTTAAATTTTCCAAATTTTCTATTTTCAAATACGTATTTTAAAAATAGTTCGTCCCCAATCCAATGGGGCTTCTTATAAAATTCCTCTGGGGTCATGTACTCCAGTTCTCCTTCATCGCTTTCGTGGAGCTCTCCCGTATATTTATCTATATAAAAGACGTACATCTCTTCTGTGTATCCGTCGTCCTGTTCATATAAAACTGTGCCTAATCTGTTTGGATTTTCTATTTTTAGTCCCGTTTCTTCATAGGCTTCTCTCACCATACATTCTTCTGGTGTTTCGCCAGGCTCTATATGTCCGCCGACTCCGATGTACTTGCCTTTATTTATATCGTTTTTCTTTTTGTTCCGGTACAAGAAAAGGAACTCATCGTCCCTTTTTATGTACCCTACTGTAAATTTCAATTTAATCCTCTTCTATTATTGATTTTAGTTTTGTAGTTTTTATTATCCATGTTGCCAAAACTGTTACGATTAGAGTTGAACCTGCTATGCTTAAGACTGAGATTAAAAATGGAAATTTAAGTGACATGTCTATATTTCCAGTCTTAAATAGCATGATTGAAACCAAAATTCCAGATACTAAGGAGAATACTCCTGAGTTGATGTATGGATTTTTGATGTATTTACTAATTGCATAGGTGATTATTGCGCATGATCCTCCCACTACCATGTCGATTGGTCCTAGTGGTGATGTGATGTTTGCTAGTGCGCCTCCTACTATTAGTGCTGGCATATATTTTCTATTGAAGAAGGGAAGGACTGAGAGTGCTTCGCCAGGTCTCAATTGAAACATTAAAAAGCCATATGGATTTAAACTTATTGTAAGCATGTATAGTGCCAACACTATTGCGTTTTTGACTAATACTTTTGTGTTCATATTTCACCTCTTCCTTATTATAAAATACTAAATAATTATAACATGTAGAGAGCTTGCTTTAAAGTCGGGTGTTCGTTTTTCTTATTTAATGATAATTATTTAAAAAAATAGCTGAGTTTAAATATTTTACGGTTATATCATAAAAGCAAAAAGTGATAATTATCACAGACTTAATATTTTTTATACTATAAAATCTAATTGATAAAAATTATTAGGAGGTGCCTTATGAATTATTGGAGAGATTTCCTTGGATACAAATGGAAACAAAATATAGACGTTAGAGATTTCATCGTAAGTAATTACACTGAATACTTGGGCGATGATTCTTTCTTAGAGGGTCCTACGGAAGCTACTACTAAGTTGTGGGACGAAGTTATGGAACTTACCAAGAAGGAAAGGGACAACGGTGGAGTTTTGGAGATGGATACGGATACTATTTCCACAATCACTTCCCACGGTCCTGGATACTTGGACAAAGATTTAGAGGTTATAGTTGGTTTTCAAACGGACAAACCTTTTAAAAGATCTCTTCAACCTTTCGGTGGAGTGAGAATGGCGGATGGTGCTCTTAAAACTCATGGTCTTGAACTTTCAGATAGGGTAAGAGATATTTTTACCAAGTATAGAAAGACTCACAACCAAGGGGTGTTCGAAGCTTACACAGATGAGATGAGACTCGCTAGACACACTGGAATTATAACTGGACTTCCTGATGCTTACGGCAGAGGAAGAATCATTGGTGACTACAGAAGGGTTGCCCTATACGGTGTCGATTTACTAATTGAAGACAAGAAGAAACAAAAGGAAAACACTACTGGAATTTTCGATGAAGGTGTCATTCGTTTAAGGGAAGAACTTTCTGACCAAATCACTGCTCTAAAAGATTTGATTGAACTGGGAGATATGTACGGATTCGACATCAGAAGACCGGCTGAAAATGCGAAGGAAGCTGTGCAATGGACCTATTTTGCATACCTTGCTGCAACGAAACAACAAAATGGTGCTGCAATGAGTCTCGGAAGGGTCAGCACATTTTTAGACATTTACATCGAAAGAGATTTGAGGGAAGGAACTCTTACTGAAAAGGAAGCCCAAGAACTTATAGATCAATTCGTAATGAAGTTAAGACTTATTAAGTTTGCTAGAACTCCTGAATATCAAGAGCTTTATTCTGGAGATCCAACCTGGGTTACAGAATCTATCGGTGGAATGGCACTGGATGGAAGAAGTCTAGTTACCAAGAACTCTTTTAGATTCCTTCACACACTTATAAATATTGGAACTTCACCAGAACCAAATATGACTGTGCTTTGGGCGAAAAACTTGCCGGAGCATTTCAAAAGATTCTGTGCTAAGACCAGCATAAATACTTCTAGTGTTCAATACGAAAACGACGACATCATGAGATCTGAACATGGGGACGACTATGCAATTGCCTGCTGCGTATCTTCTATGAGAGTTGGCAAGGAGATGCAATTCTTCGGAGCCCGCGCAAATATGGCAAAGGCACTACTCTATGCTATAAATGGTGGAATGGATGAAAAACAAAAGATTCAAGTGGGACCTAAGTATAGACCTATAACTTCAGAGATACTTGACTATGACGAAGTTATGGAAAAGTTCGACGATATGCTCACCTGGCTTGCAGAACTCTATGTAAATACTTTAAATATCATCCACTACATGCACGATAAATATTCCTACGAATCACTTCAAATGGCGCTACACGATAGGGATGTAAAGAGATACTTTGCGACAGGGATCGCAGGGCTTTCCGTAGTAACAGACTCCCTTTCAGCTATAAAATACGCAAAGGTAAAAGCTATTCGTGACGAGGACGGATTGGTTGTGGATTATGAAATCGAAGGCGACTATCCAAAATATGGAAACGATGATGACAGGGTAGACGCCATTGCTCAGGATTTAGTAACGAGATTTATGAACAAAATAAGAAATCATAAATTCTACAGAGATGCTATTCCTACCATGAGTATATTGACCATTACTTCAAACATTGTATATGGTAAGAAGACTGGAAATACACCGGATGGAAGACGTGCCGGCGAACCATTCGCTCCTGGAGCAAACCCAATGCATCGCCGCGACACTCATGGAGCACTAGCATCCCTATCTTCAGTGGCAAAACTTCCGTTTAAGGATGCACAGGATGGAATTTCAAATACTTTCTCAATCATTCCAAATGCTCTTGGAAAGGATGAAGTATTTATGGGAGATATAGATGTAGATTTGAAACTTTGCAGCAATGGAGCTTGCACAAGTCCAACGCTGATGGAATTTTTAGATTACGAGGAGGAAAAATAATGGAACAAAGAATTGATAATTTAGTAAGCATGCTAGATGGGTATATGGAAAAAGGTGGACATCATCTAAACGTAAATGTTTTTAATAGAGAGATGTTACTTGATGCGATGGATCATCCTGAAAAATATCCACAACTAACTGTGAGAGTTTCAGGATATGCGGTAAACTTCAACAAACTTACTAGGGAACAACAAGAAGATATTGTAAACAGAACTTTCCACGGACAAATGTAAATATAAACTATAAAATCGGAGGTGAATCATGGATTTAAATCATTTAAAGAAAAATAATTTGAACGAAAATATAAGTTCAGAAAATATTTCTACAAGTGATAATACTATGGATTCACCTCTTTTTAATTCTGCATATAGAGATGAAAATCCTATTTTAAACTGTGAAAATAAAAATTTAGATAGAGAATCTAAATCAACGGACAAAATACTTGGAAGGGTACACTCAATAGAAACCTTTGGCGCAGTCGATGGACCAGGGCTTAGGTACATTTTATTTTTGCAAGGTTGTCCCATGAGATGCCTATATTGCCACAATCCTGATACCTGGAGGACCACCGGCGGAAAACTCATGAGCGTAGAAGAAGTGCTTAATGATTACGAAAAGTACAGAGTTTATCTGAAAAATGGAGGCATCACCGTCACTGGTGGAGAGCCTCTATTGCAGATGGATTTTGTAACGGAGCTTTTTAAAGAGGCAAAGAAGAGAAATATACACACGGCTCTCGATAGCTCCGGAGCATTATTTTCAAGAGAAACAAATTTAGAAAAATACAAAGAACTTATAAAGTATGTGGACCTTGTACTTCTAGACATTAAGCATATCGACGACGAAGGGCACAGAAAACTCACTGGATTTTCAAATAGAAATATCTTGGATTTTCTAAAATTCTTAGACGAAAATGGAGTAGAAGTCTGGATAAGACATGTCATAGTTCCAGGAATCACCTATGATGCAAAACTTTTGGAAAGGCTCGGATATGAACTTGGACGCTACAAAAATATAAAGAAGGTGGATGTGCTTCCTTACCACAATATGGGTGAGAAAAAATATGAAGAGTTAGGAATCGAATATCCTCTAAAGGGCACGAAACCTATGACGGACAAACACGCAAAGTCCGCGAGAGATGTAATATTATATGGCATGAGAAAATATAGAATGGAGAGCAGGTAGCTCTCTTTTTTTATTTCTAGATGATATAATATAGTAGAGGTGAGCTATGAGAGAAATAGATAACAATAGAAGAGAAATAGATCTGTATCTTGAAAAAACTTTTGAAAAATATCCAGTTACTAGGAGAAATATAGAAATAAAAGAAAAGATTAGGGAAAATATGTACCTTGGATTTGACGATATGATTAAAAACGGATTAAATCCAACGGATGCGAGGGAGAAACTTCTATCTGAATTTAGTGATATGAAAGAACTCAGTGAAGTGCTTGATACGGAAGAGGAAGAGCTTCCTATCAAAAAAGGAAAAAGAGTGCCAACTGTAAATATTTTGTTAGCAGCTCTTTTAATATTCTTTGTGTTTTCAGGTAATGGAAGAAATATTGGATTTTGGTCCTTTATAATTATAATTGTAATAATCAACAATCTATTCGATAAAAAATAATAATTATAAAAACTTACTCTTAAGATTTTCAAAGTAAGAATCTGGGCTGATGGTAAGTTTCTTGATGGATTTGTTACTCATTTTGAAATTGACACGTTTAAGTCCTGGATAATAGTATTCCATTCCGTCCACCACAACTAGAGAAGAGTTTGCGTACCTTCTCTCCGGCACTAGAGAAATATCAAAATCTCCGGGCACGATGATGGAACTTAATAGAGATCTATATGCCGCAGAAAACACCGGACTTATTGGAGTTAACTGAAGCACATCGAGAGTAGGAAATACTATTGAGCCGCCACAGGAGAAGTTGTAGGCAGTTGAACCTGATGGGGTGGAGATCATCATACCATCTCCGGAGAATTTTTCCACGTGATTCTTTTGAACAAAAACATTTATATGTATAGTTTTTGATCTTTGTGCCTTTAAAATTACTTCGTTTAAAGCGTGGACTACTATATTTTTATTCTTTGTAAATATTTCTGCACGAACTAGTTTTAAATCTTCGATTTCATACCTGCCTTGTTCGTACATATCGAGAAACCAATCGATTTGGTTCGGTTGGATTTCTTGGAAGAAACCGAGATGACCAGTGTTAATTCCTACAATCGGCATACGTGGGAAGTTGTTGTGCAGAGATTTGATAAAAGCACCGTCACCACCTACGCATATGGTAAGTTCACTCTGTGGATTGAACCTAAGTTCCGGGGTATAACCTCTACTTGCAAGTTTTTCCTGGAGCTCGTGAGCTGTTTTTCTCGATTCTATATTAGCATTTGAAACTATATTTATATATTTATTCATATTGCACCCTCTATCATTTATAATTTAATTTTATCATGTAATCTAAATTAAAGGAAACAAATTTAAAATTTGAAAGGAAACCCATGCTAGAAGATAATTTTAACTACTATCATTACCAGGTAGAAGAAGAAATAAGTATCAAGAATTTTTTAAAAAAATTAAATCTCTCTTCAAGATATATTAGAAGATCCATAAGGGAAGAGATGATATATATAAATGAAAAATTAAATAAAAGAAATGTGGACCTTCAGCCTGGAGATGTGGTGTCCATAAAGATTCCAGACGAGGAGCCAAACGCAATCCCAGAGGACTATAAAGTAGAAATTCTCTACGAAGATGGAGATATCTTGGCGGTTAACAAGGAGCCTTTTATGATAGTACACGCGGTGGATTTTAAACAGACGGGGACCATTTCAAACTACGTTCAATGTTATTTTTTGAAACATGATATCCACAGAAAGGTACGTCTTATCAACCGTTTGGACAGAGATACTTCTGGGGTAATTTTAATTGCGAAAAATTCCAATGCTCATAGTACCGTAGCGAGAGAACTACAGGATAGAAATATTTTGAAAAAGTACTACGCAATTGTAGAAGGTGTGGTAGAAGGTAGCGGCATAATAGAAGAACCGATAGATAGAGGACCAGATGGGATTTTAAGAGAAGTAAATCCAAATGGAAAGTATGCGAAGACTTCCTACGAAGCGATTCTTTCTAAAAATAATATGACACTTCTAAGAGTTGTGCTTCATACTGGTCGTACCCATCAAATAAGAGTGCATCTAAAATATATTGGACATCCAATTGTGGGAGATACCCTCTACGGAAATGAAACGGAACTTATAAATAGGCAGGCACTCCACTCCTATTATACAAAGATAAAATCGCCAAGAACTGGGGAAGAAATCGAGATAGAAGCTCCACTACCTCAGGACATGAAAAATCTCTTGGATTTAGAGTAAGTAACTTACGATTATAATTTGAAAAACTAATCTGGAATTGATATAATATAGATAGTTAATCTGCGATGCACGTCGACGTCTTTTATTAATTCAACCGACATCGAAGATCCGGGAGACTGAGTCTTTGGTATGATAAAATGCCCGCCAGACGGGACTTTAGAGTACTCGAGCAGGTCACCCACCTACTAGTTGGGAGCGGGTCTGAATTAATATAGCTGACGACACCGCGGATTTTTTTATTACAAAAAAATTTGGATTTGTTTTAAAATAACAATACTGGGTAAGTAATAAATATGAATTTTAATAGAAAACAGGGGGAAAATAATGGGTATATTTGATTATTTTGAAAGAAAAAGAAGAGAAGCACAAAGAAGAGAAGCAGCTGAAAAAGCTGGAGCAGTTCTAACAGGAGCAGCACTAGGCGGATTAGCAGGCATTCTTTTTGCACCAAAATCTGGAAAAGAAACTAGAAAAGACATAGCTGATAAATCAAGAGAACTTGCAGAAAATGCAAGAGATGCAGCAGAAGATTTAGCTGATAGCGTACAATACAAAGCTTGCCAAGCTGGCGAACAAGTTAAGAAAACTTACGGAAATGTAAAAGATTACGCACAAGACAAAAAAGTAGAACTTAACGAAGCTATGGAAAATGCTAAGAGAAAAGCAAAAGCAGTTGGAGAAGTACTTTCAGAAAAAGCAGAAGAAACAAAAGACGATCTTAAAGAAAAGAAAGACGAAATAGAAAAAGACGTTAAAGAAGCTGCAAAAGAAGCAAAAGAAAAATCTAAAGACATCAAAGAAGATGTAGAAAAAACTGCAAAAGAAGTAGGAAAAGAAGTTAAAGACGGAGCTAAAGAAGTAAAAAAAGATCTTAACAAATAAAAGAGATTAGAGGAGGATAAGCATGAATAGTCCTATTACTCTCAACGATTTACTAAGAATATTTCTTTACTTAGCAGGAATTGGAGTATTAGTATATCTTGCATTAGCACTTAAAAAAGTGGTTTCAATACTTGGAAAGATTAATGACGTCATAGAAGACAACCAAGAAGCAATAGACCACAGTTTAAGCCAAGTGCCAGAACTAACAGATAATGTTACAGAAATCACCAAGAATGTATCTGTAATATCTAAAGATGCACAAGAAATCATAGTAGCAGTTAGACCGGAAGTGGAAAAACTTGCACTATCAGTAGGAGAAGTCGGAGAAACAGTATCAGGAGTTACAAGATCTATAGATAATGTAGCACTAAACATCACTGGAGCAGTAAACAGCGTAACCGACACAGTATCCGACGCAACAAAAACTATAAATCTAAACGCAAATAACGTCATAGATTACTTCTATATACTAAAAGAAGTAATAGAAGTATTTAAAGAAAAGTTCTTATAAAATTTAACAAAAAGAAACTAGAGCAAGCGAGAGCTTGTTCTTTTTTTTATGAAAATTATTTGAAAGAAGAAAAATAAGAGAAAAAATGATTAGAAATGTATTACAATAATAGGAAGAAAAATGAAAATGATGTATAATATATAAAGAGGTAATTATGGAAAATAGATTCAAAAAAATAAAAATAATAGCCAATCCACTTTCTGGTAGGGAAGAAGCCTTAGACAAAGTATTGGAATTTATAAGACTTTTAAGCCTGGATCAATGGGATATAAATTTACTATTTACACATAAAAGAGGCGACGGCATGAGATTCGCAGAATCAGACGATGGAGAAGATATAATCGTAGCCTGCGGAGGAGACGGAACCTTAAACGAAGTGGTAAATGGAATAGTAAAATCTAAAAGAGATACACCACTAGCAATCCTACAAGCAGGAACGGTAAATGACTTCGCAAACTATTTCAAACTACCACAGGACCCATCCAAATTTTATAAACTAATAAAAGAAGGAAGGACCAAGAAAATAGACGTGGGACTAGCAGGAGATAGAGTCTTTGCCAATGTGGCAGCAGGAGGCATGTTAACAGAAATAGCCTACACAGTACCGGAAGATCAAAAAGCAGTCCTAGGAAGAATGGCATACTACTTAGAAGGCGCAAGACAAATGGTAAAACTAAACTTCCAAGACGAAAAAGCCTACAAAGTAAAGATTGACTGTGAAGAATACAAAGGCGAAGAAAATCTATTCTTCTTCTTGATAACAAACACATCATCAGTGGGCGGATTTAAGAAGATGGCACCAGCAGCAACAGTGACAGATGGATATCTAGACGTACTACTAATCAAAGAATGTAGCCTGGTAGACTTTATGCAAATAGCACCACTAGTACTAACAGGAAATCACATAGACCACGAAAAAGTAATCTATCTAAAGACAAAAGATATAAGTCTAAGTTCAGACATAGAACTTGACATAGACGTAGACGGAGAACAATCAGGCAAATTACCTATGAATTTTAAAGTACTTGAAGAAGCCTTAACCATAATAATATAGGAGGAAATAATGGCATCCACAATAAAAGATGTAGCTAAGATGGCAGACGTGTCCATATCTACCGTATCAAGAGTAATAAACGACTCAAAACCAGTAAGCCCAGAAGCAAGAAGAAGGGTACTAAAAGCGATAGAAGTACTAGACTACAAACCAAACGAAGTAGCAAGATCC